>DAINCX010000003.1:217-127254 GCA_036732165.1 Candidatus Dormiibacterota bacterium | reverse complement strand
TGGTTTTCAAGACCACCGCCATCGACCACTCGGCCATCCCTCCGGCGACGTGCCCATGATACGGTCCAATCCCGACCTTGGCCTCCCACTTCAACGTAATGTCCGCAGACGGGCCGGCGGCCGAATGGTATTCAGTCGGGAGCCTTCGGTGGCGAAGGGCTCGAGCGGACTCTAGGCCGCCGAGCGCATCGTAACCCGCCCTGCCGTCGCCCGGGTCGTTACCCACCAGATGTTCGGTGCTCCTGGCAGCCCCGGCGCGGCCTGGGTGCCGCGCATCGCCCGCTGCGACTGGAGCAAGTCACGGATGCGGGGCCCTAGCTCATGCGGGGAAAGCCGATACGGCGCCCAGCGGTCGCGGGAGTTCGGCTCCATGCTGGCTTTGAACTGGAACTGGATCGCGCCACGCCGCTTCCCATCACGCCCGTATTTGTGCAGGAATGTCGAAGGGACGAGGAACACGGGGTCGCTAAAGGCCATGGCATGGACATCGAAGTGGGCCAGGAAGTACCAGTAGTCCGGGTCGCTGTCCATCGGGGGTTTTCGCCTGAAGTCGATCTGCAAAACCCGCGCCCGCCCATGACGTCGCAGGGTCAACGAGCTCTTCGCCTGGATGCCGAGGTACTCGCGAAAATGACGTCGCATCCGGACGTCGAAGTCGCGACGCTCATCGTCCGCCAGCGGCCGCTCGGGCACGAGCTGCCCGTTGGTGGTCAGGATGACGATTTTGGCGAACTCCGCCTCGGTGATGAGGCCTTGCTGGACGGTCGAGATGGCCACTTCCCGATGCAACTTTGATTGCCGGTCAATCCTTCCGAACCGGGAGGTTCGCGATTACCGAATGACGTCCAGGCCGCCCATGTAGGTTCGGAGCGCGGCCGGCACGCGGATGGTGCCGTCCTCCTGCTGGTAGTTCTCCATGACCGCAACCATCGTCCGAGGCAGGGCAAGGCCGGAGCCATTGAGCGTGTGCACGAAGTCGACCTTGCCATCCTTGCGCCGGTAGCGGATGTTGGCGCGGCGGCCCTGGAAGTCGTTGTAGTTCGAGCAGGACGAGACTTCCAAAAAGCGGTTCTCGCCCGGACACCAGGCCTCCAGATCGTAGGTCTTGGCCTGGCCGAAGCCGGTATCCCCGGTACACAGCAGGATGAGCCGGTAGGGAAGCTCGAGCCGCTGCAGCACGTCCTCGGCGTCCTTGACGAGCAGCTCCAGCTCGTCGCTCGAGCGTTCGGGCTCGACGAACTTGACCATCTCCACCTTGTTGAACTGGTGCAGCCGAATGTACCCTCGTGTGTCCTTGCCGGCTGCCCCGGCCTCGCTGCGGAAGTTCGTGGACCAGGCGACGTGCTTGATCGGCAGCGTTTGGTGTTGCAGGATCTCGTCGCGGTACATGTTGGTCACCGGGACCTCCGCCGTCGGGACCAGGAAGAGATCGCGCTTCTCGATGCGGAAGGCGTCCTCCTCGAACTTCGGCAGTTGCCCGGTGCCGGTCATCGCCGTCCGATTGAGGAGAAAGGGCGGGAAGACCTCGACGTAGTCATGCTCCCGCAGGTGCAGGTCGAGCATGAAATTCAGCAGGGCGCGTTCCAACCGCGCGCCAGCGCCCTTCAAGAACAGGAAGCGAGACGTCGCCACCTTGACCCCCCGCTCGAAGTCGAGGATGCCGAGGCGCTCGCCGAGCTCGTAATGCGAGCGCGCCGTAAACGGCAACGTGCGGCCGAGGCCCCATTCGCGGATTGTCGGGTTGTCCTCGGCGCCCTTCCCGTCCGGCACCGAGGGATCTGGCGGGTTCGGCACTTCGAGCAAGAGGCCGTTGAGCTGCGCTTCGATCGGCGACACCTGCTGCTCCAGCGCCCTGACCTCGTCTTTGAGCCGGCGCATCGCCTCGATCGCGGCCGGGTCGCGGGCCTTCGCCATCGCCGCCGAACGCCGATTTTGTTCCGCCTTCATCTGCTCGAGCCGGGTCAGGATCTCGCGGCGTTGCGTATCGAGTCGCAGGATCTCGTCGACGGGCGCGGTCTCCCCCTTCTTTCGCGCCCCGTCTTTGACCAGGTCCGGGTGCTCCCGGATGTAGCTAAGACTCAGCATGGCGCGCCCGCAGGTGCGGAAAGAGGATCACGTCCCGAATCGAGGGCTGGTCGGTCAGGATCGCGACCAATCGGTCGATCCCGAGCCCCATCCCGCCGGTGGGCGGAAAGCCGTGTTCGAGGGCCGTCAGGAAGTCCTCGTCCATGGGATGCGTCTCCTGCTCGCCGGCACTTCGCGCCCGCGCCTGGTCCTCAAAGCGGCTGCGCTGGTCGTCGGGGTCGTTCAGCTCGGAGAAGGCATTGGCCATCTCCTCCCTTGCGATGAAGAGCTCGAAGCGATCCGTCAGCCGGGTGTCAGACGATCGCCGCCGGGCCAGCGGGGAGACCTCGACCGGGTGCCCGGTGACGAAGGTCGGCTGCCTCAGGTTGGGCTGAACCTTTTGCTCGAAGATCTCGTTGACCAGCCCTCCCCAGCCCAGGTTCGGCCTGGCCTCGATCTTGAGATCCGTGACGATCTGCCGGAGCTTCCCGACGTCCGCCCGCGAGAGGTCTTCATCGACCGCCTGGCTGGCGGCCTCGAGCATCTCGATCCGCGCAAACGGCTGTGTGAAGTCGAGGGACTCACCCTGGTAGCTGAGGGTGGCCGCGCCGTGGACCTTTTGGACCAGTTGCGCGACCAGCGACTCGGTCAGCTCGAGGACGCCCTCCCAGTCGGTGTACGCCTGGTACAGCTCGAGCATGGTGTATTCGGGGCTGTGCCAGCTGTCCATGCCCTCGTTGCGGAAGATGCGGCCGATCTCGAAGACGCGGTCGAAGCCCCCCACGATGAGCCGCTTCAGGTAGAGCTCCAGCGCGATGCGCAGATAGAGGTCCATGTCCAGGGCATTGTGGTGGGTCGTGAATGGGCGGGCCGCAGCACCACCCGCCATCGCCTGCAGGACCGGCGTTTCCACCTCGACGAAGCCGCGAGCTCGAAGGAAGGCGCGGGTCTCCTCGATCACCCGGCTGCGGGTAAGAAAGACCTGCATCACCTCGGGGTTCGCGATCAGGTCGAGGTAGCGCTGGCGGAACCGCAGCTCCTTGTCCTTCAGGCCGTGGTACTTCTCGGGGAGGGGCCGCAAGGCCTTCGCCAGCAGAACGAAGGAATCGACCTCGCAGGTGACCTCGCCACGGCGCGTCCGGAAGAGCGACCCGCGCAGGCCGATGATGTCGCCCAGGTCGAGCTCGGTAAAGCGGCGATAGGCCTCCTCACCCAGCTTGTCGACCTTGACGTGGAGCTGGATGCGGCCGGCGTGATCCTGGATATGGGCGAAGGTGGCCTTCCCCATCACCCGGCTCGCGACCAGGCGGCCGGCCAGCGCGACCGGACCCGTGCGCGCCTCCGCGCCGGCCGTCTTTTCCGCTTCCTCGAAGAGGGCGACGGCCTCGGCGGAGCTGTGGGTGCGGTCGAACCGGCTCTGAAATGGCTCGATGCCGGCCGCGCGCAGCGCCTGCATTTTCTGCCGCCGCTGCAGTTCTTGCTCGGTTCGCTCGCCGTCCATTGCGCGGAAGTCTACAAAACGTCGAACGTGCGCGCCGCCATTTCGCGGTCAGGACGAAGGGGATTGTCTTGGGAGGACAGCGCCCCCGTGATGGCATCGACGGCGCGACGGCTGCCGCCGATGCTGCCCATAATGCCGTGCCCGCTGTAGCCGGTGTTGATCGCGAGCCCAGGGATGATGGTGGGCCCAAGCAAGGGCCTTCGGTCCGGGGTGTAGGTGTACTGGCCCGCCTGCAGCCACCATTGGAGCCGGGATGATGCCCAGGCTTCCTTCCACGCCGGCACCAGGCGCGCGAGCCCGTGATCGCTGCTCGGGTCCAGGAGACCGAAGGCGAAGTCGGCTGAGGTCGGAACGTCCTCAACCGGCGGCTCGGGCGCTGCCGGCGCGGTCCACAGGGCGTGGACGCCAGTCCCGGCCGGACGCCAGTGGGCGCCGGTCTCGAACTCGATGGTCATCGGCGCATCAGCTGGGATGAAGGGCAGGTCGGGCACGATCAGCTTCTGGCGGCGAACCGTGCTCAGCGGCAGGTCGATCCCGGCCAGCTTCGCCAGCGGCCCGGAAAGCGGGCCCGCGGCGATCACGACGGTGCCGGCCGAGATGGGCCCGGCGGTCGTCTTCACGCCGACGACCCGGTCGCCACGGGTTTCGAAGCCGATCACGCTCACGCCGCAACGAAACCGGGCGCCGCTCGCCTGCGCGATCTCGAGAGCCAGGCGGCGCGGTTCCAGCCAGCCGTCGCCGGCACGATAGCGGGCGTTCCGCACCTGAGGCGCCAGGTAGGGGAACCGGCGGCGCGCCTCCTCCGAGTCGAGCAGTTCGACATCCGTCAGGCCCCAGGTTCGTTGCGCCTCGACCAGCTTCCGCTGCTGCCGCGCCCCCTCTTCGGTTAGCGCCGCGAACAGGTATCCCTGGTGGCGCAGCCCGAGCTCCGAGCGCTCCTGCAACTCGTCGAAGAAGGCAATGCTCTCGCGGACCAGCTCGACCTCCTCCGCGTTGTCGAATTGGAGACGAAAGGCGCCAGTCGCCACCGGCGTCGTCAGGGTGGCCAGCGCTGGGCGCTTTTCCAGGACGAGAGTCTTCAGCCCGGCGCGTTCCGCAAAGAGGGCGGTGGCGCACCCGATGATGCCGCCTCCGATGACGACGAGGTCGGCGGTCTCGGCCGCTAGCGGACCTCAACGATCAGCATCTTGGTGGCTCCGCCTGGCGTGACCACCGAGACGTCGTCACCGACATGCTTGCCGAGCAGGGCCTTGCCCACCGGCGACTCGAGCGAGATCCGGCCCTTGCCCGGCTCGGCCTCGGCAGACCCGACGATGGTGAAGGCTTCGTCACCGTACTCGCCGTGAACCTTGACGGTCGACCCGACCTCCACGATGCCCTTGACATGCTTGCCTTCGATGATGCTGGCGTTGCGGATCAGCTTCTCCAGCAGCAGGACGCGGCCCTCGACAAACCCCTGTTCGTTCTTGGCGTCGTCATACTCGGCGTTCTCGTTGATATCGCCGAACTCCTTGGCCTGCCGGATACGCTCGGCGACCTCGGGCCGGCGCTTCGAGCGAAGCACCTCCAGTTCGGCCTGAAGTCGGTTCAGACCCTCCTGGGTGAGGTAGACGACCTTGTCGTTTTCCATGCTGGCCATTGAAAAGCCACCGGATTATACGGGATTGCGGTCTTGAGAATCGCTATGCCGTGAGCTGAACCGTCAACGGGGGAAGATTCTCGCGCACCCGAGTGCCGGCACCGACCGGAAGGACGGTCAGGAAGAGGCCATGAATGCTGTAGGCGCCCGCCTTGAGGCTGCTCGAGGTCGGCCAGTCCGCGCTGAAGGTCGCCGTCTCGCCCGCCTGCAGGGACTTGCGGCCGAGGGCCATGCACATGATCGCGGGGACCGGCTCCGCCCAGACCTGCCTCCCCTGGCTGTCGACCGCCCAAATATGCAGCGTCTGGACGCACCCGACCTCGTAGTCGATGGGCCCGGACACGGTCAGTGTCACGTGGACCGTACGGCCCGCCGCGAGGCGAGCCGGTGACGCCTCGGCGCGAAGCTGCCCGCTGCTCGCCATCACGCTCGCCGGCGCGGCAGCCTGGGCGCCGCAGCCACCAAACAGGATCGCCAGCCCAAGCAGCACGGATCGCATGCCTGTACGACGCGCAACTGGCGGGAAAGTTCCGCCTGATCAGGCCGCCTCGCAACCCTCCGGCGGGTTCTCGGCCGTATCGTCGAGCGCGAGCAGGGCGGGGTCGGTCGCCAGCGCCTCGTCCAGGACCCTCGTGATGTCCTCCGGCCCGGCGACCGATTGGACCATGGTGCGCAGCCGTGGCGCCCCGCGAAATCCCTTGAGTCCCCAGGCGATGAACTTGCGAAGCAGGCGCGAGCCGCGCTCAGGGCCGTAGTAATCCAGGACCAGGTCACAGTGACGCCGAACGAGCTCGATCCGGTCATTCCAGCTCAATTCGGGGATCTCCTCGCCGGTCGTCAGCTTCGCCACCGTCTGGCGGATCAGCCAGAGGTTGCCGAGGATGCCGCGTCCGAGCATGACGGCATCGACGTGGGTTTCCGCCATGCGGCGCACGGCGTCGTCGGCGCTCCGCAGATCGCCGCTCCCGGCGACCGGGATCCCAACGGCGGCCTTGACCTCCCCGATCGCCTGCCAGTCGGCCCAGGGGTCGTAGCGCTGCGAGCGGGTCCTGCCGTGCACGGCGAGGCCCTGGATGCCCGTGGCCTCCAGGCGCGTGGCCATCTCCAGGTAGTTGCGGGACTGGAAGTCCCAGCCCAGGCGGATCTTGACCGTGACCGGGACCGTGACGGCCGCCACCACCGCAGCCGACACGCGGCTGGCCCGGTCGGGATCCTGCAGGAGCGACGACCCTCCGCAGGTCTTGACCACCTTGGGGACCGGGCAGCCCATGTTGATGTCCACGATGTCCGCACCGGCCGCCTCGGCCATCCTGGCGGCCTGGGCCATCACCGCCGGGTCGCCGCCCATCAGCTGGACCGAGACCGGCCGCTGATCCCAGCTCAGGTCCATCAACCGAAACGATTCCCGGTGCTGCCGGACGAGCGCCTCGCTGCTGATCATCTCGGTACAGGCGAGCCCGGCGCCGAACTCGCGGGCGATCTTGCGGAAGGGGGCATCGGTGACGCCCGCCATGGGCGCCACGTAGACGGGGGAGATCAGGGTGTGACCGGCGATTTTCACGGGGTTACAGCCTAGCAGCCTTTTTTGCGCCTGCCGACCGATCCGTCAGGTATTCATGTCGTAGATCAAGCGGAGCCCCTCGAGCATCAGGCGATCGTCCACCAGCTCGATCACGGTCGTCTGGGCGGCGATCAGCCCGCTGAACCCACCGGTGGCGATCACCCGGGCGTCCTGCCCCAACTCCGTCCGAATTCGGGCCACCATGCCCTCCACCTGGGCGGTGAAGCCGAAGATGATGCCCGCCTGCATGCTCTCCGCGGTGGTCCGGCCGATCACATTGGGGGGCGCCTTGAGCTCGACCCGTTGCAGCCGGGCCGCGCGCTCGTACAGGGCGTCGACCGAAATCCCCATTCCCGGGGCGATCGCACCGCCGAGATAGTCGCCCTCGGCCGACACTACGTCGTAAGTCGTGCCGGTCCCGAAGTCGATGATGATCAAGGGGCCGCCGTACTTCTTGAACGCGGCCATCGCGGCCACGATCCGGTCCGCCCCAACCTCTTTCGGATCACGGTAATGGATCTTCAAGCCGGTCTTGATCCCCGGCCCCACCATGACCGGGTCGCGGCCGAAATAGCGCTGGATGGCCTCGACGAGACTGCTGTTGAGCGGCGGGACCACGCTCGCCACCACGACGGCGTCCACTGCCGCCGGGTCGAACCCCTCCTGGCGTATCAGCTGCACCATCGCGATCCCCAATTCGTCGGGCATGCTGTCCCGACGAGTGGCGAGGCGCCAATCGTGGACCAGCGTTTCCGCCTCGAACAGGCCGAAGGTCAAGTTCGTGTTGCCAAGGTCGATCGCCAGCAGCATGCCCGGTCAGTCTACCCGCGAGGTTTGCGGGATTTCGTTCTTACAATGAAGGCGATGGTGACCGCCGGTCGTCGCGACGCCGCGAACATCGATCGTCTGCTGCGCCCGTTCTGGCGAGAAGGGCGGATCGTCCGCTGGCCGGCCCGGGCAGGCCGCCGGCGCCTGATCCTTAAAGAAGCGGTACGGGCGCTGCCGATCGGCAGGCGGATGCCGGAAGCCGAGGTTGATACCCGGCTGGCGGAGATCTGGCCGGACTACTGCCTGCTTCGGCGAGCGCTGGTCGACGGAGAGCTCCTCAACCGGAAGGACGGTATCTACTGGCGGGTCGGCTAGCCAGGCTGCTCAGCGCCGCCGTCGCGTCCGGGGTGCCCTAGTAGACGTCTTCCTTGCGGGTGTCCTCGTCGGCCTGGGGGATTTCGACGTCGTCGTCCGAGGACTCCACCGTGTGCATGCCATCGAGGTCCTCGGTCGCCTCCTCGCCTTCTTCCTCGGTTTCCTCGGCGTCCGTGCCCCGGTTGATCAGGGAGTCCTTGGCGTAAGGCCGAAACTCCTCGCGAGCGCCCTTCTTGATCGTGAAGGACGGACGCCCGAAGAACTTCGGATCCTGGTAGACCTCGCGGACGATGATCCTGATGGCATTGCCGTCGCAGGTCGCGACCGCGCCCGAATACCGGTTGCCACCGTCGATGAACTTGATCAGGCGGCGGCCGAGCGCATGGTCCAGATGCCCAAGGTAGACGCCACGAGCGGTCTCGACGTTCATCGTGTCGCCGGCCGCGATCAGCTTGACCGAGTCACCGCCGGCCACCTGACTGCAGGGATCTCCTTCGCCATGCACGTGGAGGGCCGTCAGGGACGTCTTGCCGGTCTCCTCGATGAAGGCGTCGACATCCACCTTTGTCTTGGAGGTGCGGACGGGTCCCTTTCCGCTACGCAAGGCCTGCAGCTTGGCCAGGTTCTTTTGCGCGATCGGGTTGACCGGGTTGATCTTGAGCGTGCGCTGGTAAGCCTCGACCGCGTCGTCGACCTGGCCCAGCTCGGTGTAGGCCTTACCCAGCCGGTTCAGGGTATCCTCGTCCACCCCAAAGCGGTCGACGATGGCGCGATTCACCTGGGCAGCCTCGGCCCAGCGGGTCGCCAGTGCCAGCTCGATGGCGTCATCGACGTACTGGGCTCGTGGTTTGTTGCGTTCTGCGAATTCAGCCAAAAGCGAGTGCCCTCCTGAGTGCGTCGTATACCCTACGCGCGGTGCGAAACCGCTGTCAAGCTTGCGTACGTATTGCTGGGCACACAACGGCAGGAGCGCCCAATGCTTGTGGCCAGGCTCCCCACATTATTAGGTGGTATTAGAGAACGGGGAGGCTGCTTGCAGCCGAATTGGGGAACCATGTATAAAGAGCTACGCGTTTTTGGGGGCCAGAGCAGGGCGCCCAGCCAATCCGGGAGAGACAAGGAGGAACCTCGCATGAATATGCCCAAGTTGCTGGCTGGGTTTGCCGTGACAAGCCTTGCGCTGGCGGCCTGCGGCGGCGGCGGCGGCGGCAGCAGTCAGACGATCAAGGGGACGGTCAAGATCGGGATCGATCTCCCGGTGAGTGGTTCGGACGCGTCGGACGGGCAGCCTGCCCAGAACGGCGCCAAGCTGCGGATCAAGCAGGCCGGGAAAATCTGTGGCGCGTCGAGCCACACCGACGCGTGCTTTACGGTTCAGGCCCTCCCGCTCGATGATGCGGTCAACGGCGTTCACGACCCGGGGCAAGGCGCCAAGAATGTTCAGCAGTTCATCGCCGACTCGAGCGTGCTCGGCATGGTCGGGCCCTTCAACAGTAACGTCGCCCGGGCCGAGATCCCGATCGCGAACACGGCGGGCCTCGCGATGGTCAGCCCGGCCAATACCAACGAGTGCCTGACCCAGGAGCCGCCAGACGGACACTGCGCCGGCCAGGCGGCCAAGCTCCGGCCCAAGGGTGGAAACAACTACTTCCGCGTCTGCACCACCGACCTGATCCAGGGCCCGGCCGCGGCCGACTTCGCCTACAACAAGCTCAGCAAGAAAAAGGTCTACATCTTCAACGACCAGCAGACCTATGGCCTGGGCATCGCCAAGAACTTCGCCGGCCAGTTCGTTAAGGACGGAGGGACCATCCTCGACTCCGATCTCGGTGGGTTCGATCCCGGATCGACCAACGACTTCAAGAACCAGATCAACCGGGCAAAGTCCCTCGGCGCCGATGTCGTCTTCTTCGGCGGCACGACGGCCACCAAGGGCGGCCAGATCCGCAAGCAGATGGCCGGCCTCCTCGACGTGCCCTACGTTGCCGGTGACGGCATCTCCGGCAACCAGTTCGCAAAGGACGCCGGCGCCAATGCCGCCAACAGCTACTTCACCGTCGCCGGGCCGTACCCGCAGAAGCTTTCGACGGCGCAGCAGTTCAACGTCGACTACAAGAAGGAGTACAGCCAGGATGTGGGTGCTTACAGCGCCCAGGCCTTCGACGCGGCCGGCGTGATCGTCGCCGCCATCGGGCGGGCGATCGATGACGCGGGCGGCAGCCAGCCAACCCGCGACCAGGTCACGGCCCAACTGGCCAAGACCAAGGACTACAAGGGCGTCATTGGGACGACCACGTTCGACTCCAACGGCGACACGACCTTGAAGATCATCACGGTCTACAAGTGGACCTCGGCGAACGACACCGGCGGGACCTTCGTCGACCAGGTCACCGTCGCCTAGGACTCCGGTAGCGCGGGAGGGGGATGGCTCGAGCCATCCCCTCCTCTTGTCTCAGGGGTTGCCGCTGGCTACACTGTTCGGCAGTCGACCCGCATAGGCCGGGGCGATCAGGAGAAGGGATGAGATTCTTTGCCGACCAGCTGACCCTTGGGTTGACGGACGGGGCCATCTTCGCGTTGATCGCCCTCGGGTACACGATGGTGTACGGGATCATCGAGTTGATCAACTTCGCCCACGGCGACATCTTTACCGTCGGCGGCTTCCTCGGCCTGACCGTGATCGGCGTGCTGGGCCTCCAGCACGCATCGCCGGCGATCCTCGTCCCAGGGGTGATCCTGGTGTTCCTTGTCGCCATGGGCCTCAACGGCCTGCTGGGTGTGGTGATCGAGCGCGTCGCCTACCGGCCGCTTCGCAACGCGCCGAGGCTGGCCCCCCTCATCACGGCCGTCGGCATTTCCTTCATCCTGGAGGGAATTCTGTTCCTGCTGAAGGGGCCGAATCAAATCACGTATCCGAACCTGCTCCCCTCGGGCAACATCAATCTCGGGATCGCCTCGGTCGGTGTCTCGAACATCCTGATCATCTTGATTGCGCTCGGCCTGATGGTCGCCCTTCACCAGTTCATTCAACGAACCCGCATCGGCCGGGCGATGCGCGCCACCGCGCAGGATCGAGACGCCGCGCGCCTGATGGGGATCAACATCAACCGGACGATCGCCTTTACGTTCTTTATCGGCTCCGCCCTGGCGGCCGCCGGCGGCATCATCTACGGCTTCTCGTACCAGACGATCGATTTCAGCCTGGGATTCCGCAACGGTCTGATCGCCTTCACGGCCGCAGTCTTTGGTGGGATCGGCAACGTCATTGGGGCGGCCATCGGTGGCTTTGTGATCGGGATCATCATCGACTTCGTGGGTGGCTATTTCGCCGGTGGCCAGCAATGGTCTGACGTGGTTGTCTTCAGCATCCTGATCCTGGTACTGGTCTTCCGGCCAACGGGACTGCTCGGGATGCGGGTGCCCGAAAAGTGAAGCGACAGGACACCGCCGGGGTCGGACCGATCGCCCGGTTGCGGAGCCTGGAGATCCGCGGGCTCGGCGCGTTTGGGCGGGGCAAGAACGCCCCCTACATCCTGCTGCTGGTGGTTCTCGTCTTGGTTCCGATCATCTTGCCGTCCCTGGTGGATGACGGGGCGGATGCCGGCGTCTGGGTCCTCCTGGCCCTCGGGCTCAACATCGTGGTGGGGTATGCAGGTCTCCTCGACCTTGGGTATGCTGCCTTCTTCGCCATCGGCTCGTACGCCTTCGCGGTGCTGGCCTCCGGGCAGTTCAACATCCACATCTCGTTCTGGATCCTCATCTTCGTGGCGGCCATCGTCGCCGCCTTCTTCGGCGTCATCCTCGGCGCACCAACACTGCGGCTGCGCGGCGACTACCTCGCGATCGTGACCCTCGGGTTCGGCGAGATCGTGCCCCGCGTCTTCAGGAATGCCTCCACCTTCACCGGCGGCGTCAACGGCATCGTCGGCGTGGACCAGCCAAAACTCCCGAAGCTCCTGGGCTGGAATGGCGAGTTCGGGTTCAATCCCGTGCCCTACTACTACCTGATTCTCGTCATCATCCTGGTCTCGCTCTTTCTCATCAACAACCTCCGGAACTCACGGCTGGGTCGGGCCTGGATGGCCATCCGTGAGGATGAAGTGGCCGCGGCAGCCACAGGCATCAACACGGTGACCACCAAGCTGCTTGCCTTTGCCATGGGAGCAGCCTTCAGTGGTTTCGCGGGCACGTACTACGCGTCCAAGCTGTTCATCGTCAGCCCGGAATCCTTCAGCTTCCAGGCGGTGTCGGTTGTCGTCCTTGTCATGGTGGTCCTGGGCGGGATGGGCAGCATCCGGGGCGTGATCGTTGGCGCCGTCCTGATTTACTTGCTCCAACATAAACTGTTGATCGCGCTCCCAGGCTGGATCGCAAGCCTCACGGCGGCCCTCAATATCGGTTTCCTGAACAGCATCGACGTCAGCGGCATTGTCCAGCGCTCGAACTTCCTGATCTTTGGCATCATCCTAGCCGGCATCATGCTGCTGCGTCCGCAGGGTCTGCTTCCCAGCGCGCAGCGCAAAGTCGAGCTGGAGTTGGGCACGTCCGAAGAGGCCGTCGCCGATCTCGGCTCAGCCTAGAACACGCGCCATGCCGATCCTCGAGACCCGCGGACTGACCAAGCGCTTCGGTGGCCTGCTGGCCGTGAACAACGTCGACCTGACGGTCGAGAAAGGCGAGATCTTCGCCATGATCGGGCCGAACGGCGCCGGCAAGACGACCATGTTCAACCTGATCGCCGGCCTGTACAAGCCGACAAGCGGCCAGATCGTCTTCAACGGCAAGTCGATCTACCCCGTCCGCGAGTACTGGCGGACGTATTTCCCCCCGCTGGCCGCCTATTACACGGCGGCCGACTCGGTCCGGCGCTCCCTGGGACGCGGGCCCATGCCACTCGGCCTGCGCCCCCACGCGGTGACGACCCTCGGCATCGCCCGGACATTCCAGAACATTCGCCTCTTCTCCTACATGACAGCCCTCGAGAACGTCATGGTCGGCCAGCACCCGCGGATGCGCGCCCAGGTCTGGGATGCTTTGCTCCGCACGCCCTACGCCAGGTCAGAAGAGCGGCGGGTCCGTGCCCGCGCCATGGATCTTTTGCAGTTCGTGGGGCTGGAAGCCTACGCGGAGCAGTACGCGCGAAATCTTCCCTATGGTTTTCAACGGCGGCTGGAGATCGCCCGGGCGCTGGCCACCGACCCGAAGCTCTTAATGCTGGACGAGCCGGCCGCTGGCTTCAACCCGCAGGAAAAGGCGCAGCTGATGCAACTGATCCAGGATATTCGAGACCAGGGCATCACCGTCTTCCTGATCGAGCACGACATGAAGGTCGTGATGGAGGTCTCGGAGCGGATCGTTGTCCTCGATTACGGAGAGAAGATCGCCGAGGGCACGCCCCAGAAGGTCCGCGCCGACCCCCGCGTGATCGAGGCCTACCTGGGAAAGAGCGCCTAGTGAGGCGGATCTGAGGTGCCGGCGATGCTCGACGTCGACAAGATCGACGTATTCTATGGTCGCATCCAGGCGCTGCGGGGCGTCAGCCTGCACGTTGACGAGGGCGAGATCGTGTCCCTGATCGGCGCGAACGGCGCGGGAAAGACCACCACCCTCCGAGCCATCTCGGGGTTGACCCCCGCCACCTCCGGGCATGTCCGGCTGCGCGGCGAGGACATCAGTCGGCTCCAGGCGGAGGACATCGTGGTGAAGGGGGTGGGTCACGCTCCCGAAGGTCGCCGGATCTTCGCCCGCATGTCGGTCCGCGAGAACCTGGACCTGGGTGCCTACATCCGCAAAGGTGGCGTGACCCGAGGGGACCTCGATCGCGTCTACACGCTCTTCCCCCGACTGAAGGAGCGCCAGAGCCAGATGGCCGGCACCCTCTCCGGCGGCGAGCAGCAGATGCTCACCATCAGCCGGGCGCTGATGTCCCGCCCGAAGGTCCTCCTCCTCGATGAGCCGTCACTCGGATTGGCGCCGTTGATGGTGGACACCATCTTCACGGTCATCCGCGATATCAACCGCGAGGGCACGACCATCCTGCTGATCGAGCAGAACGCGCTCAAGGCGCTCAACGTCGCCCACCGGGGCTACGTGCTGGAGACGGGGCGGATCGTCAAGGAAGGCTCGGGCAAGGAACTCCTCGCGAGCCCCGACGTCCAGAAGGCGTACCTCGGCGTCTAGTTAGCCGACCGGGCGGCCGGTGACGGCGGCCAGGATGATCAAGTAGACGCAGATCACGGCAAAGAGGCCATATTCGAAGAAGATCCGCTTGGTCAGGGAATCGTCCAGCGTGTGCACCAGCAGACCCTGCCAGGCGTACCAGGCGAAGGCCAGGACGACCGCGATGTAGGGGCTGCCCTGGTTGAGGTAGGTCACCATGCCGAAGGCGCCGAAGGTCACGGTCCCGGCGGTGAGGAAGGCGGTGAGCAGCGCGATCCCCTCCCGGCGAGTCGCGAACCGGAAGCTCCGGTAGCCGCTGAAGAGGCTGATCGCGAAGATCCAGCTGAACTTCAGGATGTTGGGAACCTCGTTCGATTGCAGCACCAGGTAGAGGAGGGCCAACAGGGAGCAGAAGGTGGTGGCGTCTCGAAGAAACCGATGCAGCGGCCGTTCGCGACCCATGCCGCGAGAGAGGTCGACGTAGCTGCTGGTGAAGATGACCGCGCCCATGAGGAGCATCGCGAGGGCATGGACCCGGTAGTCCGGCGCCAGGATGGAGAAGGCGCCGGCCGCCACGATGGCCAGGACTGGGGAGATGTAGTGATCGAGGCTCAGCCATCCTGGCGTACGGTTTCGCGCGTGCAGGAACAGGAGGCCGAGCGACACCGCCACCGCGAGACCCGCCGTCGCCTGCCAGACCTGGGCCGGCGCCAGCAACTCGGACTTGAAGCTGAGGCCCACGACGACCGCCCAGACGGAGAGGAGGCTGAGGTAGCGGGTGCCGAGCTGGATGGGGCGGGCTGCCGTCCGAACTCGGGAACGGGAGCCCCTCTGGCCTGCCCGCGGAAGGGTCGTTGAAGAACTCGCGAGGGCCTCCGGCATGGCCGGTAGTCTAGCAGGGAAACGTGCGTTTGGGGCTGGGGAAAGTAGCAAGGCCGCAAGACCGAATTTGTATTCGAAAACATATGTTCGACGTAATTCGATGCCCTTGTGGAAACTGTGGAAAGGTTCGCCGAGGGCTAGGCCGTGTTGGTCCCCTGTCGACCGTACTTGTCCTCCAGGCGGACGACGTCATCGATCTCCGGGGAGGAAACCTCGAAGAACTCACAGTCCTCGGCCCCGATCATCCGGTGCTTCAGGCCGGGCCTGATCCGGCGCGACATCCCCTCCGTGAGCCGGTGAGTCTGCAACTGCCCCTTCTCGTCCTCCAGTTGGAGATCCATGCTCCCCTTGACCACCAGCAGCGTCTCGTCCTTGCGTTCGTGGTACTGCAGGCTGAGCATCTCCCCGGCATTGATATGGATGACCTTCCCGAGGTAGCGATCGGTGATCGCGAACCGGTTCTCCCAGCCCCAGGGCTTCTTGACCAGGTCAGGCATGCTGCCGGAGGCCCAGCCGGTCCTCGAGCGCCGCGAGCAGCTTGTCCACCCGTTCCTTCGACGGGGCCTCGCTATAGACCCGGATCAAGGGCTCGGTCCCGCTGAAGCGGATCAACACCCAGCTTCCGTCCTTCAGGTAGTACTTGAAGCCGTCGTCATCGCGCGATCGGACGACCGCCTCCCCGCCGAGCTCCGTGGGCGGGTCCTGCTGGAGCCGGCCGTACAGCTCGGTACGGCGGGCCGCGTAGTCCTGCCGCTCCAGGTGGAGATCGTGGCGCGCGTAGAAATGTGGGCCCACGAGATCGACCAGGTGGTCGAGGATCTTCGACAGCGGCTGGCCGTACTGCACGATCATGTCGGCAAAGAAGATGCCGGAGAGGATGCCGTCGCGCTCCGGGATATGGCCGCGGAAGGCGAAGCCACCGCTCTCCTCGCCCGCCAGGATGGCATCCACCTCCGTCAGTTTCGGGCCGAGGTACTTGAACCCCACCTTCAGCTCGTGGACCCTGACGCCGAAGCGCTCGCCCAATTTGTCGGCCATCGAGGTCGAGGTCATGGATCGGACCACGTCCCCCTTCATGCCGCGCTTCTCGACGAGATACATCATCAGCAGCGCCATCACCTGGAGCTGGTTGATGAACTGCCCTCGCTCGTCGATGATGCCAACCCGGTCGGCATCGCCATCGTTCGCGATGCAGAGGTCGAACCCGCCCTTTTTCATGCGGGCCATCGCCTCGGGCATGTACTGGGCGATGGGTTCGGGATGCATCCCCCCGAAGGAGGCATTGCGCTCGGCATGGATTTCCTCGACCTTCGTCCGGCCACCCGACAGGAGCGCGCGCACGTAGCCCTGGCCGGCGCCGTACATCGGCTCGGCCAGGATCTTGAGGCCCGCCGCCTTGATCCGACCCAGGTCGACCAGGCGGTTGACCTGGGCCTCGTACGCCGGTTTCGGATCGAAGACCTCGATCAGGCCCTGGCCCTGGGCGTCGTCGAAGCGGACCTGCTTGACGCGGCCGCCCCGCTGGACCTTGACGATCTCCTGCTCCAATCGAGCCGTCACCTCGGGCGATGCCGAGCCCGCATATTCCGGCTTGTATTTCAGCCCACTGAAGTAGTACGGGTTGTGGCTCGCGGTGATGACCAGGGCGCCGCTGGCCTTCCTGTCCAGGATGGCGAAGGTCGCCACCTGGGTTGGCGCCGGGGCGTCGATGATGAAGACCTTGACCCCATTCGCCGCGAGAACCTGCGCCACCTCGCGGGCGAAGAGGTCGGACGAGAACCGCGTGTCGAATCCGACCACCGCCGTCGGGTTTGGCCGGCTGGCCAGGTACTGCGCGATGCCCTGGGTGGCGACCCGGACCGAGTCGTAGGTGAAGTCATCGGCGATGATGCCGCGCCAGCCATCCGTTCCGAACGTGATCTCGGCGGGGACGCTCATGCGACGTTGGTGGAACGTGCCCGGAGATACTGATCCGCCTTGATGCCAAGGGCCGCAATGTCGTGCTCGAGCATCTCGCGGATCATGTCTTCGAAACCGGTTTTTGGCGACCAGCCCAGCGCCGCTCGCGCCTTCGAGGAATCGCCACAGAGGTCCGGGACTTCCGCGGGCCGCAGGTACGCCTGATCCACCTCGACGTATTTGCGCCATTCGAGGCCCACGAGTCCGAAGGCGACCTCAGCCAGCTGTTTCACGCTCCATTGCTTCCCGGTCGCGATCACATAGTCTTCGGGCTTTTCCTGTTGCAGCATCAGCCACATCGCCTCGACGTAGTCGGGCGCATAACCCCAGTCTCGTTTCGAGTCGAGGTTGCCGAGCCGGATCTTGGTTGACCGGCCGGCCAGGATCGAGGCGACGCCACGGGTGACCTTGCGGGTTACGAAGTTTTCGCCGCGCCGGGGTGATTCGTGGTTGAAGAGGATCCCGCTGCAGGCGAACATCCCGTAGGCCTCGCGGTAGTTGACCGTAATCCAGTGCGCGTACAGCTTGGCGACCCCATACGGGCTGCGAGGATGCATCGGGGTCTGCTCATTTTGCGGTGGCGGGGTCGATCCAAAAATTTCCGATGTCGACGCCTGGTAGAAGCGGGTCGGCCGGCCCGTCGCCCGGATGGCTTCGAGCAGGCGGGTCGTCCCCAGGCCGTCCGTGTTTCCTGTGTACTCGGGTTGGTCGAAGGATATGTGGACCTGGCTCTGCGCCGCCAGGTTGTAGATCTCGTCCGGGTTCACGGTCATCACCAGGCGGTTCAGCCCACCAGAGTCGGTCATGTCCCCGTAGTGCAAGAGGAAGCGCGCTCCGTCCGCATGCGAGGGGTTGTCGTGCTCGAGATGGTCGATGCGGCCGCGGTTCATCGATGACGACCGGCGAACGACGCCGTGGACCTCGTAGCCCTTGGCCAGGAGCAGTTCCGCCAGGTACGAGCCGTCCTGGCCCGTGATCCCGGTGATCAGCGCACGCTTTGGCATCGCACCAGTTTACAAACGATCAGGGTCGCGGATTCCCGACCGTCAGAGATAGTCGGTCTTCCCCATCTGCCGCAGGCGGTCCACGATCAGTTTGACGTCCTGCGAGCGTGCCTTCGGGCAGATGAGGATCGCATCGTCGGTCTCGATGACCACCATGTCTTCGAGGCCCACGGCGGCAACCAGCTTGGTCGGCGAGTGGATCATGCAGTTCCTCGAGTCGATGAGGACGTGGTCACCCTCGACGAAGTTCCCAAATTCGTCCTGCTCGAGGATGTCGTGCAGGTCCGCCCAGGAGCCCAGGTCGTGCCATTCGAAGCTGGCCCGGACCATGAGCAGATTCTTGGTCCGCTCGAGGACAGCGGTGTCGATCGCCTCGGTGGGGAGCGCGCGGTAGGCGTCGTCCGCCTCAGCCTGGTTGCCGGCAGCGATCGCGGCGCGGACGCGCTCCAGCCCGGCATGCAGGGCCGGGGCGTGGGCCGCCAGCTCGCGAAGCAGCACATCAACGGGCCAGCTGAAGAGGCCGAGATGCCAGAGGTAGTCACCGGCCTTGATGTAGTGCTCCGCAGTCTTCAGATCGGGCTTCTCGACGAACGTCTTCACGCGGAATGCCGGAAGCAACCCCTCCTGCTCCACCGGATCCCCGACGCGGAGGTAGCCGAACGCGGTCGAGGCATAGGGCGGGGTCAGGCCAACGGTCACCAGTGACTGACGCCGCTCGGCCCAGCCGGCCTCCGCGTCGAGGGTCCTGACATAGGCGTCTTCATCACGGCCGAGGTAATGATCGGCATGGACCGACAGCATCGTCGCGGTTGGGTCGATGGCGGCGATCGTGATCGCCGCCAGCCCCAGCGCGGAGGCCGTGCCCCGTCGTGCCGGCTCCACGATGTAGCGCTCGTCGGGGAGTTCCGGAAGCTGTTCTTTGATGCTTGCCACCTGGGACTGCTCGGTCACCACGTAGACATGATCGGAAAGTCGCCCGACCCGGGCGAAGGTGGCCTGGAGAAGGGATTGGCGGCCGTGGAGCCTCAGCAGGTGTTTTGGCGTTCGCTCCCGTGATCGAGGCCAAAGCCGGGTGCCGCTCCCGCCGGCCAGGATCACGACGTGTCGACTCATGGCTGGCTCCCGGCCTCACACCGCCGCCAGTAGGTCAGCGTGTCGCGCAGCGTTCGATCGAGCCCGATCTGTGGACGCCACCCGGTCAGACGGTGGAATCGCCGAGGATCGCAGACGTACACGTCCGCTTCGGCCACCCGCGTCCGCCGGGCGTCCACCTCCAGCGTGATCTTTTTCTTGCTCATGCGGATGAGGGCTTCCACGATCGCACCCAGCTGGACCGCCTTCCCTGAGCCGATGTTGTACACCTCGCCAGGCCTGCCCTTTCGCAGCGCCAGCAAATAGGCCCGCGCCATGTCCCGGACGTCGGTGAAGTCGCGTTTGGCCTTGAGATTGCCGACCTTGAGCGATGGCGCCTGCCGGCCCAGCTCGATCCGCGCGATCTGCTGAGCGAAGCTCGCGATCGCGAACTGCGGTGCCTGGCGCGGCCCGGCATGGTTGAAGGGCCGCACGCGGACAGCCGGAAGGCCCCGGCTGAGGAAGTATTGCAGGGCGAGGTAATCCTGGGCCACCTTGCTGACGGCGTACGGGCTGAGCGGGCGGAGCGGCGTGTCCTCGTCGAGACGCTGCCGGCGACCCGTCACCCGGCCGTACTCGTCGGTCGACCCGACCACGAGCACCCGCGGCATCGGGTCCAGCCGCACCAGGGCGTTCAGCAGGTTGGCCTGGCCGCCGACATTGTTCGTGATGGTGGCCGCGGGATCCTCCCAGGAGGCGGCCGGGCTGCTCAGCGCGGCGAGGTGAAAGACCCAGGCCGGCCTGACCCGCGAGACGACCGCCTCCACGCGGTCGCGGTCGAGCAGGTCAACCGGATGCCGCTCGACCTCCGCGTGAAGCTCCGCCCTCGGTTCGGCGTCCTTATTGCGGATGGTGCCGTGGACCCGGTACCGCTGTCGCACCAGGAGGTCGGAAAGGTGGCTCCCGGCAAAGCCGTCGACCCCGGTGACGAGAACGGGGCCGCGCTCAGGCGTTCTCGGACTCCACCACCTGGAGGCGCTGCACGCCGGCCTCAGCCGCCAGGGCTTCCGCCTTGTCCGTTCGCTCCCAGGGCAGGTCCAGGTCGGAGCGACCGAAGTGCCCGTAGGCGGCGGTCTGCTTGTAGATGGGGCGGCGCAGCTCCAGCTGGCGGATGATCTCAAGGGGGCTGAGGTCGAAGTGCTTGGTGACCAGGTGCTCGATGGTGGCGACGGGCACGCGTTCCGTGCCGAAGGTCTCCACCAGGACGGACACGGGCTTTCGCACCCCGATGGCATACGCGACCTGGATCTCGCAATGGGTGGCCAGCCCGGCCGCCACGACGTTCTTGGCCACGTAACGGGCGGCGTAGGCGCCTGAGCGATCGACCTTGGAGGGATCCTTGCCAGAAAAGCATCCCCCACCGTGCCGTGCATAGCCCCCGTAGCTGTCGACGATGATCTTGCGGCCGGTCACGCCGGCGTCGGCGCGCGGGCCGCCCAGGACGAAGCGCCCGGTTGGGTTCACGTGGATGGTCGATTGCCGGTCGAGCATCTTGGCCGGTACCACGACGTCGAGCACGGTTTCCCGGAGGTCCTCGCGGATCCGCTCGAGCGACGTCTCCTCCGAATGCTGGGCCGATAGCACCACCGTGTCGATCCGGTGTGGGCGGCCATCGACGTACTGGACCGTCACCTGCGTCTTGCCATCGGGTCCCAGGTAGGGCAGGGTCTTGTCCTTGCGGACGCGCGCCATCTGGCGGGCCAGCTGGTGCGCCAGGTGGATCGGCATCGGCATCAGCTCGGGCGTCTCGTCACAGGCGAAGCCGAACATCATCCCCTGGTCGCCGGCGCCACCGGTGTCGACGCCCCGCGCGATGTCGGGCGACTGCTTGTCGATGGAGACGATGACCCCGCAGGTATCGGCGTCGAAGCCGAAGCCGGGCCGGTCGTAGCCGGCCTGCTGGATCGTCTGGCGAATGATGTCGCGCATCTCGACATAGGTGTCGGTGGTGATCTCCCCGATGACGAAGGCGAGGCCGGTGGTGACTGCGGTCTCGCAGGCAACGCGGCCGAGAGGGTCCTTCGCCATGATGGCGTCGAGGATGGCGTCCGAGATCTGGTCGGCGACCTTGTCGGGGTGCCCCTCGGTCACCGATTCCGAGGTGAAGAGGTGCGTCGAGCGCTTCACCGGGTGCCCGACTCCCACCCGCTCAGGTACTTGGCCTGCTCCTCGGTGAGGGTGTCGATCGCGATGTGCATCGCCGCCAATTTTAGCCGGGCGATCTCGCGATCGATGTCGTCCGGGACGGGGTAGACCTTCGGCTGGAGGTCGCGCGCATGCGTGACCAGGTACTCGGCGGAAAGGGCCTGGTTGGCGAAGCTCATGTCCATCACGGCCGCAGGGTGCCCTTCGGCAGCAGCGAGGTTGACCAGGCGTCCCTCGCCGAGCACGAAGAGGCGCCGACCGTCGCGGAGCTTGTATTCCTCGAGCGAGGCGCGGATCGTGCGGACGCTTTCCGCCATGCTATCGAGCACGCTGAGGTTGATCTCGTCGTTGAAATGACCCGAGTTGGCCAGGATGGCCCCGCTCTTCATGCCTTTGAGGTGCGGCTCGTCGAGGACATTGATGTCACCGGTGACGGTGACGAAGATGTCGCCCTCCTTTGCCGCGTCCTGCATGGGCATGACGCGGTAGCCGTCCATCACGGCCTCCAGCGCCCGGACCGGTTCGACCTCGGTGACGATGACATGGGCCCCCATGCCCCGCGCCCGCATCGCCAGGCCCCGGCCGCACCAGCCATAGCCCGCTACGACGAACACCTTCCCGGCGAGCAGGACGTTGGTCGCGCGGATGATGCCGTCGATCGTGCTCTGGCCGGTTCCGTACCGGTTGTCGAAGAAGTGCTTGGTCATCGCCTCGTTGACGGCGACGATCGGGTAGCGCAAGACCTTGTGCTCCGCCATGCTCTTCAGCCGCACGACGCCGGTCGTCGTTTCCTCGGTCCCACCGATCACCTCGCCGATGATGTCCGTCCGGTCCTTGTGCAGCGCGGCGACCAGGTCGGCCCCGTCATCCATCGTCATGGTGGGCCGGTGCTCGAGAGCGGCGGCAATGTGCCGGTAGTAGGTGTCGTTGTCCTCACCCTTGATGGCGAAGACGCTGATCCCGTGATCCTGCACCAGGGAAGCCGCCGCCGCGTCCGACGTCGACAGGGGATTCGACGCGCAGAGGACCAGGTCGGCGCCGCCGGCCTTAAGCGCGATCGCCAGGTTCGCCGTCTCGGTCGTGACGTGGAGGCAGGCCGACAACCGCTGGCCCTTCAGCGGCTGCTCCCTGGCGAACCGGTCCCGGATCTGCCGAAGGACAGGCATTTCCTGGGCGGCCCAGTCGATCATCCGAGCCCCTTCGGCAGCGAGCTTGGGGTCTTTGACGTCGTAGCGCTGGGCGGGGATGGTTGGCATGGTTAAGGCTCCCGTGTAGGGGCGAAGGAGATCATATCGACAAGCGTACCGAAGCGGGCTTCGACCTCGGCCACGTTGGCCTCCGCCACACCGGTCACACTGAAGTCCTGGACGGCCAGCGAGCCCAGCACGCTGCCATAGATCATCGCCCGGCGCAAGACTGCCTCGTCGATGACTCCCGCACGGGCAATCGCGCCGAGGAACCCCCCGGCGAAGGCGTCGCCGGCACCCGTCGGGTCCTTGATCGACTCGAGCGGCAGCGCGGGCGCGGCGAAGACGCGGTCGCCCGTGAAGAGCAACGAGCCATTTTCGCCCCGCTTGATGATCACCGCGCGCGGACCATAGGCGAGGATCGCCCGGGCCGCAGCCGGGAGAAACCGCAAGCCCGTGAACTGGACGGCTTCTTCGTCGTTCATCAGGACGCAGTGCACGCGACGGAAGAGTCGCTCGAGCGATAGGTGGGCCGTGTCGAGCCAGAGCTTCATGGTGTCGCAGGCGATGAAGTCGGCGTGCCGGGCCTGCGACAACACTTCCAGCTGCAGCTCCGGCTGGATGTTGGCGAGAAAGACCAGCCTGGCGTCCTGGTACCGCGGTGGCAGGGTTGGATGAAAGTCGGCAAAGACGCCCAGCTGCGTATCGAGCGTCAGGCGATCCTCCAGGCGGAGACCGGAGTAGCGGGCCGTCCAGCGAAAGGTCTTGCCGGGACGGACCTGCAACCCGGCGAGGTCGATCTGGTTTGCCTCGAGGAGCTGACGGTGCGCCGGAGGAAAGTCCTCCCCCACCACCGCGACCAGCTGGACCGGCGCGAACATCGCGGCCGAAAGACAGAAGTAGCTGGCCGCGCCACCCAGCACCTCGGCGACCGACTCGGCCGGCGTCTCCACGGTGTCGAGGGCGACCGAGCCCACGATCAGGATCGGCGTTCCCCCGGGCACTAGAACTTCAGGTGCGAGACGACGTTGTATTCGGTCAGGTTCTCCGCGCCTTTCAGGAATTTCAGCTCGATCAGGAAGGAGATGCCGACGACCTTGCCGCCCAGTTGTTGCACCAGGCTCGCGGTCGTGCGCGCCGTGCCACCGGTGGCCAGCAGATCGTCGACGATCACCACCGGCTGGCCCGGCCTGATCGCGTCCTTGTGGATCTCAAGCACAGCCGATCCATATTCGAGCGCGTACGCCTCGGCGATCTTCTGGTGCGGCAGCTTGCCTTCTTTACGGACCGGGATGAATCCGGCACCGAGGAGATAGGCCAGGGCACCTCCGAAGATGAAGCCGCGCGATTCCACGCCAACCACCAGCTCGACAGATTGATCGCGGTAGGTCGCCGCCATCAGGTCGACCGCCTCCCGAAACGCCTGCGCGTCCTGCAGCAGGGTGGTGATGTCTTTGAAGAGAATGCCTTCCTTGGGGAAGTCCGGCACATCGCGGATCTTCTCCCTCAGCCTCCGAAGGACGGCTCCATCGCCGGCAACGGCGGCATTCACCCGAGCAGTGTAGTGGAGGCTCAGGTCAGCGGGAGCCCTCCAGTGTTCAAATAGTCGGGTAGGTGAGCAAGGATCGCGCCGCCCTGATCCAGGCCATCCGTCTCCGCCGGCTGCTGGCCGAAGACCGCCCCCAGATCGTCGGCTATGACGGCGACGAGTTTGCCAGGCGGCTCTACTACGCGCAGCGGCCGGTCCAGCCGTCGCTCGACGCCATCCGAGGCGCTCGCGAGACATCCGCCTCGATCCTGGAGCGCCTGGCTGACGGGGACTGGGCTCGCGCGGGCACGCACACCGAGATCGGGCCCTACTCGGTGGACACCTGGCTCGAGATCTACTCGATGCACTGTCACGACCACGCCGACCAGATCGAGCGCGCGCTGCCCGCGGCGAGGTCAGCGGTTGGTGACGCTGGCGCGGAGGATGCTGAGTTCCTCGGCGTTGAGCGCCCGAAACAGGATCAGTCCGCCCAGGTAGACGATCGCGGCCAGCGGCACCACGAGCCATAACGACCAGGAGCGGACCAGGTACACCGCGGCGCCCATCAGCGCGGCGCTGACCAGGAGCGGACCGATGCTCCGGATCACCGGGAGCGCGACCAGGTGCCGCCGCAGCAACCACCAGCCGCCCGCAAACAGCGCCAGCTCCGTCAGGCTCGAGGCGGCGGCCGCCCCCAGGTAGCCGAAGGGCGGGATGAGCGCGACGTTGAGAATGACGTTGACCACGAGCGTCACCAGCGCCAGCCGGGTGAAATCGGCCTGGCGGTTCATCGCCGTCAGCGAGTAGATGAAGGCGTTGTTCACGAACAGCAAGGCGATCGAGGGAGCCAGGAGCCTGAGCGCGGGAATCGACTGGTCGAAGCCTCGGGTGAGGTGCACGATGGCGTCGGCCGTGATCCCAATGCCCACCGCCAGGGGCAGCGCGACGATGGCGAGCATCTTGTAGGACTTCTCGTAGGCGAAAGCCAGACGCCGATGGTCGCCTTTCGAAAGCATGGCGAGGGCGGGGAAGACCGCCCCCATCGCGGATTGCGGCACCCAGGCGACGGCGTCGACGTATTTGTTCGCCGCCGAGTACCAGCCGACCATCTGGAAATTCTTAAACAGCTGGAGCAGGACGATGTCGAGCTGCGCGTAGACGGTCGTGATCGTGAAGCCCAGGGCGAGCGGCAGGCCGGCAACCAGGAGGCCGCGGATAAAGGCCAGCTCGAGGCGCGGGGCAATCGTCTCCTGCCAGCGCCACCTGAGAATCGCGAAGGTAAACAGGCAGGTGAACAGGTAGGTGGCCGCGTACACCCAGAGGAAGGCGTCCCAGGTCGCCTGGCGGCTGATGGCGTACAGCGTCAGCGCGAGCAGCACGACCGCTTCGACCACGATGGCAATCGCCTCGTAGGCCAGGCGACCGCGAATGTAGAAGACGCCGCGAAGCAGGCTCGAGTAGCTGGTGGTGAGGAGCAGGGCGAAGCCGGCCAGGGTGTAGGGAAAGAGGGTCGGGCTGAGGAGTCGGAGTACGGCCGCCAGGATCAGCAGGGCAAGAACCGCCAGTCCGAGGCGCGCGCTCACAAGGTTCCCGAGGTAGCGGCGAAAGAGGTCGCGATCGCGGGAGACATCGCGGACGAAGATCGTTTGCAAGCCGAGGTCGGCGACGACCCCGACGAGGGTCACATAGACCACCATGGCCGCGAACCGGCCATACCGCTCGTCGCCCAGGTGACGCCAGAGCAGCACGATCACGAGGAAGACCCCAACTTTCGCCAGGGCCCGCGCCCCCACCACCAGCACGCTGTTTCGGAGCGTGCGGCTGGCCAGGCGGGAGCTCACGGCGCGCATTGTAGCCCCCTCGCCGAACTACCTCGAGGAACTTTCGGGCCGTCCAACCGTTTAATAGGTGGAATGTGGAAACGGACCCTGCTCGCCGTCGCGCTGGGCGCAACGATGTGCGCGTGCGCGGGGGCGCCTGGATTCCTCGCGCCGGCTACCGGTCGCGTCACCGGTCACGTGATGAGTCGGGCCTGCGGTGGGGCCGCCCAGGAGAACCAGGCGGCCTGCCGGTTCCACCCCGCCCGCGGCGTCACGCTGGCCTTCCAGGAGCGGTCTACCGGTGGCATGTCGTACGCGACCAGCGATGCCAGTGGCGCGTACGCGATCACCCTCAAGCCAGGTGGCTACTGGGTCAGCTACAAGGACGCGGCATCACTCGGCGCGGTCCTCGGTTCCGGAGGGCCTCGCCTCGTTACGGTGCTGGCCGGCAAGACGCTGGCGGCGGATTTCAGCTACACGATCCAATTGCTCTAAGCGCGGCCTTTCCTTAACATCTGACGATGCGCTCGGAGAAACCGCGAGTCTTTTCAGGGATCCAGCCGGACGCGAGCCCGCATCTCGGCAACTACCTGGGAGCGATTCGCAACTGGGTTCGCAACCAGGACCGCTACGACAACATCTTTTGCATTGTGGATCTGCACGCAATCACCATGCCGCAGGATCCGGGGAAGTTACGGGAGTACACGCTGGAGCTGGCGGCCATCTACCTCGCGAGCGGCATCAATGCGGAGCAGGCGATTATGGTCCAGTCTCACGTCCCAGCCCACGCGGAGCTGGCCTGGATCTTCGAGTGTTTTACCCCGATCGGATGGCTTGAACGGATGACGCAGTTCAAAGACCGGACGAACAAGCAGGGTGCCGAGCGGATCGGCGCTGGGGTGCTGACCTATCCCTCCCTGATGGCGGCAGACATCATGCTCTACGACGCAAAGTACGTGCCGGTCGGCGAGGATCAGCGACAACATCTCGAATACACGCGCGACATAGGGCAGCGGATCAACCAGCGCTTCGGGAACATCCTGGTCATCCCTGAGCCTTTGATCGAGAAGGCCGGCGCTGAGATCAAGGGTCTCGACGACCCGGAAAAGAAGATGAGCAAGAGCATCGCGCGCGATACACCAGGCCATGCCATCTTCATGCTGGATCCGCCCGACACCATCCGCCGGAAGATTGCCCGGGCCCAGACCGACGCTCACCCAGAGGTCCGTTTTCCGGCAGGGCCCGGCGTGAGAAATCTTCTCGAGATCTACCGAACGATCCGTGGGAAGGACTGGACGCCGGTGGAAGCTGAGTTTGCCGGGAAGAGCTACAGCGTGCTCAAGACCGCCGTCGCCGACGCCGTGATCGAGGCCCTGTCCCCGATCCAACAGCGCTACGCCGAAATCCGGCGCGATGACGCGGCGCTCAACCAGCAGCTCCGTAACACCGCCGAGCGGCTGGCTCCGACCGCGAACACGACCCTGCACCGCGTGCAGGAAGCGGTCGGCCTACGGTAGGTCGGCTCGCCGGACCCGTCTCACGACCGGCGCTGGGCGGGGGCGCCATGGCCGCCCTCTTTGCCCTCGGCCGCGTCGAGTACAGCCTGGTCACCCGGGGAGCGGCCGGCCAGTTCAACGACTTCTACGATTACTGGGCGGCTGGCGTGCTGCTCAATCGGGGACAAAACCCCTACGACATTGCCGCTCTTGGCGCGGTCCAGCGAGGGGCGGGGCTGCAGGTGGAGACCGGCAGCGGCTACTCGTATCCGCTCTTCTTCGCCCACCTGGTGCGCCCGCTCTCGCTCCTTGGTCCCCACGTCGCCGCCGTCGTGTTCGCAGGGCTGAGCCTGCTCGCCCTCGCGTTCGCCATCGCCCTGCTCCTGGGGTCGATCCCTGCCCTGTCCTGGCCCGTCAGCCTCGTGGGCGGCGCGGCCGCCGGACTATTCCCACCGGTGAACGGCTCCCTGTATTTCGGCCAGGCGAACCTGATCGTCCTCCTGCTCCTGGCGATCGCCTACCGCTGCGTGATGCCAGGACCGATGCTCGGCATCGCCAGCGCGATCAAGCTCTACCCGGTCACGGGCTTCCTGGCGGTCCTCAGCCAGCGGCCCCTCCCCTGGCGCCGGATCCTTAACGGCATCGGCCTCCTCGTGGTGCTATTGCTGTTGCAGCTTCCCGGAAACAATGCCGTCTACGCACGAACAGGCTACTTCCTCAGCCCGGACACCTACTGGAGCAACGAGTCGCTGAACGGCTGGCTCAGCCGGCTTGGGATCGATTCCACCTGGACCCATGCCCCGTGGCGCGGGCTGCCGGTCCAGCCCATCATGCTCGTCCTGGCTGCCCTCCTGACGCTGCTGACCGTCGTCATCCTCCGCCGGGGGTCGGCGGTTCCATGGGAGGGAGCCCTCGCGCTGAGCATCTGGCTCGGCGTCGTGATAGCCCCCAAGAACTCGCTTTGGAACTTCACCCCCCTGCTGCTCTGCGTGGTGTTCGCCTGGACGCAGCTTCACGGCCGGTGGTGGATCTTCGGCGTCGGCGTGATCGGCTGGCTGCTGCTGGAGCTGCAGGCGCAGCTCGACAGCGCCAGGGAAACCGTCTATCAGGGAAGCGCCGCGCTTGCATGGCTGTCGTCAGTCGGGTTCTACGGCGCGTTGATCCTGGGGGCGGTCACTGCCTACTTGCTGCTGCGGCCCGCCAAGCTCAGGCCGCCCCTTCGGCGACCTTCTCCGTGACCTTGTACTCGAGGTACATGCCCAGCATCAGCCGGCTCTGCGCCTCGAGCGCCGGCAGCACGCTGAACAGCAGGCCGACCGGCGGATAGCTGGCCAGCTGGAGGTACGCCCAGACGCGCCGCCAGTAGCGCCAGGCCTTCGGCATCGGCGGGTTGATCCGGCGTTCGACCAGGATGAGCGCCGCGACATTGAGGAAGGCGATGTTGATCAGGACGAAGGCGATGGCCGCCAGGCCTTCGGCGTGGTCGGCCAGGTTCCAGTCGACCTGGAGGAGCCGGGGGAGCGCCGCGCCGAAGAGGAGCAGGACCGGCATGGTGGTCCAGGTCAGGTGGTTGAAGACCATGTAGCCGTAGCGGCGGGCGCGGAGCCATAAGGAGATCTCGGGATGGTCAAGGAGACGCAGCGTCACATAGGGAATGTCGCTCACACCCCAGGCCCACCGCTTGATCTGGTTGTACTGGTTGGCGTGCGTCTTGGCCCGCTCCCAGGGCCAGAATCCCTCGTCCGAGGCTTCTGGCGCATCACCGAAGATGGGGAGAAAGACCGGCATCATCTTCAGCCGGCCCTGGGTGCTGAAGAAGGACTTCCAGTAGAAGCGCGAGTCCTCCGGGATGACGTCGTCGTCCCAGTAGCCGACCTTGACGACAAGGTCGAGGGACATCGAGTAACTGCTGAAGGCGAGCATCCGATCCGG
Organism: Candidatus Dormiibacterota bacterium; assembly: GCA_036732165.1. Classification (GTDB taxonomy): domain Bacteria; phylum Chloroflexota; class Dormibacteria; order CF-121; family CF-121; genus JALYYC01. The sequence goes on along the minus strand of DAINCX010000003.1, from coordinate 98,103 downwards.
ACGTGACTCAAGGAACATTTGCCACTGGGTGCATGCGCTCGCCATCACGCGGACGACGGTCGGCACGCGCCAGAGATTGTTGTGGAACATCGGGATCGGTTGGAAAATGCACTCCAGGCGCGCCGGCTCGAGCAGATAGTGATAGGTGACGTAGGCGAAGTACTGGCGGTGGACCCGGAAGTCTGAATCGAGGTCGGTGAGGATGACATGCGTCGGATCCAGCCCCAGGCCGTCCAGCTCCCGCTTCAATGCCGGGCCGCCGTACGCCATCGCCGCCGATTTGCCGACCACGATGCCGGGTAGCAGCGGATCCTTGATATGGAAGAACGCCCGCAGTTTTGGGCCGAACTCCTCCTGCAGGCGGCGGACGTTTTCCCAGCCCGCGCGATCCGTTTCGCGCGTGATGATCGCGACGACCTTGTTCTCCGTCGGGTAATCGGCCTCCGCGATCGCCCTGACGGTCTCCCGAAGAATCGGGTAGGGCTCGGTATAGGTCGGGATGAGCAGGGCGTGGACGATCTGCTCGGCCGTTGGGCGCGAAGGGTCCGCCGGCAGGGCCTGGCATTTCGCCCACCAGTCCTCCTTGATCGCCACCTTCATCTGGAGGTAGGTGCGCCGGATGTAGATGACCACGATGGCCGTCCGCAAGACCCAGTAGGTTTCGAGCGCGAAGATTGCATAGGCAACGTACTGGGCGAAAATGAGGGAGGCGAGGACGGGCGCGAGGATGATGCCCCAGGTGAGCGCGCCCGGCGCCACCTCGAGGATGCGCTGGGCGCGCCGTCGCCCCGGCGTCAGGACTGCGCTTGCCACCCGTTCCTCCAAAAAGCCTCCTGATTCTAGTCGCCATTTCCGCCGGTTCAAACCCCGAATCGGACCGGTACTTGGCGCCAGAGCCGTTTGGCGCTATACTGGGGCGGGTTAAACAGGCTCCAGCAGTTGCGCCTGTCCGACGCGCCGCCGAAGGGATGGATTGCCGTCGGCCCACCTGTGAAAGCCAGGCCCAATTCTATGCGCCACAAGGAGCGCCTTTGACCTTACGGTTGCCGCCTGTAGTTGCGGGGTCGCCGTTTGCCCACCGCGCCCCGGATGTCACGGCGGTGCAACTCAACGTCTGTGCCGCCCCCGGAAGCCAGGCGGAAACGCTCCTGGCGCACCTGGACCCGGACGCCCTGATCCAGCTGCTCAAAGGAGCCACGGAGGGTGACGGCTACGTCGATATCGGCCACTCGCCGGTCCGGTTCACGCTCAATCTGCAGAAGCGGACCGAAACCACCATTGAGCGGTTTGGCCTGGTGGGCCAGCTCTACGGCCTCCGCGGCCGCGACCTCGCCTTCGTGGTGGAGCGGGTGCAACCGGACCCGGACCCGACCAAGGACGCCGGCGACGTCCTGACGGTCGAGGTCTCGGAGGTGGCCTCCGCCGCGGCTCCTTACCTTCCTGAAGATGACTGGGTCCGCCGGCAACTGACGGCGCTCGACGAGGCGTCCCAGCTGCCGCTGGTGCTCGCCGGGCAGGCCTTCGCCAATCACGAGCGCCAGTGGCTCGCATGGCAGGCCGAACAGGATGCCCGGCCCTACGAGGTGGAGACCGAGGGCTTCATCTGCAGTAAATGCGACAGCCTGCAGGGGAATGGTGGCACGAAGTGCACCGCCTGCGGGTCGACCAACGGCGATCGGGCGGCCGGCGCCTTGATCGTTCTCGCCCGCCGGGGCAGCTTCAAGGAAGGCGATCGGGTGATCATCCGCGCCGGGCATGGGGCAGAGCGCGAAGGGGCCCTGCTGCACGGCGAGGGTGGCGGCCGCCGCTGGCTGGTCAAGCTCCGGGAGGAGGGCATCCTGGGGCCCGGCACCATCCGGCCGCAGCCCATCACCGCCGTCGTGGAGGTCCAGCAGCGGACCCTGAATGGCTTTCCCGCGGGCGACATCAGCCTGCGGCGGGTGGCGGCGCTCTTGATCGCCCCGGACGAGGTCCTACCCCCCGGCAATGCCGAGATGTCGCCGTTCGACGAGCGGCTGAATCCCAGCCAGCGACGGGCGGTCTGCAGCGCCGTGAATTTGTTTCCGGGCAGCATGCAGCTGGTCCAGGGCCCCCCGGGGACCGGGAAGACCACCTCCATCGTGGAGACCGTGCGCGAGCTGGTGGCTCGCGACCCGAACGTTCGGATCCTGATGAGCTCGCATGCGAATACGGCTGTGGACAACGCGCAGGAACGGTTGCAGGGGCTGGACTCGTTACGGATGGTCCGCATCGCCGAGCCGGAGAAGGTCGACCCGAAATTCCGTGCCAGCATCGTGGAGGCGGACGACCCCCGCGTCCGGACGGCCCACGTGGTCTTTGGCACGGTCAACCGGATCGCGCTCGCCTGCAAGGAAGCCGAGATGTTCGACTGGCTGATCCTCGACGAGGCGAACAAGGTGCGCTTCACGGAGACCCTGCCGCTCTTGCGCCTGGCACCCCGCTGGCTGCTGGTCGGCGACCACCGCCAGCTGCCCCCCGTGCTGGACGAGAGCGCGGCGGCCTTCCCGGTCGAGGGCGATGAGGCGAAAGCGCTGGTGCGCGATGCCAGCTTCTTCGAGCTGAGCTGGGCGGTCGTCCCGGAGACCAACCTCGTGATGCTCGACGAGCAGTACCGGATGGCTGCCCCGATCGGCAGCTATGTGTCGGTGGCCTCCTACGATGGGCGGCTTCGGAACTCGCCGGAGATGGCGGCCCTGCGCTCGCCACTGCCCTGGCCCTTCAACCGCAACCTCACCTGGTTGACGATCCGCGGCCGCGAAAAGAAGGGCGGGTCGGGAAGCATCTCGAACCGCGCCGAGATCGAGGCCGTCGGTCGGGTGGTGCGCCACCTGCAGCGGCTCGGGCTCGAGCAGCTGCGGGTCGCGGTCATTGCCATGTACCAGGACCAGGTCACCCAGCTGCGGCGCGAGCTGCGGATGGTGGCCCTGCCCGGGCTGGCCGTGGATACCGTCGATGCCTTTGAAGGCGAAGAGGCCGACGTGGTCATCCTCAGCCTGGTGCGTAGCAACGAGGCGGAGCGGATCGGCTTCCTGAAGAAGGCTCAACGCCTCAATGTGGCGATCTCACGCGCCAAGCAGCTGCTAGTCGTGGTGGGCGACATCGAGACGATGACCGGCCGCGAGGGGCACGACCTCTACCGGCCGTTGCTGGAGCATGTCGAACGTGAAGGCCGTGTGGCCGGCATCGGCGCGCTGCACGCCATGGATGCCGCCGTCGGCGGGCGCCGCGTCAATGGGCGGCGACCACGGCCGGGGGCCCCGGTCGGACGACCCTCGCGCCGGCGCCGCCGGGGTTTCGGACCCCGACCGGCGGTAGCGCCGGGGGCGCCAGGGACCACAACGGCGGTCGCGGTTCCGGCCGAGGGATCCGATGGAGCCTCCCCAGAGAGCGTGCCGGCTCCCGCGAGAAAGTTCCGGCGGAGACGAGGACGCCGGCGCGGCTCGCTCAACGGCGGGAGCAACGGCGCGGGCACCGATGGTCAAGGTCCTTCGGGCGACTCGGCGGCGGCGGCCGCCGAAACCCGCGAGCCGCTGGTGCAGGCGGCCGAGCGGCCGGCCTGACCCCCGTCAACCCCCAGGCCCTCATCGACCTGGTCGGCTGGCGCCGACGCGTGGGCGACCTCTATCGACTGACCGGTGAGAGGGCGCTGGCCGATTTCCGGGGAGGGCGTGATGACCTGTTTCGCACCCATCCCCAGTCGCCGATCCCTCTCACTGAGCGGGCCAGCTTTGCCGGACTGGCCTACTTCGAGCCGGACCGGCGATATCGGTTCGCCTGCGTGCTCGAACCGATTGCCGGCGGCGAGTTGGTCGAGATCGATACCGGCGGTGAGGACGGCGTGGTTCGATACCGGCGCGCGGGCGCGGTCGCCTTCGACCTTGAGGGGACTGCCTGCCGGCTGACCGTGTTCAGCCTGGTGGGGTACGGTGGGGGACTCTTCCTCCCCTTCCGCGACTCAACCTCGGGGCACGAGACCTACGGCGGCGGCCGGTACCTCTTCGACACCATCAAGAACACGGATGGGTTGGCGCTGGAACTGGCGGCGGGGGCGCCCGCGATGACGATCGACTTCAACTACGCCTACAACCCCTCCTGCGCCTACGACGCCCGGTGGGCATGTCCACTGGCGCCGCGGGAGAATTGGTTGCCGGTGCCGATCCGCGCCGGGGAGAAGGTGTAGCAGGGGCATGGCTAAAACGGTTCTGATCACGGGGGCCTCCGGCGGCATCGGCTACGAGCTGGCCCTGCTGTTCGCGCACGATGGCTTCGACTGCGTCGTCACAGCCCGCAGCGAGGACAAGCTCAATGCCCTGGCGGACCGGCTGCGACGCGAGCACGGGGTCACCGTGCATGTCCTCACGAAGGATCTGGCCCTGGCGGACTCGCCGGCCGAGATCTGGGCGGCGCTGCAGGCGGCCTCGGTGCGCGTCGATGTGCTCGTCAACAATGCGGGCTTTCCAACCTACGGGCTGTTCTGGCAGCTCGACGCCCGGAGCGAGCTCGAGGAGTTGCAGGTCAACGTAGTGGCGCTTACGCACCTGACCAAGCTCTTCCTGCCCGGGATGATCGAGCGACGCGATGGACGGATTTTGAATGTGGCATCGACCGCAGCCTTCGAGCCCGGGCCGTTGATGGCCGTGTACTACGCGAGCAAGGCCTACGTCCTCTCGTTCTCCGAGGCACTGGCGAATGAGGTGCGCGGAACGGGCGTGAGTGTGACCGCACTGTGCCCGGGGATCACGCGCACAGGATTCCAGGCACGCGGCGGCATGGAGGATTCGCGGCTGGTGCAGGGCGGCATGGCCGATGCCCGCACGGTGGCACGGGCCGGCTATCGCGGCATGATGGCGCGGAAGACGGTCGTGATCCCCGGGCTTGGCAACAAGCTGCTGCCGCTGGCCGTCAGGCTGTCGCCGCGATCAGTCGTCACCCGGATGGTGCGCCGGGCCCAGGAGCGGGTGCGGTAGGTCGCCGGCCGGCGCGATGGAGGGTCGCGGCGAGGTGGCCGGCGAGCTCGCCGCCCGACATCGCCATGGCGAGTTCGTAGCGGAGGGCGTCGCCCTCCAACCAGATCCGACGCGCGATCGCGGTCACATGTTTCGCGCTCGGGGTCCGGGTCAGGTGCGCACTCTGGAGCTCGAGTCGGGTGCCGGTGACCCGCCCCAGGCTGATCTCGGCAAAACCGATCGCCTGGGCCACGACCATCTCAACCTGGCCATCGCCGGCGGCCCGGATGTAGCCGGTCTCGGCGTGAAGGGGACGGCCGTCCTCGACGGCATGCGTGCGCTGGTTGTAGACGAGGAATGGCTTGCCAGTGTGCTCGAAGGTGACGTCTTCGCGATAGTGGAAGGGCTTGATGGTCGGGTATTCGCCTATGCCCTCGCCGCGCCAGGGTCCGAGCAAGAACGCGAGCGGAAGGAGGGCGGGATTGAGCTCGAGGGTCGCCATGCCGGAATGGTAGATCAGGCTGGAATGCCCTCGGCAGGACTCGAACCTGCGACGCCTTCCTTAGGACGGAAGCGCTCTGGTCCCCTGAGCTACGAGGGCACGGGCGCGAACTACAGGAGAGGGTATCATTGGCAATTGCTGATCGGGGCGTAGCTCAGCCAGGTTAGAGTGCTCGGTTCGGGACCGAGAGGTCGGAAGTTCAAATCTTCTCGCCCCGACTCTCAGGCGAAGGCCAGGAGTCCGATTCCAAGGACGATGGCGACCGCACCCCCAAAACGGAGCCAGAGGCCTTCCCGCTCACGCAGGCGCCAGATTCCCCAGGCCGTCACCAGGACGATCGCGGATTCGCGCACCGGTGCGATGACCGCGAGCGGCGCAATGCTCAGGGCCAGGAGCACCATGAAGTACGCCGCCGTCATGAGCCCTCCGACGACGATCGCGGTGGGCAGGCGCGGCGGGCTACCCTCGATCGCCCTTCCCCGCAGCGTCGTGTACCCACTGAGGAAGACGGCGGCAAAGAGCCACAGCACCCAGCCATAGAGCCAGGGGGGCGCGAGCCGCACCCCGACCCGATCCAGCGACGTATAGGCTGCGATCATCACCCCGGTGGCGAGCGCCGGAAGCAGCACACCGGACGCGGCCGACGGACGCCTGACTGCCCAGATGCCCGCCAGCAGCAAGCCGACACCGATGAGGGCGACCGGGTGCAGCCGTTCACCCAGCAGCACGAGTCCCACGACGACCGCCAGCAAGGGCGCCGTCCCACGGGCAATCGGATAGACCACCGAGAGCTCCCCGCGCCGGTACGCCGTCGAGAGAAAGATGAAATAGACCAGCTCCATCAAGGCGGAGATCCCCGCCAGCGCCCAGGCGGCAGGTGGGAGCCCTGGTCGACCGTGCAGGACCCAGGCGATGCCCACCAATGGGAACGAGAGGACGGTCCCCCAGGCGACGGCCCGCGCGGACAGCACCAACGGGTTGCCTGACTCCTTCAGCAGGGCATTCCAGCCCGCGTGGCAGACCGCCGCCAGCAGGACCAGGGGAAGGACCGCCGGAGGCACCCCCGGAGTCTAGCCAGCCGGAAGACCGCCTTAGTCGGACTAACTCGTACCGAAACTCGCCAGGCTGACGGCTAGGGCCAGAACAGATGGCCGAGCAGCATACCGATGACCACCGCCACCACGTAGCCGATGCGGGGGTAGGCGCGGACCAGGGAACGGACCAGGTTCGTGACCGGGTCCCGCCCTCGAGCCAGGGCGAGGGTTTCACTCACCATCATGAAAAACATGACGCCGACGAAGATCGTGACGATCAGCGAGAGGATCGCGCCGGGACTAACTTGCAGCATGCTGGCCCTTTGGCTCACCCAAGCGGCGCGGCTGGGGCGCCAATAAGCCCCGGCCAGCGCCCCACAAGAAGTGCCCGAGCACGATCCCGACCACGATCGCGATGGCAAAGGCCCAGCCTGGGAAGTCATGCACGAAGCCGCGGAAATACTCCGTGATCGGCTTGTTTCCGGTGAACAACGCCCATGTCTCGAACACCATCAGCAGGAAGATCGAGCCGACAAACGCGGTCACCAGCAACGAGAAGAACGTTCCGCGATTCCAGATCACGACCGAGTCCCGTCGACCTCCGCGGGCACTTTGCGGATCGCGTTGAGGAAGGAGGCGGGCGTGAGCACGCCCACGAAATGCTCATCCTCGATGACGGCGACCCAGGCGGCCTGATGAATCAGCATCTGGGAGAAGGCGTCGTACAGGGTGCGGTCCGCCGGGATGGTCGCGTCCACGGGCCGGATGCGCTCACGGACGCGCCCGTCTCCTGAGCCGACGGTTTCCCGGTCGAGCTCACCCAGGAACCGGCCATCCTGGTCGAGCACGACGGCGCGAGAGGCCGTAGCCAGGACGCGTCGCGCTTCCTCCACCAGGTCGTCCGCATGAACGGTGGGGGGGTGTTCGAGCGCGTCGCGATCAATGGGCGTCACCGAAAGCCGCTTCAGCCCGCGATCCGGTCCAAGGAGATCGATCACGAGGTCCGAGGCCGGTTTGGCCAGGATCGCCGCGGGGCTCTCGTACTGCTCGAGCCGTCCCTGGTTCATGATCGCGATCCGGTCGCCAAGCTTGATCGCCTCATCGATGTCGTGCGTCACGAAGACGACGGTCTTGCGCACTTCGCGCTGGATTCGCAGGAACTCGTTCTGCAGTCGCTCTCGAGCGATGCGGTCGATCGCCCCAAACGGCTCATCCATCAGCAGCACCGGAGGATCGATACCGAGCGCGCGGGCCACTCCAACTCGTTGGCGCTGGCCGCCCGAGAGCTGGTGCGGATAGCGGCTCCGATACTGTCGAGGATCGAGCCCCACCAACTCGAGCAGTTCGTCGACGCGTGCTCGGATCTTCTTTTTGTCCCATCCGAGGAGACGGGGGACCGTCCCGACGTTGTCCGCGATGGTGAGGTGCGGGAACAGGCCCACATTCTGAATCACATATCCCATCCGCAGCCGTAGGTCCACCGGGTCGATGTGCGTAACGTCCTGGTCGTCGAGGAAGATCCGGCCCGCAGTTGGTTCAATCAGCCGGTTGACCATCTTGAGCGTGGTGGTCTTCCCGCACCCGGATGGACCGACCAGCATGGTCAACTGGCCGGTGGGGAACTCGAGCGACAGTTCCCGGACGGCGACCTGACCGCCCGGGTAGCTTTTCGTGACGCCATCCAGTCGAATCATTAGAAACCTCTACTCTAAATTGCGGGCGAGCGAGTCGGCTGCTAGCATCGGCGCATGCTCTCCACCGGGGTCATGGGGGCCGCCGACGACCCGTGGATCCGGTGGTACTGGATCGGCGACCATCTCGGGGTCATCGGCGCCGCACTCGCCCAGCACATCGAGTTGACGGTTGTTGCTGTGGGGATTGGATTCCTGATCGCGGTTCCCCTCGGACTCCTCGCCTGGCGCCGGCGGATCTTCCGCGGGCCGATCCTCTCCGTCACCGGAATCCTGTACACGATCCCGTCGCTCGCCCTATTTGCAATCCTCGTGCCGTTCACCGGGCTCAGCGTGCTCACGTCCGAGATCGGCTTGGTGAGTTACACGTTGCTGATCCTGATCCGCAACATTGTCGTCGGACTGGATGCCGTGCCGGATGATGTCCGTGAAGCCGCCCGCGGCATGGGATACCGGCCGCTCGCCCAGCTTTTTCAGGTGGATATCCCGCTGGCGATACCCGCCATTATGGCGGGCCTGCGCATCGCCACGGTCACCACCATCGGCCTGGTCACGATCACCGCGCTGATCGGCGAGGGCGGCCTGGGCAGCCTCATCAACGACGGCCTGATCCGCGATTTCAAAACGCCGCTGGTCGTGGGCACGGTGCTTTCTGTCGCCCTTGCGATCGTCGCTGATTTGAGCCTGGCCGGCATTCAGCAACTGATCACCCCCTGGTCGAGGCGGAGATCGGCAGCATGAGCTTGCTGGGGCAGGTCGTACGCTGGTTTCTCGACGGCAACCACTGGTCGGGCGACTCCGGCATCCCGAACCGCTTGACGGAGCACCTCCTGATGTCCGGCGCGTCGATCTTGGTTGCAGCCCTGATCGCCCTGCCGATCGGCATCTGGCTCGGCCACATCGGAAAGGGCGGCATTCTCGCCATCAATATCTCCAACATCGGGCGCGCGATTCCATCCTTCGCCCTCCTCGTCCTCGCTGTGGAACTCGTGGGAATCGGTGCGTTGCCGGCCTTCATCGCACTGGTGGCACTGGCCATCCCGCCGATGGTGACGAACAGCTACATCGGCATGGGCGAGGTTGATGCTGATGTTCGCGAAGCGGCCAGGGGGATGGGCATGCGCGAGCGGGCCGTCCTCCTTCGCGTGGAGCTGCCCATCGCGCTCCCCTTCATCATGGCCGGGGTCCGGACCTCAGCGGTCAACGTCGTCGCCACGGCGACCCTGGCGGCGCTGGTGGGCTGGGGTGGGCTGGGACGGTTCATCATCGATGGATTCAGCCAGCGCGACGATGTCCAGATCATCGCTGGGGCCTTGATCGTCGCCATCCTCTCGGTTGGCGTGGAGTTCACGTTTACCGGCTTGCAGAGACTCGCCGTCCCACGTGGACTGCGCACGCGGCAATCCAGGCAGGAGGAGGTTAGGACAGCGCCAGCAGCGGAACTATCGGCAGCCTGAGTATTTTGGGAGGTGGAAAGGAATGCGGTTGAAGAAAGTTTTTGTGCTCGGGGCGAGTATGGTCGCCCTGGCACTCGTGATCACATCCTGCGGGTCAACAGGTGGACCATCAAGTTCGAGTTCGAGCCCGAAAGCCAGCGTCACGGTCGGCGCGCTCAACTTTCCGGAGAGCGCGATCCTCGCGCAAATCTACGGTCAGGCGCTCAAGGGAAAAGGCTATAGCGTCAGCTACAAGTTGAACCTCGGAAGTCGCGAAGTGGTCGAGCCGGCGCTGGAGCGAGGCGATATCAATCTCTTCCCCGACTACGCCGCGACCGAACTTGAGTTCCAGAACAAGGGCAAAGGTGAGGCCACCCCCGATGCGGCCGCCACGGTGACGAAGCTCAACACGTACCTCACGTCAAAAGGTTTGAAGGCGCTCACGGCCTCTCCGGCGGTGGATCAGAATGCGTTTGCGGTCCTCAAGTCCGGCAAGTACGGAAGCAAGACCAAGCTTTCCGACCTGAGCTCCGTGGCGTCCCAGATGACCCTCGGTGGGCCGGCCGAGTGTCCCACCCGGCCCTTCTGTGAAGCTGGATTGACCAGCAAGTACGGGCTGCACTTCAAGGGGTTCAAGGCACTCGACGCCGGTGGCCCGCTGACCAAGGCGGCGCTGGACAAGGGCGATATCGATCTGGGCCTGATCTTCTCCAGCGATAGCGCCTATTCGACCGGAAAGTACGTCCAATTGCAGGACGACATGCACCTGCAGAACGCGGACAACGTGGTTCCCCTGATCAAGGCCAGCCTGGCCAATGATGAGGTCACCTCGCTGCTGAATGAGATCGACAGCAAGCTGACGACCGACGACCTGATCAAGCTGAACAAGAGCTCGGATGTCGACAAGCAAGATCCGGATGTCATTGCGAAGAAATGGCTGACGGATCACGGCTACAGCACAGGGTCCTAACCGCGACGGGGTAGCTCCGCCCGAAGGCGGGGCTACCGTCCCGAGGCTATGAGGTTGTCGACCGCCCAATAAAATACTCGCTGTGTCGGAGGAGTACCACTTCGTGACGGACTGGCGCTTCCGGGCGCCGCTCGAAAAAGTCTGGACGGTGGTCGTCGACATCGAGCGCTATCCAGGCTCGTGGAAGAACTTCCGCGGCGTGCGGATCATCCATGGCGACGGGAAGTCCGTCGGCTCCATCATCGAGTGCGCGGTGCGAGGCTCGTTGCCCTACAGCCTCACATACACCCTCGAGGTCCGTGAGGCCGAGCAGTATCGCCACATCCTCTTGGCCTCGACCGGGGACCTGGTGGGCACGGGACGCTGGGCCTTCAGCGAGGCGGAACCCGGCACCTCGAAGGCCGTCTACGCCTGGGATGTCGCCACCACGAACCCCGTCCTCAACCTCGTGGCACCGCTGGCAAAGCGCGCGCTGGCTCGGAATCACGAGCAGGTGATGGCCAACGGTTATGCGGCGCTGCGGCCGCAGATCGAGAGCTAGCTCTTCTTTTCGCTCTTTCGCCGCGCCGCCGCAAAGGCATCCAGCCGCTCTTTCACCGTCTTCTCGTAGCCGCGTTCCGAGGGATGGTAGTACGTCCGGTCCTTGATCGCGTCGGGAAGGTGTTGCTGCTCGACCTGGGCCTCGTCGTAATCGTGTGCGTACCGGTAGCCCTTGCCATAGCCGATCTTCCGCATCAACGGGGTCGAGGCATTGCGGAGGTGTAACGGCACCGGGTCGGCGCGGGTCCGCGACACATCCTCCTGGACCTCCGAGTAGGCGGCATACAGGGCGTTGCTCTTGGGAGCGGTCGCCAGGTAGACGACGGCCTGCGCCAGGGCAAGGTTCGCCTCGGGCATGCCGATGAAATGGGCCGCTTGCTGAGCCGCGACCGCCTGGCTCAAGGCCTGGGGGTCGGCCATTCCGATGTCCTCGGAGGCAAACCTGATCAACCGCCGAACGACGTAGAGGGGATCCTCACCGGCCTCGAGCATCCGGGCCAGCCAGTAGAGCGCCGCGTCCGGGTCGCTGTCGCGCAGGCTCTTGTGCAGCGCCGAAATGATGTTGTAGTGCTCCTCACCGGCTCGGTCGTAGAGCAGGTTCTTTCGCTGCACCGCCTCCTCCACGAGCGCTTCGGTGAGGCGCCGCCGGCCCTTGACCGGTCGGGCGAGCGCGGCGGCGGCCTCGAGACCGTTCAGCGCCACCCGGGCATCGCCGTTCGCGACCCGGATCAGGGCAATGCGCGCGTCGGGCTCCAGGTCGACCTCGCTCTCGCCCAGGCCGCGTCGCGGCTCCTTGAGGGCCCGGTCGAGAATTTGCCCGATGTCGGCGTCCTCCAGCGCCTTGAGCACAAAGACTCTGGTCCGGGAAAGTAGCGCGGCGTTGACCTCGAAGGACGGATTCTCGGTGGTCGCCCCGATCAGGGTGATGACGCCCTCTTCGACAAAGGGCAGGACGGCATCCTGCTGACCCTTGTTGAAGCGGTGGATCTCATCGATGAAGAGGATGGTCCGCTTGCCACCCTGGGCCCGTCGCAGTCTCGCCTCCTCGGTATGGCGGCGGAGGTCGGCGACCCCGGCGCTGACCGCGCTCAAAGGCACGAAGTGCGAGGACGTCACCCGGGCGATCAGGCGTGCCAGGGTGGTCTTGCCGCTGCCAGGTGGTCCCCAGAGGATCATCGAGCCGACCCGGTCCTCCTCGATCGCGCGCCGCAGCTCGTGGTCCTGGCCCACCAGGTGCTTCTGCCCGACGAACTCGTCGAGCGACGCGGGGCGCATCCGCGCCGCCAGCGGCTGGTCCTTGCCGGCGGGCTCCGGTGGGGATGCCGGGAAGAGCGTTTCCTGGGCCATTCGCTGACTATAGGAGGCGGTAACGCGGCCGCCGAGGCCGGCCTTCAGCCCCTCGGGGCGGCCGGCTTGCCGGGCCGGATGGCCTCGTACAGCTGCTGGCCAATCGCCGCCTGGACACCCAGGGGATCGTGCTTGCGGTAGTCGAGCCAGTAGCGGACCTCGAGGGTCATGCCGCCGTCGATGTTCGGCTGCACGCCGACATGCGGCGGCGGATCTTTGGCGATGTCCGGGTTGTTCTTGAGCTGCTCTCGCACCCGGTCGACAACGCCCTCGAATGGAAGATCCGCAGGGACCTTTGCCGTCAGTGTGAAGAGGCGGGTGGGGTAGCGCGTCCGATTCGTGATCGTTCCCGTGTACAGGAGCGAGTTTGGGATCAGCACCTGCTCGCCGTCGCTGGTCCGCAGCGTCGTCGTCCGCATCTCGATGTTCTCGACGGCACCCGTATGGGTATCGACGGTGATCTCGTCGCCGATCCGGAAGGGACGCTCGAGCAACAAAAAGATTCCCGCGATGAAATTCTTGAGAATGTCCTGGAAGGCCAGGCTGAAGGCGAGCGCGAGGAAGCCGAAGCCACCAAATACGAGCGCCGGACTGCCAAACAGCACAGTAAAGGCGGCGATGATGCCAACGATCACGGCCGCGAGAAAGGCGATTCGGCTAACGAGCAGGGCAACCTGCGGGTCGGCCTTGGCTCTTCGCAACTCCTTGTTGGCAAGCCGCCTGACAAGGCTCGCGAGCAGCCAGAAGAGGACCAGGATGAGCAGCGCCGTCGCCACCTTGAACAGATCGTGCGAGGTCGGGAGATAGCTCAGGAAGGTGTCCCAGGCACTCGCTGGGGCAGAAGGCATGGCGCCCATTGTACGGGCGCCTGTCGAACTAGCTCTCGGTTTCGGCGCCTTCGGCAGCCGGTTCGGCGCCGGCCTCGCCCTCGCCAACCACCGGCACTTCGGCTGCCGCGGGAGCCGGGGCTTCTTCCTCGGCCTCCTCGCGGTGGGCCGCGACCTTGACGATCAGGTCCTCCGGCTCGTCGAGGACCTCGACGCCGGCCGGAAGCTTCAGGTCCTTCACCCGGATCTCGTCATCGATCTCCTTGAGGCCGGAGATATCGACCACGATGACGGGGGGAAGGTCGGTCGGGAGGCATTCCACTTTGATGGCATGCAGGCCGTGCTGGAGATCCGCTTCGCCCTTCACGACCAGTTCGACCTCGCCCTCGAACTCGAGCGGCACGTCGGACTCGATCTTCTCCTTGAGGTTGACCTGGTAGAAGTCCACGTGCAGCAGGCCGCCGTCGCGCGGGTTGCGCTGGACTTCGCGGATCAGCGCCTTGCGGACCGGCTCCTCGCCGATCTGCAGATCGACCAGCTGGTTGCGGCCCACCTTCTGAAACGCCTTGAGGAATTCGCGGCCGTCGACGGCGACGGTCACCGAGTCGACGTTGTGCCCATAGACCACTCCCGGAAGCCGGCCCTGCCGGCGCAAGGCACGCAGGTGATCACCGATCTCGGTGCGGGGCTCGAGCTTGAGGCTGACGGGCGTGTTTATAGCCAAAATTTCTCCCGGAACCCGAATTGGGCGCCGCTCATGATATCACAGCCCTTCTCCCAGGCTCAACGGGCCTTCACCGGAACTTTCCGGCCGTTCGGCCGTTACTCCCAGTGCAGGATGACTCTAGAATACCGGTTACATCAATGCTGACATCTTCTCTGAGAGTAGTGCGCCACAACGCCATCCGGATCGGGATCGTGATCGCCACCTTCGCCGCGGTGGGGGCGTTCATCATTCTGCAGCAGGTTCGGGAGGCCAGCGCGGAGCAGGGCTTTGTCTCCGCCCGGCAGCAGGTCCTGGTCGAGCAGGCGCACGCCCAGGCGCTCGGGCTCGACTCGTCGGAAGTGGCCGACCTCCAGCGCCAGGCGATGACGACGGCCGGCGAGACGCCGCCCGCCGCGAGCGCGCCCTTCAATGAAAACCGGATCGACTTCTTCGCCAATGCCGCCAGCCAGGAAGCCCAGATCAGGGGCCAGCTGCAGAACCGCGAGCAACTGCTGCTGACCCAGTCCAAGGCGGCCGCGGAGACGTCGATGGCCAAGATCTCCGCCGACCTCCTGACCGCAAAGCGGGATGGGGTCGATGACCAGCTGCTGACCGAGTTCCAGGGTCTGCCCTCGAAAGCCCAGGGGGAGCTCGATATCGCCACCACGGTGCGCGCCTATCGCGGCGTCGCCGAGGAGCTCAAAGCCCCGCTCACCAAGCTCTCCCTGGAGATTGCCCAGCAGGAAACGACCAATGCCCTGATCGGGCAATACGCGGCGCAGGTTGCCGCGCAGGACCACGGGGACGCGGGGATTGCCCGAAGCAGCGCCACCGCCGCCCTGGCCGCGGTCCAGGCTGACCTCGCCACGTCGAAGATCTTCTCCATGGACGTCTCCACGATCGACTCCCACGTGCAGAAGCTGGCCGGCCAGATCGCTTCGGCGACCGCCGTGACGGATCTCGAGCAGGTCGCCGGTGGCCTCCTGGTGTCGGACAAGGTGCTGCAGCAGGCCATCAGCACCAACCTCCCGGCCAAAGCTCTCACGATCTCCCTGAAAGATCAGGTGGTGCGCGCATACGACCACGGCAAGGTGGTCTTCTCGACCCTGGCGACCACCGGCCGCCCCGGCCTGGAGACCGACCCCGGGACGTTCAAGGTCTATATGAAGAATTCCCCCTGGACGATGCATTCACCCTGGCCCAAGGGCTCGCCCTACTGGTACCCCGATAGCAAGGTCAAGATGGTGATGTGGTTCAACGGTGGCGACGGGATCCACGATGCGTCGTGGCGGGCGGTCTACGGGCCGGGCACCGAGTATCCGCACTACGATCCGTACGGCGAGAACGTTGGGACCCACGGCTGCGTGAATGTCCCCTACAACGCCGAAGTCTGGCTCTGGAACTGGACCCCGGTCGGCACGCCGGTCATCGTCTACTAAACGCCCGGCCTCTCCTACGCGATCGATCGTAGGCGCGTGGCCCGAACGGCCCATATCGGGCAGCCTCGCCTGGCGTTAGAAGTGGTAGGAGCATTCGAAATGGCCATTGCCCACCCCACCATGCACCAGGTCGCGCCACATACCTGGACCTTTGAGCCGCCGGCCGTTCCGGTCGCGCCGATGAAAGCGCACTGCCGCATCTGCCGTCAGCCGGTTGGGATCCTCAACCCGGCGGCGATGGACCTGCCCACGGGCAACTACGTCGTTCGCGGCGAGTGCGATATCTGTGGCGGCGACGTCGTGCTGATCGTCAGCTGACCGGCTCGAACCCCTCGCCGGTCCAGTACCCGAGCATGTGCTCGGCCTCGTGGTAGAACCAGATCAGCTGCCGCTCGCGTGCCGCTTCCTCGAGGAGCGCCACCTTCCGCTCCATCGCCTCGAGCGGAAAGAGGTCCAGCCCACTCACCCAGTTCGTCTTGAGGAAGGCCCGCATGAACAGGAAGTCGCCCGTGAACACCACCGTCTCATCCTGGTCACGCACGTACACGGCCTGGTGCCCCGCCGTATGCCCGCCAGTAACCCGAACCCGGATCCCCGGCGCGACGTCGGCATCCCCGTCGACCACCAGGAGCCGACCCTCGTCCTCCAGGAGAGCCAGGTTCTCAGGCTTGTACGAAGGCCGGCTTCGTGGATCGGGTCGTCGCCAGGCCTCGAGCTCGCGCGCCTGCACCACGTGCCTGGCCCGCGGGAAGAGCGGCATGAGTTCCCCGTCTCGGCCCGGTGTCACCAGCGATCCCACATGGTCGAAATGCAGGTGGCTCAGGATAACCAGGTCGATGTCCGCGGGTTGCAGGCCCGCCTCGGCCAGCGCGTCCGGGATGCCAGGCTCGCGCTCGTAGGCATAAATGTCGCGCTCCTTGTCCGAGAGCTTCGGGCCGATTCCCGCCTCGACCAGGATATTCGCCTCCGGGGTGCGTACCAGCAAACAGTTGGTGGCCATGATGATGCGGTTGCGCGAATCCGGGACCTTGAGTTTCTCCCACATCACTTTGGGCACGACCCCGAAGACCGAGCCCCCGTCCATCCGCCAGTGGCCGTCACTCAGGCAATGGAGCGAGAACCGGCCCAGCTTGCGGGCCGCGACACCCGTCACGCCGCGGCTTTGAACCCCCGGTTCACGAAGTCGACGATCGCCTGGAGGGGGGTTCCCGGTCCGAAGATTTCCGCCACGCCCATCTTCTTCAGTTCCGCTGCGTCATCCTCCGGGATGATGCCCCCGCCAAAAACGACGATGTCCGTCGCCTCTCGCTCCTTGAGCAACTCGAGGACCCGGGGGATCAGGGTCATATGCGCGCCGCTGTGCAGGCTGATGCCGATGGCGTCCACGTCCTCCTGGATGGCGGCCTCGATCAC
Source organism: Candidatus Dormiibacterota bacterium (assembly GCA_036732165.1). Lineage (GTDB taxonomy): Bacteria > Chloroflexota > Dormibacteria > CF-121 > CF-121 > JALYYC01. The sequence goes on along the minus strand of DAINCX010000003.1, from coordinate 81,231 downwards.
CATCTCGGGTGTCTGTCGCAGCCCGGCATAGATCACCTCGACCCCCGCGTCGCGGAGCGCCCGGGAGACGACTTTGACGCCTCGGTCGTGGCCGTCGAGCCCGACTTTTGCGGTCAGCACGCGCCAGGTCTTGACCGCCATCGTCAGCGTCTCACGATGTAAAAGACCACGATGACGATGGCGAGGACCGCGGCGATGATTCGACCGAGCAACGAGAAGCGCATCCGGATCATCTAGAACAGGATCGGCTCGCGATAGACACCGAAGACCTCCTTCAGCGCGGCCATGATCTCGCCTTCGGTGGCGTACGCCTTGACGCAGGCGAGCAGCGGCGGCATCAGGTTGTCGGTTCCGCGAGCTCGCGCCTTCAGGTCGTCGAGGCGGTTCTGGACGCTGATATTATCCCGACGCTGGCGGACTGCCTGGAGCCGTGCCACCTGGCCTCGCTCGGTCTCGGCGCCAATCTTGAGGGTGGGCACGCTCCCCCCATCACCCTCCTTGTAGGCATTGACACCGACCACGATGCGCTCGTTAGCCTCCAGCTTGCGCTCGAAGTCGAAGGCGGCGTCGGCGATCTCCCGCTGGAAGAAGCCATTGTCGATGCAGGCGAGGACGCCGCCCTGCTCGTCGATCCGGTCGAAGTACCGCTTGGCGCCGCGCTCCATCCCGTCCGTCAGGCTCTCGATAAAGTACGCACCGGCCAGGGGGTCGATCGTGTTGGCGACGCCGGTTTCGTGCGCCAGGATCTGCTGGGTCCGGAGGGCGATCTGGGCGGCCCGCTCGGTGGGGAGCGCGAGCACCTCGTCCATCGAGTTCGTATGCAGCGAGTTCGTCCCCCCGAGGACGGCGGCCATCGCCTCGTAGGCGGTTCGGCTGACATTGTTTTCGACCTGCTGGCCGGTGAGGGACACGCCGGCCGTCTGGGTGTGGAACCGCAGCATCCACGACCGCGGGTCCTTGGCTCCGTACTTGTCGCGCATCAGGTGGGCCCAGAGGCGGCGGGCGGCGCGGAACTTGGCGATCTCTTCAAAGAAGTCGATGTGGGAGTCAAAGAAGAAGGACAGCCGGGGGGCGAAGTCGTCGACGTCGAGGCCCGCCCGGATGGTCGCCTCCACGTAGGCCATCCCGTCGGCAAGGGTAAAGGCGAGTTCCTGCACGGCCGTCGAACCGGCCTCGCGGATGTGATACCCGGAGATCGAGACGGCGTTCCAGCGAGGCATCTGTTGCGCGGCAAAGACGATCGTGTCCACCACGAGCCGCATCGACGGCGCCGGCGGGAAGATGTACTCCTTCTGGGCGATGTACTCCTTCAGGATGTCGTTCTGCAAGGTGCCGCCCAGCTGGCCGAGGGACACGCCCTCCTTCTCTCCGACGGCGATATACATCGCGTACAGGATGGCCGCCGGGGAGTTGATCGTCATCGAGGTCGTGATGCCGTCCAGGCGGATCCCATCGAAGAGCGTCTCCATGTCCGCGAGGGAGTCGATCGCCACGCCGCAATGCCCGACCTCGCCTCGGCTCAGCGGGTCGTCCGAGTCGTAGCCCATCAGGGTGGGCATGTCGAACGCCACGGAAAGGCCGGCCTGGCCCTGCGAGAGCAAGAACTTGTAGCGCTTGTTGGTTTCCTCCGCCGTACCGTACCCGGCAAACTGGCGAATGGTCCAGAGCTGCCCGCGGTACATCGACGGGTAGACGCCGCGCGTGTAGGGGAATTCGCCCGGATAGCCCAGTTTCTCGTCATAGTCCCACCCGGCGAGGTCGTCCGGCGTGTAGAGGGGTTCGATCGGCACGCCCGAGAGCGTGGCCGCCCCGTCCCGGGAGCGCTTCCCGCTGTGGTACCGGGTCGCCCACTCCTCGCGCGCCGTCTTACTCCGAAGTGCCATCGGCACCCTCCCTGCTGCTCCGCTGCGCCATGACCTCGGCGGCCAGGGCATACGGGTTCAGTTTCCCATTCCGATTGTCGCGCAGGCGGCGTCCAACCTCGGTGTCGCCCTCGAGGGTCCGGCGGGCCTCGTCGCGCGCCTGCTCCGCGACCAGGGCGATCACCTCCTGCTTCACCCGCTGAAGGCGGCGGCTTTCGAACGTGCCGCTGTCCCGCAGGAAGGCCCGGTGCTTCATGATCGCGGCCCAGACGCCCTCGATTCCATCATCCTTGACGGCCGAGGCGAGGACGATCGGTGGCTGCCAGGCGAGCTTCGGGCCGAGCGCCATCGCATCCTGGATCATGCGCCGGGTTTTGTCGGCCCCTGCCAGGTCAGCCTTGTTCACGACAAAGATGTCCGCAATCTCGAGGATACCCGCCTTGATGCTCTGCACCGCATCCCCGGACTCCGGCATCATGACCAGCACGACGGTGTCACAGATGGTCGAGATTTCCAGCTCTGACTGCCCGACCCCAACCGTCTCGACGATCACCACCTCTCGTCCGAAGGCGTCCAGCAGGTGGATGGCCTCCCGGGTCGCGGCCGCCAGGCCACCGAGGTGGCCGCGGGCACCCATGCTCCGGATGAAGACCCCCTTGTCGAGGGTATGACGCGACATCCGGATTCGGTCGCCCAGCACCGCGCCCCCCGTGAATGGACTGCTCGGATCGACCGCGATGACGCCCACCGTCTGACCGGCATCCCGGATCACCTTGACCAGGCCGTCGACCAGCGTGCTCTTCCCGGTTCCCGGCGAACCGGTGACGCCGACCAGGTGGGCGTTGCCAGTGCTGGGTTGCAACTCGGCCACGAGGGCGGTGGCCTGCGGGTCGCGATCCTCGGCCAGGCTGATCGCCCTTGCCAAGGCCCGGACGTCGCCGGACCGCACGGCGCCGGCGAGACTCATCGTGAGTCCATCGTAGCGGCTCAGCCGGCGCGGGCGCCGGGTGCGGGAAAGGCGCGCTGGGTAAAGTCCGATCCGAGGACGACCGTGATCGCGGCACCACTCGGTGGCGGCGTGACCACGACCACGGGGACGCGGAAGTACGCCTCCAACCAGGCGATGGTGGCGGCGCCCTTGCCCCCGGAGCCGTCGCGGATCTCGGTCCTGACCAATCGGGGACCGGTCAGGGGGAGTGCCGTGGCGTTCCATCCCGCATCGTGGAAGAGCGCCGCCACGATGCTGGCGGGAGTCCCGGTTCCGTACGGAAGCCAGTAGCGCCCGCTTCCGTCCTGCACCGTGAGCGGGACCTGCTCGGCCAGCGCCGCCCGGTCGGGGAGGGCCGCCGCCAGGTACTGCTGCAGCGTCACGTAGCTCGGATCGAGCGGAACCAGGATGTACTCGCCGCCCGCGCCGACCGTGTTGCGCAACAGGTTGGTCGTATCGACCCCGATATGGCGGATGTCTTTGTCCTTGAGCTGACCGGCGAGGTCGGCAAGCTGCCGCATCTCGGCGGGCCGGAGGTTCGTTCGCACGTTGCGCTGCAGCGCACCCAGCAGGCTGAACACCCGCGGCACCGCGTTCAGGGACATGGCCCGCTGCCGAACCGCCAGCATGACCAGCTGCTGGCGCTTGGACCGGTCGAAGTCCGAGGTGGTTTCGCGGGAGCGCGTGTACTCGAGAGCGCGTTCCCCGTCGAACTGTTGCCACCCGGGATTGATGTGGATAGGCATCATGCCCGTCGTCTCCCCTTGCGGGAAATAGGGATCATCGAGCGCGGTGGGAACGTTGACGCGAACCCCACCGAGCGCGTTCACGACATCGCGAAACGCCTTGAAATCGACCCCCACCCAGTAGTCGACATGCTGGCCGGTGATCTGGGAGACGGTCGCGGCGGCAAGGTCGCCCCCGCCCGTGTCCGTCTTCCAATCGGCGCGCACGTTCGGGTAGCCGGCGTGATCGGTTCCGATCGCGTAGGCGCTGTTCAGCTTCCCGAAGAGGTATCCGCTGCGCGGGAGCGCCGGGATCGTGACCCAGAGGTCCCGGGGCAACGAGATCATCACGGCCTCGCGTGACCCGGGCCGGATGGAGAGCAGCATGATCGAGTCCGTGAGGTAGGGGCCGTCGTGGCCGGGACCTCCGAAGCCCACGAGGAGGATGTTGAGGCGCTGGTCGTGCTTGATCTTCCAGCCCAGGGACCCCGGTTCATCGGACTGCGCGTGCACCAACGTGATCAGGTCCTGTGGCTGCGCCCTGGGCGAGATCGCGTGCAGCACGGACCACAGCCGGAGCGTAAGGAGCACGGCGCCCAGCAGGACGATCGCGATCGCAACCAGGATGCCGGTGCCGAGTAGCCGAGGGACGGGCAACTGCCTGGCGGCGGCCGAGGCACGTCGCCGACGCGGTTCGCTTCCCAAGTGCAGCAGTCAGTGTAACGAAGGTGCGCACGTGGATCGCGCGTCGGCACGCGCAACCACGGCCCTTAATATGGTCGACAATGCCCGCGGCTCCGATGCTTCGCCGGCCGGCCGGCCCCTTTCTTATCCCGGCTCGGTTGCTGCTGGTTCTCAGCGGCCTGGTCGTGTTTATTCTCGGCGCCTACAACCTTGGCCACGAGCTGCACGCGGCCCAGGTCGACCTAGTGTACGTCATCGTGGCCGGCGTGGCCATGGTGGTCTTCCTCGTCAGCCTGGGGCTGGCCTGGCGCAGGGCCGGGCTGGCCGCCGTCGTCGCCGGCATCATTGCCTTCGTGGAGTTCGGGGTGATCGCCTCCGCCCACTTCGTCTCGGGTCCGGCCGCGTTGAGCGCGTTCATCAAGAAGGAGGGGCTTCCGGCGGCACCGGTCCTGATGGGGCTGCTGCCGGCCTGCGCGCTCTGTTTCATGGCCGCAATCGTTTCCTGGAGCCATCCCACCGGTCATCGCCGCCGCTACGACACGCTGCCGGTCCTGATCCTCGCGGTCGTGGGAACCATCGTCGTCATTCTCGCGACCACCGACAGCCTGTATCGCGCGGATTTCGGCACCGCCAACCCCGAAGATGCCACGTTCGCGGCGGCGGTCACCGCAACGGCCTGGCTCGTGGGCGCATTCTGGATCGCCCGGGTGCGCCGGACCGGCGCGATCGTGATCATCCTGGCCACCTTCAACATCGGCTACTCCTTCGTCACCCTTCACCTGGCCAAAGGAGGGACGCCGATCAGCGACATCGCCTCAAAGAGCGGCCCGGGGTGGGCCGTCATTGCCGTGCTTTCCGCCGCCCTCGCCCTGACCGCCCTCCTGACCGCGCTGGGAATCCTCGGACTGGCTCTGGTCGGGCCTCGTCGATCGGCGCGCGCTGCCATTCCCGCGGCACAACGGGCCAGGCCCTAGCCCCGTCGAGCCCGTTTTAGTCGGGGAGGCGGGCTCCCTCGGGGCTGTAGCGATAGAAGCCCCGCCCGGTCTTGCGCCCGTAGTGACCGGCGTCGACCAGCTGCTGAAGCAGGGCCGGCGCCGCAAACCGAGGATCATGGAGGCCGTCGTAGAGCACGCCACAGATATAGAGGTGCGTGTCGAGGCCGACAAAGTCGGCCAGCTCGAGAGGGCCCATCGGATGGTGCAGGCCGAGTTTGGCGCCCTGGTCGATGTCTTCGCGCGTACCGATGCCTTCCATCAAGGCCCGGATCGCCTCGTTGATGAATGGCACCAGCATGCGGTTGACGATGAAGCCCGGATAGTCCAGCGACGTGATCGGCGTCTTCCCCAGCGTTTTGGCGAGGTCGAGGGTGGCGCTCAGGGTGGCTTCTGCGGTGTCACGTCCTCGGGTGATCTCGACCAGCGGCATGACGGGGACCGGGTTAAAGAAGTGCATCCCGATGAAGCGGTCGGCGCGCCGAGTCACGGCCGCCATCCTCGTGATCGGGATCGACGAGGTGTTGCTGGCGAGGATGGCTTCCTCCTTACAGATGCCGTCAAGCCGTTTGAACAGGTCCCGCTTGGCATCGAAATTCTCCGTGATGGCCTCGATCACGAAGTCGGCCCGACCCGCGGCCTCGAGCGATGTCGTGGTATGCAGGCGGGCGAGGGAGCTCTCTCGTTTCCCGGCCTCGAGCCTTCCATTGTTGACCTGCCGCTCCAGCCGCTTGGTGATGTTGTCCAGGCCCCGGCTGACGACGACCTCGTCGACGTCTCGCAGGAGGACATCGAACCCGCAGGTGATCGCCGTTTGCGCGATCCCCGCCCCCATGAGCCCCGCGCCGGCAATGTAGAGCTGCTTCACGAATCTAGTTCTCCTTTAGTAAGCCGCGTGCGATGACGAGCCGCTGGATTTCGTTGGTGCCTTCATAGATCTGGGTGATCTTCGCATCCCGCATCATCCGTTCTGCCGGGAAGTCACGCAAGTAGCCGTAACCGCCCAGGATCTGCACCGCGTCCGTCGTGACCCGCATGGCCGAATCGGAGGCGAACACCTTGGCCATGGCCGAGCTGACATTGATCTGCGGGAGATGCCGGTCGATCGCGTCGCCGGCCGCGTAGGTGAGGCAGCGGGCGGCCTCGATCTGGGTTGCCATGTCAGCCAGCATGAACTGGATTCCCTGAAATTCCGCGATCGCCTTGCCAAACTGGTGGCGTTCGCCGGCATACCGCCGGGCGAGGTCGAAGGCGCCCTGCGCGATCCCGAGCGCTTGTGCGGCGATCCCCGGTCGCGAGTGGTCCAGCACCCGCATGGCCAGCTTGAACCCGTCGCCCTCACTGCCGAGTCGATTCTGGGCGGGGATCGCCAGGTCCTCGAAAAACAGCTGCGCCGTCGGCGACCCGCGAATGCCGAGTTTCTTCTCCAGCTTGCCGACGCGGAAGCCAGGCATCGATTTCTCGACGATAAAGGCGGAGATGTTCCGCGCCGGGGTGTCCCCGTCCTGGTCGGTTCGGGCGAAGACGACGATCGTGTCCGCCACGCTCCCCCCGGTGATGAACGTCTTCGAGCCGTTCATCACGTAGGTATCGCCACGCCGAAGGGCCCGAGTCCGCATACCCCCAGCATCGGATCCCGACCCCGACTCGGTCAGCGCGTAGGCCGCCATCTGCTGACCGCTGGCAAGCGGCGGGAGGTACTGACGTTTCTGCGCTTCGGTTCCGGCGAGCCAGATCGGCAGGCTGCCGAGCGACTGGACGCTCAGGATCAGCGAGGAGGTCGCGCAGAACCTGGCGATCTCTTCCACCGCCACGATCAGCGTGAGCGCACTGCCGCTCACGCCTCCGTATTCCGGGGTGAACGGGATGCCGAGGATGTCGTGCTTGGCAAAGAGCTCCTTGACGTCCCACGGAAACTCGCCCGATTCGTCGATCTCGGCGGCCCGAGGCGCCACCTGCTCCAGACACAGGTCGTGGACCATCTGGCGAATCTGCTGTTGCTCCTCGTTCAGGCGAAACTCCATCAGGCCAAAACCTCGCGGGCGATCACGATCCGCTGGATCTGGTTGGTGCCTTCATAGATCTGGCAGGCCTTCGCATCACGGACCCGCCGTGCCATCGGATATTCCTCCAGGTACCCGTAGCCGCCAAACACCTGGAGCGCGTCAAGGGTTACCTCCATAGCCATGTCGGTCGCGTAGAGCTTCGCCATCGAGGCCTCTTTCGTGAAGGGCTGCCCGGCGTCGCACCGCGCGGCCGCCTTCCACGTCATCCAGCGCGCGGCCCGGACCTTGACCGACATGTCCGCGAGCTTGTTCTGGATCGTCTGCAGCGCGGCAATCGGCTTGCCGAACTGCTTGCGCTCCTTCGCATAGGCGACGGCGTCGTCGAGCGCGCCCTGGGCCAGCCCGACCGCCTGGGCGCTGATGCCGATCCGCCCGCTGTCCAACGCGCGCATCGCGATCCGAAAGCCCTGCCCCTCCTCACCCAGGCGGTCCGCCTCGGGAACCTCGCACCCCTCAAAGAAGACCTCGGCGATCGCCGAGCCGTTCAGCCCCATCTTCTTGAACGGCGGCCCAATCTTCATCCCGGGGTTCTCAGCCCCCACGACGAAGGCCGTCACCCCGGCCGCGCCAGAACCCGGGCGGGTGGTGGCCATGACGATGTAGCGTCCCGCCTCACCCGCGTTCGTGATGAAGATCTTGCTGCCGTTGAGGACGTAGCCGGCACCGCCACGCGTCGCAGTCGTCTGCAGGTGCGCCGCATCGGACCCGGCGTCCGGCTCCGTCAGGGCGAAGGCGGCCAGCTGCTTCCCCTCGGCCAGCTCAGGCAGCCAGCGTCGCTTCTGGTCCTCCGACCCGAAGAGCACGATCGGCTCGGTGCCGACCGAGGTGTGCACATCGACGATCACCGCGGTGCTCGCGGAGAACCGCGCGACCTCCTCGATGAAGATCGCGAATGACACGTGGTCGAGCCCTGCGCCGCCGTACGCCTCGGGCACCAGGATGCCGAGGAGGCCGAGCGCGGCGGCCTTCTCGACGAGGTCGCGCGGAAACGTCACCTCCTGATCGATCGCCGCGGCCCGAGGCCTGACCTCGCGTTCGGCGAAGTCGCGGGCAAGCCGACGGATCTCTTCTTGCTCGCTGGACAGGGCCAGGTTCATGGCGCGACGGCACGCACGACGGTCGCTTCACCCTGCGCCATGCCCGAGCAGATCCCGGCGGCGCCGTAGGTCGCGCCGCGGCGGCGGAGCTCGTAGACCAGATGCATGAGGATGCGCGCCCCGGAGGCACCGATCGGGTGCCCGACCGCGACCGCCCCGCCGTCGACGTTCACCCGATCCTCATCGACGCCAAGCAGGTCCACGGCCGTACAGGCCACCGCGGCAAACGCCTCGTTGATTTCGAAGAGGTCGATGTCGCTGACCCGTAGACCGCGCTTCCTGAGCGCGGCCTGGATCGACGTCGCCGGGACCACGGCCAGGTACGGGGTGTCGGCGGCGGACTCGCCGTAGGCCACCCACTCGGCAAGCACCGGGAGATCCCGACGCTTCGCCTCGGCGGCACTCATCAAGAGCAGCGCCGCGGCGCCATCGTTCACCCCAGGGGCGTTCCCCGCCGTGATCGTGCCGTCCTCCTGAAAGACCGGCTTGAGCCTGGCGAGGCCTTCCAGCGTGGTATCAGGACGCGGCTGCTCGTCCCCGTCGATCACCGCACTGGTCTTCCCGTTTGGAACCGTGACGGGAACGAGCTCGTCCTTGAAGCGGCCGGCCTTCAGGGCGTCGGCATAGCGGCGCTGGCTGTTGTAGGCGTACTGATCCTGGCGTTCCCGGGAGACCTCGAACTCTCGGGCGACACTGGAGCCTTCGACCGCCATGTGACACCCATTGGCCGGGTCGATCAGGCCGTCGCGCACCATGCTGTCGACCAGGGTCGCGTCCCCCAGGCGATAACCGAAGCGCGCCTTGTCCAGGAGATAGGGGGCCCGGCTCATGCTCTCCATACCGCCGGCCACGACGATCTCGGCGTCGCCGTTCCGAATCAAGAGCGCGCCGAGGTTGACCGCTTTCAGCGAGGACGCACAGACCTTGTTGACGCTGAGGGCGGGGACGCTGGTGGGAAGCCCGGCCTTGATCGCCGCCTGCCGCGCCGGGATCTGGCCCATGCCGGCGCTGATGACGGTGCCCATGATCACCTGGCTGACCTCGCCGCCCGCCACGCCGGCGCGACGCAGGACCTCGCGGATGACGATGGCCCCCAGCTCAGGCGCCGGCAGCGACGCGAGCCCACCCCCGAGCTTTCCAAATGGGGTCCGGGCCGCCGCGACCAGCACGACGTCCTCCACGAAATCATTCTAGGCAGCCCGCCGGCGACCGCCTGGAGGCAGCCATATACTGCTCGACGTGGCGCTACCGGATGAGCCGAAGCCGCTGACGACTGACCTCGGGTCGCGGTTGGAGGCGGCCCGCGCGGGTGGTTCGGCCCGCTACGCCGAGAAGCTCCTCAGCGAGGGAAAGCTCCCGGTCCGCCGGCGCCTCGAGTTGCTGCTCGATCCTGACTTCCAGGTCGAGGATGGCCTGCTGGCCCACAGCGAGGAGCCCGGCTACGGGGCGGACGGCGTGGTCACCGTCATCGGGCAGATCGAGGGTCGCACGGTGTGCGTGATGGCTAACGATCCGACCGTGAAAGCCGGCTCGTGGGGACCGCGGACGGTGGAGAAGATCATTCGGATCCAGGAGACGGCGGAGCGGTTGCGGGTGCCGATCTTCTACCTGGTCGACTCCGCCGGCGCGCGGATCACCGACCAGGTGCAGATGTTCCCCGGCCGCCGCCATGCCGGTCGCATCTTCTACCAGGAAGTCCAGCTCTCCGGCGTGGTCCCCCAGGTCTGCCTGTTGTTCGGCCCCTCCGCCGCGGGCGGGGCCTATATCCCGGCGTTCTGCGACATCACCGTCATGGTGGAGGGGCACGCCAGCATGTACCTGGGCTCACCGCGAATGGCCGAAATGGTGATCGGCGAAAAGGTGAGCCTCGAGGAGATGGGTGGCGCACGGATGCACTGCGAGCAGAGCGGCTGTGGCGACGTCCTGGTGACCTCGGACGAGGAGGCGATCGCGTTCGGCCGGCGCTACCTCCGCTACTTCCCGCAGAACAGCCTCGAGGTCACCCTGCCCAGCCCTTCGACAGCGCCGCGCCCGCCGGTCGCGCTGGAGACCCTGGTCCCCGCCGAAGAGGGACGCGCCTTCAACATGCAGCACCTGATCGACGGCCTCGCGGACGAAGGGAGCTTCCTCGAGATCAAGAAGCTCTTCGCCCGGGAGATCATCTGTGGGCTCGCCCGGATCGACGGGCGTGCGGTCGGGATCCTCGCCAACCAGCCGCTGCACAAGGGCGGCATCCTCTTCGTCGATTCGGCCGACAAGGCGGCCCGCTTCATCTGGCTCTGCGATGCCTTCAACATCCCCCTACTCTTCCTCGCGGACGTGCCCGGGTTCATGATCGGCACCAAGGTCGAACGCCAGGGCATCATCCGTCACGGGGCAAAGATGATCGCCGCGGTGTCCGAGGCCACGGTCCCGAAGGTCTCGGTGATCGTGCGGAAGGCGTATGGCGCCGGCCTCTATGCGATGTCAGGGCCCGCCTTTGACACGAACGCCACGCTGGCGCTGCCCACCGCCATGATCGGCGTCATGGGACCAAGCGCGGCCGTCAACGCGGTCTTTTACAACAAGATCCAGGAAGTCCCCGAAGCCGAGCGTGCCGCGTATGTGAAGAAGTTGCAGGAGGAGTACCGGGAGGACATCGATCTCTACCGCCTGGCGTCCGATCTCATCGTCGACGCCGTGGTGGCCCCGCAGGACCTCCGGACCGAGCTGGCAGCGCGGTTCGCCCGGTATGCGACCTCCCAGCGGCCGAGGGTCAATCGCAAGCACGGCGTCTTCCCCGTCTAGCCCCGGGCGACCTAGACTTCAGCCATCACCAGCCAGGATTCGCGAGATACCAGGGCCGCCGAAGCGGAGGTCGATCCGGACCGCCTCCTCGAGGGCGAGGATCCAGATACGGCTGACCCCGATGACGCCCGCCACTGGGCCACCGTCTACCGTGAGCTCATGACCTTCAAGCAGCGCATGATCGAAACCGCCGAATCGGCGATCGCGGAGGCCTTCGAGACGCCTGCCAGCCGGGAGATCGCCACGACGGACCTGGTCGCGCTTCGCGCCGAACTGCGCCGGTTCGATCGCCGGCTTGCCTTCTGGACCCGCCGGGTCGATCCGTAACGTAGACGGCAGGGAGGGCTCACCAAGCGGAGCCCCGCCTGCCGAGTGGACTTAGTGGGCGGCTCTCAGTTGTCCCCGGATCTCGCCGCCGGGATGCTGGAGCGTGTGGACGTTGACGTACGCATCGCCGTTCTCGATGGCCGCCAGCAATTCGGGCGTCGGGGTGAAGGTTCCCTGCGCAAGGATGCCATCAGTCCGACCGGGAAGAAGTTGCGGCGGCGGTCCCGACACGGGGTACAGCCACTGCTTGATTGGGCCAGGAACACCGCGTGGCGCCACATGGATGTGTGCCATGAACACGTTTTGGATGTTGGCGACGATCAATTTGTAACCGACCGTGCCGTCGGCATTGAGGTGCATGATGACCTCACCCTGCGCTGGGCTGGCGTTCGGGGGCGTCTCCTGGATGCCGACGAGGTGGGCGATGAACAAGTTCGTCCGCGCCGGAGCCGCACTCGCCGTCGCTGGAAGGGCGAACGTGGCAAGGACAAGCAGTCCCACCGAAATCAGGCGTTTCATGAAACCTCCTCTATAACCGAACCGTCGACCCGGTTGGGCACGACTCTGCCCCTGCTGAACGATACCGCGACCGGTTACAGGCTGCGGGCGCTCCGGTCAGCCAGCATCGATTACGACCTGGCATCTCACCCCGGTGTCGAGTTGAAGCGTCAACCGTCCGCTGCTGGCGTCCCAGGCTGAGCTCTTCAGGCACGTCCCGGTTGGGTGCGGGGCGGCCAGAGTGACGGCGGACCACCCGACCACCACCGGCAGGTCCGCGTGTGCGCCGTCAATCTGAAGGTCGAGCCGGCCACGAACCCCGTCGCCCCGCCCGGGATGGACGCCAGGCGGAGCCGCGATGACGTAGGGCCGGGCCAGGTGACGAAGCGCCTCCATGTTGACAACTCGGCCCGCGGCATCGACGACGCCCCAGTAGCGGTTCTCGCGCCATTGCCACCAGGCCCAGCCGATGCCGAGGGTATCGGCCTCATCCAGGGCGGCATCCGCATAGGACAGGGCCCCCTTCTGCGTCAGGTCGTAGCCCAGCTCGCCAATCCACAGGGGCGCCGGCACCTCGGAGGCCTCTCGAAGGCGCTGTTGGAACCGCGAGTTGAGAAAGGCCGGATCCCCGTTCCAGAACGGCGGGACCAGCGACCCCTCGTACAGGTGCGTGCCATAGACGACGTCCGGCGCCCGCAGCCGGACCACGTCGGTGTTCAGCGAGAGCAGGAGGATCCCTTCGACGAAAAACAGGTGGTTCGCGTCGACCTGGCCGATGGCCTCGATGGCATGCTGGAACATCGGCCAGAGGTAGGACTTCTCGAAGATCCTGGGAGGAATCGGCAACGGATGAGCCTCGTTGAAGATGTCATAGCCGGCGATGCCGGAGTTGTTCGTAAACCGCGAGGCGACCGCCTGCCACGCCTGGTAGAAGTCGTGCTTCCAGTCATCCGATAGCCAGAAGTAGGTGTCCGAGGCGACGGCGGCGGGCGACAGCGCCGGGCTCCAGGAGAATTGGGGAAGCGGGTTCCAGTTCGGGACGCCGACGGTCGCCCAGGCCGGTGCCCCCGAGTACCCGAATCGCGGACTCCATCCCAGGCGGAAGTGCATATCCAGCACCACGTACAGGCCGTGCTGGTTCAGCATGGCGACCGTGGCCGCGACCCGGTCCAGGTACGTGGCGTTGATGCGGCCCCGGCTGGGCTCGAGCTGCGCCCAGTCGATGCCCAGGCGAACCACGTCGAAGCCCGCGCGCTGCATCAACCCGCCATCCCGGTCGTCCAGGGGCGCCGGCGGATCCTTCGGATAAGACACAAGGGTGTCCGCATTGAAACCGCGAAGTAGGACCGTTCGACCAGCGTCGTCGAGGATCTGCCCGCCGGCCACCCGCAGCCAGGGCAACGCCGGCGACGCCGCACCCCGGTGCGGGGCCGGCACGGAGGCCGAGAGCTGGCCGGCAGGGAGGTAGGCGTCGACGGTCAAGCCCAGGACCAGAATCAGGAGGACGATCCCGGTCCGACGAAGCCAGGGTCGACGCCGTGGCGTGCCGGGCCGTGGCATCGCCCTGGCGAGGCTAGCGGCGGCTGGTGGTGGTTGCCTGTCCGACGGCGGCCGAGGCCGCGGCGACCACGTCCTCGATCGTGTCGCAGACCTGGGCCCCCGCCCGGCTCAGGGCCTCGACCTTCGAGGCGGCGGTTCCGGTATTGCCCGAGATGATGGCGCCGGCGTGGCCCATCCGCTTCCCGGGCGGCGCCGTCCGCCCGCTGATGAAGCCGATCACCGGCTTGCCAAAACCGGTTCCGATCACCTGCTCCGCCGCCAGCTCTTCGTCACTGCCCCCGATCTCGCCGATCATCACGACCGCCCGGGTTTGGTCGTCCGCCTTGAAGAGCCGGAGGATCTCGAGAAAGGAGAGTCCGAGAATCGGATCCCCGCCGATCCCGACCGAGGTCGTCTGACCGACTCCTGCCTGGCTGAGGCCCTGGATGACCTCGTAGGTTAGCGTCCCGCTGCGCGAGACGATCCCGACCGACCCCTCCCGATTGATGTGGTTCGGGATGATCCCGACCTTCGCCTGGCCGGCGGTGACCAGCCCCGGGCAGTTTGGTCCGATCAACCGGGCACCGGCATCTTCAACGAACACGCGGGCGCGCACCATGTCGTAGAGCGGGATCCCTTCCGTGATACAGACGATCAGGCCGATGCCGGCGGCGGCCGCCTCCATGATCGCATCGGCGGCAAACGGCGCCGGCACGAAGATGCCACTGACATCCGCCCCGGTCTCCGCCTTCGCCTCACGGACCGTGTCATAGACCGGAATCTCCAGGTGCGACGAGCCGCCCTTTCCCGGGCTGACCCCCGCGACCACGTTGGTGCCGAACGCCTTCATCGCCTCGGCGTGGAAGCTGCCCTCGCGGCCGGTCAGGCCCTGCACCAGCACCCGGCTCTGCCTGGAGATCAGGATGCTCATCCCCGCGCCAGCTCCACGATCTTCCTCGCGGCCCCGGTGGCCGTCGCTTCCGGGGCGATGCCGGCCTCGGCCAGCATCTGCCGACCTTCCTCCTCGCGAGTGCCCGTCATGCGCACCACCAGCGGAAGCGTGAGGTTGAGGTCGCGGGTTGCGTCGATGATGCCGCGCGCCACCTCATCGCCCCGGGTGATCCCCCCGAAGATGTTGATCAAGATTCCCTTGACGTGCGGGTCCGAGGCCAGCAGCTCCAGGGCACTGTGGACGACCTCGGCCTTGGCGCCCCCGCCAATGTCGAGGAAATTCGCGGCCCGGCCGCCTTCCCGCTGCACCAGGTCGAGCGTGTTCATCACCAGGCCGGCGCCGTTCCCGATCACGCCGATCGACCCATCGAGTCGCACGTAGGTGAGCCGGCGGCGCTTCGCCTCCGCCTCCAGCGGATCCTCGTCAAATTCTTCGGCCCCGTGAAGATCCTTGTGCCGGTAGACGGCGTTGTCGTCGATCTCGAGCTTGCCGTCCGCGGCGACCAGCCCACCGTCCCGGGTCATCGCCAGCGGGTTGATCTCGATCGTGATGGCATCGAAACTGCGGGCTAGGGCGTAGAGCTTGCTGACGACCGGGGTGAGCTGCGCCTGCAGCGGACCGAGCCCGGCCCGGAAGACGAGATCGCGCACCTCGAACGCCAGCGGTCCTCGCCACGGATCCGGGTACAGGCGGGCGATCGCCTCAGGGTGGGTCTCGGCGACCTCTTCGATCTCCATTCCGCCCTGCGCGCTGAGGATCACAACGGGCTTCCGCGCGTCGCGGTCGAGGGTGAGCCCCAGGTAGAGCTCACGGGTGATCTCCTGCGCCGTTTCACAGAGGACCTCCTTGACCCGAAAGCCCTTGATCGTCATGCCCAGGATCTCGCCCGCGACCCGTTTGGCATCGACCGGGCTCCGGGCCAGCTTGATCCCCCCGGCCTTCCCACGCCCGCCCACCGGGACCTGGGCCTTGACGGCAATCGAGCCGAGCGAACCGGCGGCCAGGGCCGCCTCGTCGGGCGTGCGCGCCAGCCGGCCATCCGGCACCGGGATCCCGGCCGCGCGAAATCGGTCCTTGACCTGGTACTCGAGGAACTTCACAGCGGGATATTTCCATGCCGGCGATCCGGCCGTTCAACGCGCTTGTCCCTGAGCAGCCGCAAGGACCGGATCAGGATGGGCCGGGTGTCCTGGGGCTCAATCACGTCATCCAGGTAGCCCCGTTCGGCAGCGACGTATGGGTTGGCAAAGCGGTCCTTGTAATCCTCGACCAGCTGCTCCGTCTTGACGGCCGGATTCTCGGCCCCACTGATCTCACGCTTGAAGATGATGTTGACGGCGGCCTGCGCTCCCATCACCGCGATCTCTCCCGTCGGCCAGGCGTAATTGAAGTCGGCCCCGATGTGCTTGGACGACATTACGTCGTACGCCCCCCCATATGCTTTTCGCGTGATCACGGTCACCTTCGGCACGGTCGCTTCGGCGAACGCATAAAGCAACTTGGCCCCATGCCGGATGATGCCGTTGAATTCCTGGGCCGTTCCAGGCAGAAAGCCTGGTACGTCCACAAAGGTGACGAGCGGGATGTTAAAGGCATCGCAGAACCGAACGAAGCGGGCGCCCTTGGTGGCGGCGTTGATGTCCAGGGCCCCTGCCAGGATGCGCGGCTGGTTCCCGACGATCCCGACCACCTCACCGTCGAGGCGGGCCAGTCCGATCACGAGGTTCTGGGCAAAATGCTCCTGCACCTCCATGAAGGTCTCGCGGTCGACGACGGCCGCGATTACCGCCTTCATATCGTAGGGCTGCTGCGGGTTTTCGGGGATCAGCGTTTGCAGAGCGGGGTCACGGCGATCCGGGTCGTCCAGGGGTGGCACGGCCGGCGGTCGCTCGCGGTTGCTGCCCGGCAGGTATCCCAGGAGGCGGCGCACCGAGGCAAAGGCCTCCGGCTCGTCGCCTGAGAGGAAATGCGCCACCCCGCTCCTGACGTTATGAACCTCCGCGCCGCCGAGCTCGTCGAAGCCAACTTGCTCGCCGGTCGTCACGCGGATCACCTCCGGCCCGGTGATGAACATGTAGCCGAGGTGCTCGACCATGAAGATGAAGTCCGTGATGGCGGGCGAGTAGACGGCGCCGCCCGTACAGGGTCCCACGATCACCGAGACCTGGGGAACGACCCCCGAGGACCGCACGTTCCGGTAAAAGATGTCGGCATACCCGGCAAGGCTGACTACCCCTTCCTGGATCCGGGCGCCGCCGGAGTCGTTGATCCCAATGCAGGGGCGGCCGGCCTTGACCGCGAGGTCCATCACCTTGCAGACCTTTTCCGCGAACACCTCACCGAGGGATCCGCCAAACACGCTGGCATCGTGGGCGAAGAGGAAGACATCGCGACCCTCCACCTGACCGTATCCGGTGACCACGCCGTCGCCAGCGACTTTCTTCTCTCCCATGCCGAAGGCCTCCGTCCGGTGGACCGCCAAGGCGTCGATCTCGGTAAAGGAGCCGGGGTCGCAGAGGAGCTCGATGCGCTCTCGGGCGGTGAGCTTGCCTTTTAGGTGCTGCTTGTCGGCCGGGTCGCCGCCGCGATGCATGGCGTCGTACTTCCGCTTGCGGAGCTCGTTGATCTGGCGCTCCGAGGACGAGGGCGTCCCGGGTTCGCGCGCGCGGGTCGCCATCAGGGCGTGGACACCGGCCGGTACTCGCCAAAGACCTCACGCAGGACCGTGCACACCTCACCTATGGTGGCATATGCTCGAAGCGCTTCTCGAATCGGCCCCAGCAGATTGTCGCGACCGCGCGCCGTCGCCTTGACCGCGGCCAGCAGGCGGTCCACCTGGCCCTGGTCCCGCGTCGCCCGCAGCTCGGCGAGCGCGACCTGCTGCTCCCGCTCGTGTTGAGGGCTGACCTTGACCACCGGAACCCGCGGATCATCCCCCTGGAACCGGTTCACGCCGACGATCACGCGGCGGCCGTCCTCGACCGCCTGTTGCTGGCGGTAGGCGCTCTCCTGGATCGCCCCCTGGGTGAAGCCCGATTCGATGGCAGCAATGGCGCCGCCCTGCCGCTCGACCTCGTCGATCAGGGCACGCGCCCCCGCCTCCAGCTCGGTGGTCAACGCCTCGACCAGGTAGCTTCCCCCGAGCGGATCGGCGACGCTGGCCACGTTGCTCTCGTGCGCGATGATCTGCTGCGTCCGGACCGACAGGGTGGCGGCAGCCTCGGACGGGAGGCCGAGGGCCTCGTCGAAGGAGTTCGCGTGGAGGCTCTGGGTGCCCCCGAGGACGGCGCTCATGGCCTGGAGGGCCACCCGAACGATGTTGTTGTGCGGTTGCTGGGCGGTCAGCGTGCTCCCCCCGGTCTGCGTGTGAAAGCGCAGCGCCTGCGCGCGCTCATCCGGGACGTGGAAGCGGTCTCTCACCAGCGATGCCCACAGCCGCCTCGCCGCCCGGAACTTGGCCACCTCCTCGAAGAAATCGGAGAAGACCGCGAAAAAGAATGAGAGGCGCGGCGCGAATTGGGCCGCGTCCAGGGAGGCCTCCTGGGCCGCCTCCACGTAGGCAATGGCGTGGGCCATCGTGAACCCGAGCTCCTGGACGGCGGTCGACCCGGCCTCACGGAGGTGATAGCCGGAGATCGAGATCGTGTTCCAATTGGGGAGCCGGTCCCGACAGTAGGCGAAGAGGTCGGTCGTGAGCCGCATCGAGGGGCGCGGCGGGAAGATATAGGTTCCCCGGGCCGCGTACTCCTTGAGGATGTCGTTCTGGACCGTCCCGTTGAGCTGCCGGCCGGTCAGGCCCTGGCCTTCGGCGACCAGCTCGTAGAGGAGCAGCAGGAGAGCAGCCGGGGCATTGATCGTCATCGAGGTACTGACGCGATCGAGGGGGATCTGATCGAAGAGCACCTGCATGTCCTTGAGGGAGGAGATCGAGACCCCGACCTTGCCAACCTCACCCCGGGCGATCGGGGCGTCGGCGTCGTGCCCGATCTGCGTGGGCAGGTCGAAGGCGACCGACAGGCCGGTCTGGCCGCGCTCCAGGAGGTAGCGGAAACGCCGGTTGGTTTCGGCCGCGGAGCCGAACCCGGCGTACTGGCGAATGGTCCACAGCCGTGAGCGATACATGTCGGGGTAGATGCCTCGCGTGAAAGGGTATTGCCCCGGCGCGGGGGCCTCGGGACCGGCGTCGGCACCGCGGTAGACCGGCTTCAGCGGGATGCCGCTATGGGTCGTCGGCGGCGCTGGCGCCGCTGGCGGGGCTTGCGACGCTGGGGCGGCTCGCGGCTCGGGCGCCGGCTCAGGTGCCGGGCGTGCCATCAACCTGTACGAATTCCGTCAGGACCCCGCAGACACTCTTTGGATGGACGAAGCCCACGCGGGTCCCGTGGGCCCCCTGGCGAGCTGCGGCGTCAAGCAATTGCGCCCCGGCCGAGCCCGCCTGCTGCAGGGAGGCGTCAACGCTTTCCGTGCCGTAGGCCACGTGGTGCACCGCCTCGCCGCGATCCTGGAGAAACTTTTCCACCGTCGAGTCGGGCCTGATCGGGGTGATGAGCTCGATCCGGCTCTCCCCGATCGGGATCATGGCGATCTCGATGCCCTCCTGTTCCAGCCGCTCCCGGCCGGTGGCCCGAAGGCCCAGCCGCCGCTCGTAGAGTTGGATCGCCTGGTCGAGATCCCGGACGGCGATCCCGACGTGGTCGATCCGGCTCAGCATGGCTTGATTCTACGGCGGCTGTGCCGTGCGGCCCCGCCCTGCCCACGGGGCCGACTTGACACAGCCTGCGCAATTTGTGTAGGGTGAGCCACGGTCAGTTACATCACGGTTCGAGCTATCGCGGCACTCACCGTCCTCAATGACCGTCGAAAGCCAGCAGGAATGACCGTCGAAAGCCAGCAGGCTGATCCAACAAGGGGAAGGAGGTTGGACCATGATCCAGACAGTTGGCCGTGCCTTGCGGCGCACGGCGGGCAGCGGCGTGATTCTGGCGATGGGTGTGGGGGCCGTCAGCTCCCAGCCGCCGATCGTCGTGGCGACCTCGGCCGCATCGGCGCTGCCGATCCAGCGCTCCCTGCAAACCGAACGCAGCGCCCCCCTCGATGAGCGGGCCTCGATCATCGCGATCCGGGCGAGCACCCAGTCGGCGGCCGAGGCGGTCATCCCGCCGCCGCGCGTGGCAGTCCGGGCACCGCTGGCGGCAAAGCTCGGGCGGGTGCCCGCCGTCACCCGGGCAGCCGCGGCTCCGCCCCGCACCAGCGCGCCTGCCGCGGGCAACAGCACCGGCTACGCCTTCGGGTACTGCACCTGGTGGGTTTCCCACAAGCGCACCATCCCCTGGCGCAGCAATGCCGCGCAGTGGTGGTGGAGCGCCCGTGCCTACGGGTTTGCCGAGGGATCGACGCCCAGGGTCGGCGCCGTCATGGTGATGGGATACGGGGTCGGCGGCGCATCCGCCTCCAGCGGCCACGTCGCCTACGTGGAGTCAGTGAACCCGGCCGGGTCGTTCGTGATCTCCGAGATGAACTGGTGGGGCGTCCCGGGCGGCGGCTGGGGCAAGGTCGATTACCGCACGGTGACCTCGATGACCGGCATCCTCGGCTTCATCTACTAAGACTAGCCGCTCCGCTTCAGCAGTCCAAGGCGTTTGGCCCGCACTTCGGCGCGGCCAAAACACCAGACGGCGGACGGGACCAGGATGGCACCCATCAGCAGCAAGACGCCGATATCGGGAAGGGAACCGGCCAGGGACTGCCCGTGCAAGAGGGCATCGCGCACCCCGGCCAGGGTGTAGGTGAGGGGCGACAGGATGCCGGCGAGGTGCAGCGGCAGGGGCAGGACGGTGATCGGGTAGTAGACCCCCGAGATCAGCAGCAGCACCCCCTGGACCGCGAAGGCCATCTGGTCCCCCTTTTCCGGTGAGAGCAGCGGCAGCACCGAGGTGAAGATGCCGAGACCAAGGAGGGGAACGGTGGCCGCGGCGAAGATCGCCACGGCGGCCAGGTAGTTCGCGTGCGACAGGTCGAGCCTGAACAGGACCACCAGGCTCAGACCGATGACCGCCGCCCGGGCCACGCCGTAGATCAGGGAGGCGGCGCACACCCCCAGCAGGTGCGTCAGCCGGCGAATGGGGGCCATGAACGTGTACTCAATGGTTCCCTCCCAGCGCTCCCAGGTGATGGCAAAGGCGATCTCGAAGAAGACCATCGACAGGTAGGTCCACAGCAGCGCCCCGACCAGCAGGTAGAGCTGCGTCTGGTGCAGGCTGGCTGCCGATTGCTCCACCCCCAGCGAAGCCAGGCCGGACGCGAGGTAGCCGATGCTGAGCACGCTGACCAGGTTGTAGAGGAGCCAGACGGCCTCCCAGGCCCAGTAGCGGCGATAGAGGTTCTTCTGCCGCTCCACGAAGCCCCAGAAGGCGTTGAGCTCGAAACGAACGGAACTCGCGATCATTCCTCTTTCTCCTCCTCGTCTTCGACCAGCCGCTTCCCGGTCAGCTGCATGAACGCGTCCTCGAGCGTGCCGCTCTCCGCTCCGGCATGGCGGCGGATCAACTCCGCCGGGGTGCCCTCGGCCAGCATCCGGCCGCCGTCGATTACGACCACGCGGTCACAGAGAACCTCCGCCTCCTGCAGGTCATGCGTGCAGAGGAGGATTGTCGCGCCCCGATCCCGGCGGATCGACGTCACCAGGTCCTGGACTTCGCGCTTGGACCTCGGGTCGAGCCCCGTGGTCGGCTCGTCCATCAGTAACAGCGAGGGCGAGGTCAGGAAGCTACGGGCGATGGCGACTTTCTGCTGCTGCCCCCGCGACAGTTGCTTCATCGGGCGATCGAGCGTGTCGAGCGGCAAGCCCAGCCGCTCGAGGGTCGCCTCGACCCGCGCGCGCGTCCCCTCTCCACCGCTGCCGTACAGTCGGGCCGCGTAGAGCATGTTTTCCCATGGGCTCATCTCCTTGAAGAACGATGCCTCCACGGAGACGCGGTTGATATGGCGCCGCACCGCCGCGGCCTCCGTCACCACGTCGTAGCCGAACACCGCCGCGGAGCCGGCATCCGGAGTCAGCAGGGTGGCCAGGATACGAATCAACGTCGACTTGCCACTCCCGTTCGCGCCGAGGATGCCCGTGATCCGGGCGCGGTCGACGCGCAGCGACACCCGGTCGAGCGCCAGCTTCTCCTTGTTGGCCTTGCGCCACGGAAGCAGCCGGCGGCCCGATTGGCCAAAGCGCTTCGAGATGTCGACGATCTCGACCGCCGCCGAATTCACGTCGCGTGCCTGAATCGCCATGATCTTGACTCCTTGCGGAAATGCCGGGAAAACAAAAAACCGTGGGCCCCGGGGCCTCACGGTCGAAAGCGTCTGAAACGGGGTCTAGACTATGTCGCTTTCAATAGTGTGCGGCCCAGCGGAGGCAGGCTTCGCCCCTGGTGAAGACGATGCCGCCCGCCGAAATGCGCCGCCACATAGCCTCCGTACACTAGCGTGCCCGTGGCCTCAAAGTCAACCGGGGGGCGGGGAGGGATCTGGCGGCGCGGCCGGGTCGACGGAATCGGCCAGGTATTGCGCCAGGTCCTGGACCTGCAGCCGCCCCTCCGCGCCCTTGGCCGCGATCCCATCGCGGAACATGGTGAGGCAGAAGGGGCACGCCGTGGCCACCCTGGGAGCCTCCGTGCGAAGGGTCTGATCCACCCGTTCGTGGTTGATGCGCTTGCCGATCGTCTCCTCCATCCACATGCGGCCCCCGCCGGCTCCGCAACAGAAGCCGCGCTTGTGATGGCGCTCGATCTCGACCAGCTCCGCGCCCGGGATCGCCTCGAGCACCGCCCGGGGCGGGTCATAGATCCCATTCCAGCGACCCAGGTAACAGGAGTCGTGGTAGGTGAATTTCCCCTCGACGGCCCGGGAGGGGGTGAGCCGCCCCTCGGTGATCAGCCGCGCCAGCAGCTCCGTGTGATGGATCACCTCGTACGTCCCCCCAAACTGCGGGAACTCATTCTTGATGGTGTTGAAACAGTGGGGACAGGTCGCGATCACCTTCTTGACGCCGGCCCCGTTCATGGCCTCGATGTTCTGCTGGGCCTGCATCTGATAGAGGTACTCGTTCCCGATCCGCCGGGCTGGATCGCCGTTGCAGGTCTCCCGGCCACCCAGGATCGCGAAATCCACCCCCGCCTTCTGGAGCAGCTGGACGAAGGCACGGGCGACCGCCTTGTTGGCCTCGTCGTAAGAGGCAGCGCAGCCGACGAAGTAGAGGTACTCCGCATCCGGGTGCTCGGCCACGGTCTTGACGCCGAGCCCCTGCGCCCAATCGGCGCGCTGCGCCTTCGGAAGCCCATAGGGATTGCCCTGACCCTCGATGCTCCGAAGCGCGCCCTGCGCCTCCTTCGGAAGGCGGCTTTCCTCGAGGACGAGGCTGCGGCGCATATCGAGGATCTTCGGGACGTGCTCGATCAGCACCGGGCACTCCTGCTGGCAAGCGCCACACGCCACGCAGGACCAGATCTCATCCTCCTTGATCGCGTCACCAATCAAGGCCTGGGGTAGCTGCGGGGCGCGATGCTGGTCGGCGGACGCATCACGCACTGTCTTGAAGAGGTTCTCCCGGCTGTCGACGATGATCATCTTCGGGTTGAGCGGCTTGCCGGTCAGAAAGGCCGGGCACTGCTCCTGGCAGCGGCCACATTCGGTGCAGGTGTACAGGTCGAGGAGATTCTTCCACGAGTGCTGGGTCACCTTACTCACGCCGTAGTGGTCCGCATGCTCGAGGTCGATTGGCACAAGCGCCGCCCCGGGCCTGGCTCCGAGTTTGCGGAAAAACACGTTCGGAATCGCCACCGCGATATGCAGGTGCTTGGAGCTCGGGATATAGATCAGGAACGCCAGGACGCCGAGGATGTGGATCCAGTAAAAGGCCTCATGCGCGGGGATGGCCGCCGTGCCCCGCCACCCGAGCCCCGTGAAGATCGTCGCGATCGCCGAGGAAACCGGGCGCCAGGGGGCTGAGGGGTCGCCGCCTTCAGCCACGCGGGCGCCGTTCTGGCCGAGCATCCCGACCATGATCACCGTGATCAACCCCAGGATGATGGCGGCATCGAGCTCGTTGCTTTCGTGGAACTGGCGGGGCCGGATCACGACCCGATTGATCGCCGCCATCACGACACCGACCAGCACCAGGACC
This sequence comes from Candidatus Dormiibacterota bacterium, assembly GCA_036732165.1. Classification (GTDB taxonomy): domain Bacteria; phylum Chloroflexota; class Dormibacteria; order CF-121; family CF-121; genus JALYYC01. Next base: position 57,542 of record DAINCX010000003.1, on the reverse strand, counting down.
CCGAAGAGGTCCTGCAGGAAGGCAAGCCAGGTGGTCCCACCAATGACGGCAAGGCTGAACCCGGGAGCGATGCCCTCCCCGAACGCCTGCACGATCGCGGTCAGCAGGACGATGAACCCGTAGAAGATGAAGAAGTGCAGGATGCCCGAATAGAGGTTGCGGAACATCCTGGTGTGGGCGCCCACGTAGACCGCGACGCCGCGCAGGCGCTCGCCGAGGTGATCGAAGCGGTTCTCGTTCGGGCCGAGTCGAAGGATTCGATAGAGGCGTCGGGCCCTGACGACGAAATAGGCGATGGCCGCGAGCAGCACGACAAGCACCGCGACCGACTTGATCCCAGCCATCGTCAAGATATCGTACGTGCTGATGAGAGTCCTGGGCCTGACCGGCGGCATCGGGTCGGGCAAGTCTACCGTGGCCTCGATGTTCTCGGAGCTTGGTGCCGAGGTGATCGACGCCGACGAGCTGGCCCGTGCGGTGGTCGAGCCCGGGCAACCCGCGCTCGCAGAGATCATCCAGGCCTTCGGCACGGAGATGCGCCGTCCGGACGGGAGCCTGGATCGGGCGAGGTTGGGCGCCCTCGTGTTCGCCGACTCGGCCGCCCGCGCACGCCTCAATGCCATCACCCATCCCCGCGTCCGGGCACGGATGCAGGCCGAGGTCGAACGGCGGCAAGGACGCCGCGGGCTGCTGATCCTCGACATCCCCCTGCTCTACGAGAACGCGCGGATGGACGCGGCCGAGAAGGTGATCGTGGTCTGGGTCGATCCGCAGACGCAACTCCGGCGCCTGGCCGAACGAGAGGGGATGACGGCCGAGGCCGCCCGGGGTCGGATGGCAGCCCAGCTTCCACTCGACGACAAGAAGGCGTTGGCCGACCACGTGATTGACAACAGCGGCTCCCTGGCGCGGACGCGGAGCCAGGTCGACACGCTCTACCGGCAGTACGAGGACGTCTAGCTGGCCTGGCGCCGCCGTTCCGGCAGCCGCCCACGGTTTCGGACGCGGACGTCAAACCGGGTCAGCCAGACGACGAGAAGTCCCACCACGAACAGGACCGTGCCAGGCGCGGCATCTGAGAGCTTGCTCTGGACACCGATGAACTGCCCAACCCAACTGCTCGATCCCACCACGCCATGGAAAAAGAGCAGGATCCCGCCGATGACGCAGGCCAGGCCCAGCGTGAGGCCGGCCAGGGAGTAGATCAGCTGGAGGACGACCAGTCGCCCCCAGAAGTTGGGCTCCCCCGGGTTGGGTGGCAACTCGAGCGCACCGACGACGACATGAAGCAGGTTCACATGCCGCACCTCGCACTCCCACGGTAGGCGCCCAACGCTACAGCGCTATAGGAGACGTCGACCCGTTGGCGAGCCGTCGCCGCTTTGTCACCCACCACCCTGAAGGCGGCCTGGAACGCCAGGCCATCCCTCGGGCGCCGTCGTGTTACGCGGGCTGGAAGAAGCTGGCCGGGGTCTGTTGCGGGATGGGCTTCACACGCCGAAAGCCGAACCCTTGGCCCGCGCGCGCGAGGACCGCGTTCTCCTGGTCCTGGGTGATCGTCCCGGCCTTGACCGCCTTGTCGAGGACACCCTTCGCCGCCGCCTTCATCGCCGCCTTCACGGTCGCGTCGGGCACGTTGGCGGCCTTTTCGAGGTCGGCCAGCGACTTCCCGGACTTCAGCTGTGCCTGCAGATCGGCGGCACTCAGGTGAAGGGCGCCGGCCGCCGCGTTGAGTTCGGCGGTCGTGACATCGCGGAGCAGCGTCCGATCGGCGCCAACGCCGCCGAAGCCGCGACCGAATCCACGAACCGCGCCGAGGCCATTCCCGGCATTGATTCGAGCCTTCATCGCGTCGGCCTGCGCTTGCGTGATGCGGCCGTCCTTGAGCATCTGGTCCACCGTCTGGAGCTGCGCCTGCTTGAGCGCGTCCTGGGTTTGTGCCCGGTTCAGATGGAGGATGCCGGCGAGCTTGTCGACGAACACCTGCGCGTAGTTGGTCGATCCCGTCCCCGAGGGGGACGGTGATGGCGCGGCCGAAACCGCCGCCACGCCGATGACGAGCGCCGCCGCTCCCGCAACCGGGACGGCGACCCAGCGATTGAGCTTCATACGGATGACTCTCCTTGGTTCAAGATTGCCTCAAGCCCATCATGATCGGGATGGATGAGAAGGTCATGAGAACGCGGCAAGAATCTCGTGAACCGGCCCCTCCCGCCGGCTACCGGTGGAGCTGCTCGCGCATCCAGTCCGCCATCAGCGGCCGGTATTTGTAGGAAATGTTGTTGCAGACGTGGTTCCCATCCGGGTACATCACTAGGGTCGCGTTGCGGGCCTCCCGCGCAATCCGCTCGGCCTGCGCCGGGGGGAAGAGGCGGTCGCGGGCGCCGTGAATGACGAGCAGGGGTTGCGTCACCTTGTCGAGGACGCCTTCGAGATTGAGGGTGTAGGCCTTGCGCTTCGCCTCGGCCTCGTTCGCGGACTTCGTGTAGAAGACATACCCGCCCCGCGTGAGCGGATTCAAGGCGTCCCAGCAGTCGCCGAGGTTGTACGGTCCGGAAAGCCCGACCACCGCCGTAAGACGTTTCTCGTGGGCCGCCGCCCGCGGCCCGTAGATCGCGCCCATGCTGATGCCCATCAGACCGATCCGCCGGAGGTCCAGGCCCAGGTCGCGGCGCTCGAGATCGTCCAGGACCGGGGTGATCACCGATTCCCAGTTGACCCGGATCGGGAAGTGGACCGAGTTCTCGGATTGACCCGGGCCATCGATGGTGAGGGTCGCCATCCCCCGACGCAGGAAGTCCTCTTCCATCACGAAAAGCTCCTCCTTCGAGGAGTCGAGCCCGGGAACAAGGAGGACGAGGCCTGGCCGGCTATTCCCTGCAGGGCGCCGCAGGTGCCCGGGAATGACCTGGCCCTCGAAGGGAATCTCTAGCCGCTCGGCCGGCGGGTCCAGGTTCGGGAGCGTCCTGCGATAGATCGCGACCGACCGGTCCCGCAGGTCGCCATGCACCGCGAGGTCTTCAAACCACAGGAACTTCCCCAGGTGGTAGCACCAGGCCGCCCGCTGGTATGCCTGGGTTGCGGAGAGGGTGCGGCCGTGCTGCTCGGCCTCGCGGCCGAGGGCCTCGTGCATCTCGCCGACCGCCAGCCAGTTGGGGCCCCAGTCTTTCCACTCGGTCGTCTTCGCCACCGTGTCGTCGAAGTCGTTGACGTCGATCCCGTTGGCAACGAAGCGAGGACGCCAGTGATGGGCGGCCACCTGCACGCGATTGGTCGTTTCGACGTTCATTCCACCTTCTCCCGGCATGAGCCCTGGGCCATCAGGGTACTGGCCGCTCGAGGATGGATGGCCGCTTGCAAGCTCGAGCCGAGATCGTTGAGTAGCACGGTCGCGCAATTCCGCCCGGGCAGGCCAGACACGGAACCACCGGGGTGGGTGCAGGCCCCCGTCTGGTACAGGGCCTCAACCGGTGTCCGGTAGGATGACCAGCCCTCGACGGGACGGAGGTATCCGCTCTGGTCCGCTGTGCTGGCGCCGCCGTGACAGGACCCGCGCCAGTTGGCGGGATTCCGCCGCTCCATGTCGAGGGGGCTGGCGACGTGGCGACCGAGCACGATGCGCGTCGACAGGTTGGCCGTCATCGGAGCCAGGGCCTCGAAGAGGCGATCCGCGACCTGCTCCTTGATCGCGTCCCAGTGCGCTGGCCCCTCCATGAGCTCGTACGGCAGGAAGCTGATCAGCTTGAAGGTGTGCTTGCCCGCCGGCGCCCGGGAGGGATCGATCACGGTCGGGGTGATGGCGAGGAGGACCGGTTGCTCGAGGTCGACTCGCCCGAGGCGATAGGCCGCGAGCATGCGACGAAGCGAGCTCAGCGAGTCGAGCCCGCCCATGGTCACGCTTTCCATCGCGCCGCCTTCCGCGTTGAAGCGCGGCGCCTCACTGAGCGCATAGTGACTGGCAAACATGCTGACGCTCGGTTTCCACCGCGCAATCCCGGCGCGGTAGGCGGGCGCCAGATTCTCCTCGCCAACGATGCCAGGGAGCTGGGTCAGGTGGATGGTGGACACGACCGCCTTGCGAGCCGAGTAGCTGGCGCCATCGGCCGTGACGACGCCGGTCGCCCGGCCACCCTCGACCACGATCCTGCTCACCGGCGCCGAGGTCAGGATCGTGCCGCCGTGCTCCTCGACGATTCGCGCCAGGGCCTTTGGAAGGCGATCCGAGCCCCCCTCAGGCAGAATCCAGGAGAAGCGCTGCCGCCCGGCGACCAGTGAGAACGCCATCAGCCCGCTGTCGGGCTCGTCGAGTGGATGCAGCGTCATGAAGGCGATCCAGGCGAAGAACGCCCGGACGTGCTCCTCTTCGAAGCGTTCCTCGATCACCTCGAGCGCGCTCGACTGCCGGATCGCGAGCATCGCCTCACCCACGGCGCTCGCCCGGGTTCGCGCGATCACCTCGTCCGGGGGCCGCGGAGCGTTCTCGCGCTCGTCGTTGACGACCGGGGCCATCGACTGCCAGTCCTGCAGCAACCGCCGGTAGGCGTCCGCATCTCGGCTGGAGAAGCGCGCCAGCTCAGCGCAGGTGCGATCGAGATCCCGCCACATGGTGATGCTGCGCCCGTCGCGGAATGGCATCGTGAAGACCGGGTCCGGGTAGAGGTAGCGCAGGCCGTAGCGATCGAGCTGCAACTCGTTGTCCCGCATCAGCGGGTTGCTCTGGATCAGGTTGTGCGCCGTTGAGCACGGGTCGTGGATGAAGCCGGGCAGCGTGAGTTCCTCGCACGCGGTATCCCCCCCGATCCGGTCAGCGCCTTCGAGGACCAGGACCTTGAAGCCGGCTCGCGCGGCGTAGGCCGCCGTCAGCAAGCTGTTGTGGCCAGCGCCGGCGACGATGACGTCCCACGCGCTCATGCCGTCGCCCCAAGGTAGAGCCGGCCGATCTCCGGATTGGCGAGGACGGCTGCCCCCTCCCCCTCCAGCCGCACCCGGCCACTCTCCAGCACCACGCCGTGGCTGGCCAGCCCGAGCCCGGATCGCGCATTCTGCTCGACCAGCAGGAGGGTCCTCCCCGCCTGGTTCATGGTGCGGATGGTCTCGAACACCAACGATCGCGTCTTGGGATCGAGGCCCATGGACGGCTCATCGAGGAGGACCAGCACCGGATCCAGCATCAAGGCCCGAGCGAACTCCACGATCTTCTGCTGTCCGCCGGAGAGCGACGCCGCCAGGTCCCGGCGGCGTTCGCGGACGATCGGAAAACTGTCACACACGGCCTCCAACCGGCGCTCCACGAGGGCCTGGTCACGCACGGTATAGGCCCCCATGCGCACGTTCTCCCAGACCGACATGGTCGGAAACAGGCTCCGTTCTTGCGGCACGTGCACGATCCCCAGGCCAAGGATGGCGCGCGGGCTCATGCCGACGATCGACACTCCACGGAAACGAACCCCGCCGAGCCGCGGGCGAAGCAAGCCGCTGACGACGCGCAACACGGTCGACTTGCCGGCGCCATTGGGACCGACGATGCAGGTGATGGCGCCACGTTCGACGGAGAGATCCAGCTCCTGCAAGATATCGCCGCCTCCGTAGCCGGCGGTCACGCCCTGGAGGTGCAGAAGCTCGGTCATTCAGGCGCCCAGGTAGGCATCGAGGACGGCGGGATCCGCCCGCACCGCTTGCGGCGTGCCCTTCGCGATCGGACGCCCCGCATTGAGGACCACCACATCGTGGCACAGCTGCATCACGAAGCTCATGTTGTGTTCCACCAGCAGGAAGGTGACCCCCTGCCGGTTCAGCCGCCTGAGGTGGTCGGCGATCCGCTCCAGCAGCGCCGGGTTGACGCCACCGGCAGGCTCGTCGAGCAGGACCAGCTCGGGGGCCGCCATCATCACCGCACCCAGCTCCAGCAGCTTGCGCTGCCCGTAGGAGAGCGCGCCGCCGAGGGTTCCGGCGACATGACTGATCTCCATGAACTCGAGCATCTCCATCGCGCGAGCCTTCTCATGCCCCCGTTGGGCGCGGGCGAACAGCCCGCCCAGGCCGGCTCGCCGCACCGGGACGAGCATGTTCTCGAGGGCGGTCAGCCGAGGAAAGATCCTCGCCAGCTGAAAGGTGCGGGCGATGCCGAGGCCGTAGATTCGGTCGGGCCCAAGGCCGGCGATGGATCGGGCCTTGAACCGGATGTCGCCACTGTCCCGGGGAATAAAGCCCGTGACGAGGTTGAAGACCGTCGTCTTCCCGGAGCCGTTCGGGCCGATCAACCCGGTGATGCTGCCGGCCTCCACCGCGAGGGTGCATCCGTCGACCGCCAGCACGCCGCCGAATCGCCGGGAAAGGTTGTCGACTTCGAGCAGGCTCATGGCGACAGTCGCCGACGCCGGACCAGGTCGGCGACCGACGGCACGATGCCACGAGGCAGCAGGAGGATGACGGTGAGAAAGACCGCCGCATAGAAGACGAGGTACAACCGGCTGGCGCCGAACCGATAGGCGAACTCGAGCTGCGTCGGCTCGAGCAGGACGGCACCGATTACGGGACCGCTCAGCGTGCCCAGGCCGCCAAGAAACGCCATCAGCACCATCGATAGGCCGATCAGTGGGTCGATGACGAACTGCGGGTAGATATAGGTCACGTAGTAGCCGTACACGCCGCCGATCATGCCGACGATCGCCGCGCTGGCTACGTAAGCGGTGAGCTTGAAGGCACGAGTTCGGACGCCAACGGCCAGCGCCTTGTCCTCATCGTCGCGGATCGCCAGCAAGCCGAGCCCGAACTTCGACCGGCGAATCCACCAGGAGACCGCCAGCGCGAGGACGGCCAGCGCGAGCATCGCGTAGTAGTACGGGGTGTTGAAGAAGTCGCCACCCCAATCGTGCGGGTATGGCAACCCCAGCCCGGCTCCGCCGCCCGTCAGCGTGACAAGGTTCTCCGCCAGGAGCTGGAGCATGAACATGAAGGCGATGGTCACGATGACGAAGGTCGCCGCCCGTGTCCTCAAGGCGATCCAGCCGATGCCCACGGCGAGCACGGCCGTCAGCAGCCCAGCCACGGGAACCAGGAGGAAGGGCGCATAGCCCGGCGTGATATTGAGGTGAACGAGGAGGAGGCCCAGCGCGTACGCCCCGAAGCCAAAAAAGGCGGCGTGCCCGAGGGAAATGTAGCCGGTGTAGCCTCCCATGATGTTCCAGGCGGTCGCCAGTCCCACGTACATCATCGTGAAGACCGCGATGTTGGTCGTCCCCGGGTCGGGTGCGATCAGCGGCAGCATCAGCGCCGCGACCGCGAGCACGACCAACCCCAGCGCCTTGATCAGCGCCATGCGGGGGAGCCCAACGTGCATCGGGCCAACCGTCATATGCGGTCCCGGGCGCGGACGCCATAGAGGCCCTGCGGCCGTACGATCAATACCGCGACGAGAATCACGAAGAACGCGAAGCTCGCCCAGACCGGCGAGATGACGACCGAGGTCACGTCCTCGGTCACCAGCATGATCAGGGCGGCCAGGATCGCTCCGCGCAGGCTGCCGAGACCGCCCAGCACGATGATCGTGAGCAGTCGCGAGATCAGATCGTAATGGCTGCCCGGATTGAAGGCGTTGGTGACCCCGAAGACCACGCCGCCGGCCGCTGCCGTGGCAACCCCGACGCCGAAGGCGAGCGCCGAAACCCGGTCGACATCGACGCCGATCAACTGGGCCGCGGTCCGGTTCAGCATCGTCGCGCGGATCGCGCCGCCGAAGCTGGTGCGGTACAGCATGAGAAACAACGCCAGGAGGATCGCGACGCACAGGAGAAAGCCAAAAACGTACACGTAGGTGATATGGAAGCCAAAGACGGCAAAGCTGGCCGTTTCATACCAGCCGCGCAGCTCGACATAGTTGGTAGTGAAGACGTAGCCGAGGGTGCCCTCGATCCCCAGGGCAAGCGCGTAGGTGACCAGGACGGAGAGCGCTTCGCGATCCGTCTTGAGTGGTCGCACGAAGACGAGTTGCAGCGCCACGCCGATCGCGAACATCACCGGCATGGTGATGACAAGACTGAGAAACGGATCCATATGGATCGACCGGAAGAGCGCGAAGCTGAGGTAGGCGCCCAGGACGACCAGCGCACCGTGCCCGACATTGATGATGCGCATCACGCCGAAGATGAGCGTCAGGCCGGAGGCCATCAACGCGTAGACACCGCCGGTGAGGACGCCGAGGACGGCGGCCTCGATGACGAGACTCATCGCGCGGCCGGGCGCACCCGGTGGGGACGGCGCCGGCTGGTCACCGTCCCCTGACTCTGGTTACGGCCAGTTGGGCTTCGGATACTGGGGCTTGCCGCTGGCGACGGTCGGCGGATAGACGAAGACCGCCTGACCTCCCTGCCACTGCTCGATGTAGACCCCGACCCCACCCTGCGGCTTGCCGCTGCTGTCGAAGGACATCGGCCCCTGGACGGTCTCGTACGTGCCGGAATGCAGGGCGGTGATCAAGGCCTTGTTGTCGATGCTGTTGGCTTTCTTGGACCCCTGGTCCACGACCTGGCCGACGCTGTAGGCCTCGGCCGCGTCGGCACTGATGTCGCCTGGCTGCCCGCCATACTTCGCGACGAACTCGTTGACGAAGGTGGAGTTGCCATACGCTTTCGCCTGCGGCGTCCAGCCCGCGGGCACCATGATGCCCTCCGTATTGGCGGCGCCGACCTTGTCGGCAAAGTCCTTGCCCTGGTCCGGACCGGTGGTCTCGATCAGGGACTTCGGGTTGTAATGCTGTTGCTGGAAGGTCTTGACGAAGGCCACGGCATCAGGTTCCTGGGTGCCCAGGATGACGACGTCGGCGTTGGAATGGACGACCTGCAAGGCCAGCGCCGTGAAGTCCGTGGTCTCCGCCGGGTACACCTTGTAGGAGGCGGTGCTGACGCCGCCGGCCTCGAGCAATTTTTTCGCCTTGTCGACCTGCGGTTGGGTGAACGGATCGTCCTGCGTGGCGTAGGCGGCAGTTTTCGGCCGCTGTCCGGTGGGGAGCGCGAGCAGCCATTTCGTATAGCTGACCAGGTTGTCCTCGACAGCGGCGGGTTGCACAAAGAAGATGCTGTGCAGGCCGCGCGCGAAGACCTGCGGGCCACCGCCGGCCGGCTCCGGGAAGGCATAGTTATAGCGGTCGGTCACCGTGGAAGCCGGGATCGTCAACAGGGAACTGAAGGGTCCGAAGACGAGCGCGACCTTGTCCTGGGTGATCAGGCTCTGGTAATTGGTCACGACCTGCTGCGTGTTGCTGGCATCATCCACGTATTTCATGGTGACCTTGTGTCCGAGCAACCCGCCTTTTGCATTGATGTCCTGGGCCCACAGGTCGTAGCCCTGCTTCAACGCTTTTCCATCGCCCGAGAAGTCGCCGCTGAGCGAGAGCGAAACCCCGATGGTGATCGGCGCCGCGGCCTGCGGCGAGCCGCCGGTCGAGCCCGTGCCATTGCCACAGGCGCAGAGAATCAGGGCGAACCCCGCCAGGCTCATCAAAACGGACTTACGCATGCTCCCTCCCTTCCTGCTCGATTCAACGCGAAAGTCCCTTGCGTTGGACAAACGATTGCCCTATGTTAGGCACGGGGAAAACGAATGTCAATGACGGGTGCCGCATGCCGGTCACGCTGAAACAACTGGCGGCCCGGGCCCGCGTCCATCCCTCCACCGTCTCGCGCGTTGCCAATCGTGACCCGCGACTGCGAATCGCGGCGGAGACCCGCAGCCGGATCGAGGCGCTGTTGCGGGAAACCGATTACCGTCCCAACGGCGTGGCCCGCGGCCTGAAGCTGCGCCAGAGCCTGGTGCTTGCCGTGGTCATCCCGGATGTGACCAACCCCTTCTTTGCGGCGCTCTTCCGGGGGGTCGAGGATGGGGCGGCACCGCGCGGCTACAACGTCCTCCTCTGCAACACCGACGGCAGCCCGGAGCGCCAGCACTCCCACCTGCAGAGCCTGCACGCACGCCGGGTTGACGGCGTCATCCTTGCCAGCACCTATCTCGAGGATCCGACCGTCCGCTGGCTGCGCGAGGAGCGGATCCCCTTCGTGCTCGTCAACCGATTCAGCGATGAGGGTCAGGACGCCTTCGTCGGATCCGACGACCTGCGCGGCGCGCGGGCCGCGACCGGCCACCTGGTCGAGCTCGGGCACCATCGGATCGGCCACCTGGCGGGCAAGCCGACGGTCAGCACCGGGATCCTTCGGCGGCGTGGCTACCTCGAGGAGCTGGGCACCCGGGGGCTGGAACCCGATCCCCGCTTGGTCGTCGAGGCCGGCTATTCCGAAGCGGGGGGTGCCAGCGCCACCGAGCGACTGCTCTCGCTCGCGTCGCCGCCGTCCGCCATCTTTGCCGTCACCGACATGACGGCGGTCGGCGCCTTCGGGGCCGTGCGCCGGATGGGGCTCCGCATCCCGGAGGATGTCGCCATCGTCGGCTACAACGATATTCCCCTGGCCAGCCGGTTGGTGCCCGGGCTGACGACGGTGCACGTGCCAATCCACGAGCTTGGAACCGTCGCGGCCGGCTTGCTGCTGGAGCAAATCGATAGTGGCGAGCCCAGGCAGCGCCGGGTGGTCTTCAACCCGAAGCTGGTCGTGCGCGGGTCGACGGTCGCCGGCATCGACGCGACGGCCGCCGGACGCGCCGTCTGGCCATTCGCCACCGAGTAGAGCGCGCGAAATTGACGTCTCAAAAGCGCGGCTGCTATCGTAGACAAACGTTTGCGCGACGCTCGACCGTCAGCAGGAGGGGAGCCATATGAGCGCGGCAGCCAACCATCACACGCTCGGCTGGATCGGCACCGGCCGGATGGGTTCCGTACTCGCGGCGCGACTGCTCGAGGCCGGGTGCGACGTCACGGTCCAGAACCGCACCCGTGCCAAGGCCGAGCCCCTTGCCCGGCTTGGGGCACGGATCGCCGATCAGCCGGCCGACCTGGCCGACCGCGATATCGTGCTGACCTCCCTGGCCTCCTCCCGGGATTTCGCCGAGGTGATGACGGGCGCCCATGGGCTCCTCGCCGACCGCGGCCGGGTTCCCGGGATGGTCATCGACACCTCGACGGTCTCGATGGATGTGTCCCGCGAGATCCGCGAGCGTGCTCAGCAACTCGGCTGCGCGCTGCTCGCTGCCCCGGTCAGCGGCAACCCGAAGGTGGCCCGCGCCGGGAAGCTCAGCCTGGCCGTGTCGGGGCCGCGCGAGGCCTTCGAGCAAGCCCTCCCCTACCTCGAGATGATGGGTCGACGCGTGACCTACGTCGGCGAGGGCGAGGCGGCACGGCTGGTCAAAATCTGCCACAACCTGATCCTCGGGGTTGTGACGCAGATTCTGGCCGAGACGACGGTGCTGGCGGAGCGCGGCGGGATCAAGCGAGCTGATTACCTGGAGTTCATCAACGGCAGCGTCATGGGCTCTACTTTCAGTCGCTACAAGACGCCAGCCCTCGTCAACCTCGACTTCACGCCCACCTTCACCGGTCATCTGCTGCGCAAGGATTTCGAGCTCGGACTGGATGCGGCCCGGCAGCTGAATGTACCGCTGCCGGTGTCGGCACTCACCCACCAGATCGTGGTGAACCTGATCGGCGACGGTCTGGGCGACCTCGACTTCGCCGCGCTCCTTGAGCTCGAGGCCCGGGGGGCGAACCTGACGCTCGAACCGGAGCGGCGCACCGTGTCCGACGGGCTGGAGGCGGCGGATGGCGAGGGCTAAGTCCGAGTTCACGGTGACCTCGGTGCCGGCACCCGGCCGGATGCATGTGGACTGGGAGGAGCGGGTCGATTTCCGCCGCCTTCATGACTACCGGCTGGGCCGCGCCCGGCAGGCGGTCTTAAACGCGGGGCTCGGGGCGGTTCTGGTCTTCGACATGAACAACATCCGCTACATCACGAGTACCACCATCGGCGAGTGGGCCCGCGACAAGGTGGCGCGTTTTGCCCTCCTCACTCGAACCGGCGAACCGATCTTGTGGGACTTCGGCTCGGCGGCGAAGGCGCATCGGCTGCATGCCCCATGGCTCAAGCCCGAGAACTCGCGAGCCGGCATGACCGGCCTGCGCGGCTCGGTCGCGCCAGAGGCCGGTCTCTCCGACGACGTGGCCCGCACGGTGAAAGACACCATGCGCGAGCACGGTGTGGCGGGTGAGCCCCTCGGGGTCGACATCGCCGAGATTCCGATGGTCTTCGCCCTGCAGAAGTGCGGCATAAAGGTGGTCGACGGACAACAGGCGATGCTCGATGCCCGACAGATCAAATCGGGCGACGAGATCACCTTGCTCAGCATGTCGGCGGCGCTGGTCGACGGTGTCTACCAGACGATCTATGAAGTGCTCAAGCCGGGCATCCGGGAAAACGAGATCGTCGCCATCGCGAACAAACAGCTATACGACATGGGCTCGGACGACGTCGAGGCCATCAACGCCGTCTCGGGCGAGCGCTGCAGCCCGCACCCCCACGTGTTTTCGGATCGGTTGATCCGTCCCGGGGACCAGGCCTTCTTCGACATCATCCAGTCGTACAACGGCTACCGGACCTGCTATTACCGGACCTTCAACGTGGGCCGCGCCACGCAGAGCCAGCGCGACGCCTACAAGAAGGCCCGCGAGTGGATCGACGCCGGCATCGACATGGTGAAGCCGGGCGTGGCGACCGATGCCATCGCGAAGGCCTGGCCGAAAGCGCAGGATTTCGGCTTCGACAGCGAGATGGAGGCCTTCGGGCTGCAGTTCGGCCATGGCCTCGGTCTGGCGCTGCACGAGCGGCCCATCATCAGCCGGCTCAATTCCCTCGACCACCCGGTGGAGCTGAAAGAAGGCATGGTCTTCGCGCTGGAGACCTACTGCCCCGCCAGCGACGGGCATTCGGCGGCGCGCATCGAGGAAGAGATCGTGGTAACCGCGACCGGGCACGAGGTGATCACCCTCTTTCCGGCGGAAGAGCTCGTCATCGCGAACCCCTACTGAATCCGTAAAAGGAGGGCCCGTGAGCACCAAGATCGAGAAGCGGCGGACCGCGGACGTCGACCGCCCGACCCGGCTGCGCCTGTATGAGCTGATGGTCGAGCTCCGTGACTTCGAGCAACGCGCCTACGAGCTCTTCCTCGAGAATCTCGTGCGCGGGACGAGCCACCTCGCCCTTGGCCAGGAGGCCATCGCCGCCGGGTATGGCGTGGCGATGCGGCCGGACGATTACACCTTCTGCACCTATCGCGGTCACGGGCACACGCTGGCGCGCGGCGCGTCGATGGCCGCGGCCATGGCCGAGCTGCTCGGACGTGGCAACGGCATGCTGCACGGAAAGGGTGGATCGATGCACCTGACCGACGTCGCCCACGGCGCGATGGGTTCCTACGCGATCGTGGGCGCCCACCTACCGATCGCGGCCGGCGCCGCCTGGTCGGCGCAGGTCCGAAAATCGGGGCAGGTCGCCGCCTGCTTCTTCGGCGACGGTACCACCAACATCGGCGCCTTCCACGAGGCCCTCAACCTCGCGGTGATCTGGGCGCTGCCGGTCGTGTTCGTCTGCGAGAACAACGGCTACATGGAGTACACGCCGATCCGCTCGGTCACGGCCGTGGAGCATCCCGCCGCCGACCGCGCATCGGCGTATGGGCTGGAGTCGATCCTGGTGGACGGCAACGACGCGGACGTCATGTACGACACGGCTCGCACGACGATCGAGAAGGCCCGCAACGGGGGCGGCCCATCGCTGGTCGAGGCCCTCACCTATCGCCACGGCGGGCACTCTCGCGCGGATCCTGGCAAGTACCGGCCCGACGCCGAGGTGCGGGAATGGCTGAGTCGTGACCCGGTGAAGCGCTACCGGGAGCGGCTGCTCGGCGCGGGGGTCACCGAGGCGGAGGCGAGCGAGATCGAAACCCGGGCCCAGCAGAAGGTGGATCTAGCGACGGAGGAAGCACGCAACGGCGCACCGGCGCGGGTCGATGAGATCGAGCGCCAGGTCTGGAGCGATGGGGGTGCGGCATGGCGGAACTGAGCTTCCGCGAGGCCGTGGCGGCGGGGATCGCCCAAGAGATGGCCCGCGATGAGATGGTCTATTTCATCGGCGAGGACATCGGGGCCGCCGGCGGCGTGTTCAAGGCGACCGTGGGGCTCTTCGAGCGCTTTGGCCCGGAGCGCGTCCGCGACACGCCCATCTCGGAGCAGGCGATCATCGGGGCGGCCATGGGCGCGGCGATGACCGGCCTTCGGCCGGTGGCCGAAATCATGTTCTCCGACTTTCTGGCCACCTGCTGGGACATGATCGCGAACCAGGTGGCGAAGACCCGCTATATGACCGACGGGCAGGTCTCGCTCCCGCTGGTCATTCGGACCGCCAACGGCGGGGGCACGCGCTTCGGGGCGCAGCACTCGCAGAGCCTCGAGAATTGGGCGATGGCGGTGCCAGGCCTGAAGGTGGTCGCCCCGTCGAACCCCGCCGACGCCAAGGGGCTGCTGGCGGCCGCGATCCGCGACCCGGACCCGGTCTTGTTCTTCGAGCAGAAATCGCTCTACGGGATCAAGGGCGAGGTGCCCGACGGCGAGCACGTCGATCGGCTTGGAACGGCGAAAGTCTTGCGTAACGGGAAGGACTGCACCATCCTCGCGCTCGCCGCGATGGTCCAAAAGGCGCTCGAGGCGGCCGACCGGCTCGAGGGCGAGGGCATCATGGCAACCGTGGTCGACGTTCGCAGCCTGGTCCCCCTCGATACCCGGACGATCCTCACGGAGGTGCGGAAGACCGGCCGGCTCTTCACCGTCGAGGAGAATCCGCGGCTCTGTGGCTGGGGTGCCGAGATTGCCTCGATCGTGGCCGACGAGGCCTTCGACGACCTGGACGGCCCGATCGTCCGGATCACGACGCCGCACGTGCCGCTGCCGGCGGCCGACGTGCTGGAGGATGCAGCGATGCCCTCGGCCGAACGAATCGTCCAGACCGTGCGAAAATCAATGCGATGACCCCGGTCAGTGAGTTGATCTCCGTCCGGCACACCGACCTCTATGTCGGCGGGTCATGGCGCCCCGCGTCGGACGGCCAGCGGATCGAGGTGGCAGACCCCGCGACCGGCGAGGCGATCTCGACGGTGGCGAGTGCCTCGGTGCAGGATGCGTTGGCCGCCGTGCAAGCGGCCTCCGACGCCTTCCGGCCCTGGGCCGCGCGACCGCCACGGGAACGGGCTGAGATCCTGCGCAAGGCCTTCGAGCTGATGCTCCGGGACCGCGAGAAGCTCGCCGAGCTGATGGTCCGGGAGAACGGCAAGCCGCTGGCCGAAGCCCTGGGGGAGGTCGCCTACGCGGCGGAATTCTTCCGCTGGTTCTCGGAAGAGGCGGTGCGCAACATCGGCTCGGTCTCGATCGCGCCCAGCGGCGCCAACCGGATTCTCGTCGAGCACCAGCCGATCGGGGTTTCGGTGCTGATCACGCCCTGGAACTTCCCGGCCGCGATGGCCACTCGCAAGATCGGGCCGGCGCTGGCGGCCGGCTGCACCGTGGTGTTGAAGCCGGCCTCGGAGACGCCGCTGTCGGCGCTGGCGGTGGCCGACCTGCTCGAGCAGGCGGGGGTGCCGAAAGGCGTGGTCAACGTCATCCCGTCGAAGCGTTCGTCGGAGGTGGTCAAGGCCATGCTCAAGGACCCGCGGGTGCGCAAGCTGTCCTTCACAGGATCGACCGAGGTCGGTCGCATCCTGCTCGCGCAGGCGGCGGAGAACGTGATCAGCTGCTCGATGGAGCTGGGCGGCAACGCCCCGTTCATCGTGCTGGCCGACGCCGATCTCGATGCTGCGCTGGAGGGCGCCCTCGTGGCCAAGATGCGCAACACCGGCCAGTCCTGTATCGCCGCGAACCGCTTCTACGTGGACGCGAAGGTCGGCGAGAAGTTCGCCGACATGCTGGCGCGGGCCATGGGCGCCCTCCCGGTCGGTTCTGGCCTGGACGCCAATGTCAAGGTCGGCCCCGTCATCAACGAGCCCGCGCGGAAGACGATGCTGGGCCTCGTCGAGGAGGCGGTCGGCCACGGCGCCCGCGTGCTGACCGGTGGCAAGGTCACCGACCGCCCCGGCTATTTCGTCCCGCCGACTGTGCTGAGCCAGGTGCGGCCGGACGAACACATCCTCAAGGAAGAGATCTTTGGCCCGATCGCGCCGATCGTGACCTTCGAAACGGTTGATCAAGCGATCGACTTCGCCAACAAGACCGACCGCGGGCTCGCCTCGTATGTCTATACGCGCGAGCTGGCCACCGGCCTCAGGGTCGCGGAAGCGATTGAATCGGGCATGGTGGGCCTCAACCGGGGCTTCATCTCCGACCCTGCGGCGCCGTTCGGCGGCGTCAAGCAGAGCGGCGTTGGCCGCGAAGGCTCGCACGAGGGATTGCTGGAGTTCCTCGAGACCAAGTACATCGCAACCGCCTGGTAGTCGCCAGCCCGGCGGCCACCCGGCTGCGGGGCAGTGCGCTCCTGATCTACGCCGCCGCCTGCACCGCCACGGTTGACCGCTTCTCGATCGCCCCGCTCCTGATCCCGATCGCGCGCGACCTGCAGACGCCGGTCGGCGCCATCGTCGCGACCGCCTCCGTCTACTACCTCGTCTACGGTCTGATGCAGCCCGTCTGGGGCCTGCTCTCAGACCGATTTGGCCGTCTGACGGTGATGCGGATCGGGCTGGCTGGCGCGGCTACGGCCGGGTTCGCCTCGGCGCTGGCGCCCAACCTGGCCGTGATCATCGTCACGCGAGGGCTGGCGGGGGCATTCTTTGCCGCGGTCTTCCCGGCCTCGCTCGTGTATGTCGGCGATGTCTTCCCATTTTCGCGGCGCCAGCCGGTAATCGCCGACTTGCTGGCCGCGACCGCCGTTGGCACCGCGGTCGGCAGCCTCGGAGCCGGCTTGCTCGCCCAGTTCTTTAGTTGGCGGCTGGCCTTCGGCGGGACGGCGGTACTCGCCGCGATTCTCGCCGTTGTGCTGAGACGGCTTAAGGAACCCTCACGAGAGGACTTGGCGATGGGACCTCTCGACCGCCTCGGCGCCGTCCTCCGTAACGGGTGGGCGCTTTACGTGATCGTGCTTGGCTTCGGGGAGGGTGCGATCATGTTCGGCTTCCTGACGTATTTCGCGCCCTCCCTCGAGTCGCGCGGGATCAAGGCCGGCCTGGCCGGGTTGGTGGTCGCGACCTACGGACTGACGGTGATCGTCATGACCCAGGCCATGAAGCCGCTCATCGGGAAGACGAACGCGGTGCCGCTGATGACGCTGGGCGGGCTGGGAACCGTTGCCGGCTACGGCGTCGCCACTCTTGACCAGACCCTGGTCGGAATCCTTGCCGCGAGCGCCCTGGTCGGCTTCGGCTTTGCCTTCCTCCATTCCAGCATCCAGACCTGGGCGACAGATGTGGCACCGGCGGCGCGAGGGACCGCCGTCGCACTCTTCGCCGGCGCGGCGTTCGTCGGCGGTGCCCTCAGCACCGCCGGTGTGGCCGGGCTTGCCGGACGCGCCGATTACGGATTGCTCTTCCTGCTCGCCGCCGGCATGGCGACCGTTGTTACGGTCGTCGCGACCGTCGGCCGCTCGCGTTACCGGGCGGGTGCGGCGGGCCGAGAATGATGGCCGCCGCCAGGTTTGGCTACGCTGCCCGGGGCGACCTGTTATGGACCCAGCCCTCCAGTTCGTCGGCGGGCATCGGCCGGCTGAGGTAGAAGCCCTGCGCGAAGTCGCAGCCCTGGTCGGCGAGCATTTCCCAGACTACCCGGTCCTCCACGCCCTCTGCCACGACGACCAGGCCGAGAGCATGGGCCAGGTCGATCGTTGACTGGACGATCAAACTGTTCTTTTTTTCCGACGCCATCTCGATCACGAAGGCCTTATCGATCTTTAGCTCGTCAACCGGAAGCCGTTTCAGGTGGGCGAGGGACGAGAACCCAGTTCCGAAATCGTCAATTGCAACGCGCACCCCCATCGCCTTCAAGGGACGCAGGGCTCTTAGCGCCTCCTCGGAGTCCGCCATCAGGGTGCTCTCCGTGATCTCGATGGTGAGGCCCCCCGGGAGAATGAGGTAGGTCTCGAAGATGCGCACCACCCAGGGCAGGAGTTCGGGGTCCTGCAGGTTACGGATCGACAGGTTGACGGCCATGCGTAGATTCATCCCCTGCTTTCGCCACCTGTCTTGCTGTTGCGCCGCATCCTCCAGGACTCGGCGACCGAGGGGGCGGATGAGTCTGGTCTCTTCAGCCAGCGGGATGAAGCGGTCTGGCCCCATCAACCCGTGGCGCGGATGCTGCCAGCGGACCAGCGCTTCGACGCCGATCAGCTCCCCGGTCCGGCAGCGGAGCATCGGCTGATAGTGAAGTAGCAGGTCACGCTGATCGATGGCGTTACGGAGTTCGAACGTCAGCGTGAGGCCGCTCCGGTTCTCACTGTCATGCTCCGCGGTGTAGAAGGCGGACCCGCTGTTGGCGCGTTTCGCCACGTACATGGCGGCGTCCGCGCGCCGAAGCAATGTGTCGGGATCCTCCGCATGTTTGGGAAACAGGACGATGCCGACGCTCGCTCGGACTTCCAGCTGTTCACCGTCGATCACCAGCGGTTGTAGCAGCGCTTGCAGGAGTCTTCCCGCGGTAATTCCGGCCGCCGCCTCATCAGGCACGTCGGGGAGGATGATGGCGAACTCGTCACCCCCAAGCCGGGCGATCGTGTCCGATTCCCGCAGTTCGGACCTGAGCCGCACAGCCACCTGGCGCAAAACCTCGTCGCCGCCGTGATGCCCAAAGGTGTCGTTGATCTCCTTGAAGCGGTCCAGATCCATCACCAACAGCGCCAGGGGCTGTTGATTGCGTTTGCCGGAAAGGATGGCCTGTCGCAGGCGGTCGTAGAGAAGGGTGCGGTTGGGGAGATCGGTCAACCCGTCGTGCAAGGCCTGGTGTTCGAGCGCCGTCTCCTGGGCCTTGCGGGCGGTGATATCCTCCGTCATAACGATCAAGAAGAGTGGCTCGTTCGAGGGGCCTCGCACAAGGGACCCGATTGAATTGCACCACACCAGCCCGCCCTTCTTGTGCACGTAGCGCAGTTCCTGCTGGAGTTCCTGACGCGCTCCCTCGACCAGTTCTGTCAGTTCGAGCAGGCGTCCATTGTGGAGATGGTCCGGATGGACGAAGTTGGCGAGGGGGTTGTGCGTCAACTCCTCGGAGCTGTAGCCCAGCATTCGCTGGAGCGCTGGATTCGCCTCGATCATGCAGCCCTTCAGATCGATCCGAGCGATGCCGACAGCCGACCGGTCGAAGACCGCTCGGAACCGTTCCTCGCTCTGGCGGAGCGCTTCCTCCCCCTGCTTGCGTTCGGTGATGTCGAGGAAACTCGCCACCACCTGGACGGCCTGGCCGTCTGCGTCGAACACCGGGATACTGTCGATGAGCAGCCAGCGCTGCCGGCCATCGGCGAGCATCATCTTCATGGTGAATCCGTGCAACGGTTGCCGGCTCCGAATCACAACGGGTCCCACTCGATCGGTGCTCGCCAATTCGGACCCATCTTCCCGATAGGCACGCCAGATTTCGTCCGGACTCTTTCCTCGCATCTCAGCGAGGCTGAGCCCGATGATGCGCTCGCCTGCCGGGTTTACCTGGAGAATCACTCCATTCGCGCTCAAGACGATGACACCGCAGGCGACGGTCCCGTAGAGCGAGCGAAATCGCTGCTCGGAAGCGGCCAGGTCGACATCGAGTCGACCTGCCTCTAGAGACGGCGCGACCTGCGCCGCGAGCAAGGACAGGAGCCGTAAGTCCTCCGCGTCGAACGGGCGGACGGCATGCGTCAGCACGGCCATCGCTCCAACCGTTCGGCCACGCGCGAACAGCGGAATCCCGACGGCGGCGCGGACCCCGTTGGCCAACGCCCAGGGCACCGCGCCCTCCCAGCTGGGATAGTCGTCGATAATCACGGGCTCGACGCGCTGGAAGGCGAGGCCTGCCACGCCTTTCCCCGGTCCCAGCGACCGCGCAACCGGCTCCTGGTACGAGCGGTTGTCGGCCAACGCATGCAATCGACCTGTGCTGGCCGTCCACCAGTAGAGTGCGGCCCCATCCGCGCCCAGGAGATCGCAGGCAAGGTCGACCGCGAATTTGGCGAGCGCCGTCGGCTCGAGGACCCCGCTGGCCGCTACCGCCAGCTCGTGCAGAGCGGCCAATGCCTGCGTTCCGACGGCCGGCCGCCCGGCCGGTTCGTTCCCCCGGAGCGGTCCGGTGCGCGGTGGCACGGATGGGGGCTGCATGGTGGGGCCGGACTCAAGGGTCTAACGGGTGGGGGCGGTGTTAGCTTGCGACGGGGAGATCCGGTGGAGAGGCAGCCTGGACCCCGTCAGCCCCGGAGATGTCGCCGGCATGGTGCGCGACCCATCTGCCTTGATCCGCGTCAGGCGGCTTGAAACGGCTAGGTCAGATCCTCCCCCAATTCGATGCAGGGCTCGACGCAGACATCGCGCCCCTCGAAGGCGGCCATCCAGGCCGCCCGCGTGCGACCGGCCAGCAAGCCCTCGACCTCCGGGATCGCCAACGGGTCAAACTGCCGCGCTGCGAGGTCGTCCCGTCCGATCGCGTGACAAAAGCTGCGCCAGAATTTTGGCTCGATGGCAGCCACGCTCAGAAAGCCGTCGCTAACCGGATACACGTGGTAGCACGGCGCGGTCCCAGTCAGCGGTGGACCGGCAATCCGGGCCCGAGCGGCCGCTCGGGGTAGATCGGTCCAGCCCCGGACCACGTCCGTCATCGAGACCTCCAGGCGACTCCCTTGCCCCGTTTGCCCGCGCGCGTGAAGGGCCGCGGCGATCAAAAAGGCTGCATGAAGCCCGCCGGCATGGTCCGCCACCTGGATGCCGGGAATCATGGGCGTTCCATCGGCCGACCGGGGCATCACGGAGAGGCCGCCGCTCCTCGCCAGATAGTTCAGGTCGTGACCGGCGCGCGCCGCGAGCGGTCCGGTCGACCCATATCCCGTGATGGCGCAATAGATCAGCAGAGGGTTGCCGGCGGCCAGCGCCGAGTACCCGAGCCCGGCCCGTTCCATGACGCCGGGGCGAAAGCCTTCGACGAGCACCTCGGCCTTCCTGACCTCCTCCCAGAGGCGCTCCCGACCAGCCTGGGACATCCAGTCAAGGGTGATGAGCCGCTTGCCGTGATGGAGCGCCTCGAAAAAGGCCTCGCCTCCCGGCATTTGCCGGAGCGGGTCTCCGCCAGGGGGCTCGACCTTCAGGACCTCCGCCCCCGCGTCGGCCAGCACCCGGGTGCAGAAGCCCCCCGGAAGCAGCCGTGACAAATCGAGCACCCGCACGCCAGTAAGGAGCATCGCCTGCTATTTTGCGAGTTGATGCCGAACGCTGAGGTCGCCGCCATGCTGAACCGCGTCGCTGACCTTCTCGAGATCAAGGGTGAGAACTTCTTCAAGATCCGGGCCTACCGCGAGGCGGTGCGGCAGATGGACAACCTGACCACCGAGGTCGAGGAACTGATTCGCGACGGCCGCCTCACGGACGTCCCCGGGATCGGCGAAGCCATCGAGAAGAAGATCGTCGAATTCGTGACCACCGGCCAGCTGGAGTTTCTGTCCCGGCTGGAGACCGAGGTCCCGCCGGCGCTCCTCGAGTTGACGCGGGTCCCGGGACTCGGTCCGCGGACCGCCAAGGACATCTACGACGCGCTGGGCATCGTCAGCCTTGACGCCCTCGAGGAGGCCGCCCGAGATCACCGCCTGCAAACGCTACCGCGGATCAAGGCCAAAACCGAGGAGAACATCCTCAAGGGCATCGGCATGCTGAAGCGGACGGAAGGACGGACCTACTTCCCCGAGGCCCTGATACTGGCTGAGTCCTTCCTGACCACCTTGCGGGGTGGCGCGGGCGTCGTCCGAGCCGAGATTGCCGGGAGTTTGCGGCGCGCCCGCGAGACGATTGGCGACCTCGATATCCTGGTGGCGACGCCGGACCCCGAGGCGATGTGCCAGACCTTTGCCCGGCTGCCCCAGGTCGCGGACGTCATCGCGCAGGGTGCCACGAAGACCAGCATCCGGGTCCGGTCGGGCATGCAGGTCGACCTTCGAGCCGTCAAGCCGGAAAGCTTTGGCGCCGCCTGGCAGTACTTCACCGGCGCCCAGGCGCACAACGTCCAGCTCCGGGGTCGGTCGGAGCGGATGGGCAAGCTCAAGATCAACGAATATGGCGTGTTCACGGAGGACGGCCGGCGGATCGCCGGAGAAACCGAAGAATCCGTCTACGCGGCGGTTGGCTGCGCGTGGATTCCCCCCGAGCTTCGGGAAGGGTGGGGCGAGATCGAGGCGGCCGCCCACGGTCCCCTGCCGGCGCTCGTGACCGAGGCGGCGCTGCGAGGGGACCTCCACACCCACTCCAACTGGAGTGACGGCCGGAACGAGATCGTGGTCATGGCCAGGGCCGCCCTGGAACGGGGTCGGACCTATATCGCCCTGACCGACCACACGCAGTCGCTGACGATCGCGGGCGGCCTGACGCCCGAGCGCTTCAAGGCGAGGGCGGTCGAGATCGAGCGTGTCAATGGCGCGCTCCAGGGGTTCCGCGTCCTCAACGGGGCCGAGGTGGACATCCTGCCGGACGGCACCCTCGACCTGCCAGACGATTGCCTGGCATCCCTGGAGGTGGTGGTGGCCTCCGTGCACACGGCCCTGGATCAACCGAAAGACGTGATCACGCAACGCGTCCTGAACGCCATGCGATCCCCCCATGTCGACGTCCTTGCCCACCCCACCAGCCGGCGCCTCGACCGCCGCGGCGAGACGAGCCTCGACATCGACGCTGTGATCGCCGAAGCGGTCCGAACCGGGACCGCGCTCGAGATCAACAGCAGCCCGATGCGCCTGGACCTGAACGATACCTGGGCTCGCCGGGCCCGGGAGGCCGGCGCGCTCCTGGCGATCGATACGGATGCGCACTACCCGGTGGAGTACGATTCCGCCAGGTTTGGCTGCGCCATCGCCCGCCGCGCCGGACTCACCGCTGATCTCGTCTTGAATACGCGTGACGTCGACGGCGTGTTGGCCCATTGCGAGGCAAAACGAGCAAGAGCCGCCGCCCATTTCCGTTAATGCTTATACCGGCGATATAATCAAGAGCAGAAGGAGATTTGGGGAAGTGCTTCAAGAGCTCGTGATCAAGGTTCCGGCGCCGTTCGCGGGAAGCGCCGAGGTCGGCTTTTCCACCCGCTATCCGGCTCAGCCCTCCCAGGCCCCCCTGAAGGACGTGCCCTTCATCATCGAGGGTCCCTCTCGTCCGATGCGGCAGCTCCTGTCGAGGCTCCAGCTCTTCCGGCAAAAGCGATCCCTGATTCCGGACGCCCCAGGTGAGGCCTACAGCTGGACGGACCTGATCCAGCTGAACGACGAACTCTTCATCCTGGCGTTCCGCGACGAGAGCCAGGCCGATGTCGTTGACGACCCGCAGGCGGAGTACCGGTACATCGTCAACCTGGTCCGGCCGCTGGTCTTCCCGTTCCTCAAAGATTGCGTCCGGATCGGGGAGCTCGCCTTACGAGATCACATCGAGCTGGCCGTCTTCCATGATTCCACGGTGCTCGCGGAACTCGAACTCCGCCGAAGCCAGATCATCGCGGGCAACGGCTCGATCGTCCTGCTCGACGACGTCCAGGCCGGCTGACGCCGTCGGGAGTTCGGGCCTCAGGTTGCCGGCTAACCCTTCCCCGCGGCTGACCGCGGAAGCGTCCCGGCGGCAAGCGGCGTATAGCGTCATCCTGACGGCGGTGGTCGGCGCCGCGCTGCTCATCCCCGGCATCCTGTCACGGGGCAGCGTCCTCCTTCCCTGGTTCGTCCCAGTCTGCGACGTCGCGGCGGTCCTCTCAATGGCCACCACGGTCGTGCTGGGCAGCCTGGACACGCAGCTGCGCGAGGATACGCGCTCGTTGCCGATCGTGGTCATCGCCACGACGGCCAGCGTCCTCTGGCTCGGGCACCTCGTCACCTTCCCCGGCGTCTTCCCATCGATCGTGTGGCCGGGTTTCAACGACATGACGTCGTGGCTCTTCTTGATCATCTCTCTCGCTACGCCCCTGTTGCTGGCGATCGCCCTGACGCGCCGCGGCCGGCGCATCGGGAACCCGATGCGGGCGATTCGACGCGCCTGGTTCGTCGGCATTGCCCTGGGTGCGGTCGGCCTCGTGCTGGCCTACTTCCTCGCCGTGCTCCCAGTCCAGAGCGTCGTCGGCAACTCCTTCCCGGCGCTCACCTCGGTCCTTGGCGCCGTGGCCCTGGTTCCAACCGCGGCGGGGATGCTGCTCTACCTCCAGGGCAACCGCGGCGACGAGCGGGTGATCGCCGGCATCCTGGGCGCCCTCGTGCTCTGTGCCTTTGCCTCGGTGGCGCTCATCTTCAATCGCGCCCGCTACACGCCCATCTGGTACGCGCTCCACCTGCTCGCCTTTCTGCCGTTTCCCGCGTTGCTGTTTGGCCAGCTCTCGCTCTACGAGCAGTCGGTACGGGCCGAGCACGAGTCCGAAAGCCGAGCCCGGTCGACGGCTCGGCGCCTCCGGGTGGGCGTCGACGTCGCGAGTGACCTGGCCTCCTCGCTGGACCCGAAGGAGGTCATCCGCCGTGTGATTCTCCATGCGGTCGCCGCGGCCGGGGCCGACCGCGGCAGTCTCTGCCAGGTGATCGGCGACGAGATCGTGATCGAGGATTCGTACGAGGCCGGCGGTGGCGACGACGTGGCCCGAGGCAGTCGCTGGCCAATCGACAGCCAGCCGATCCTGGAGCAGGCGGTGAGGACCAAGCAGCCGGTCCAGGGCACGACCATCGACCTCACGGGCTTTCCCCCTACGCTTCGCCGAAACCTTTCCGACCTGCGCCGTGTGGTCTCGGTTCCCCTGGTGCTCGCCGGGGAGGTCGTTGGGGTGCTGGCGATGAGCCGGCGGCGGGATGTCGCCTTCACGGAGGAAGAACTCTCCATGGTCCAGCAGATCGGCAGCCTCGCGGTCCTGGCCGTCCGCAACGCCCGCCTCTACGCCAGCGCTGAAGAGGCCAGCCGAGCCAAGAGCCTATTCCTCAACATGGCAGCGCACGAACTGCGCACGCCCCTGACCGTCCTCTCCGGGTACATCTCCATGCTCATGGACGGCAGCCTGGGACCACCGTCGGACTCGTGGTTGAAAACGATGACGATGCTGCAGGCCAAAACGACCGAGCTGGGCAACCTGGTCAGCGGAATCCTGGTCGCCGCCCGCCTGGAGGCCGGCAAGCTTGGCATTCGCGCCGAGCGGCTCGACCTGCGGGGTGTCGTGCGGGCGGCCGTCGAGCGCCTTCAACCCTCGGCCCATCTGGCGCAAGCGACGGTCGAGCTTGACCTGCCCCCCGAGGCCGTTACCGTGGTGGGTGATACGGAATCGCTGGGCCGGATCCTGGACAACCTGCTCAACAACGCCTTGATCTACTCGCAGGATGCGCCCTGGATGTGTGTCCGAATTTCCGCCCGAGACGGTCGCGCCGTGCTCAGCGTCGAAGACCGCGGCATTGGCATCCCGAAGGAGATGCACGAACGCGTCTTCGAGCGGCTGGTCCGCCTCGACCGGCCCAGCCTTGGGTTTCCTCCCGGGACGGGTCTCGGCCTCTTCATCAGCCGCACCCTGGCCGAGCAGATGAATGGCAGTCTTCGGCTGGTTCAGAGCGTGCCCAACCGCGGCAGCACGTTCGTCCTGGACCTTCCCCTGGCTCCGACCAACTCGGAACGCCCCGCTAATGGCTCGGCGACGTCGAGGGAGTCGAACTCGAGCTAGCGGAGACGCTCGGGCTTGCCGTCGGTGACGGGCAGGGCGTGGCGGAGCTGCTGGCGATGGCGGTCGCGCTCGGGCTGGCGGTGGTGGACGCGGCCGCCGAGGGGCTGCGGGCCGGCGAGACGGTCGCCAATGGCGATCCAGAAACCGAAGCCGCGGGGCTGGCGCAATAGGACGGCGCCGGCCCGAGGATGGTCTGGTTCACATTGCCGCTCGCGCTTCCGCCGCCGTTCAGGAGCAGGGCGGCCGGGACCACGAGCATGCCCAGGATCACGGTGGCCACAAAGGCAAACGCCCCCCATTCATGACGCCAGAACCCACCCGACGAGTTACGGATCAGGGCTCTTCGTCCGTCTCCGGCTGCGGCTTATTCCGCGTATTCAGGATTCGAACGAAATCCTGTGCCCGTGCCAGCGCCTTCCAGCGCTCCGGAAAGAAGTCCTGGGCTACCACCTGTTTGGCGGGCAGCTGAAAGACGGTGACGCACCACTTGTTGAGGGTGTGCGACACCTCGACCTCGAAGTCGCCCTCGGTATTCAAATACCGAACGACCCGGTCCTCGTCGGATCTGCGCCTTCCTGAAACTGCCATGTTTGGGCCCAATACTGGTGTTGCGACAGACATAAATTCGGATGACTCATTATAGCTCCGGTTTGGGGCTTCCACCAAGCCGCCGGAGGCGCGCCGGGCTAGGGCTGGCCCAGGCCGTCCAGGGTTCGGAGGTAGGCCAGGAGCTCGTCCCGGAGGCCGGGGCGGTCCAGCGCGTAGGCGATCGAGGTTTTGAGGAAGCCACTGACGGTGCCGACGTCGAAGTAGGTTCCCTCGAACTCGAGGCCGAGCAGCCGCTCCTGCTGGGCCATCGCGCGCAGGGCATCCGTAAGCTGGATCTCGCCACCGACGCCCTCGTGAGTTGTTTCCAGGATGCTGAAGATGCTGGGCTTGAGGACATACCGGCCCAGGATGGCCAGGTTCGAGGGTGCCTTGCCCGGTTCGGGTTTTTCAATCATGTCGACCACGTCGTGGACCTTGCCATCCGTACTTGAGACCTTGACGATGCCGTAGCGGGAAACCTGGTCGGGTTCGACTCGCTGGAGGGCGAGGACGGAGCTCTCGTGCTTCTCGTAGACATCCATCATCTGGCGCATCGCGGGGGTGTGCGACTTAATGATGTCATCGGCCAGGAAGACGGCGAACGGTTCATTGCCGACGACGTCCTTGGCCATCAGCACCGCATGGCCGAGCCCGAGTGGCTCCTTTTGATGGATGTAGGTGATGTCCACCATGTCGGAGATCTTCCGGACCACCTGCAGCTCCTTGGTCTTCCCACGGTCCTTGAGGTAGTGCTCGAGCTCGAAGGAGATGTCGAAGTGATCGACGATCGCCCGCTTGTCGCGCCCGGTGACCACGATGATCTGGTCGATCCCGGAGGCGACCGCCTCCTCGATGCCGTACTGGATGATCGGTTTGTCGACGACGGGCAGCATCTCCTTGGGCTGGGCCTTGGTGGCCGGGAGGAATCGGGTCCCCAGGCCGGCCGCAGGAAAGACCGCTTTTCGGATCGGATTCATTGGGACATCACTTTAGCGCCTGCCCCGGACGCCATGCGTCAGGCTGGGCCGGCTTTCTTCTTGCCCTTTCGATCGCGCAAGGCGATCTGGATCCGCTTGACCCCGGCGTTGTCCACCACCATCTTCGGCGGCCGCAGCTTCCGGTCGCGGGCCCGGATGCGCGCCCGCTCCTTGGGTGACAGATCCTCTTCCACGGACTTCGGCTTACCGGGGGGTCGCCACCGCCGGCCTGACCGTGCCACGCCGCCAGACGGCAAATCCCAGAACCCCGAGGATGACGAGGGCCGTTCCCCCGACGACCGGACCCCATCGCGGGTCGAGGCTGCCGAGCCGGCGATTCATCTCAGCCTCCAGCCGGACCAGGCTGGCCGTCGAGGGCGCCCGCGGGATCGCGAGCGCGCGTGCAATCCGTCGCTGCAGGCGATCGCGACGAGCTGTGGCGATCGCTACCTGCGGAAAACTGTCATTGAGGTAGGAGACAAGGGCGAGGGCTGCCGTCTGCGCCTCCGGTGCCGCGGACGCACGCGTGTCCGCGAAGACGACGCGGTCGATCGCGCGCGCCAGCGCCTCGACGTCGTCGGACTTCGGGTTCATCCTTTCTTCTCCTGCTCCGCCAGGCGGCGGCGCAGACCGTGGACCGCGCGGAACAGCAAGAGCTTGACCGCCCCTTCACTCCGGCTCATGATCACGCCAATCTCCTTGTTCTTGAGCCGTCCCTCGAACTTGAGCAGCACGGCTTCTCGCTGATCGAGGGGGAGGCCGCGCACCGCCTTGTGCAACTCATCGCCCTGCTCCCGGCGCAACCAGAGCCGTTCGGGATTGTCCTCGCTGGGCCCCGCGAGCGGATCCGGCAGCTCGATCCAGGCCGGCCGGCGCCGCTGCTTGGACATCAGGTTGGATGCGACTTTGTAAAGCCATGCTGAGTATGGAATCCCTCGCCATTGAAAGTCATCGAGCCCTTCCAGCGCTCGCTGGAACGTCTCGCTCGCCAGGTCCTCCGCCTCCTCGCGCCGGCCGGAGTGGTAATAGCAGTACGAGAAAATCTGATCGAAGTAGCGGTCGTAGAGCGCCGTGAAGGCTTTCCGATCCCGCTTGGCCGCCTCGATCAACCGCGCCTCGTCCTGCAGCTCCGCCGCCGAACGCTGGGTCACGCCGCTGACCTATCCATATATGTGCCGGTTGCCTCGAAAGTTACGAGATGACGCCAAGCTCGCGCCCCACGGCCTCGAAGGCCTCCAGCGCCCGGTCGAGTTGCGCATCGGTGTGGGCACTGGTGACGATCGTGCGGATTCGGGCCCGGCCCTCGGGCACGGTGGGATAGCCGATCCCCTGGGCAAAGACGCCCCGCTTGAAGAGACGATCCGAGAGATCCATGGCAACCGCCCCCTTGCCAACGATCACCGGCGTGATCGGCGTCTCGCTGGGTCCGGTCTCGAAGCCGAGGCGCTTGAGCCCCTGCTTGAACCGACCGGTGTTCTTCCAGAGGCGCTCGATGCGTTGCGGCTCCTCGAGCAGGACATCAAGGGCGGCCATGCAGGCAGCGGCCACACCCGGTGGATGTGAGGTACTGAACAGGAAGGGCCGGGCCCGGTAGATCAGGAATTCGCGGACGGATTGGGCGGACGCCACGTACCCGCCCAGCACCCCGATCGCCTTGGACAGGGTGCCCATCTGGAGGTCGACCCGGCCGTCCAGCCCGAAGTGATTGACGGTCCCGCGACCATTTCGTCCCAGGACGCCGCTGGCGTGGGCATCGTCGACCATGATCAGCGCCCCGAATCGCTCCGCCCGTTCCACGATGGCCGGAAGCGGGGCGATGTCGCCGTCCATACTGAAGACGCCGTCCGTGACGACCAGCTTGACCCGCTTGTCCTGGTGCTTGACCAGGTGGCGCTCGAGGTCGTCCATGTCGCGATGTTTGAAGATCGACCGCTCCGCCTTGGAAAGCCGGATCCCATCGATGATCGACGCGTGGTTGAACTCATCGCTGATGATCACGTCGCCCTCTTTGACCAGGACCTGCAGCACCCCCAGGTTCGCCGTGAACCCGGACTGGAAGACGAGGGCGGCCTCCGTGTGCTTGAACTCGGCCAGCTTGGCTTCCAACTCCTCGTGGATCGCCATCGTTCCCGCGATGGTGCGAACGGCGCCTGCACCCACCCCCCAACGCTCGGTCGCCGCGATCATGGCTTCCTTCAAGCGTGGATGCGTGGTCAAGCCCAGGTAGTTGTTGGATGAAAGGTTCAGCACCGGTTTGCCATCGACCGTCACCTCGGTATCCTGAGCCGTGCTCAGGACCCGCAGCGGCCGGAACAACCCCTGCCGGCGGAGGTCCGCCATCTCGTCGGCGACGAAGCGCGTTCGGTCGGTCATCATCCCTGGTCTTATCCCGTGGGCAGGAGGACGACCTTGCCCGAACGCCCACTCTTCATCTGCGCCATCGCCTCCTGGAAGTCATCGAGCGGAAAGCGATGCGTGATCAACGGCGTCACATCCACCCGCCCCGAGCTGAGGTATGCCGAGGTGCGTTCCCACGTGTCCCAGATCCGGCGACCAAAGATGCCATGGATCGTGATGCCCTTGGTAACCACGAGGTCGTTCAGATCCAGGGTGACCGGCCGGTCGCCGATCCCAAGCAGGCTGATCCAGCCGCCGCTATGCAGGGCCTGCAGGCCTTGCTCGACCGCCATCGGGTTTCCGGAAATCTCCAGGACGACGTCCACGCCAGCGCCCCCGTTGCGGCGCTTGATGTCCTCGACGGTCTGCGTCGAGGGGGCGAACGTAGCCGTGGCACCCATCCGCTCGGCGAGTTCGCGCCGGAATGGGTTGGGCTCGATGCCGTACACGGCCGCCGCCCCCTCGGCCCGCGCGATACCAATGGCGCAGAGGCCGATTGGCCCGCACCCGAACACGGCCACGACATTGTCTTTCAGCGGACCAGCCGTCGCCGCGTGCACGGCGTTGCCGAAGGGCTCCTGGAGCGCGGCGATCTCGGGTGTGAGCCCGGGCGCGTTGCGCCAGCAGTTCTCCGCCGGGAGCACGACATAGCGCGCGAAGGAGCCGTTGCGATCGACGCCGAGGACCCGAACGTTCTCACACAGGTGGAAGAGGCCGCGCTGGCATTGGCGGCACGTGTGATCCACGATGTGGGTTTCCGCGGCGACGAAGACACCTGGCTGGATGGACGTGACGCCGTCTCCGATCGCCACGATGCGACCCGACATCTCGTGCCCGAAGACGCGGGGCGGATGGATATGCCGCTTCGCCCAGTCGTTCCAATCGTAGATATGGACGTCGGTGCCGCAGATGGAGGATGCGTCGACCTCGATCAGCACATCGTTGTCGGTCGGCTCCGGGATGGGAACCTGCTCAAGGCCGGCGCCCGGTGAGGCTGTGGCCTTGACCACCGCCGTCATGGACGCCATGGGTCCATCTTACCCATGGGGCAAAGCCGTATTCTGAACGACACAGTCTTGAGGAGGTGCCCGAAATGCGAGCCTATGTCTTGATCAATGCGTCGGCGGGGAAGGCGATCGACGTGGCGAAATCCCTCCAGGGCGTCAAGGGAATCCAGCTGGCCGATGCCATTACCGGGGAGTACGACGTCATCGCCCAGGTGGAGGCGCCCGACGTGGCGGGGATCGGCTCGGTGATCGTGGAAAACATTCAGAAAATCGACGGCGTGTTCAAAACCGTGACCTGCCTGGCGGTCCGCTGATCAGGGCCCGGCTCAGTCCGACCGAATCATGCCGTAGGCGTAGTCAATCGAGATCGAAAGCAGCAACCGCTGGTCGTTGACCATGGCGGCATCGTATTCGGCCCAGTTCGGGTGTTCACCGCGGATTTTTCGATAGACGTCCCGTAGCGCCTGCCCGACCTCGGGCCCCTCAATCAACGCCGTGACCCCGTCGACGACCAGGAACTCGTACCAATCACGGCCCTGAACGTGAAGGGTGGCCCGAGGGTCCCGGCGGAGGTTATGGGTCTTGGCCCGAGTCTGGGTCACCGACACCTTGATCCGGCCATCGTCGTCGAGCAGGTACAGCACATTGGAAAGCTGCGGCCGGCCATTGCGCTTGATGCTGGCCAGGATGCCGTTGTGGCGCTGAATGAGAAACGCCCGGGCTCGCTCGAGCTCGACCATCCCGTAAGAATGGCACAGCCGGCGTCCGATGACGCCGGCTGTCGAGAAGTCAGGATTAGAACCTGACTACTTCTTCTTCGACGACTTCTTCGCGGACGACTTCTTCTTTCCGCCTGCGGACTTCTTTTTTGCGGCCATTCCAGGTCACCTCCTTCTTAGCAAGACTCTCCCGGTCGGCCGCTTGACGCAATGCGCCGCCGCCGAACGCGCGTGAGCGCCACGTGAGCCGTGGACGCGCGGGCGCCGGCGCGGCCGGATACCGGAAGCAAAAGGAGGGACACGCGTCGAGGGGATCGGCGATCGTCCGCGATCAACCCTCCGCCGTGATGAGCCCGAGCGCCGATGGACCGCAACCGCGCGGACCGCGTTGGCTGTGTGTCGACACTCATGAAGGTCCGCCGCGGTTGGCCGCCACCGTTGACGTCATCGGCGCGACTCGGGAAAGAACCAACCGCGATGTGTTGTCCGTCCCTCATCGAGCTGATCGACGTGGACCTGGACCCCTTGTGAGTGTTGCCCTTCTCGTTTTCCCCGCCCTGACCAACGCGATGATCAGAGCGCGGCTCGGCGCTCATTAATCCCGACCATAGCATGAATGAGCGTTTTGTGCATGGAGTGCCCGAATGTTTTTCGACCGCCAACGTTTCGATAGAGGTCGTCAGGGGTTGGTTCTGGAAAATTTTCGCGCGGTCAGCCGCAGCGGCCACCATCACAACAGGTCTCGTGGTAGAGGCCGCAACCGCGGCACCGGAATTTTCTTCCGTCCCAATGCGTCAGACCACCGCAAGGACACTGAGGCGCTTCCGCCCACCGCCGATGCGCGACGACGGCCTGGCCGACCGATGAGGAAGAGACCGCGTTGGCCTCTTCCTTTCTTGCTGTGTCTAGCTGCACCCGCTGGTGCTGCCGCAGTTCAGGCACTTGTAGCAGGTGCCATTCCGAACCATGATCGAGCCGCAGTCCGAGCACGAGGGGGAATCCTCCTGGCCCTGGAAGGTGATCTTGGTCTGGCTGATTTCGATCGAGGCGGCCTTGGTCGGCGCGGCCTCAACGGGCGCCGCGGGCGCCTCGACCTCGACCGGCGGATCGCGGCGCACGATGCCGATCACCTCCTGCTGCGTCCCGCTCAGGAACTTGGAGGCGAGCCAGCGGAAGATGTAATCGGTGATCGATTTGGCGATCGGAATCTCCGGGTTCTTGGTGAACCCCGAAGGCTCGAAGCGGGTGTGGGCGAACTTCTTGACGAGCACCTCCAGCGGGACGCCGTACTGGAGCGCCAGCGAGATACTGGTCGCGAAGGCGTCCATCAACCCGGAGATCGTGCTGCCTTCCTTGGACATCACGAGGAAGATCTCCCCGGGGCGGCCGTCGTCGTAGATGCCCACGGTGATGTAGCCCTCGTGGCCCTGGATGTCGAACTTGTGCGTGATGGCACGACGCTCGTCGGGGAGCTTGCGGCGAACGGCATGCGGTTCGGAGATCGCCAGCACCCCCTCGGATGGCGCGGCGGCCGGTGCGGCCTGGGCGGGCTTCCGGGCGTCGAGCGCGGTGTTGAGCGGCTGGGACCGCTTGGAGCCGTCGCGGTAGATGGCGATCGCCTTGAGCCCCATCCGCCAGCCCTCGAGGTAGACCTCCATGATGTCGTCGGGCGTCGCGGTTTCCGGCATGTTCACCGTCTTGGAGATCGCCCCCGAGATGAAGGGCTGGCAGGCGGCCATCATCTTGACGTGGCCCATGTAATGGATCGTTCGTGACCCTTTCGCGGGCCTGAAGGCGCAGTCGAAGACCGCCAGGTCGTCCGCCCGAAGGTGCGGCGCGCCCTCGATCGTATCCGTCTCGTCGATGTACTGCAGGATGTCCGACACCTGGCTCTCGGTGTAGCCGATCCGGCGGAGCGCGATCGGCACGGTCTGGTTGACCATCTTCAGCATGCCGCCGCCCACGAGCTTCTTGTACTTGACCAGGGCGATGTCGGGCTCGATCCCGGTCGTATCGCAGTCCATCATGAAGCCGATCGTCCCGGTGGGGGCGATCACGGTCGCCTGCGAGTTGCGATAGCCATACGCGGCGCCCAGCTCGCGCGCCTTCCCCCACGCATCCCGTGCCGCGGTCAGGAGGGGCAAGGGCACATGGGCGGGGTTGATGTGTTCGACCGAGCTGCGGTGCTGGTCCATGACGCGCAGCATCGGCTCGCGATTGGCGGCAAAGCCGTTGAAGGGGCCCTTCTTCTGGGCGATCCGAGCGGACTGCGCGTAGGCCTCGCCAGTCATGACCGCGGTCAGCGCCGCGGCCACGTCCCGGCCGGCATCGCTGTCATAGGGGAGGCCCGATGCCATCAGGAGCGCTCCCAGGTTGGCGTAGCCCAGCCCGAGCGGACGGAAATCCTGGCTGTTCCGGGTGATGGCCTCGGTGGGGTAACTGGCGTTGTCCACCAGGATCTCCTGGGCCGTGATCAGGATCCGGCAGGCCTCGCGATAGGCCTCGACATCGAACTCGCCTCGCTCGTCGAGGAACTTCATCAAGTTGATCGAGGCGAGGTTGCAGGAAGTGTTGTCCAGGAACATGTACTCGGAACACGGGTTGGAGGCGTTGATCCGGTCCGTGTTGGGGCACGTGTGCCAGTGATTGACGGTCGTGTCGTATTGCAGGCCTGGATCGCCGCACACCCAGGCGGCGTCGGCCATCATGCGGGCCAGGTCGCGGGCACGGTAGGTGTCCATGATCTGGCCGCTGGTCACGCCGATCGTGTGCCACTCGCCGTCGTCCTCGACCGCCTTCATGAAGTCATCCTTCACCCGGACACTGTTGTTCGAGTTCTGGAAGAAGATCGAGCTGTAGGCGGGCCCATTGAAGGAGGGGTCGTACCCGGCTTCGATCAGCGCCCAGGCTTTGCGCTCTTCCTCGACCTTGCAGTTGATGAACTCGACGATGTCCGGATGATCGACGTTGAGGATGACCATCTTGGCGGCCCGTCGCGTCTTGCCGCCCGACTTGATGACCCCGGCGAAGGCGTCGTAGCCCTTCATGAACGAGACCGGACCCGAGGCAGTGCCGCCGCCGGCGAGCAACTCCCGCGAGGAGCGGATCGGCGAGAGGTTGGTCCCGGTGCCCGAGCCGTACTTGAAGAGCATGCCCTCCGTCTTGGCCAGGGTGAGGATCGACTCCATGGTGTCGTCGACCTTATTGATAAAGCAGGCCGACATTTGCGGGCGTGGCTCGATGCCGACGTTGAACCAGACCGGGCTGTTGAAGGCGGCCTTCTGGTGAACCAGCAGATGGCTCAGTTCCTCACGGAAGGTCTCGGCCGCTTCTGCCGTCGCGAAATAGCTTTGCTTGACCGCCCAGCCATGGATGGTCCGCGTCACCCGGCCGATCAACTGCTTCACGCTCCGCTCCCGCTCGGGCGTGCCCAGGACGCCACGGAAGTACTTCGAGACCACCACGTTGGTGGCCACCTGCGACCAGGTTCGCGGGATCTCGACATCGTGCTGCTCGAAGACCACCTCACCCTTCTCGTTCGTGATACTGGCCGAGCGCGTTTCCCACTCCACCTCGTCGAAGGAGGGCACGCCGGGGCGGCTGAAATACCGCTTCCAGGACAGGCCGTTTCGGTTGCGCCTGGGACTGCTGGCAGCGGGGGCATTGGCGGCCAGGTTGGGTCGTTCGGCTGACGTCTTCTGGGTGGATCGGGGCATGAATAAGACCTCCGTGGGTGGGGTGAAGCGCCCCACATCGTATGACTTAGGATTAGGCCTGTCAACTAGTTTACAACAAAATGTATGGTGTCCAGCCGGCCCCGACCCCAACATATGGAGTGTAACGGCCCCTGCTGATCGTGGCCCTCCTGCTCCTCTCCGCCGGCGCCTTCACCCTCCGGCTCGGCCTGCGGGCGGCCCGGCGGCAGGGCCTGCTGAGCCGCAGCTTCTGGGTCACCTTCCCCCGGTACCCCCGCTATCGCGTACGCCGGATCTGGCCGGCCCCGGTCGGGTTTGCCGGGCTCATCCTACTAATGTATGGCGCCGTTTCGTTGTTCCAGTGGGTGCTTTCCTACTACGCCGCCCGGCTGGGCCATCCGCTCACCCCGGGTTCGTAAGAAAGTCGAGCACCAGCCGGTTGAACCGGTCGGGCTCCTCCATCTGCGGGGTATGCCCGCTCCCCTCGAAAATCTCGACCCGCGAGCCCGAGATCCTGCTCCTCGCGGCCTCGGCGTGGGCGGCCGGGAAGATGTGGTCGTGGCGGCCCCAGACCAGCAACGTCGGCATGCGGAGTTCCGAAAGCCGGTGCTCGACCACGACCCCATCTCGGAGCCGGCGGGTGCCGGCGATCGAGCGGAGCGCCGACAGGTAGGCGGCCCGGTAGGCCGGCGTCGAGAGCAGCCGGCGGTGATTGCTGATCCGATCATCGCTCAGGATGGTGTCGACCGAACCAGGCCGGCGCAGATACCAGCCCCAGAACCGGCGAATCGTGCGGGGCTGCATCCCGCGCAGCGCCCGTGCCGTCCCGCTGAGGGTGAACTCGCCAAGTCCCCGGGTCAGCAGCAGCCGGTAGGCGAGCACGGCCCGCGGTTGCCCCACCCCGAGGGCATCGACCAGGACCAGCCGCTCAACGCAGTCGGGGGCATCGAGAGCCAGCCCGAGGGCGACGCGGCCCCCCATCGACACGCCCATGACGGCGGTGCGTTCCACCCCCAGCGATGCCAGGAAGTGTCGCAGCACCTTGACAAAGAGGTCGATCGTGTACTCGAGGGGAGGCTTGTCCGATTGACCGAAGCCGGGCAGATCCACGGCCAGGACCTGGTGGTGGGCCGCCAGCGCCTCCAGGTTGTAGTAGAACTCCACCGCGGCGGAACTCCCGAGGCCGTGCACCAGGAGCAGTGGGGGCCCCAAGCCGCCGCACAGGTAGTGGATCTTGACGCCGTCCAGCGTCGCCGTCCGGCTCTGAAAGGACGGAAAGGTGTCTGCCACGGAGTGCAGTCTAGGGCCAACAAGACAAGCCCCCGGCGCGGACCGGGGGCTTGACGGGGGGTCGGCGGTTACGTGCTTACGCGGTCGCGCGGCGCGGGGTCGTCGCAGCGGCGAAGCCGAAGTAGGCGAGGATGCCGCCGGTCAGCAGGTGCAGTGCGATGTCGGGCCCGCCGATGTTCAGCAGGCCAAGCGGCTGGGCAACGAAGATCCCGACGACGCCGAGCAACAGCAGCACAACGCCGACGATCTGGTTGAACATCCTGGAGCTGGCCAGGCTCGCCGCCGCGGCGATGCCGGCGATGCCGATCACCGCGTGGACGAGGTTGTGCAGCAGGTTAATGGGGAAGATCCCAAGCAGGCTGCTGCTGGTCTGCGTGTAGGACCCACCCAGGAAGGGCAGGAAGCCCACGATGCCGACCGCCAGGTAGACGACGCCGAAGATGAGCGCAACGGTTTGTACCATCGAACGATTACCCATAACAACTACCTCCGAAAAAGTTCTTTCCCCTCCACGACGAGGGCTATGAAGTGATACGGCTCCGCCGGAAAACGGATCACTTTCACCTCGGACGGCACCACCCCGAAGCGGGAACTTAGGCCCCGGCGCCGGTCAGGCTCCCTGCCAGGACGGGCGGCGTGGTCGGTGCGGGACGCTCCCCGGACTCGATCGTGATGGCGAATTGCTTGAACTGCGACAGGTCGGCCGTCATCTGGGCGGTGATCCGCCCATCGGAAGCGGCGGTGACGCCCTGGTCGACCGCCTGGCCGCTCTTCTTGACCAGCCACATCTCGTAGACCTGGCCGGAAGCCAGCGGTTGGAGACCGCTCACTGCTACCACGGCCTGGTGCTTGTCCCGCAGATAGACGAGATTGGCCCGCGCGCCGGGTGCCAGGGAGCTGCCCGCGAATTGGTAGGCGACGGCGCGGCTGCTCTCCTGGCCGAGCCGGTAGCCGGCATAGGTGCCGATCCCGAGAGCCAGCAGCACGCCCGCGGCCAGGGCCGCGACCGCCGGTCGTGGTGCCCACCGCGGCAGGCGGGGGGCTCGCCGGATGGGCACCACCACGGGCCCGAGCACCGGTTTGTGGACCGGCTCCGAGGATGCCGATTGAATCGAGGCCAAGATTCGATCGCGGAGATCGGGAGCGGGTTCCCGTTCATCGACGGCGAGGGCCAGGAGCGATACCGTTTGGGCCAGTTCCTGCGCGACCTGGCGGTGCTCGACGCAGCCACGCAGGTGCTCCTGGACGTCCCTCGCTTCCTGGGGGGTCAGGGCATCAAGGGCATTGGCTCCCAGCAGATCCTCCGCCTGCGCGCAGCTCAAGGTGGTCACACGGTCACCCCCCGCGCCTGGAGGAACGTTCGCATCTTTTCCAGCCCCATGCGCATCCGACCTTTGACCGTTCCCAGCGGCACGCCCATTTCCCCGGCGATCTCCATGTGGGTGTAGCCACCGAAGTAGGACAGCTCGAGCGTCCGCCGCTGGGCGTCGGGGAGCAGGGCGAAGCCCTCGAGGATCTGCTTGCGCTCCAGATGCGCGGACACGGTCTCCCAGGCGTCGGGAACTTCGATCAGTCGCTCCATCGTTTCGATTTGGGACTCCTTGCGTATCCTGGTTGATCCTCGAACTCGATCGATCGCTCGGTTGTGAACGATCGACAGCAGCCAGTTGCGGAGATTGCCCCGGGCCGCATTGAACGTCCTGGCGTTCCGCCACATGGCGAGGAACGCCTCCTGAACGACGTCTTCGGCCGCCGTTCGCTCCATCAAGATGCGGTAGGCCAGGCTGTACGCCAGGCGGCCGTACTTGTCGTATAGGGCCTCGACCCCGACGGCCTCACCGCGCTGGAGTTGAGCCACCATCTCACCATCCTGGTCAGGAGCGTCTCCCCCGCTCATCTCCCTGCCTCCTTATACGTCGCGCCGAGCCGGAGAGATCATCCCCGGCGGGCAGCCAGGTCAGCGTAGCTGCGCTCGATACGGAGCCGGGCCTCGCCCTGCAGATCAGGCAGGTTCACCGCGACATTCGCCAGGGCGGCCCGAACACCGACCTCGAGCAACGCCTTTCCCGCCTCGAGGTCAGAACGGGTCATCTCCCACGCCAGCCGGCTGGTCTCGGAGAACAGGTCGAGGGCACGGTCCCCGGCCATCGCGGTTTCCAGCGGCACCTCCGCAGCTCGCGCATAGGCCCGCGCAAGCACGTCCGGCGCCGCCTTGCGTTTGCGCGCATCGATCACCGCCTGGTAGGCGTCGATGTCGTCCTGGCTGAGTCGCCCCAGGCGGCCACGAAGATCGTCGAGTTCCGGCACCAGCCCGAGGAGATGGGCCCTGTCCTTTTCGTCGGCCGCCTTTCTGGCGCTGATTCTTGCCACCATGCTGACCAGCGCCACACCCATGGCAGCGGCGAGCGCGGCGGCGCTTCCCCCTCCTGGGACAGCCGAGCTGGCGCCCAGGCTTTCGAGATACTCGTGGACCGTTCCGCTCAGCACGTCCGTCATTGACCCGCCCACACCCGTTTCTCCAGGATCTGATCCATCTTGAAGGCTGGCTCGAGCACGGCGTCCTGGATCGTCCTGGTGGCGGCGTCCAGCGGGATGGTGCCGACGATCTCCGATTCCTCGATCTCGACCCCGCGACGCGTTGCCTCGTCACGGATGACGGTGAAGACCTTCCAGATGTTCGTCACCCGGTAGTCCGTCAAGTTCATCGAGACCTGGACGAGACCGCGGTCGCCGAGCGCGAAGCCGAGTGCCTTGACGTTCGGCAGTCCACCCGATGAAGTCCGAATGGTTTTCGCGATGTCCCTGGCGACCTGCAGATCCGTCGTCTTGAGATTCACGTTGTAGGCGATCAGGGGGATCCGGGCGCCTACCGCCGTCGCTCCGGCGCTGGAGTGGACCTCGGGGCGCCCCTCGTCGGGCGCACGATCAGCGTCTCGCACGCGCTCGACCAGGTCCTCGAACCCGCCCCGCCGAACCTTCTCCAGCTCGCGCCGCTCTGGGCGTCGCGCGGCGTCGCCGTAGTAGTACACGGGGACATGGAGCTCTTTCCACAGCCGGACCCCGAAATCGTGCGCCAGGTCAACACAGACGCTCATCGGCAGGTCGGCAAACGGGACGAACGGCACCACGTCGGTGGCGCCCATGCGGGGGTGCTCACCGCGGTGTTGACGCAAGTCGATCCGTGCCGTGGCGACCGCGGCGCCGGCCAGCGCTGCATCGACCGCGACCGCAGGCTCGGCAACGAACGTGACGACCATCCGGTTATGCGCCGCATCGGCCTGGACATCAATCACCTGGGCGCCCGCGCCCTTGATGGCATCCGCGATCGCCGTGATGACGTCCAGCCGGCGCCCTTCGGAGAAGTTGGGGACGCACTCTACGAGGGCCGCCAGACCACACCTCCCGCCACCGTCTTGATGACACGATTCACGCCGACATAGTAGGAAATGGCTTCCGGAGTTTCGGTATCCAGGACGGCGCAATCCGCGAAGCTTCCCGGCGCCAGGCACCCGGCCAGGCCCTCGAGCTGCAGCGAGCGCGCCGCATGCACGGTAGCCCCGGCCAGCACCTCGATCGGCGTCATCCCCCATTGCACGCAGGCAAGGCTCATCGACATGGGCAGGCTCTCCGAATTGCTCGTGCCGGGATTCAGATCGGAGGCGATCGCCATCGGCAGCTTGGCATCACGCATCGCCTCGATGGGTGGGCGTGGCCCGTGCGTCGTGAAGTTGGCGGCCGGACAGAGCACCGCGACGGTGCCGGCAGCGGCCAGCGCTTTGATCTGCGCCGGCGTGGCGAACTCGAGGTGGTCGGCACTGCGCGCCCCGAGCTCGGCGGCGATATCCGGGCCCTCGCCCGGCGCCAGTTGAGCGGCGTGGACCCGGATTTGATAACCGAGTGCCTTTGCGCGGCTGAGCAGCGTACGGGTTTCATCGGCCGTGAAGGCGGGCGCCTCGCACCAGGCGTCGCAGAAGACCGCCCAGGGCCGGAAGGCAGGAAGCATTTCATCGATCACCGAGCGCAGGTAGGCGCGCCGTTCGACACCGGGTGGGACCACATGGGCGCCGAGGAAGGTGGGGATCACGCGTAGCCGGGTCCGTTCCGCGACCTTGCGCAGGACTTCGAGCGACTTCGCCTCGTTGTCCAGGTCTAGCCCATAGCCGGTCTTGGCCTCGATCGTGGTCGTCCCGTTGGCGAGGAAGCGGTTGGTCCGGTCGTGTGCCAGCTCCAGCAGCGTCGAGACATCGGCTTCCCGAGTCGCACGAATGGTCCTCGCGATGCCACGCTCGCCCGACTGCTGCGCCCGGTAGGCGACGCCGCTGACCCGTTCGGCGAACTCGTCGGCCCGGGAGCCGGCGAACACCGGATGGGTGTGCGCATCGACCAGTCCGGGGATCACGCATGCGCCGGCCGCGTCGAGCGCGTCGCCGTCGAGGGTGACTTGCGATTCGAGATCGCGGTCTTCACCGATCCACACCACCCGGCCCCAGCGCGCGGCCAACGCGCCATCCCTGATCCGGCCGAATGGGTCCTCCTTGGCCGGCACCATGGTGGCTAGCACACCTGCATGCCGGAGCGCGAAGTCTGCGCGGATCACGTTGCCCGATCGATACCGTGCTGCGCAGCGAACTCGACCGCGGTTTCGTAGCCCGCGTCCGCGTGGCGAATCACACCCATGCCCGGATCCGTGGTCAACACCCGCTGCAGCCGGTCGGCCATGGCGGCGGTGCCGTCGGCGACCACCACCATCCCGGCGTGGATCGAATTGCCCATGCCGACTCCCCCGCCATGGTGCACCGAGACCCAGCTGGCGCCCGCCGCGGTGTTCACCAGCGCGTTGAGGATTGGCCAGTCCGCCACCGCGTCGCTGCCGTCACGCATCGCCTCCGTCTCGCGGTAGGGTGAGGCCACCGATCCCGCGTCGAGATGGTCCCGGCCGATGACGATCGGTGCTGAGACCTCACCCGAGGACACCATCTCGTTGAACCGGAGTCCCACGCGGCTTCGCTCACCGTATCCGAGCCAGCAGATGCGCGCCGGCAACCCCTGGAACTTGACCCGCTCGCGGGCCAGGCGCAGCCAGCGATGCAGCGGCTCGTTGTCGGGGAGCAGCTCGAGGACCGCGCGGTCGGTCCGGTAGATGTCCTCGGCGTCGCCGCTGAGGGCAACCCAGCGAAAGGGACCCTTCCCCTCGCAGAACAGCGGCCTGATGTACGCGGGGACGAACCCCGGGATGTCGAAGGCGTCGGTCACGCCGGCCTCCAGTGCCTGGCCTCGCAGGTTGTTGCCGTAATCGAACACCTCCACGCCCTGCCGCTGAAAGCCGAGCATGGCGTTGACGTGTTCCCGGACCGAGTGCTTGACCATTTCCAGGTACTCCTGCGGGTCGCGGGCGCGCAGGTCGGCCGCCTCCTCGACGCTCAAGGGAGCCGGGATGTAGCCGCGAAGCGGATCGTGCGCCGAGGTCTGGTCGGTGACCACGTCCGGCCGGAAGCCCTTCGCCAGCAAGGCGGGATAAACCTCCGCGGCGTTCCCGACAACGCCGATCGAGGTGGCCGTCCCACTTTGCTTTGCCTCTTCGGCCCAGGCGACGGCTTCCTCGATCCGCGCGCTGGCCCTGTCGAGGTAGCCGCCCCGAAGGCGTCGCTGAATGCGCGTGTCGTCGACCTCGACGCAGAGCGCCACGCCCTCGTTCATCACGACTGCCAGTGGCTGGGCACCGCCCATCCCGCCAAGCCCGCTTGTCAGGACGATCTTGCCGCGCAAGCTCCCCCCAAACCGCTTCTGGGCCAGGGCGCCGAAGGTTTCGTAGGTCCCCTGCAGGATCCCCTGGCTGCCGATGTAGATCCAGCTGCCGGCGGTCATCTGCCCGTACATCATCAACCCCAGCCGCTCGAGCTCCCAGAAGTGTTCCCAGGTCGCCCAGCGCGGGACCAGGAGGCTGTTGGCGAGCAGAACACGCGGGGCATACTCATGCGTTCGAAAGACTCCGACGGCCTTGCCGGACTGGACCAGAAGCGTCTCGTCGCCCTTCAGCCGCGTCAGGGCCGCCACGATGGCATGGAAGGATGGCCAATCACGCGCGGCCTTGCCGGTTCCGCCATACACGACCAGGTCC
Source organism: Candidatus Dormiibacterota bacterium (assembly GCA_036732165.1). Classification (GTDB taxonomy): domain Bacteria; phylum Chloroflexota; class Dormibacteria; order CF-121; family CF-121; genus JALYYC01. Next base: position 14,965 of record DAINCX010000003.1, on the reverse strand, counting down.
TCGGGGCGTTCGGCCACGTCGGGGTCGAGATTGTTGCACAGCATCCGGAGCGCGGCCTCCTGCTGCCAGCCCTGGCAGCTGAGCCGGCTGCCACGTGCGGCCCGGATGGGAACCGAATCCGTCATGACCGGGTCAGCGGGCGGGCTCTGGCTGCGATCGTCGCCAGGCGGCCGCTGCGGACCAGGGCCACCGCCGCCTCGATCTCCGGGTACAGGGTACGGTCGTGATCGAGGCTGGCCACCTTCTCGCGGATGGCCGCATGAGCCTCCCCGGTCATCGGCGCGGGTTGGAGGGGCGACAACAGGTCAATGCCCTGCGCCGCCGCCAGGGCCTCGAGCGCGAGGATGGTTTCGACGTTGATCGACACCTGGCGCGCCCGCTGGGCGCTATGCCATCCCATGCTGTTGTGGTCTTCCTGGTCGGCCGAGGTTGGCAGGGAGTGCACGCTGGCCGGCGTGGCGAGCAGCTGATTGTCGGTCGCCAGGGCCGCCGCCGTGTACTGCAGCAGCATGTAGCCGGAGTCCAGCCCGGAGTGGCGGGTCAGGAAGGGCGGAAGCTCGGAGAGGAAGCCGGCCAGCATGCGGAAGAGGCGCCGTTCCGAGATGCTTCCCAGCTCGCTGAGCGCGATCCCGGCCAGATCGAGGGCGATGGCCAGCGGTTCGCCATGGAAGTTCCCGCCGGAGAGCACCACGTCATCGTCCGGCAGCACCAGGGGATTGTCCGTGCCGGCATTCAGCTCCACGTCCAGGACCCGCCGCAGATAATCGATGGCGTCCGCGCAGGCTCCGTGGACCTGGGCGGCACAACGCAACGAGTAGGCGTCCTGAACTCGATTGTCGATCCGATGGGACTCGGCAATCCCGCTGCCCTCGGTCAGGCAGAAGATCCTGGCGGCCGACGCCACCTGGCCCGGATGGGGGCGGAGCGCATGAATGCGTGGGTCGAACGCGGTCCGCGAGCCGCGCAGGGCCTCGACACTCAGCGCCGCGACCATGTCGGCGGTCAACAGCAGGCGCTCGGCGTCCTGCAGCAGCAGGGCGCCGGCCCCCGCCATGAAATGGGTGCCGTTCAGGATGCTGAGGGCGTCCTTGGCCGCCAGCTCGATCGGCTGCAGCCCGGCAGCCTGTAGCGCCTGCCCACCATCCTTTCGTTCGCCGTTTAAGAGGACCTCGCCTTCGCCCATCAACACCAGGCCGACATGCGCCGAGGGGGCAAGATCGCCACTCGCCCCGAGCGAGCCCTTCTCGGGTACGAAGGGACAGATATCGTGGTTGAGGAGATCCACGAGCCGGACGGCGACCTCTGGGCTCACGCCGGAACTGCCCTGGCAGAACTGGTTGACTCGAACGAGCATGCCGGCCCGCACCAGCTCCTCGGGGAGGGGGGGCCCAACGCCTACCGCGTGGCTCATCAAGAGGTTGCGCTGCAACTGCCGCGTATCCCCTGGGGCAATGCGGGTGTTCTTGAGGGCCCCGACCCCGGTGTTCAGTCCGTAGACCACCTCGTCCTGGCTCGCCAGCCGGTCGACCACGTCACGGGCCTTCCGCAGGCGGGCTTTCGCTTCAGGCCCGAGCGCGATTCGGTCCCCCTGGCGTGCCACGGCCGCAACATCGGAGGGGCGCAGCGACTGGCCGTCGAGCGTAGTCAAGCTCCGCTCATGTTAGCGGCGCCTCCGGGTCGGGGAGGCGGCCCTAAGAGAAGATTGGAATGAATCCGCGGGACCGCCCTGCCGGTCGTAGAATTGGGGCGCTGTTTTGGCAAGGACAATAACCCCACCGGGGCGAGCGGCGGGGCGCCTGGTCGGCAGAATCAGGGGGTCACTGGCTGCCGGCGCGATACTCACCATCGCGCTGACCGCCTGCTCGATGCCCGGGCCACAGGGGATCCGGGCGGTGGCTTCGCCGACCGCGTTCGCCATCGCCAGCCCGACGCCCACGACGATCGTGCCTCCGACCACCCTGGTTCGGCCGGGCGTGATCACCTTCCTCTCCGATACGACCTACCCCCCGCAGGAGTCGATCGACCCCGCGACCCAGAAGGCGGTGGGCTTCGACATCGACGTCGCCACGGCGCTGGCGGTCAAGATGGGACTTTCGGCCACCATCGTCAAGACGGACTCGCCACAGATCGTCGGGGCGCTCCTGGCCAAGAAGGGGGATGCGGTGATCTCCGCGCTGCCGATCACCGCCGACCTGCAGCGCCAGGTGGCGTTTGTCGCCTACTTCCAGGCCGGGCAGTCAATCCTGGTGCGGAAAGGCAACCCGGGCGCGGTCGGCGGGCTGGCCGACCTCTGCGGCAAGAACGTGGCCGTCCAGGTGCAGAGCCCCGAGCAGAATTCGCTGGACGAGGCAAACGGTGATGCGTGCAAAGGGAACCACATCGTGGTGCACGTGTACCCCACGGACCTGCAGGCGGTACTCACCCTGAAGCAGGGCCACGCCGACGCCGCCCTCGACGACTCCCCGGTGGCGGCCTACTTCGTCAAGCAGAATCCGGACCAGCTCGAGCTGGCGGGCAGCCCGTTCAAGCTCAACCCGGAAGGGATTGCGGTCGACCCAAAAAACGGGGACCTTGTCAGGGCCATCCAGCAAGCCATGCTCGCCATCTACCAGGACGGGACCTACCGCCAGATTCTCGTGAAATGGAACCTGGTCGACGGCGAGATCCCGGCCTCCCAAATCGTGGTCAACCCGAGCCCGCCCGGCCCCTGAGCTGAGCGTGCGGCATGCCGGCACCCCGGTCCTGATCGCGGTTTCCGTCCCTGTGCTGATCGCCGCGGCCCGGCTGGCCACCGGGCCGAACATATCCGAGCCGGCGTCGCTATGGGCGGTTCGGATCACGGCCTACAATGCGGCGGGCGCCGCGCTCACGCAGACGATCCATGATCGAGCTGGTTTAGACACCCTGCAATCCGATCTGCAGCACCTGGCGCCCCGCCTTGCCGCCGAGGTCTTCACCTGCCCGCTCGACAACGGCTCCCACTATCGCGCGGTCTTCTCCTACGCGAACCGCGGTGACCTGGTGGCCGACGTTCGCCGCACGGGATGCGAGGAGATTTCTCTGTCCGGGGCCCGGGCGCCGACACTGACCTGGTCCAACCCCCAGCTGCTGGCGGACCTCGATCACCTGTTTCCGCCTGAGTGGCAGAGCGGCTTTTAGGAAGCACCCTCAGCCCTCCCGCGGGAGGTCACCGACCTCCGGCAGCCTCCGGTGGCTCGATCTTCCAGTCGGCGTCCTCTTCGCTCACGGGCGGGTTGAGGCGCGCCCGATGATAGAGCTCGATGCGAATCACGGCGACGATCGTGACGGCCAGGGACAGGGCGAGTCCCAGGACCGCCTGGTTTCGTGCTGTTTCGGCGCTGACGCTGATATCAGAAAACACGGTCGGCTGGAGTAAGTTGAAGATCACTCCGCTGGTTCCTCCGACGGCGACCGACGCCAGGACAGCCGCGCCGGCCAGCCGCGCCAGCAGGGATTCGGTCGCGCCAAGGGTGGCCCAGGTGGTGCGGCCGCTTAGGGTAATGGCGCCAAAGGCCAGCAGGAAGAACAGGGCCAGGATGACCGCTTCCACGAGGCCCACTCGGTAGAACCCGACCGCTTGCTCCACCGGCATGGCCTCATCCTAGGCCAGCCAGAATGGTCAGGCCGGCCAGCGAGCCTGAAGGGCGAGCAACTCCGCCTGGGCCGCGCTCATCGCTCCGGCCGCGCTGGCGGCACCGATGACGAGATCGTGCAGGTGGCGCTGGAGTACTGCGGACGCCTCCACGTAGTGCGTCAATTTCGGACGTGGCCGCGCGTTGACGATATTGGTGAGAAAGACGTCGATCTGGGGGTTGACTTTGCGAACGTCGGATGACTGCTGCAACGAGGTCCAGATCGGCAGTTGACCCGGTTGCTGAGCCTGGACCTGCGGGCTGGTCAGGTAGCGAAGCCACGCCGCCGCCATCTCCGGTTGCTGGCTGTTTGCCAGCACGCCGAGGCCCATGAAGCCGCTGACGGAAGCCGCCGGCTTGCCGGTGGACGCGGCCGCCGGAATCGGGGCCACCGCGGCCTCCCCGATGATCTGTGAGTAGACCGGATCGTTCATCGCGCCGAAGACGAAGTTCCAGTTGGTGGTAAACGTCACGCCGCCCGCGAGGAAGGTTCGCATGGCGTCCGGTTCGTTGCTGGCGCCAATCTCGCCGCGGACGAGATGTTCATCGATCAGCTGCCGCATGAACGCCGCGGCCCGCTGGACTGGCTGCGTGGTGAGCTGAGGCCGGCCGGCGGCGTCGAAGAGATCTCCGCCGAACTGCGCCGCAGTCCGCACGAAGTCGGAGACCAGGCCTTCGCCCTCGGCCCACGAATCGGTGTAGGGCGTCTGCCGGCTTCGGAGCGCGGTCATCTGCTCGTACCAGGCCTCGAGGGTCTTCGGGGGTTCCGGGAACCCGGCCGCTCTCAACTGCGCCTTGTTGTAGTAGAGGCTCTGCACATTGAGGACGTGCGGCATCGCCCAGGTGGTCCCCTGGTAGGAGAAGGCATCGAGCAAGCTTGGCATCAGGTCCGACCGGCTGTCATCCGGGATTTGATCCTTGAGGCTGAGGAGCTGTTTGCGGATGGCGAACTCGGGGACCCAGACCTGGTCAAGGGCAACAACGTCGTAGGGTGACGGCCTGGACAGCCCGGCCGCGAGGATGCTGTCGTAGAGCTCGCGGTAGTGGGCGGTTTCGATCGAGATGAAGACCTTGTTGTTCTGCAGCGCCTGAAATTTCTTCGCCAGCTGCTGCAGCACCGCGGGATCGTAGCCGACCTGGTCGAAGAGCAGCGACCGGATGACCGTCGCGCCAGGAGGGGGTGTGGGCGTCACCGCGCTCGTGGCCGTTCCGCAGCTCTCCAGCAGGGAGGCTGCGGCCAGCCCACCGCCGAGTCCGACCGTCAGCTTGAGGCCGCGGTCGAGAAACGTCCGTCGGGTCAGGCGGTGTGGAGGAATCGTAGGCGTGTTCGGCACGTCTTTCCGAGGCTATCAGCGGTTTGTTAACGAGCACCTCGGCAAGCGCCTGCAGCTGGTGACAGCTTGGTGAAGGGCTCGTGACGACCCGGCTCCGATCGGCGTTATGCGCCACCCATGCCGGGTCCATACAATCGCGAGGTGGACGTTGCCTGGTTGCGAGGGGTATTTCCACCCATTCCGACACCTTTTGCCAACGATGGCGCACTTGGACCGCCGATCCCGACATTTCTCGAGCATCTGCGGGACGCCGGGATCGACGGCGTCGTCGCCCTCGGCTCGAACGGGGAAGCCGCCCAGCTGAGTGACGCGGAGCGGGTGCGCTGGCTCGGCTCGCTTCGAGCCGCGCTCCCCGCCCCGCTGCGATTCATCGCGGGGACCGGGGCCGACTCGACGCGCGCGACCATCGAGCGGACGCGAGCCGCCGCCGACCAGGGAGCGGAGGCCGCCCTGGTGGTCGCCCCCGTGTACTACCGGCGTGACATGACGCTCGACGCACTGCGGGCGCACTACGACGCGGTGGCCGACGCCAGCCCCATCCCGGTCCTGATTTACAACGTGCCGGTCTACATGGGCTATGACATCCCCGACGCCTGGTTCAAGACCCTGGCCGGACATCCGAACATCCGCGGCCTCAAAGACTCGTCAGGCCGGACCGCGAGACTGCCGGGACTGCGGGGTGACCTCGGCCCGGCCTTCGTGCTGCTCGCCGGCGCCGGCGAGAAGATGATCGACGCCATGGCGGGCGGAGCCGACGGGGCCATCGCCGCCCTGGCCAATGTGGCGCCGGCCGCCTGCGCCACGATCTGGCGGGAGATGACTGCCGGTCACGCGGACTCGGCGCGAATTGCGCAGCAGCGGATCGTGCTGGTCGGCGAAGCGCTTGGCAAGACCAACGGCGTCGCCCGTCTCAAGGCGGCCCTGCGGCTGCAGGGCTTCGATCACGGCGCGCCGCGGCTGCCGGTGCCCCCGCTGGACGAAGCCGAGCTCCCAGCCCTGCGAGCGCTGCTCGATGCCGCTCGGCTGCTCCCCACGGGCCTGCCGGCATGATCCCGCTCCGCGACTACAACCCGACCCGCCGCCGCTCGCTCCTCACCTGGGGCCTGATCCTGATCAATGTGGGCGTGTACTTCTACCTCAGCCAGAACCCCGTGATGAATGTGGAGGCGATTCAGCGATACGCCCTCGTCCCGGCCGACATTGCGGCCGGCCGTCATCTCGGCACCCTGATCACCTCGATGTTCCTGCATGCCAGCCTGCTCCACGTGGGCGGGAACATGCTGTTCCTGTGGATCTTCGGCAACAACGTGGAGGACCAACTCGGCGAAATCAAGTACCTCGCCCTCTATTTCGCGTCAGGCATCGGCGGGAGCCTTCTGCAGGTGTTCATCGGCCCGACCTCGACGATTCCCAACCTGGGCGCCAGTGGCGCGATCTCCGGGGTCCTCGCCGCCTACGTGCTCTATTTTCCCAGCGCCAGGGTCTTGACCTACATCGCGCCCATTTTCGTCGTGACCCTGCGCGCCTTCTTTTTCATTGGCTACTGGATCCTGCTCCAGGCGTTCCAGGCGTTCCTCAACATCGGCGTCACCGGTGGCGGCGTCGCATTCTTCGCCCATATTGGCGGCTTCGTGACTGGCCTGATCCTGGCCCTCCTGTTTCGTCCCGCGGCGCACGCGGGGCCGCATCCGGACGATCGGACCTGAGCCGCGGCGACTCAGTGGCTGAACTGGCGGATCCGGCCGTTCTCGACGTAAAACAGGTTCTGCGACACCGGGAAGGCCGCCTCGCGATGCCGTTCCTGCAGATCGTGTCGCAACCGACCCAGCAGCTGGGAGCGTTCGCCCGCGGCGATCAGGGAACCACGCTCGGGCACGCCGACCACGGGCACGTCCTCCAGCATTTCCTCAAGCCAGGCCCAGACCTCCGGCAGCAGCATCAAGGCCGCCCCGTAAGGCCGCGGGTCGACGTAACTGAGCATCAGCATCTGGGCCTGGCCGGTCTTATCCGTCTCCAGCCCCGTGAACTTCATCCCCGCCCGAAACATGAGCGCCAGGTTACTGAGCGCCAGGACCTCGACATGATCGCGGCCGACGTTCCAGGCGGCGAGGTCCTGCGGCAGGAGGTAGCGCATGCCCTGCACGTAGTGCGCCGCGTAGGTGACGACCAGGTCCCCGAGCATCCGTCGATAGACAACCGGACCGGCGGCCGACTCCAGGAAACTGGCGGGCCGGAGGACGGGCAGGATGAGCGGGGCGCCGAACTGCGCCTCGCCGTCGCACTCCTGGTCGAGCCGGCGCAGCCGCGCCGCAAAGAGGCGGTCGAGGGCTTGCGGCTGCTCGCGGTACTGGTGATAGAAGCTCTCGAGGTTGAAGCGGAGGTCGCCCTCCCGCACCCGGCGAATGGTCAACTGGAAGGCTTCGGGACCTTTCTTGACAGTCCAGCCCGGGCGCAGCGCGGTGAGGCGCTTGAGCACGTGATTCTCGAAGTCGTGGGCGTTCATCGTCGTCTGCTGGCCCATTGCTGCCGGTGTAACGAGCGCTGCTACGCAGGCTTGCAGGATGCAACGATGGCCGCCTGATGCCATTTCGCACCTGGTTCGGAGGCCGCGGGGTTGGGCTCAAGGAGCAGGTCCGGCAGGCCCTCGACCTCGCCCGCCAGGGGCAAGCGGACGCGGCCGTCGCAACGGTTTCCGCAAGGTTTCCAGAGGCGCTCGACGAGCTCCGGGCGCTGGACCAGCCGGTCGATGCCGCCTGGTTGCGCCTGGCGGCGTACTTCGCGTTTCGGTCAGGGCAGATGGCCGATGCGACGGCCGCCGCTGAACAAGCGCTCGGGCTCGAGGGCGACGCGGAGACGTGGCACCTGCTCGGCCGGGTTCGGGTCTGGCTCGACCGCCATGACGCCGCCGACGCCTTCCGTCGCGCCAGGGACCTGGACCCTGAGCGGTTCTTTCTGCCGTACCGCGTCTCCCGAGAGCGCTTCGCCGCCCTCGCCGACGCCGCGCTCGCCGCCATCCCGCCAGAGTTCCGCGCCCAGATGGATAACACGATGGTCGTCGTGGACGACCTGCCCGAGCTGGACGCCGTGCGCGAGGGCGAAGACCCGGACGTGCTGGGGGTGTACGAGGGCGCGACCGCGATGGATCGCGGCCTGCCGGAGCGGATCGTCCTCTACCAGCGCAACCATGAGCACGTCGCGGCCACCAAGGCGGACCTGGAACAAGAGGTGACCGAGACCATGCGGCACGAGATCGGGCACCACTTTGGCATGGACGAAGACGAACTGCCCTACTGAGGCCCCGCCTCAGCCCGGTATCAGGGCTTGAGCGGGAAGGGGTCCCCGGAGGGCGGCAGCGTGAGCGTCCCCCCTCGGTCGATGGTCGAGAGCGCCGCGATGAAGTCGTTGAACCCCTGGACGGGATCGTATCCCGTCAGCGCCTGGTAACAGGCTCCCAGCGTTTGCCCACCCGCCTGCGCGATGGCATCCCATCCAAACGTCAACTGGGTGTGCAGGTAATAGAGGAAGAGGTCGCCGCAACCGGCCGCGTTCTGGTCGGTGTCGCCGGCCGAGTTGTCATTGACGTGATCGGGGTGTCCCTGCGCCCACCAGTCCTGCTCCGTCTGGTTGAATTCCGCGGCGATCTCCGGATGCCGCTCGAAGGCGAGGACGCGGGACAGCGATTCGCCATTGGTCCGACCGCAATCCCAGCCGTTATTGATCGCGGCCTCGAAGACCTCCACGATCTCGGCGACTAAAAAGCCCGGCGCCTGGGTCGGATCTGGAAGGACGTGGATGTCGGTGCCGGCGCAGGTGATGTGGTAGGCGCCGCCGGCATCCGGATCGGCGTAGACGTTACAGGGGAGGTTCGGCGGAGTCAGGTTGGCGAACCACTGCTGGACGGCCGCGAAGTCGGCCTCAGCCGACTGGAGCATCGCCTTGGCCGCGGCATCGCCGTCGGCCGAGCCGTTGGAGTAGATGACAAAGTTCGTCGTCTGGCCGGCCAGGTGTTCACCGGGGACCGCCTGGTGCCGTCTGGCGTGGGCATCGAGGACCCCTCGGGCCACCTCCATGCCGGGCCGCGTAAAGACGCGGCCTTGCTCGCCACTGCCGAAAATCCGTTGCAACATGAACGGCGGTTCCTCCTTAGGTTTCGTAGAGTCGCCGGGCGGCCGCCACGATGTGTCGCGGTGAAATCTCGGCCTTGTCCATCAATTCCTGGGGCTTGCCCGAGCCCGGAAGATGGCGGACCGCCAGGTGGACCACCCGCGGTGGGTCCATGTCGGCGGAAAGGGCTTCCATCACCGCGGCCCCAAGGCCGCCCTCCGGATGATGGTCCTCCACGACCAGGAGCTTGCCCTTGGTCAGTGCCGCCGCTTCTCGTAGCGTGTGCTTGTCGACCGGTTTGACCGAGTACAGATCGATTACGCGCGCCTTGATCCCATCCCGGTCGAGCTCCTCAGCCGCGGCCAGGCAGTTGTGCAGGGTGACCCCGGCCCCGATCAAGGTGACCCGATCGTTCGGGTCGCTTCGAACGACCTTGCAGCCGCCAATCTCGAAGCGCTCGCTCGCGTCGTAGAGCACCGGGTAGGCACCGCGTGTGGTGCGCATGTAGACGACGCCATCCCGATCGGCCATGGCCTCCACCAGGTGGGCGGTCGAAGTGGCGTCCGACGGGTAGAGGACCGTGGACCCACTGACCGCGCGCATCGCGGCCAGGTCCTCCAGCGCCATCTGGGACGGCCCATCCTCGCCAATCTCCACCCCGGCGTGAGAGCCGGCCAGCCGGATGTTCGCCTCCGAGATGGCCGCCATCCGAATGAAGTCATAGGCCCGGGTGAAGAAGGCGGCGAAGGTGGACGCGAAGGGAATGTAGTGACGGACACTCATGCCGACCGCGGTGGCCACCAGCTGCTGCTCCGCGATGAACAACTCGAAGAAGCGGTCCGGGTACGCCTTGGCGAACTCCTCCGCGAAGGTCGAGTTGCTGACCTCGGCATCCATCGCCACCACGTTGGGGCGCGCGCCGAGCGCCTTCAGGGCGTCGCCGTAGGCTTTGCGGGTCGCCACCTTGTCACCTTTCGCATAGGTCGGCAGGGTGACCTCCGCCCTGGTGGCCTTGATGGCGGGCTCGCCGGGTTCCGGTTTCTGGCCGTCGACTCGGAGATGCCGAACCCCGCCCAGCTCCTTGATCGCACGCTCCGCCATGTCGGCGGGCAACGCCTTGCCGTGCCAGCCGTCCTTGTTCTCGATCTCGCTGAAGCCCTTGCCCTTCACGGTGCGCGCGATGACCACGGTGGGTTTCCCGGTCGCCTCGCGCGCCTGGCCGAGCGCCTGGTCGATCTGCTCCACGTCGTGGCCGTCGATCACGACCGCGCGGCAGCCGAACGCCTGGACCCGGTCGCGGTAGTGGTCCGTTTCCCAGCCATACTCCGTTGGCCCGCGCTGGCCGAGACGGTTGATGTCGAAGATGGCCGTGAAGTTGGAGAGCTGGTAGTAGCCGGCCTTGTCGAGACCCTCCCAGATCGACCCTTCGGCGAGCTCACTGTCCCCGCACAACGTCCAGACGTGATAAGGCAGCTTGTCGAGCTTCCGGCCGGCCAGCGCGACGCCGACGGCGATGGGAAGACCCTGGCCGAGCGAGCCGGTGGCGACGTCGACCCACGGAAGGACCGGGGTGGGATGTCCCTGCAGGGTCGACCCAAATTTCCGGTAAGTCATCATCTCGTCTTCACTGATCACCCCGACCGCACGAAACATCGCGTAGAGGAGCGGTGACGCGTGTCCCTTGGAAAAGATCAGGTGATCGTTATTCGCTTCCTTGGGCCTGTTCCAGTCGTACTTGAGATGCCGCGTGATCAGCACCGCCATCATGTCGGCGGCGGACATCGAGGAGGTCGGATGGCCGGAAGCGGCGGCTGTGCTCATCCGGATCCCATCCACCCGCAGCTGCTGGCCCAACTCCCGCATGAAGTCGAAGTCCTGAGTTGTGCGCGCTTCGGTCACCGAGCTCTTAGCCATTGGCTCACCCCATTACGGAGTCGACGACGGTCCTGCCTGTGTAGCTTAGCGGCTGGATCTCGTTTAGCTGGCCGATGCCTGAGTCTGGTCGAGTCGCCGCGGACCTCGGGAACGGCTCCGGCGCCGGCGCACGTTCCACGCGGGGCCGCTCCGCGGCGGGCGGGGCGCATTCCCGTTGGCCGTGGGTTGGACCAGCGACGAGGCGACATAGCGCCAGTCGCCTTCCTTGAACAGGTAGGCGAGATCGACCTCCGGCAGCGCGGGCGCGCCCTGGCGACCGAGGGTCCGCCAGGCCGGCTCATCCTCGGGCGTGAGGAAGGTGAGAGCCCGGCCCTTGGTCCCCATCCGGGCGGTGCGACCGACGCGGTGGGTGAGCCATTGTGGCGAATCCGGGAGGTCATAGTTGATGACCAGGTCGACATGGCTGATATCCAGGCCACGCGCCGCCACGTTGGTGGCGACCAGGACCGTTGTCCGCATCGCCCGGAATCCGTCCATGGTGCGATCACGCACGTTCTGCGAGAGGTTGCCCTGCAGGTCGGCGCTGTCGTGGCCCAGGTTGCGGAGATCGCGACTGAGCTTGCGGACCCCGTGCTTGGTTCGTCCGAAGACGATCGCCGAGCCCCGGTGGGCTTGGAGCAACCGGCTCAGCGTGCGGAGCTTCTCCGGGCGGGTGACCCGGATCAGGCCGTGCTCGAGCAAATCTTCGGTGGGGGCGGCGACCACGATCCGAACTGGCTCGTGGAGGTGGCGCGCGATCATACGACTGACCCATTCAGGCATGGTCGCGGAGGCCAGGACGATCTGCGGCTCGTAGGTGAGCTCGATGATGCGCTCGACATCGGGAGCAAAGCCGGCGTCGAGCATCTCGTCCCCTTCGTCGAGGACGAGCTGCTGCACCCGGCTCAGCGACAGCTTGCGGCGCGTGACCATATCGAGGATGCGCCCGGGAGTGCCGATCACGAGGTCGACCCCGTTTTTGAGGGCCAGCTCCTGGGTGGCGTAGCCGACGCCGCCGTAGATCAGGCCGCACTTGAGGCCGGTGGACAGCGACCGGAACACGCGCTCCACCTGGATGGCGAGCTCGCGGGTTGGTGTAACGACCAGGGCCCGCGGGCCGGGTCCGCTGGTGGCCATCAGCTTTTCAATGATGGGCAGGATGAAGGCAAGCGTCTTCCCAGAACCGGTGGGGGCCTGGATAACCACGTCGCTACCGCGCAGCATGGGGGGGATGGCTTCAGCTTGAACGGCGACGGGCGAGTCGATCGAGGTCTTGGCGAGCGCGATCAGCATGCGGGCACTGATGCCCAGGTCGGCAAACGTCGATGTCACGAAGGGTACTCCTCGGTCCCCTCTACCTATTGTTTATTGTTAGCCGCGGTCTGCAGGACACCGTTCAATGACGGGGAGGAGAACCCAGAGCGGGCGACCTGATATATGAGGTCGAAAATGAGTGTACCAGTTCTGGGACCAAATTAGGCGATTGAATACAACGGATGGGGCTGGGAGTACCCCCAGGCGGAATCGAACCGCCGTTGCAGCCTTGAAAGGGCCGCGTCCTAGCCGCTAGACGATGGGGGCGCGAACCGAGCTAATGCTAGCAAGCTGTCGAGCTCGACAGACGCTATTCGCCCCAACGCATCTTGAGCTGCTCGTAGCCGAGGGCGGTGAGGGTCTCGGCCATGTAGGAAGAGTTCCGACCCTGCGACCACGTGACCACCAACGCTCGCGTGGCGAGCGATAGGGCCTCGTAGATCGCGAAGCGACGTCCGTCGTACTCGGGTCGCACCGCGAGATACGCATCCAGGAAGATGCGCCGGGCTTCTTTCGCCTGGGCCGTGTCGGACCAGTCTTTGGGCGAGGCCGGCCAGAGGTGACCGCAGTATTTGCCCAGGTCAAAGCTCGGCTCCGCCTGGACGAAATACTCCACGTCGATCATGCCGTAGCTTTTGCCATCCCACAGGAACTGGTTGTACTTGTAGTCACCGTGGGAGGGGACAGGCGCCTCCGGAGGCAGCTTCTGCGCTCTGGCAGCGATCTGCTTTAAGAGATCGCGCAGCAGCATGTAGACCCGAGGCGCCGAGAGCTTGAACTCGTCGAGGCGCTTGTAGATGCGGTCGAGCTCGTAATCAGCCGAGTGCGGCTCTCCGAGCTCGATGCCTGACGCATGAATGTGGCCGATCATCCGGCCGGCAGCCTCGCACTGACCAAGAAAGATCTCTGAATGACGGTCGCCCTTGACTTCCTCACCGGGCAGTGCCGATTGCAGAAGGAGGGCATCGTTGGGGTAATAGGCAAGGGGCTCGGCCAGCACGAGATCGCCGTTCGCTCGAGCGGGCAGATCCCAGAGGGCCTTCATGACTTCATACGTCATAGCGCCGCGGCGGCTGTGCTGGACCTTGCCGTAGATCGTCAGGGGTCGATCCTCGCCGATCTCGGCCTCATAACGAAGGATGCACGAGATCTCAGGCAGGTACTTGACACGGGTGCTGGTGATCGACTGGATCTGGGCTCCCGGTCGCAACTTCTTGAAATGCTCTAGGAGCAGCGGCTCGACTGCGGCAGTGGTGGAGACTTTCGCCAGCCTGGGGAAGACCGGATCGGTTGGGAAAAAGAACATAAACAGGTTCAGGTCAGGAAAGAAGCGCGCGTAGCCCTGGGGGTCCAGAGGATTGCCGTTCTGGCTCGCTAAGAGGCGACTGATGCGCGATCGGTAGTCCTCGCACTCCGCGTCGTTGAAGAAGGCCTTGGTCCAGAACAGCGGTCGGGCTTCGATGCCTCCTGGCATTTCCAGTTCCGCCTCATAGACATTCCACAGGAATCGTGGCGCTTCAAATCGCCGGCCGCTCTTCGTACGGACCTTCTTTACCTGGACCGATGGAAGCACCGGGCCGAGGACCTGCTCGGCGAGGAGCGTGGCCATGGCATCGGTCTCTGACGCGGCCTTGATGGTGGAGTAACTAACAGGCATTTAAAGCAGGGACAGCTTACGGCATGATCGGTTACGGAAGACCGTAACCAAAAGCCGTCGGGCTGGCGATCAACCCGACGGCTTTCTTGATCAGCCTCGAACTAGCGAATGAACTTCGAAAGGATCTCGCGACGCTTGACGTACGCTGCGCCGAGGAGCGCCAGCAGACCGAAGAGTGCGCCATCCGCAACCGGCGCCGGCCGAGTCGCGCCGACCACACCGCCACCCGTGTTTGCCAGGGTGCCGGCCTGCGCGGCTCCGGCCGAGCCGGTGTTGGTCAGCCCGCCCGTAACGCCGCCTGCGCCACCGGTCGTTGTGCCGCCGGTACCGCCACCCGTCGTCGTCCCGCCGCCGGTTGTCGTCCCGCCAACTTCTCCGCTGGTCTCGACCGCTGTGGCACCGACTTCGCCGGTCGTCTCGGTTGCCGTCCCGCCAGCAGCCCCACCGCCGCCAGCCGACGTGGTGGTCTCAACGGCGGTCGTGGCCCCGTTGGTCGTTCCGTTGCCACTACCCGTCGCCGAGGTCGTCGTCTCGACCGCGGTGGTCGCTCCGTTGGTCGTTCCGTTCCCGCTACCGGTCGCCGAGGTGCTGGTCTCTACTGCAGTAGTCGCCCCGTTGGTAGTTCCATTGCCGCTGCCCTGAGCGGCGCTCGTGCCACTCGCTCCGGCCACCGAGCCGGCGCCTGAGCCACCGCTCCCCTGGTTGGCGCTGGTGCTGCTCGCTCCGGCCACCGAGCCGGCGCCTGAGCCACCGCTCCCCTGGTTGGCGCTGG
>DAINCX010000003.1:0-117 GCA_036732165.1 Candidatus Dormiibacterota bacterium | reverse complement strand
TGCTGCTCGCTCCGGCCACCGAGCCGGCGCCTGAGCCACCGCTCCCCTGGGCTGCGCTGGTACTGCTGACGTTGCCCGCCGTCCCGGCGCCCGACCCGTGGCCGCTGCCCTGGGCCG
>DAINCX010000002.1:0-219249 GCA_036732165.1 Candidatus Dormiibacterota bacterium | reverse complement strand
TATGCGGCAGCCGGCCTTTGCGGCGCTGGTGGCGGAGAAACAGGCGACGCTGCCGGTCGCCGGTGTGATCAAAAACCTGGACACCCTGCTGGGCCAGGATGGCATCATCGGCATCAAGACCGGGCATACGGACCAGGCAGGCGGCTGCTTTGTGATGGCCGCCGACCTGAAGGTGGACGGACAGGTGGTGCGCGTGTACGGGGCGGTGCTGGGGCAGCCAAACCAGCTCCCCGGCGCGTTCGCCGCGACCACGGCCTTGATCAGGGCGCTGACCCCCGCCCTTCATCTCCGCGTGGTCGCTGGCCGGGGCGAGGTCGTGGGTCGCTACGGGACGGCCTGGGGGGAGTCCGGCACGATCGTGACGGCGAACCCGGTTGCCTGGGTGCTCGAGGACGGGATGACGATCAGCCGTCGGGTGACACTGACCCCGCTGCCGGCGAAGCTGCCCGCCGGGTCGCGGGTCGGAACGCTGCTGCTAGAGACGACCGCCCACCGCGCCGAAGTCCCACTGGTGACCGCCATCGCCATCAACGGTCCGGACCTCGGGTGGCGTCTTACTCGAGGCTTCT
Organism: Candidatus Dormiibacterota bacterium; assembly: GCA_036732165.1. GTDB lineage: Bacteria > Chloroflexota > Dormibacteria > CF-121 > CF-121 > JALYYC01. The sequence goes on along the minus strand of DAINCX010000002.1, from coordinate 218,680 downwards.
GAGTGCTCGGAAGGACGGTGGACAGGGCCTTGCTCTCAAGGATGGCGGAAGCCACGATCAAGGACTTCCTCGATCGGCTGGCCCACGCCATCGAGGCCGCCGTTGTCCTGGCCGCCGCCTAGGCCCGGGCCATTCACGGTCGGGTCACCGCGAGGTCAGGACCATTGGTCCTGAGCACGCTCCCGGCACTGGGTCAGGATGAGACCGTCACCTGGAGCGGATAACCAGGAAGCCAAGATTTTCGATGGAGGTAACGTAAATGACAGCACAATTGCGGTGGCGCGTGATGGTTCTCCAGGTAGGCCTCATCGGCATCCTGGTTTTCTGCGCGGGATTCCTTCTCTGGGGCAATTCCTTCATTCACAATCAGATTTCGACCGAGTTGACGGCGCAGCAGATCTCCTTCCCGGCCGCAAACAGTCCGGCGATCGCGGCGTTGCCGAGTGCTGACGCCACGGCGATGAACGTCTACGCTGGGCAGCCACTGACGACTGGGCAGCAGGCGCAGACGTACGCCAACAGCTTCATCGCGGTCCACCTGAAGGGAATCGCCGGCGGACTCACCTATTCGCAGATGAGCGCGAAGGCGCAGGCGAACCCGACGGACACGAAGATCGCCGGTCAGGTCGCCACCCTGTTCAAGGGAGAAACGCTTCGCGGCCTCTTGCTGAACGCCTATGGCTGGTGGACGATCGGAACCTACGCGCTCTATGCGGCGGTCGGCCTGGCAGTCGCGGCGCTCGTCGTCCTCGGCGCCTTTGCGCTCGAGATCTTCCTCTGGATCCGCCAGCGGGAGAACGTCGTGGTGCCCTACACCGCGGTCAGGCCGAAAGCCGTTCTCGCCTAACGAGCAAGCGCAACCTCGAACGGAACGTCCCTCGCTGCGGAGCGAGGGACGTTTCCGCGAGCTGTCGCCGGGCCGGAGATTGACTGTCACATTCGGCCGGGCGGCGGTGCATATACTCGTAGAGAGCCATGAGACGCCTGTTAACCGTCACGCTCCTGGCGGGCCTCCTCTCGGCCTGTGCCGCGGTCAGCGCCCCGGGTGCCACCAAGTCGCAGACGCCGCAGCAGACCCTGGCCGCCAGCGCGAAGGCCATGAGCCAGCTCAACTCAGCGCGGTTCGACGTCAATGGGACCGTCAACGTCACGCTTCCGCAAGCGCTGGTCGACCAGCTGCGCGCCAAGGCGGGAGCCCAGGGCGCTCTCCTGACGAGCAATATGACGGTCGTCCTCAAGATCAGCGGGGCCGCCCAGAAGCCCGATTCTCTCCAGGCCACCATCAGCGCCAAGCTCGGCGGTTTGACGATCAGCACCGAGGTCGTGGCGGCCGGCGGCAAGCTCTATTACAAGGATCCGATGACCTCGAAATGGCAGGTCCTCAAGGCGTCGGGCAGCACCGAGCCGAAGACCGCCACCGGCACACTCTCGTATCAGACGATCCTGGATACGGCGAAATCGATCACGGAAATCACGGATTCGAACTCGACGCTGAATGGCGTCACGGTTGAGCATTACCGCCTGGTGCCGGACCTCGTCAAGCTCTTCGCCGCGGTCTCGGCGGGCCATTCCTCGAGCAGCCCGGCGGCTACGGCCGCCCTGCAGACGGTCCTCCAGAATGCCAGCCTGGTGGCGGACGTCTGGACCGGGACCAGCGACCACCTGATCCACCGGCTCAGCTACGATGCCGACCTCAGCGCTGACCTCTCCCAGCTGGCCGGGCTCATGGGGAGCAAGGCCTCGGCGACGGCGCCGGCCTTCAGCCTGCCGGCCGGCTCGATGGCGCACCTGACGGCTCACGCTGTGATCGACCTGCACGACTTCAACACCCAGTTGAAGATCCAGGCCCCGGCGGTCACGCCCTAGGAGCCGCCCCAGCCCGGAGGCTTGATGTCGAGGCCGTCGGGCACGTAAAGCAGGCCGGCGGCGCGGCCGCGGTGATCGGTGACGCCAACCTGCCAGACGATGGCGTTGGTTGAGGGGTCGATGACGACCACCCGGTTGCGGAAATCATCGTTGAGCGCGATCAGGCCGTTGCTCATCTGGATCGCGAGGGATGGATGGTCGAGCAACCCGGCGCCCGACCGGAGGGCGTAGCGCCAGACGACCTTGCCCTGGGGTGTCATGATCAGCACCTGGCCCGGACGCCAGTAGTCGACGAGCAGGATGTTCCCGTCGGCCAGCATCTGGGCGTCCGAGGCGTAGTGGATGCCTGGCGCGCGGACCGTCCACTTGAGGGATCCGTCCCAGCCCATCTCGCTGACCCAGTTGCCGGCGATCTCCGTGACCAGGACGTTGCCGTCTTTGAGCGGGGTGTCTCCGTTGGGGAGGCCAAAGGTCTTCGGCGGATGATGCACGCAGGTCCCCGTCTTGCCGAGCTGCGTCCTGATGCTCCGGGTCGCCGGGTCGAGCAGCAAGACCCGGCAATTGCGGATATCGGCCACGCTGATGCCGCCGTCCGGCCACATGTAGGCATCGTCGGGCCCGTTCAGATATCCATTTGCCGAACCGTGATGCTCGGAGACGCCGTACTGCCAGACGATCCGGCGGGTGGCGTAGTCGACCAGGACGATGGCCTGCGACTCTTCCTCGTTGACGATGATCGACTTGCCGTCCGGAGCATAAAAGGCGTCATCGGGCCAGCGGAAATGCTGTCCCGGCTGGAGGTCGCCGGGACGGGGGAACTCCCAGACCACCTTGTGGTCGGCGGTCACCTCGATGACGCGATTGTTGGCGCGGTCGGCGATCAGCATATTGCCGGGCAGGACGGCCGGGGGTGCGGATGGGGCCGGGGTCGCCGATGTCTCGGCTTTGGTCGATGGGGGAGGGATCTCCTCCGCCTGCTTGAGCGTTTTGGCGGCGGTGGTGGCCTGCGGCGAGGCGGAGCACGCGGCCAGGGCTGAACCCGATCCGGCGATCAGGAGCGCGGCGATGACGAGACGAAGTGGGGAAACCGCGAGCACGCTGCGCGTAGTGTACCGGCTAGAGCACCAGGGCCATCGGACTCTGCAGCAGGCGCTTGACCTCCTGCAGGAACTGCGCGGCGGTGACGCCGTAGAAGACGCGATGGTCGACGGAGAGCGTCACCCGCATCCGTTTCCCCGGCACGATTTGCCCGTCTTTCACCACCGGCTTGTCCTGGATCGAGCCCACCGCGAGGATGGCCGAGTCGGGTGGGTTGATGATCGCGGTGAACTGGTCGACGTCGTACATCCCCAGGTTCGAGATGGTGAAGGTGTTCCCCTGGTAATCCTGGGCGCCGGCTTTCTTCGCCTTGGCTCGCTCGATCAACTGGCGAGCCTCGACCGCGATCGCCTTGAGCGACTTCTGGTCGGCGTTGTGCACGACCGGCACGATCAGGCCGTCGGCCAGCCCGACCGCGATGCCCACGTTGATGTCGCGCTTGCGCTCGATCCGGCCATCAGCCCAGGAGGCATTCACCTGTGGGAACTTCGTCAAGGCCAGCGCCACCGCCTTGACGACCAGGTCGTTGACGCTGATGGCTTCCGACTTGTCGACCGCCTCGTTGAACATCTGGCGAAGGTGGACCGCGTCGTCCATGGCGATCTCCGACGTGACGTAGAAATGCGGCGCGGAGAACTTGCTCTGCACCAGCCGCATCGCGACCGTAGTCTGCATCTTTGATAGCTCGACCACCTCGACCTCGCCGGTGGGTCGGGCGACCGACGGCGCGGTCGCCGTTGCAGCCGAAGCCGCCGGCAGTTCGCCCGACTTCCTCGAGGCGGCGGCTTCGACGTCTTCCTTCGTGATCCGTCCACCAGGGCCGGTGCCCTTGACGGAGCTCAGCTCGACGCCGTGTTCCTCCGCCAGTCGGCGGGCGACGGGCGACGCCTTCTGCCGCTCGCCGTTCGCCTGCCCGCTAGGGCGCCGGATGAGGCTGAGGGCAGCCTGGGCGGCGGCGCCGACCTCCGTCCGGTCGTCGCTCCCACCCTGCGGGTACTGCTCCCCGCCGCCTTCTTCGTGCGCTGCCGGCGCGACGGTGGCGGGAACGGCCGCGGCCTTTTCCGCTTGCTTGACGTGCGCCTCGGGATTTGTGGCGTGCGGCTTCGGTGACTCGGCCGTGGGCGCGGAGGCGGGCGCAGGCGACGCTGGTTGGTGAGCGGGCGGTGCGTCGCCGCCAATTTCGGCGATCACCGCGCCGATCGGGGCGCTGTCGCCTTCCTTGACGAGGATCTTGCTCAGTTTGCCCGAGGCATAGGCCTCCACCTCGATGTTGGCCTTATCGCTTTCGATCTCGACGAGGGGCTCGCCTTTTACGACCTCCTCGCCTTCCTTTTTCAACCAGTGAAGGACCTTGCCGCTCTCCATGGAGTCGGACAGCCGCGGCATCTGCACGTTGGCCATTTCGTGTTCTCCTAATTCTTGCCGAGCAGCGCGCGAGCGGTCACGATGACGTCGGCCCGCGCCGGGAAGGCGAGCTTTTCCAGCCGCTTGTTGTACGGGGTCGGCACCTCGGCGGCCCCAATCCGGGCCACCGGCGCGTCCAGGTAGTCGAAGGCTTCCTCATAGACGCGGGCGGCGATCTCGCTGCCCACGCCGAAGCTGCGCCAGCCTTCCTCAACGGTGATGACCCGGCTCGTCTTCTTCACGGACTCGATGACGGGGGTCATGTCGAGGGGGCGCAGGGCCCGCATGTCGACGACCTCGGCGCTGATGCCCTCCTTCTCCAGCTCGGCGGCCGCATCCATGGCGACGATCAGCATCCGGGAGTGGGCGCAGATCGTGATGTCATGGCCTTCCCGCTTGACCTCGTTCTTGTCCAGGGGCGTCAGGTACTCTCCGTCGGGCACCTCGCCTTTGACCGCGTAGGTCCCCTCGTTCTCAATGAACATCACGGGGTTGTCGTCGCGAATCGCGGCCTTGAGCATGCCCTTCGCGTCGGCCGGCGTTCCCGGTGCGACGACCTTGAGCCCCGGCACATGCGCAAACCAGTTCTCGTGGCTGTGGGAGTGCTGGGCGCCAAGCTGGTGACCGCCACCACCCGGCGTCCGGATGACGATCGGCACCTTCGTGCCCCCGCCGAACATGTAGCGGATGTGCGCCGCGGCGTTCACCACCTGGTCCATTGCCACCATGATGAAGTTCACGGTCATCATCTCCGCCACCGGCCGCAACCCGGCCATGGCGGCCCCGATGGCGGTCCCGATGATGATCTCCTCTGCGATCGGGGTGTCGAGCACGCGCTTCTCGCCGAACTCCTTCCAGAGGCCGCGGGTCACCTTGAAGGAGCCATCGTAGAGTCCGATGTCCTCGCCGAGGAGAAAGACGTCCTTGTCGCGCACCATCTCCTCGCGGAGCGCCTGGTTGAGGGCATCACGCATCGCCAGGACCGCCATTAGTTGGCCTCCGCGTAGACGTCGCGATAGAGGTCCTTCACATCGGGCTCAGGGCTCTCGTCGGCGAACTTGACTGCCTCCTCGACCTCGGCGGTGATGGCCTCGTCGATCTTCTGGAGCTCGTCCTTGCCCGCCATCTTTTGTTTCTGCAGGTGGTCGCCCAGGCTCAGGATGGCGTCCCGACCCTGCCACTCCTTGATCTCCTCCTTGCCGCGGTAGTTGTCGGGGTCGGACATGGAGTGGCCACGATACCGGTACGTCACGCACTCGAGCAGGCTCGGCTCCCGTTTCTCGCGCGCCTGGGCGACCAGCTGGTCGGTGATCCGGCGGACGGCCAGCACGTCCATGCCGTCCACACTCTCCCCGGTCATGTCGTAGGCGCAGGCCTTTCGCCAGATCTCGGTCACCGCCGAGGCACGCTTGACCGCGGTCCCCATGCCGTACTGGTTGTTGATGCAGACGAAGACCACCGGGAGGTGCCAGAGCTTGGCCACGTTGAGCGATTCGTGGAAGGCGCCGATGTTGGTGGCGCCATCGCCGAAGATGCTCATCACCACCTCCGGCTTGTCCTGGTAGTTGATGGCGTAGGCGGTGCCGCAGGCGAGGGGGAGCGCCTGCCCGACGATGGCATAGCCGCCGTAGAACCGATGGGCCTGGCTGAACAGGTGCATCGAGCCTCCCCGGCCGTGCGAGGTACCGGTCTCTTTGCCGAACAGCTCCGCCATCACGGCCTTCGCGTCCACGCCCTTGGCCAGCGCGTGGCCATGCTCGCGGTAGTTGCTGTAGACGTAGTCCTCGTTCCGCAGGGCCGAGATGGTGCCCACGATGGCGGCCTCCTCCCCGATGTTGAGGTGGCAGAAGCCGCCGATCTTGGCCGCCTGGTACATCTCCGCCGTCTTCTCCTCGAAGCGACGAATGAGCAGCATCTCGCGATAGAGTCCGAGCAGGGTCGCTTTGTCGGAGAGGGCCGCACGGGATTGACGTTCGGCTGGACGCTGCTCAACTTTCATTTCAGGAACTCCTGGGACCCGGGGATGGCGCAGAGGTGGGCAAAAACCCCATCTATTCTATTCATAGAAGATTTTTATAGATCAGCTTGCCTGCACGTGTCCGGGCTTACTCGAGCTTGACCGCCTTGAGCGAAAAGAAGAGGGGCAGCTTGCCATCGTGCTGGGGCGGAAGCCGGTAGGTTCCAGCCGCGCCGGGCTTAAGGAAGCTGATCGGCCAGTCGACGAAGGGGAACTCGTGCAGAAACTCGATCCGCAGGCCGGCACTCGCGAGGGCGGTCACGATCTCGCCGAGCCCGTGGTTCCAGCCGTACTCGACTTTCTGAACGACGGTGGCCGTCGGGTCGGCATATGACCCCTTGGTCTCGAACACAAAGGGCTCCGCCTGGTTGAAATAGGGGTAGCGGAGCCGGAGCTCCGTCACGCCGTCCTCGTCATCGAAGACCTGGGCGACCGGGTGCACCTCGGTGATGTAAAAGAATCCGCCAGGCTTCACGAAGTGGGCGGCGACGCGCGCCCAGCCTTGGATGTCCGGGAGCCAACCGAGGACGCCCCGCGAGGTGTAGACGATATCGAAGCGCCCGTCGAGCCGGTCAGGCAGGTCGTAGAGATCGGAGCTCAGGAAGCGGGCGTCGATGCCCAGCTCCGATGCGAGCGAGCGAGCCTGGGCAATTCCCGCCTCGGAGAAATCGATGCCGGTGACGTGCGCGCCCAGGCGGGCCCAGCACAGGGTGTCCATGCCGAAATGGCATTGCAGGTGGAGCAGCGTCTTGCCTCCGACGGGCCCGACCTCCTCCATCTCGTAGGGGCGAAGCTTGTTGACCCCCTGTTTGAAGGCGTCGACCCGGTAGAACTCGGACCGGTAATTGATCCCGGTCCATTCGTTCCACAGGGCGCGGTTGGCTTCCCGGTATTTATCCACGGCCATTGGGCGAATAGCCCTGGGCCACATGCCGCGCGGTGACGACCGTCTTGATGTTGCCGCGCACATTGAAATCGCCAATGACCTGCATCCAGCGCGGCTGCAGGAGCGCCACCAGGTCGTCCAGGATGCGGTTCACCGCTCCCTCGTGGAAGATCTCCTGGTCTCGGAACCTGTTGATGTAGAGCTTGAGCGACTTGAGCTCGACCAGCTTGCGGTCGGGAACATACCGGATGTCAATCGTCGCGAAATCAGGGAAGCCTGAGTCCGGGGCTAAGCACGTGAATTCCGGGATGGTGAAGTGCACCTCGTAGTCCCGCGCGGGGAAGTCGTTGTCGACGGCCATCAGGGTCGACTCCGCGATCATTTTGGCGCCGTATTTCATGCGCACAGCTTAGCGCCCGGTCTATGGGGTGATGGTGAAGGCGGCATGGAGGCTGGCGATCGTGCCATCACCGTTGGTGAACTCGACGACGTAGTCCTGGACGGCGGCGCCCGCCGGCACCTTGACGGTGGCGACCGAGCTGTTGACCACGGTTGGCGCCACCCCCTGGAAGGTGCCCGTTGGGCTAGCCACCGGAACGAAGCGGACCGAGAGCGACGCGCCACCGCTGAAGCCGCTGCCCTGCAGGGTGACCAGGGTGGTCTGGGATGTCGAAGCCCTGGTCGGGGCGATGGACGTCACGCCGCTGCCGCCGACGGGCGTGCTGGTCTCATCAGTGCCGCGTAGGACGAGGTCGGCCGGAAGCGATGCGAGCGGCATCAGCGTCCCGGCCTGTGCGCGCCACGCGAGGAGGTCCGACTGCGCCGCGGCGATGGGCAGGGCTGCCCCGTGCCGAGTAAAGAGTCCAAGCACCGTGCCGCCCGGTCCGACGAGCGGGCCGCCAACGTCGCCCGGAAGGTCGTCTGCCCGAATACTGAGGCTGGCCACCGTGGTCGCGGTCACCACGGCCGGGGTCGCAGTGCGCAGGTTCATGACTTTGGCGCTGGCCAGCAGCACCAGCGGATCGCCTGTCTTGATCGATCCGGAGACCCCGAACGCGATCGGAAGTCCGAGCACGTCGGCGCGAACCTCGGCCAGCTCCAGCGCCGGGTCCACGCCCACGACGCGGACGGCATGGCTGCCGCCGGTGTTGTCCACCAGGCGCAGTTGCTGACTGCCGCTGACCAGACTGGCGCTGGTGAGAAAGCCCCCATGCGGATCGATCTGGAAGGCGGTTCCGAAGGTTCGGTCGTTGACCAGGATCATGACGCCCTCCAGGTCCCGCGCCGCCTCTTCCGGCAAGAGGACGGCGGCCGGTGGCGCGGTGGCTTCCGCGGTCGGGGCCGGGGTGGCCACCGGCGCGGCGGGCGCCAGGCGGTTCGCCACGGCCGGCACCAGGGCCACCAGGCTGGCCAGGACCAGGCCGCCCACCAGGGCGACGGCCAGGTGCTCGGGCACGTTCCCTTTCAAACGTTGCATACCAGTGCAACGCGCTCACCGCGCGCTTCCTTGGACGGTCCGATCTTTAAGATCAACCTGATGCGGCTGTGGAATACGGAAACGCGGAGCGTGCAGCCGCTCGAACCCGGTCATCGCCCGCTGGGGGTCTATGTCTGCGGGATCACGCCGTATGACACGACCCACCTGGGCCATGCCTTCACCTACGTCGCCTTCGATGTCCTGATCCGGACACTCCGGGCGGCCGGTCATGAGGTGCGCTACGTCCAGAACGTCACCGACGTCGACGACGACATCATGAAGCGGTCACGCGAGCTGGGCACCACCTGGGACCGCCTGGCGGCCACCGAAACAGCCCTCTACCAGGCGGACATGGCGGCGCTCAATGTCCTCCCGCCGGATGTGTTTCCCCGCGCGAGCGAGACGATCGGGAAGATCATCGAGCTGGTCAGCCGGCTGGTGGCGCAGGGTCACGCCTACGTGCGTGCCGGCAACGTCTACTTTCGGGTCAGCAGCGTGACGGACTATGGGCGCCTGAGCCGGTTACCCCGCGATGAGATGGCGCGCCTGTCGGCGCACCGCGGCGCGGACCCGAACGACCCCCGCAAACAGGACCCGCTCGATTTCCTGCTCTGGCAGGAGAGCGCGCCGGGTGAGCCCAGCTGGGACAGTCCCTGGGGCGGTGGCCGGCCTGGCTGGCACATCGAATGCTCGGCGATGGCGCTGGAGCACCTGGGCGAGCAGGTGGATATCCACGGTGGCGGGGCCGACCTGATCTATCCGCACCATGAAAGCGAGATCGCCCAGTCGGAGTCGGTGACAGGGCTCCGGCCCTTCGCCCGGATCTGGATGCATGTGGGGATGCTGCGCTTTAAGGGGGAGAAGATGAGCAAGTCGCTCCGCAACCTCGTGCTGGTGCGAGACCTGCTCGCAACCTTCGACGCGGACAGCATCCGGGTGACCTTGCTGCGGCATCACTACCGCGAGCCGTGGGAATACACCGAACCGGAGTTGCTCGTCGCCCGCCAGTGGGTTCGTGAGCTCGAACAGAAGGCCGCCCGCTCCGATGGCGCGGGGATCGGTGGTGGTGTGGAGGCCGCGGTCCGCGGCGCGCTCGAGGATGACCTCGACACGCCGGGCGCCCTGCAGGTGTTGGCCCAGGCGGTCGAACGAGGCGAGCCAGGATGGCGGCGCGGCGCCGAGCTGCTCGGGTTGCGGCTCGCCGCGGTGAGGTCAAACCCCAAATAAGAAACGAGGCGCCCGATGGGGCGCCTCGCCTGTCACGGGGCCACGTTAGTCGTTGTTGTTGTGGTCCGAGGTCTCCTGCTTTACGCCTTCGGGCTTCTGGACTTCGGGCTTCTCGACGTCCGGCTTTTCGACTTCGGGCTTCTCGACCTCCGGCTTCTCGGCGGCCGGCTTGGTTTGCGCCGCGGGTTTGACCTCAGGCCTGTCCTGCTCCGGCGTTGCCGCGACCGGAGACTGGAGTTCCGCCATGGTCGCGTTGTACTCGGTCCGAATCTCAGCCAGCGCCTGGCAGGTCTCGGTGACGAGCGCGTTGAGCTCCGGGGTCAGCTCGCTCGCGGACGTGTCCTGGCCTTCCTCGGTGTCGGTGCCTTCCGCGGCGAGCTCCTCGACCTTGAAATTGGCCTGACCGACGACCTGCGCGATCGCCGTGGTTGCCTCGAGGTTCGCGGCGGCCGCTTCCTTTAAGGCCTCGCCGGCGAGACCCGACGGAGTCGTCAGGGTCGGCGTGCAGGCGGCAATCGCCTGTTTGGCCGTGTCGGTCGGAGAGGTCTGCGCGAAGCCCGCGACGCTGCCCCACAGCAGCAGCCCGCCCGCGACAGATAAGACGCCGATAAGATTTCGCTTCATGACCAGTAAAACGGGCGCGCCGGAAGGCGAATTCGTAAGACTGGTCACGGCCGGGTTACGCGGCTGGGTGTGTCCGGTGAACGCTGGGTAGCCCCGACGGGGGAAATGGTGGCAGGTCCTCACGCCCGCGGCGCTGCAGATCGGCAAGCAGGACGCTGGTCTCGCGCACGAGGCGCTCGACGTCGATCGTCATGCAACTCGGGCGATAGGGCTCGAGCTTTTCCAGCCCCTGGCGTAGCTTGGTGACCGCGCCATGCCCGTTGCGCTTCCGCCAGTGATGGAAGCCGACCCCGACCTGGAGGATGCCCTGGTACAGGTAGCGGACCGCGTCCGTCTCGGCGATCCAGATGCCCTCCAGGGTCTCGTGCTGCTCGAAGAACTCCCCTCGGTTGAACTCCTCGATGCCCTGCAGGAGGGCGGCCGGAGGCGGGTCATCGCACCGGGCGGTGCGACGGGGCGGCGCTTTTTTCGGCGGGGTCAGGCGGAGGCCTGGTGGCCGACCGAGGCGCGGATGCTGTCGCCATCGGGCGAGGCGGCCGGCAGCTCGAGGTAGAAGGTCGTGCCTTTCCCCTCCAGGCTGTTGGCCCAGGCTCGCCCGCCGTGCGCGCCTGCCACGCGTCGAAGCAGGTAGACGCCGAGGCCCTCGCCGCGGGCGGGTTGCTCGTCGTCGGCGGGCAGCGGGCCGAAGAGCTCGGCGAGGCGCTCGGCACTCATCCCCGGTCCGTCGTCCTTGACGATCAGCTGCACGCGGTCGGCCGAGGACTGCCGGAGGCGCAGCTGCACCACGGTGGCGGCGCGGGCGTGCTTGAACACGTTGTGCAGCATCTCGTCGAGAGCCGCCTCCAGCAAGGCCACATCACCCCAGACCTCGCCGTGGGCATCGAGCTGCAGTCGGAGCTGCATACCGGCCGAGGCCATTCGCTCGCGGATGCGGTGTGCCGAGGTCTGGGCGACATCGACGAGTGACACGCGCACCGTAAAGGCGAGCTCCAGCGGGAGACGGGACATCAGCAGGACCTGGTCGGCGACCCGCATCAGGGTCTCGGACTGCATGGCAAGCCGGCGGGCCACCAGCGGCATCTGGTCCGCCGGAACCTCGTTGTTGGTCAACATGTCGGCGTAGCCGCGCAGGATGGCCAGTGGCTCCTTGACGTCGTGGGAGGCCAGCCGCACCGCCGAGATCGGGGTGCGCGCGCGCCCCTCCACCCGCCCGGCCTCGTCCTGTCGCAGCCGCGGGGCGAGCAGGCCGGCCACCACCTGGACCAGATCCTGGTCCTGCTCGCTGAAGACGCGGGGGCCCTTGCCGAGGACCGCCAGCGTCCCAAAGAGATCGCCGTCGGCGGCGATGATGGGGACCTGGAGGTAGCTCACGATGCCGAACTGGCGTCGCATCGGCAGCGTCTTGAAGGGCTCGGTCTTGCTGGCGTCGCGCAGGTTCACGACGGCGCGGTCGTCGCCATCACCCGTCAGGAAGGTCTCCTCCAGGGGAAAGCGCCGCCCGGGCTCGACCGGGTGACCGCCGGTGGAGGCGGCGGCCAGGATCTCCAGCCAGCCGTCGTCAACGCGCCCGAGAAAGGCGGCGCGGGCGTCGAGCGACTCGATCAGGCACTGCAAGGCGCGCTCGATGATCTCGGGAACAGGCTTGTCGAGATTGGCCACCACCATGCGGCGGACCAGGCTGAGGGACGACTGTCGATCAGGACTCATGAGGCGGCGCCCACGGTTATATCACGGCCAGCCCGCCAACGGACCGAATTCGGATTCCACATAAGATGTCGAGGCATTGGCTGCCAATTCCAACGGACGAGCGAACCTGCACCTGCACACAATCTTCAGCGATGGGGAGCTGACGCCCGACGCGGTGGTGCAGGCGCACGCCCACGCTGGTTTCGAGGTGATCGCACTGACCGATCACGACACCCTGGCCGGCATCGACACGCTCGGGGACCTGACCGGTCAGGGCGTCCGCATGATTTCGGGGGTCGAGCTGTCGATTGAAGACGAGCCGGCCCGCGGGCTGGTCCAGGTGCACCTGCTCGGGTACGGTTTTGCCCTGAACAGCCGGCGGCTACGGCGCCGGCTCCACGAGGCCAGTGCCGCGCGTGAAGACCAGAAGCGAGCAACGGTGACCCGCCTGGCGGCGCTTGGGTATCGGGTCGATTGGGACTCGGTGCGGGCGCGGGCCACCGGCAATGTCGGCAAGCCGCACATCGTGGCCGCGATCGAGGCGGCCCAACCTGGCGTCGTCCGCGAGGAGCTGTACCGGCAGATGGGCCCCGGTGGCCCGGCCAATGTGCTGCGCGCCCGCGACCTCACGCTCGACGATGCGGTCGCGCTGATCGCGCAGGCGGGGGGCGTGGCGGTCCTCGCCCACCCCGGCGTCTACCGCGATGTTGAAGACCTGGAGGTGCTCTTCCGCACCTGCGCGGTCGCCGGCGTGCTGGGACTGGAGGTCACCTACCCGCAAGCGCCAGACGATCCCTACGGACCGAAGAGCGCGGCCCTGATGGCGCGGTTCGAGGAGAGCGCCAGGTCATACGGATGGGTCGCCACGGGGGGCGATGACTTCCATGGTCCGTCAGTCACCCCCTTGATCCGGCTGGCCGAGTGGATCGCGACGCCGGCCGCCTGCGTGGAGGCGCTGCTGGCCCGCCGCCCCTAACGACTGGTCAGGAATTTGGTGATGGCCGCAGCGACCGCCTCGGGGCGGTCGAGCGGAAGAAAGTGGCCACCGGGATCGATGATCTGAACCGTAGCGTCGCCAAGCTTGTGCTTGAGGGTCTCCGCCCAGCGCGGCTCGAGGAAGACATCCCCGGCGCCCCAGAGGATCAGGGTCGGCGTCTGGATTTCCTGGATGTGCTTGCTTCGGCTCACGAGGTCACGATTGTTGAGCGCGCGCGCCGCGCGCAGGTAGGCGCGCCGGCTTCCCTGGTCAGAGAATGGCCGCGCGATTTCATTGACCAGCTCCTCGGTCACGACACCCTCGCGGGTCGTCCCCCGCTCCAGGCCCTTGCGGAAACCCGGGCGAAGATCGCGGTCCACCAGGATCTGGTTCCACACCGGTTCCTTGAGGCGTGCGATGTCGGGGATGGGCCAGTTGTTGTCGACGACGCTGTCGATCAGGATGAGTCGGGCGACGCGGTCGGGCTCATCGACCGCCATCAACTGCGCGACACCGCCGCCGATGTCGTGACCGACAACAGCGGCCTGGTGCACGCCGAGCGATTCCATGAAGGCCACCATGTAGCGCGCCTGCGCGGCGATGGACAGGTCAGCATCGAGACGCTTATCGGAGTCGCCATACCCGAGGAGGTCGGGCGCGAGAACATCGAAGGTGAGCGCCAGCTGGTCGATGACGTCGCGCCACAGGTAGGACGAGGTGGGGATGCCGTGCAGGAGCACCAGCGGGGGGCCCTGGCCCTTTCGCAGATAGGTGATGTCCCCGGCGTGGGTACGGATGCGGCCTTTTCCCCGGGCCAGCGGCGCGGGGGCGATGGGCGCCTCGGTGGAGGGGATCGACGTGGTGTTGGTCGACCCGTGCTCGAGGGCGGAGGGTGGGGCGTTGAACCACGGCGCGGGGGCGGGTGCGGTCGGCGGCAGGGGCGGCGGGACTGGCGCGGTTGCCGCGGGCGGGGCCGGGGGCGCGGCTGACGCCGATGGTGGCGGGGCCGGAGGCGATGGTGGCGGTGCCGCGGCGGGTTGCGGCCGCGTCGCCAGCACCAGGTTGGTCGAGCTCGCCGTCGCAATCACCTCGCCCTGGCCATCGACGACCTCGGCCTGGGCGACCGCGACCTGGCGGCCGCGATGGATCACGCGCCCGGTGCTGTGCAGGGTTCCGGACTCGACCGTGGCCGGCCTGAGAAAGTTGACGTGGATCTCGGCCGTGGTGAAGTTTTCGCCGGCCGCCAGCGTGCTGTAGACCGCGAAGCCCATGGCGCTGTCGGCCAGCGAGGCGATGGCGCCCCCGTGCACGACGCCGTTGGGATTGTAGAGCTCGGTTGAGACCGGCATCTCGAAGGTCGCGGTGCCATCGGAGACCGCGGTAAACCGCATATTGAGAAGGCGAGGATAGGGCGGGGGAGGCACCACGCCGCGAAGTGCGGCCTCGAGCAGGTCACGCCCCCCGGCATCAGCCGGCATGGCCATGGCGGCATTGTAAGTTGTATCGGCCACGAGTGCTCGCCGCGCGTTTTGGTGACGGGCCGCGGGGGTCCGTGATTGGTTACGCTCCGGGTGTAACGCCAGGGTCACGAGGTGGTGAGAGCCTTCCACGGCGCTGCAAGCCGGGTCCGGTGGGCGAGTTTGTCCCCATGTAGGCCGCGCAGAGTGGCCAATTCCGGGAGGGGAAAGGGGGACGTCGCTGAAATACGCCGCGCCGCGCTTTGCGACACATTCCGCAGTCCTGGTGATGGCCGCGGCCATGCCCTGGATGATGCTGCATATGCCGGTTGGCGCGACCTCCGCCATGGCCGGGGCGAACGTGTCCGGCGCACCGGTGGCGCAAGCGCAATTTGGCAAGGCTGTGGACGGCATCAGCTGGTCCATGAGTGGGGCGATGGTGGTGCCGGCGCTGCCCGTGACGCCACCCTCCGACAAGCACCGCGAGATCCTCCATTACAAGGCTGCGACGGGCGATACGCTGCGCGCAGTCGCGGGGAAGTACGGACTCAGTGTGAATACTCTCTTGTGGTCGAACCCAAGCCTGGTCGACCAGCTGGCCGTCGGGCAAGAGGTGGTCGTGCCTCCGATCGACGGTGTGCTGGTGAAACTGACCCCGACCGATACGGTCAGCGCGCTGGCGCTCAAATATCGAGCGGAGTCTGACGCCATCATCGAGTTCAACCTCCTGCGGCATCCCGAGGTGCTCCCGGTGGGCGAATACCTGATGGTGCCGTTTGGTGTCGGCCCTGAGCCGGCGTCGGTGCCGCAGCCGGTCGCGCACACGGTGAAGACCGGGAAGCGAGCGGTGTTTGTGCAGCCCGTGTACTCGGCCGGCGGCGGCTTCTACCCCTTTGGGCAGTGCACCTGGTACGTCAACTCACGGCGGGCGGCGCCGTGGGGTGGAAATGCCTGGCAGTGGTTTGGTCGCGCGCGCGCCTATGGCCGGCCCGAGGGCCCGACCCCTCGCGTTGGCGCCATCATGGTCACCTGGGAGTCTCCGTACTGGGGCCACGTCGCCTACGTCGAGCAGGTCTACAGCGATGGCAGCTGGCTGGTCTCCGAGATGAACTACTACGGTGACCCGGGCGGCGGCTGGGGCCGCGTCAGCTACCGGCACGTTATGCCGGGTTCGGTCCCCCTGATCGGCTTCATCTACTAACCCGCGCCGGCCAGCCCAGACGCCTCGACGACTTCTGCGACCGCCAGCAAGCGGGCTTCCTGGCTCCACGGCGCGACCAGTTGAAGCCCCACCGGCAAGCCATCGACCCGGCCGCAGGGGACCGATAGCGCCGGCACCCCGGCGAGGTTGAAGGGTTGGGTGAGTCGCACCAGCGCCCCATCGACCGGCTCGCTGCCATCGGGCCAGCGAATCGCCCGCAGCCCGATCGGCGGGGCGACGATGGGCGTGGTCGGCAGCGCCAGGATGTCCACCCGCTCGAACGCCCGCCCCAGGGCCTCCCGGAGCCGGCCACGGACTCGCTGCGCCGTCGCGTACTCCGGACCCGAGACCAGGGCGCCAAGCCGCAACCGGATCCGGACATCGTCGCCATAGGCGCGAGGCCGTCGCCGGAGCCAGCGAGCGTGGACCGCGCTCGCCTCGGCGCGGAGCGTTACCAGCTGCATCGCCACCGTCCAGTCCAGCTCCGGAATCTCCAGCTCGCTGACGCGCAGGCCGGCGTGGCGCAGGGCCTCGATACCAGCCGCGACCTGCTTGGCGACGCCATCCTCAACCCGCTTCACCAGTGCTCCTCGGATCACGCCAACCCGGATTCCCCTGGTCGGCGGTCGCCGCGCGGGGCGGCGGGCCGCCAGGATCTCGAACAGCAGTCGCGCATCGTCGACTGTTCGGGTCAGGGGACCGGCGTGGTCGAGCGACCAGCCGAGGGGGAAGGCCCCATCCAACGGGATGACCCCGAAGGTGGGCTTGAGCCCGACGCATCCGCAGAGGGCGGCGGGAATCCGGATCGATCCCCCAGTGTCCGATCCCAGTGCGCCGGCGGCCAGCCCGCTGACCACTGCGATCGCGGACCCCCCGCTCGAGCCGCCCGGGATCCGCTCGGGGTCCCAGGGGTTTTTCGCCACGCCCCACCACGGATTTCCGTTCGTGACGCCATAGGCGAACTCGTGCAGGTTCGTCTTTCCGAGGACCACGGCGCCCGCAGCGCGCAGCCGGCCGACTGCCGCCGCGTCAGACTCCGGCACCCAGTCACGCAGGATGCGGGAGCCTACGGTCGTCCGCAGCCGGCCCGTGGCAAAGAGATCCTTGATCGCGAGGGGAACGCCTAAGAGGGGGCCGGGCACGTTCCGCGCCACCCGGCGTCCCGCCGCTCGCGCCTCGCGGGTGGCCGCCTCCCCGTCCACCGTGATAAAGGCGCGGAGGCGTGTGTTCGCCTTGATCCGACCCAGGTACGCCTCCACCAAATCGACGGAGGAGACCTGACCGCCGCGCAGCATTCGCGCCAGCTGACGGAGAGGCGCACGACACAGTTCGTCCGCTGTCATGGTTGTGGGGGGTCGCCGCCGGCCGACTCGAGAAAGTCGTCGACCAGGGCCCGGTACCGGATCCATGCAGGGAGGAGCGCATCGATTTCCACCGGGCTCAGCCGCAGGTCCGCGGCGCGCAGTGCGTCCGCCAGTCGGTCTCTCTGCGTCACCGCCACAGTATGCCAACCAGTGGCAATGCGCAGGTATCAGGTCATGCGAGCGTCAAACCGTTTGACAAGCGCGTTTCCACGGTCCTAAGCTGCCCATGCCGCCAACCCGCCATGGGAAGCGCTGGCTGGTGGCTGGCCGCGCTGAGAGTTGTTCACCGATCACTGTTGAGGAGTCCTAATACAGATGTTGCTTGTGGAAGTCCGCCGCCTTGAGATCGCGCCGACCACCGACCAGTT
Source organism: Candidatus Dormiibacterota bacterium (assembly GCA_036732165.1). GTDB lineage: Bacteria > Chloroflexota > Dormibacteria > CF-121 > CF-121 > JALYYC01. The sequence continues at coordinate 201,029 of DAINCX010000002.1, read as the reverse complement.
CTGGACCATCGTGTCCCGCGTCAACGGCCCCGACTTCATGGGCGTGCTCTACCGGGCTCGGGAGGCGATCTTCGATAGTGCCGGCATCAGCTTCACCATTGACCTCCTCAACAAGTTCCTCCAGTTCGACGTCACCAAGAGTTGGTCGGCCGCCGACGAGGGCGAGCTCTTCATGGGCTCGGCGCCGGTGGTTGGCTGGCTGCGGGTACGCCGGCCAGGGTCCGCGACCCTGCGTGAGCTGCGCTCCGACGACATGCACTTCATGGAGCTCGAGCACGCCGCCAAGCCGGCGTTCGTCGAAGTCGGCGTCGCCTTTCGTGCCGGCAGTGAAAAGGTCCGGACCGATTTCCTCAAGCGGATCCGCACTGCCGCCCAGGAGGCGATCGGGCAGGAGGTCGGCACGCCCTCGTCCTGGCCGCTCCTGACGCCGGTCAGTAGCCACAACTTCGAGGCGATCCGCAAGTCGCGGCAGGCGAGCTTCGAGCCCTCCATGGAAGAGAGCCAGGCGATGGCCGCCTTCACCACGCCAGAGATCCGCGCCCTGATCCGCGACCTCGAGCGGGTCGGCTCGCTGACGGTTTCCGACCTTCCCAAAGTGCTCGGCGAGGCGCAGGGCACGGCCGTGGCCGGCCGGCTCGGAGAGTTGCGGACCCTTGGCTTGATCCAGTCTGAGTACGTCATCGTGTGCTCGCGCACGGGGAATGCCGTGCTCCGCACCGATGACCCCAACAAGCTCCAAAAGATGGCACCCGACTGGATGAAATGCGCCTGCGGGCGTCCCCTCAACGAGGAGCGGGTCGACCAGGTGATCATGCCCACCGATCGCGCCACCAGTCTGAACGACAAAGGACGCTGGATGACAACCCTGGCCAGCGCCGTGCTCGCCAAACTGGGCATCAATCGCGAGCAGGTGATCGTCGATGCCGGACCCGCAGGCACGGATATCGTGCTCGACCTCAGTGGCGACCTCGTCCTGGTGGTGCTCAAGGACCGCGAGTTCAACCTGGCCGACGCCTACGCCTTCAACGCCAAGATCTCGCGCATCAAGGCGGCGGAGGGCGTGATCGTGACCAACGAGGGATTGTCCGGTGACGCGAAGAAGCTGGTCCAGGATGAGCTGGGTCCGCAGCGCGCGCGGATCAGCGATCCGTTCCGGATCACCTTCGTGGAAGGCATCCAGGCGATGGAGCACGAGCTCGGGAAGGTGGTGGAGCGCCGCCGCCGCCAGTACTTCCTGCGTGCCCTCGGCGACCTGGCCACCATCCAGGGTCTCAACATCGGACAGCTGGCGCTGGCCAAGGTCGAGGCCGGTGGGCGGGGCAAGGCCGAGATCGTCGCGCCGGAGGCCGTCGCCGCCGAAGCCTAGGGAGCGCGAGCGGGCCCAAAACGGCGACCCAACCGGTATTCCGGGCGGGAAGCCGTGCAACCTGGGCGCGTAGTGTACTCATATGAAAACCGGAAGCCTCGTCCTGGGCATCATCGCGTTGCTCACCGGGGGTGTCTGGATCTTGCAGGGGACCGGGGCGCTGCCCGGGAGCTTCATGACCGGTCAGCGGATGTGGTTGCTGATCGGCCTGGTCGTCGCCGCCGTCGGCGTTGCCCTGGTCTATAACGGGCTTCGCCGGACTGCCCCACGCTGAAACCGCTTCCGCATCAGCCGCTGATCACGGGCCTCTGCGCCGGGGCGTTCGGGCTCGGCCTCGACTACCTGGCCCATGCGGTCGTCGGCGTGCCGCTACTGCCCGAGCAGGCCGGCTACCTGCTGGTCAAGGTGCTGCCCCTGTCGGTCTTCGAAAACCTCCTGAAGGCGCTCGGGGTGGTGGCACGGCCGCTGCTGCTGGTGGGCGCAACGGTGGTCATCGTCGGCGCCTACGGCATCGCGTCGGTCCTCATGGCGCGGCTCCTTCGTACCCGAGTCATCCTCGCCCTGACCGCGCTCGTCGCGGTGGTCACCGGCGCGATTGCCCTGGTGGCTGCGAGCCCTGGCGATGCGCTGGCCGCGATCGTCGCGGAGGTGGTCCTCCTTGCCGGGGTCGTCCCGGCGACCGATTGGCTGATCACGCGGCTCAGCACGGCCTCCCCCGAGAACGCCGAGCGCCGAATCCTGCTACGCAACCTCTTCTTTGGGGCGGTTGGGGTCGCGGTCCTCGGTGTGGGCTTCGTCGACGTGCGCCGTTTCCTGACCGCCCTGGCAATGAAGGAAGGCAGCCGCGCGGACAGTGAGATCACGAGCGTCGCCGATTTCTACGTCGTCTCGAAGAACCTCGGCGGGGACCCGGTGGTGGATGGGTCCACCTGGCGGCTCGTTCTTCCGACGCGCAGCCTGACCTATGCGCAGCTGCTTGCTCTGCCCGCCCAGCGTCTCGAGCTCACCCTCGAATGCATCAGCAACGACGTCGGGGGCACGTTGATCAGCAATGGCCTGTGGCAGGGTCCACGCGTCAGTGATGTGCTTGCCCTGACCGCGGTTCCATCCGATGCGGTCTGGATGCTGATCGAGAGTACCGATGGCTACACGGAGAGCTTTCGCCTCTCCGAGCTGACCCCCGATCATCTCCTCGTGACGCATCTCAACGGCGCGCCCCTGCCGCCCCAGCACGGGTACCCGGCGCGATTCATCTTCCCCGGCCACTACGGCATGAAGCAACCCAAGTGGGTCACCCGGATCCGCTTCGCGGCCAGCGATCAGCCGGGGTACTGGGAAAACAATGGTTGGGACGAGCGGGCGATCGTCAAGACGATGTCGCGCATCGATGCGCCCGCGGATGGCGCCGCGCTCCCGGCCGGCACGGTTCGGTTCTCCGGGATCGCGTTCGCCGGCTCCCGCCGAATCACTGGCGTCGAGTTGAGCTGGGGGGCGGGCTGGCAGCCGGCCGACCTTGCCGCTGAATTCTCCCCGTATGCGTGGCGATTCTGGAACCTCACGGCCAGCCTCAAAGCCGGTCACTACCACGTGCAGGTTCGAGCCCGCGATGGCCAGGGGGCGCTACAATCTGCCGCCTCGACGGGGACGCTGCCCAATGGGGCGGACGGGTACCACACGATCCTCCTCGACGTCCGCTAGACGGTAGACTTCAGAGCCGATGGATGAGTGGCGGCGGGCCATCGCCTTCATACGAGCCCTCGACGAGCGCTGCGCCGAGGAGGTCATCCCCTTCCCATGGGGTCGCGCCTTGATCAACCGGACGCTGGCCAGCGTGCCCGACCTCAACTACCTGCTCGCGGATCGACCGTCCGAGGGGGTCACCGCCGAGGCCCTCGCGGCCCAGGCCGACCAGATCCAGGGCGGGACGGGCGTCTCGTTCCGCCGCGTGAATGTCGATGATCAGGCGGCGGCCGAACGCTTGCTCCCGGGATTTGCAGCCCTGGGCTTTACGGCGGAGCGGTTCTGTGTGATGGCCCGTCACCAGGCGCCCGACCGCGAGGTCGACATCAGCGGGGTCCAGCAGGTCGATTGGGCGACCTATCGGCCCGCCCGAAAGCGGGAGATCCAGTCCTGGGCCCCGACCGCGCTGATTGCCGATCAGGCGCTACGCAAGCAAGCGCTGACCGCCAGGGTCCTGGACACCACCTACTTCGCCGCGCTGATTGAAGGCGCGCCGGCATCCTTCTGTGAATTGCGCCGGGAGGGCCCGGATGCGCAGATCGAGTTTGTGGAAACGCTCGAGCCATTTCGCCGTCGAGGCCTCGCTCGCCAGGTGGTTTCCGCCGCGCTCCAGGCCGCCAAGGGCGCATCCTTCGTCTTCCTGGTGGCTGACCTCTTTGACTGGCCGCGGCACTTTTACGAGCGCCTGGGGTTCGAGACGGTGGGTATCGAGTCGCGATTCATGCGTCACGCGGATGGCTGATCCGAGGTCCTCGGTGGACCCGGCACCATCGGCGTGATGGCCGTTCCCACCTCCGTCGACCTCGACCTGGCGTCGGTTCGACGGCAGTTTCCCGCGCTTGGTCTCCGGGTCAACGGCGATCCGGTTGTCTACCTTGATAACCCCGCCGGCACCCAGGTGCCCCAGCGGGTGATCGATCGCACGGCGGAATACTGGCGGGTCATGAACGCGAATCATGGCGGCGTCTTCGCCACGAGCGGCCGATCCGACGCCCGCATCGACGAGGTTCGCAGTGCGGCGGCCGCCTTTCTGCACGCTGGATCTCCACAGGAGGTCGTGTTCGGCGCCAACATGACGACGCTGACCTTTGCCTTCAGTCGGGCCATCGCTCGGGAACTCTCCCCCGGTGATGAGATCGTCGTCACTCGGCTCGAGCATGACGGCAATGTCGCCCCGTGGCTGGCCCTGGAAGACCAGGGGATCCGGGTCCGCGTCGCGGACATCCGCCTCCCTGAGTGCACGCTCGATATGCGGGACCTGGAGCGGCAGATCACCGGCCGAACGCGCCTGGTTGCGATCACCCATGCCTCGAATGCCGTTGGAACCATTCCCGACCTGAAGGCTGCGGCACGCCTGGCGCATGCCGTCGGGGCCTGGCTCTGGGTGGATGCCGTCCATTACGGGCCCCACGGCCCCATCGACGTGCAGGCCGTTGACTGCGACTTCCTGGTGTGCTCGTCGTACAAGTTCTACGGCCCGCACCTCGGCCTTCTCTACGGACGACGCGAGTTACTTCAGCGGCTCCGTCCGTACAAGGTGCGCCCGGCCACCGACGAACTTCCCAGTCGCTGGGAGACCGGGACCCCGAACCTGGAATGCTTGAGCGGGCTCCTCGGGGCGTTCGAGTACCTGGCTGACGTCGGGGGATCGGATCGGGTGGATCGCCCGGCCTTTGAGGCGGCCATGGTCCGCATCCAGGCGCACGAGCGGGCCCTGGGCGCTCGCTTGATCGACGGCCTGCAGCGGATCCCGGGGATCCAGCTGCATGGCATCATCGATCCGGCGCGCCTTGATGAGCGGGTACCGACGGTCTCGCTGACCTGGCCACCGCATCAACCGGAAGCCCTGGCGCGCTGGCTGGCGGAGCGCCAGATCTTCACCTGGCACGGGGACCACTACGCCACGGAACTGATGCGTCGGCTCGGGCTGCAGGACAGCGGCGGGACGCTGCGGATCGGCGTGGCCCATTACAACACCGCCAGCGAAATCGATCTCGTCCTGGAGGTCCTGGCGGACTACCGGGGGTGAGCCACCGTCGCGCGGCCGTGCTCGTGGCGGCGTTCCTGACAGCGGTGACCCTGGTCCCGGGGCCGGTACCCACGCCGGCACGGGCCGTCAGTCACCTGGTCCGCGTCGCGCCCCCGCGGCCGCGCCCGAACATTCGTGCCTCGGCCTGGCCGGTGGCCATCCGCGCGCTCGGCCCGCCCGCGCCGGCCGAGCCTCGCGTCGTCCTCGGCGCCGTCACGTCGCAGCCGATCGTCGCCCTCACCTTCGATCTCGACATGACCCCTGACATGGCGGCGGAGGCGAGACGCGGCGTGGTTCCCGCCTGGATCAATCAGGATGCGCTGGGCGTGCTGCGCACAACCGGCACGCGGGCCACCCTCTTTATGACCGGCATGTGGGCCGAACTGTATCCGGGACTGGCGCGCAGCCTCGCCCTCGATCCGCAGTTCGAAATCGCGAACCACAGCTATTCTCACCCCGCTTTCCACCTGCCGTGCTACCTGCTTGGCGGGCTGGGACCGGGAGGAGCCGCCTGGCAGCTCAAGCATGCACAGGCGGTGCTCCGCCAGATCACCGGCGTGACGCCACGCTACTTCCGCTTTCCGGGCGGCTGCTACGACCGTCCGGCCGTCGACGCGGTGCACACGGCGGGACTCATCCCGGTGGAGTGGACGGTGAACGCGATGGACGCGTTCAACCCGAATGCCACAGGGGTTGCCGCCACGGTCCTTGCTCACGTCAAGCCCGGCGCCATCATCCTGATGCACCTGCAGGGTGGCCCGAATGCTCCGGCGACCGGCCCGGCGCTCCGGCTGATCATCCCGATCCTGCGCCAGCGCGGCTATCGGTTCGTGACCGTTGGCCAGTTATTGGAGACGAGCCGGCCATTGCAGCCGGCCGACCCTCATGAGGTCGTCCAGGCGTATCAGCCAGCGCCGGCGCCGGCACCCGCGCCGCCCCCCGCCGCGTGGTCCCTCGTCGTGCTCCGGGCCCCACCGGTCCATCCCTGCTGGCGCTGGGACCCCCGACTGCGGATCTGGGTGCGCTGCTAGACGCTGATGGTCGCGGTCAGTGCGCCACTCGTCGAACGGTCGTTTGGGTCGCCAGGTCCCCAAGGCGCTGTCGGCGGCGTCCCGCCAGCACCAATCCGGCGTCGACAAGCCACAGCGGAACGATCACGCCAAGCAGGGTGCGAACGGCCGCCCGCCACCATCCCGGTATGCCGCCGCCCGGGCCGTACACCGAGATCCCCATCATCTTTTTCCCCAACGTCTGGCCGAGGCGCGCCTCCAACGGAATGCGGTAGAGGAGCGTCAGCGCGATCAGGACGGCGAGGCCCCCGGGGTCGAGCAGCACCTCGTTGCGGGCAACCCCAGTCACGGCGGTCAGGACATAGACGGTTCCTAAAAGCACCAGCACGAGGTCGATGATGCCCGCCCAGATGCGGCGGACCAGCGGGTACTGACGCCTCGGGCCGTTCGCGTCCCGCTGCCAGGGTAGGGCCGCCTCCAGCGCGTCGGCCATGTCTCGCCGGGCCCCGAGCACGATCGGTTCCATGGCATCGAGGATGCCCCGCTGGGCCAGGGTGCGGACGGAGAGGACGACCGCGACGGCGGCGAGTCCGGCCACGGTGAGGACGAAGAGACGGTGCTCGGCGCGGTGGAACAGGCTCAGTGCGGGCTGACCTACGAGGGCGCCGAGTCCGACGAAGACCCCGGTGTAGACGAGAACGGAGGGAATCAGCCCAGCGGCAAAGGTGAGTCGTGACATGCGGCTCACGCCGGCCACCTGCGTGGTCGAAATCCGAAGGCCTGGAAACAGGCGGCCGATGAAGACCGCCCGAGCGCCACCCCGGCGAAGCATCGTCGTGGCCCGGTCCAGCGCCCGCCGAAAATGCAGCGCGTCCGCCGCCTGCAACAGGGCGGCGCGGCCGACCAGCGCGAAGACCTCACGGCCGATCATGGCGCCGACCGTGATGGCGACCAGGAGTGCCGATACCATCGGGACTGGGTCCACCGTGTCGCTCGCGATCGCAATCCCGGCGATCAGGAGCAAGAGGTCCCCGGGGGCGAAGGGGATCGGAATCCCGGTTTCCTCGATGAAGAGGAGGCTGGCGATCACGAAAATGAGCAGGTCGCCGCTCAGGCTCGCGATCGAGTGGATGGGATTCACCGCCGGCTCCGTGGACTGCCCTGCGCCAGCAGGCGCATCAGCCGAGCAGCTCGCGAATCAATCGAATGGGCAGGTTGCCGCAATCAAGGAAGGCATCGTGGAATGACCGCAGCGTGTAGCCGGGCCGGCGCTCCTGCTCATGCCGCAGCTCGTGGATGAGCAGCTTGCCAAGCGTGTAGGTCAGGTAGAGGGGATCCCAGGCTCCACGCATGGCTTCGCGGGTCGCCGGCAGCTCGCTCTGATGCCCGACCTGCATGAACACCTCCACGGCCTCGCGCATGGACATTCGCTGGCAGTGCAGGCCGAGTGCCACGAGCGCGCGACAATCGCGCAGGAGGGCGTCCATCTTCTGGGCGAGCTCGAACCTGGGGTCGGCCGAGAAGCCCGCCTCAACCATCATCTGTTCGCAATAGTGGGCGTAGCCTTCACCCGTGCTCTGGACCCAAAAGACGCGCCGGGTGAGCGAGGACGCGTTCCGCTCATGCAGGGCCTGGACGTAATGGCCGGGATAGGCTTCGTGGATCGAGATGTTGGTCAGCACGGAATAGTTGAGGTAGCGTAACCACTCCTCGCTCTTTGCCGCGCCCCAGGCCGGCGTGGGCACCGTCACGTAGTAATAGCTCTCCCGGGCTGTCGACTCGAGGGGTCCGGCGCTGTCGAGCGCGGCGCTGACGTAGGAGGCGTAGGACGGGGTCGGCTTGACGAGGCAGCGGACCTCGGAGGGGATCGACAGCAGCCCTCGCTCCAGCACGAAGGTCCGGATCGACTCCAGCATGTCGCTGACATCCGCGACGATGCTGGCGGCAGTGGGGTGGTGCTGCTCGAGCACGGCCAGGGCGCCGCTGATGCCCTGGCCCGGTGCGATCTCCCGGGCCAGGGCGTCAGCCCGTTCCGTATTGCGAGCAACATCGTCCCGGATCATCCGTTCCAGGACAGGAAGATCGAGCTCGATCATTTCGCGGAGGGCGAGGATCTGCCGGAAGCGATCGGCACCCAGCGGGTCAAGTGCATGGGCGGTGGCGCGCCGCGACTCGAGGAATCGGACGAAGGAGCGGACCTGTGCGATGGCGGCGTCGATACGAGCGACCGTGGCTGGGTCGTGGCGCGCCACCGCCAGCACCTCGCCTTCCAGGTACTCGGCCTGGCCGGCGGCCGCTTCGATCGCGATCTCGAGGTTCGGCCGGGGGAGCGAGACCTCGAGGTTGTCGCGGGCCGCTTCCAGGTACCCGGCGTATCCGTCGAGGTGCTTCCGTAGGCTCGCCAGGCGCTGGCCCAATGGCGCGTACTGGCGTTTCAGGTATGGGCTGACATCCAATTCCGAGCCGTCGCCGGCGTAGTAGAGCGGCTCCGTGAACGGGGTTCGCTGGTCGGCGAGGGCAAAGCCGCTGGCCTGCACATGCCCCAGCAGGGCACGCCGGTCGACCTCCTGATCCGCGCTGAGCCCCTCCGCTCGGGCCAGCATCTCTCGCTGGTCATCGATCTCGCGGATGCGGGCCTGGATGGTGGAGGCGGACGCGTCGCCAACCAGCCCGTCGAACGCGTGGTCCCCAACGACTCGCGCCTGGGAGGGCGAGAAGCGAAAGACGCCGTCAATGACCGCCCGCTCCACCCCCGCCCAGCCGGCCACGGTCAGGGTTGCTTCTTTGGGCGTCGAGCGCCGCGCCGATCCGCATGGGCGCGGAGAAAGGTGTAGGTCTTCTCGGCCGCGTACCCCCGCTGCACCGCGTCCTGGATTCGCGGCCAAAACTCCTCCTTGACCCAGTTTCGCGCGACGAGCACTTCGATGCCGGTCATGCGTAGGTCCCCTTTCTCGAGGTCAGCCAGCGTGTCGCCCGGCTGCAGCGCGCGGACGGCATCCAGGCTGAGGTTCGGCAGGAGCCAGGCTTGCGGAATCACAACCTCCGCATGTTTGGCTCCCTGCGCTGGCACGCTGAAACTATAGACGGGCCACCGTCACAAGCGATAGGTATGCTGCTCCTGTGGCGATCCTTCGAACCCTGCATATCTACGGGGCCATCTTTCTCCTCGGCGGCGTCAGCGCCCATGTGCTGCTTCGCCCGATGGCTGGCCGAGCGGAGGCCGCCGCTCGCCAGGCGCTGTATGCCTTCGCCTGGCGGGTCCAGGTCGTGCTCGTGTATACGGGATCCGCCTTCGTCCTCATCACTGGTCTGACGCTGTGGGTGGGCCGCTTCAAGTTCTTCACGGGTTGGCTCTTGCTCGGGTTCTTACTGTTCATTGCCGCCATGGGTCTCGAAGGAGCATTTCTCGCACCAAACCTTCGCCGCCTGCGGGCGGCGACGGCCGAGAACGCCAGCCCCCAAACCGCTGATGCGGCGGCAACCACCATCCAGGTGGTCGCCTGGTTCTTGCTCGCCGTGGTGGTCTTCTTGATGGTGGATCGACCCTTCTGAGGTCGCGCCGGGCTCGACCCGATGCCTAAGCTCGGCCCGATCACGCTGACCGGGACATCGATTCGGCTCGAGCCCCTGCGATCCGAGCATGGCGGAGCCCTGCTGGAAGCGGGGCGCTCCACCGAGGTCTGGGAATGGATGCCTGCCCGGCCGACGACGCGGGAGGGCATGGAGCGATGGCTCGCCAGGGCCCTCGAGGCGGAGGCGCTGGGCCGCGAATATCCGTTCATTGTTCGCCAGCGATCGGACGAGCGCATCATCGGCAGCACGCGCTACCTGGATGTCCAGGAGGAGGACCGGACCGCCGAAATCGGATGGACGTGGTATGCGCCGGCCGCGTGGGGGACGGTCGTGAATCCGCAGGCGAAATATTTGCTGTTGCGGCATGCCTTTGAAGACTGGCACGCGATCCGGGTGGCCCTGAAGACGGATATCCGCAACCTGCGCTCGCAGGCGGCGATCAAAAAGCTCGGGGCTGTCTACGAGGGCACCCTCCGCAACCAGCGGATCCGCCTGGACGGTACCTTTCGAGACACCGTAGTCTTTTCGATCGTCGACCGCGAGTGGCCTGCGGTCAAAGCTGCCCTGGAGGCGCGCCTGTCGATGTCGGCCGGACGCTGAGCGGCGAACCGGTCGATGGCTAGGCGGCGCCGCCCTTGAGCAGGCGAAGCGGCCGGCGTGGCGGCTCCGTGCGCTGCGTGCGGTAGGAACTGGCCACGCGGGCGGCTGCCTGCTGGGCGGCGGCGACGATCTCGCTGGCGACCTCATCGGGCCTCCCCATGGTCTCCGGATCGAAATGGATCAGCTCGCTGATGCAAAGCTTTCCCTGCGGGTCGACCATGATGACGCCGACGAAGGGCTGTTCGCTCTTGATGCTCGGATGAATCTGTGACCACGGAATGACATTGCCCATGCGAGCACAATAACCAGCCGTTGTGACAGCTGTCTGTCACGACCGAAACCCGCTGCGGCCCGGCCGCGCCTGCCGTCGGGGTCCTAGGCGCTCGGGACTTCCTGCTCTTCCTCGACTTCTTCGCGAGCGGCGCCGTTGGTCGGCGGGGCATCCAGCGACGGCGAGACCAGGCTCGGCCCGGGGAGCCGGATGATCGTCCAGTGCTCCGCCTTTTCGGCTCGCTCGGCGAGGGCCTCGTCCTTCGAGAACAAAATGATCTGGTTGTCCTGGCCCAGCCTGCCCAGCTCATCGAGGGCGGCCCGCATCCGGCGCCGGTCGGCATGCACGAGGGCCTCGTCGAGAAGCAGCGGCGCCGGCTCCGCGCTGCCGCCGATGATCCGCGCCAGCGCCACCCGCTCCAGGAGGTAGATCAGCGACCTGGTGCCCAGGCTCAGGCTGTCGACGTCTTTATAGCTGCGCTGATCCTGGGCCTTGACCTGCAGCGTCAGGTCGTCACCAACTCGGACGTCGCGATACCGGCCGTTGGTGATGGGGGCGAGCTGGCTCTGTAGCTGGGCTTTCAGCCGCGGGATGACGGCACGGCGAACGGACTTGGCAGCCGACTCGAGCGTCTCGATGGCGAGATCATAGGCATGCGCATCGATCTCGAGCTGCTGCAGCTGCTCCCGAATGGCGGTGATCTCCTCATCGAGCGCGGCCACATCGCCGATCTGGGCGAGGCGGTCGTTGAGCAGCTCCTCGGCTCGGGCACGCTCCTCCTGGGCCCCTTCCCGGGCCGCCCGATGCTGGTCCCGCTGTCGTTCCAGCTCGGCCAGAGGCAGGTTGGCAAACCCGGCAAGGCGCTCCTGATCGACGCCGTGGCTGACCTCCGCCATCTGGGCAGTGAGGTCCTGGACCAGCTGGCGAAGTGAGTGGCCCTCGTCGCCCCCCGGTCCGGCCGTGTTGGTGTCCTGCAACTCCTCCAGCCGGCTGCTCGACTCCTGGTAGGCGTGAGCCTGCGCGGCGGCCGCCTCCCAGGCGGCGTCCGTGCGCTCTGGGTCCATTTCGGTGATCCCGGCGGCGCCGTAGATGGCCGCCAGCTGCTTCCGATAGCCCTCAGCCTTGACCTCTTCCAGGGCGGCCCGATGGGCCGGCTGGCCAATCTGATCGAGTTGCGCATCCACCTGCTCGAGCCGCGCCCGGAGCTGGCCGGCGGTCCGGGCAGCCTCACAGCTGTGGATGAAGTCCCGGGCGGCGCCCGCCGCCTCGCGCCGGTCGAAGCCGAGCCGGTCGAGGACGCTGTGCAGCTGATGGCGGAGCCCCTCGCCGCGGGCGTCGAGCTCGGCCTGGACCTGCGTCGCTTGCTGCGCTCGTTCGCTGGCGGCGTTCCAGGCGATCGTGTCCTGGGCCAGCGATTCGACCAACCGCGCCGTCTCCTCGACGGCCTCATCGGTGGGGGCCGGTTGGGAGAGCCCCCACGATCCGACCAGCTCGCGGAGGCCGCGTCCGGCGATCTGGGCGCGCTCCTCCAGCTCGGAGGCCTGCCGATCCAGCTCGAGACGCGTGGCATCGTAGCGAACCTTCTGCAGGTGCTCGACGAGCGCCTGTTGCAACTCCCCCGAGCTCCGAACGCCCCACGGATGAAGGACCTCCCGACGTCTGACCCGCGCTTCGTCCTTGGCTCGCAAACGGCGGTCCACCTCTTTTCGGGCAGCGGCGCGGATCCAGATCCCGATCCCGGTCGCGAGGACGCCCATCCCCAGGAGGAAGAACGCCGCGCCTGCGAGGTAGATCGGCATCCCCCCCTGGAGGGCGAAGAAGGCAACCAGGATTGCCATGACAGCCAGCAGGAGGCCCCCGAGCATGGCGCCCAGGACGGTCCGCTGCCGGTTGCGCGCGCGCTCGGCGAGGCTTTCCTCGCGCCGCATGGCTTCCTCGGCCTCCTGCCCCGCCTTGATCACGTCCGGAACTTCCTTGTATCGCGCGATGTCGTGCTTCAGCTGCTCGAGCCGGGGCGGCAACTCGGCCCCGGCGCGGTGCCGCGCCTCAACCGCCACGTTGTGGCGCTCGTGCCATTCGGAGTACACACGTTGGAATTCCATGTGACGCGCGGACCAGTCGAGGTTCTGGCCGATCAACCCGGGGTGCCGCTCGGAAAGACGGCCGAGCTCCTCCTGGGCGGCCTGGGCCCGCGCTTGAGCCTCGGGGGCCTGCGCCTCCGCCACGCTGAGAGAGGAGAACAACTCGCGGACCGCCGGCTCCGCCTGCAGGGCCGCCTCGTCGATGCCTCGGGCCCGGATCTCCTCGCCTTGAGCCTCGGAGTCAAGCCGGGCTCGCTCGCTTTGCAATTCCGCCAGCTGGGCAGCAACTGCTTGAGCCTGCTGCTCGAAGCCTTGCTGCGCCTCCTCGGTCGCCCGAAGGTGGCTCCTCAATTCCTGCACCTCCGCCTGCCGGTCGAGCGGGAAGCTGGCGAACTGGACATGGCCCTGCTGGCGGCCCGCCTCCTCGGCAATCGCCCGTTGCCTGGCATCAAGCCGTTCCAGCCGGCGACGAGCATCTTCCAGCCGCGAGCCCAACAGCGCGGCCTCCAGCGTCTGCACGATGGCAAGTTCGGTCTCCGTCAGGGCCGCCACGGACTCCCGCTTGCGGGCGAGTTCGTCGACGGCGCTGCGAGCCTGGCGGGCGGCGGCCAGCTGCCGCTCGAGCTCGACCAGCCGGGCTTCGAGGTCATGGAGCGGACCACCCCGTCCCCGTGGCCGGCCGACCCGAAGGATCCGTTCCTCCCGGAGACGGTCGAGCACCCGCTGCGCCGTGCGATCGGTATGGGCCGAGTCGGCGAGGGCCGCGATGGCCTCCTTGATGCTGCCGGCGTCTTCGACCCGCATCACCTCGCTGCGTGAGATGCAGGCGGTGTTGGTGTAGATCTCGCGGCTCACGCCCAGCAGTTCGCGCCCGACCTGCACGCCACCGAGCGGATCCCGCTCGAAGCGCCCACTCAGGTCTGCGCCGGAGCGAAGGTCCGTGACATGGACCGACTCGGCATCCAGATCGCGCTCAACGCGCATCGCCGTCCCGTCTTCGAGCTGGAACTCGAGCGCCAGGCCAAAATGTCCTCCCTGCCAGGGACGCCAGCGCTCGGTCCGCTCAACCAGTGCTGGTCGTGTTCGGTCCGCGGACTGGAGGCCGTAAAGCCCGGCGAGAATGGCCTCCTGCAGCGTCGATTTGCCGGCCTCATTTGGCCCCACCACGAGGTTCATGGCGGGCCCGAAATGAAGGTCGACGGCGCGGAGGGCGCCGAACCCTTCGATCTCGATCCTCGTCAGACGCATGTGCGTACCAACGGCTGCCGGGTCACTGCTCGAACGCATCCAGCGCGAGTTGCAGCGCCCGGGCTACCGCCGCCTGATCATGGACCGCCTCGGGTTGCCGCTCGACCAGCTTGCGGACCATCTCACCGCGGCTCGTGAACTCCTGGGCCACGGCCTCCAGGTCATGGGAAACGCGCGAGCGATCTCGAAACTCCAGGTACGAAAACCCGTCTCCGCACTCGGCCGAGAGGGTTTTCGGGTCCAGCTCCAGCGCCGGCACCCGTTCTCCGACGAGGGTGGCCTGCACCACGGCGCCCTGCAACTGCTTCCCGTCGCGCAGTGTGAGCATGGCCTCGCGAACCTGCTCCCGGCTCGTCATGCCGGTGATGTCGATGACTTCCCGGACGAACTGGCGCTCGGCGACGTCCTCCAGCGTAACCTCGGTCCGGCCATCGTCCGCCACGACCACGAGCGCCGTACAGTGGCGAACGGCTCCACCCCAGGTCAGCGGCTCCGGGCTCCCCGGGTAGGTGATCAGGTCGCTTGCCCGTGCGTCGTGGTAGTGCCCGAGCAAGGCGTGCTGGAATCCTGCCTCACGGACCTGGTCAGGCGTGAGCGGCTTGAACGACGGCGTGCCCTCGGGCACCGCGCTCATGTCAGAAGCGTGGAGCAGCAGGAGGTTGATGCCCTGATCGAGCCTGGCGAAATCGCGCAGCGGGGCCTCGGTCACCGCGGGCCGCATGAATCCGGCCGACCAGAGGTCGACTCCTCGATAGCGATACGGCCGGAGTTCTTCGTGGGCGGCGATGGTCACGTTCGAGGGCCAGCGCATGTAGCGATACGGGGAGCCGGGAAGGGCCGGATCGGCGTGCCCGGGCGCGATCAGGACCGGCCGGCCCGCTTCGCCAAGGGTCTGCGTGACGAAGTTGCCGGTGTCGCGGGTGACGTGGTCGTGCTCGAAGAGGTCCCCGCCACAGGTGATCACGTCGACGGCTTCGTCGCGGGCTCGCGCAACGATCCGGTTCAGCGCGCTACGGAGATCGTCGCGGCGTCGTTGCGCCCCGACGCCGAAGAGGCGCTCGCTCGCAAACGATCGGTCCAGATGGAGGTCGGCAAAATGGAGTAGGCGAAGGGCCACAAATCCCCCGTAACCACGCAGTTGCTGCCCGGCGCGATGGCATAGGCGAACGCAAAAACAGGAGAATTATAGAGCTTGCATCGATCTGCAGGGACGCCTCCGGAGATGGCTAGACTGGGGTGGCAAGATGGGGTCGTTCGAGAAGGGGGATCGAGGAGCGCGCATCCTGAAGCTGCAGACGCTGCTTCAGGGGAACCCGCGGGGATTGACCAACAGCGAGATCGCGAGGCGGACCGGCGTGACGGTTCGGACGACATACCGGGACGTCCGGGCGCTGGAGGCGATGAACGTGCCTATCTACGAGGTGGAGGGGCGAATCGCCATCGACCCCAACTTCTTCATCGCCCCGGTCAAGTTCACGCTGCGTGAAGCCATGGCGTTGCTCATGGGCGTCCGTTTGATGCACCGGCACAGCCAGGAGGCCGACCCGGGCGTGGCTGACGCCTTCACCAAGCTGGCCGCGGTGCTGCCGGCTCCCGTTGCCGAGTATGTGCACGCGACCGTCCGCCAGATGGCGGACCGACCCCCCAATCCGACGTACAGCCGGGTGTTGCAGGCCATCGTATTGAGCTGGGCCGGCCGCAAGGTGGTGCGTATCTGGTACCCGACCTCCGGCGGCCCGGTCCGCCCTCGATCGATCGAGCCGTACTTCCTCGAGCCGTCGTTGATCGGCCACAGCAGCTACGTGGTGGCCCGCGACCGCGAGCTTGGGGAGATGCGGACCTTCAAGCTGGAGCGGATCGTGCGCGCCGAGCAGACGCCGGAAACCTACCGGATCCCGGCCGATTTCGACATCAACCGCCACCTGGCACGCGCGTGGGGAATCTTCAACTCAGGCGAGCCCGTGGAGGTCCAGCTTCGATTCTTTTCGCCCGCCGCGGCCCGGGTCCGGGAAACGATCTGGCACCCCTCCCAACAATTGACGGATGGACCGGACGGACAGGTCGACATGCGGGTCACGGTGGCCGGGACGGTCGAGATCGCCCCGTGGATCCTCGGGTGGGGCGACGCGGTCGAGGTGCTGGCGCCGCTGGAGCTTCGTCAGCGCATCGCCGACGCCGGCACCAGGATGGCCGCGCTGAACCGCAGCTAGGCCGCGATCCGCGGCGACTTGCCGCAGTTCGGGCAGGGCGCACCGGACTTGAGCTCGGCGCGCTTGAAGGCATGGCCGGAGCAATGTGGGCAGAGCGCTCCCGGTCGCAGGGAATGGCCCTGTTCCGCTTTCTGGATCCGCTCGCGAACGTGGCTGTCCTCGTCTTTGGGAAGGAAACGAGGGTCGAGGACTTCGCTGCTCATCAGGCTGCCTTCAACTGCCTCGCGTCGAGGTGCTCAGGCCGCAGCCGCTCGGCGATCGCCCGGGCGATCACCTCGGGGCGGGAGTCGACGCTCCGCTGGTAGGGATGGACGCTGAGGATGACGGGCACCAGTCGCCCTCCGAGCTCGGTGGTGAGGACGCGGCCGTGCAGAGCCGTGATCGGACCCCAACCCTGCCAGGTGTTCATCGCGCGCCACCAGAAGTGGCGGGCGGTCGGACCGCCCATGGCCACGATGACCGCCGGTGCGACTGCCCCAAGCAAGCTCTGCAGATGGCGTTCGGCGCACTGGTTGAGCGCGGCGTCGGTGACGCGGTCAGGGATCTCGGTCGCGCAGCGGACCGCCCACGTGTGAAAGGCGAGATCCAGGACGTCCCGCTTCTGCGGCGCCTGCCCGAGTCGCTTGCGCGTGGCGTTCAGGACGGCTCGCACGAACTGGAAGTACGGTTGCGGGGTTTCCGCCGTCATGTGGTGTTCCAGGCTTGCCTCGGTATCGAGCCATTCGGCAAACGCGTCGTTGCTGGTGCTGGCCGGGTCGAGGGGGCTTGGGCTGAGGAAGACCACGGGGCCCTGAGGGTTCCCGAAGCCGATCTGGGGGCGCCGCAAGGGGCGTGCCAGGTCGTGGCAGGGGCTCTCCTCCCCACGATCGCATTCCGCCACGGCGCAGCCGTGGAGGCGCTTCAGGGGGTCCGAGCCGAAGAACTGCAGGTACTGCGGGCCCTTGCTCATGCTGATGGATTTGACGCGGCGTGATGCCCAAGCTTGCGCGGCCGCGGGGGACTAAGATCTCGGCGTGGGCATCGACGCGCGATTTCCGCCGCGCCGGCCGCCCAAAGTGCCCGCCATCATGGTGGACGATCTGCACGAGCGACTGCGCGGGCAACCGAAGCCCTTTGTGCTCGACGTCCGGGAGCCCTGGGAATACGCCGAGGGCCATGTGCCAGGCGCCCAACTGCTGCCGCTCGGCGAGCTGGAGGAACGGGTGGGAGAGGTGCCTAAAGACCGCACCATCCTCGCCATCTGTCACAGCGGCCAGCGCAGCCTGGCTGCGGCAGCCTTCCTCCTGACCGAGGGGTACGGGGACGTCAGCAACGTGGACGGTGGCACCTCGGCCTGGATCGAGCGGGGGTACCCGGTCGACCGCTAGGTGCGACAGACAGCTGTCACAGACGGCTGCTTGACTTTGGGCATGCGGGTCACCACCATGAAGGCAACCAACCGTCTTGCCCACGTCTTGAAGGAGTCCTCGTGAACGTTTTGGAATTGGTTCTCGTCGTGCTGGCGACCGCCGCCGTGGTGGTGGCGTTGTCGGTGCTCCTCAACCGCCGTTCGGCTTCGCCGATCGTGTCCGAAGCCGTCCTTAAAGCCCTGGCCGATCTCGGCTCGCTCAAGTCGCAGGTCGAGTCGATGACCAGCCAGCAGGGGGCGCTGACGCAGACCATGGGCACCCTGCAAGTCGCTGTGCAAGGGGTCGGGACCAAGGTCCTCGAGAGCTCGGCGGGCGTCCGCGATGCACTTGGTCGCGAGCTTTCAGAAGCCCGCGTGGTGGTGGAGCGCTTGAAGGTGGATGCCGAGGAGCGACGGCGGATGGATGTCGAGGTCCAGGCCTCGGCGCGACGGATCGAGACCGTCCTGCTCGGCAGCCGGACCCGGGGAGCCGCCGGCGAAAACATCCTGCAGGACGCGTTCCGACAGTTCCCCGCGACGATGATCGACATGAATTTCCGCGTCAACGGCAAGGTCGTCGAGTACGCGCTCGTCCTTGCCAATGGCAAGCGGCTGCCGATCGACAGCAAGTGGCCCTCCCCGGAGCTTCTCGACCGTCTGGGCGCCGACATTCGGGATTCCGTCGAGGAGGCCGCGGTCGTCCAGGAGATCGAGCGCGTGCTTCGCGGCAAAGTCCGCGAGGTCAAGCAGTACATCGATCCCTCCTGCACCCTGGCCTTCGCGGTGGCGGCCGTGCCGGACCCGGTCTTCAATGCCTGCCGCCGCGGTCATCTCGAGGCCTACCGGGAAGGCGTCATCCTGATGCCGTACAGCATGACGGTCCCCTACGTTCTGGCGCTGTTCCGGCTGCACCTGCAGTACGCACGCTCCATCGACCTGGAGAACCTGGAAGGGTATCTGCAGCAGATCGACGACAACGTGGCCGCGCTCGACCGTGTGCTGGAGAACAGCATCTCTCGTGGCAGCACGATGATTCAGAACGCCTTCACGGACTGCAAGCGCAATCTCGGCCAGATGCGTGGGGCGATTGCGGCCCTCCGGTCGATGCCCCAGGTCGGACTCGAGGCTCCGCAGCCTCCGGCCTTACCAGACGAGGTGGGGGAGAGGCAGGTCAGCCTGCTGATGTCAGCGGTCGACCGGTAAGGCGAGCCAGATCAGGCCAGCCCCGGCGTGCGCGCCAGCCGCATGACGAGGACGAGCAGCAGGAGAGATCCGACCCCGGCCATCGTGGTCAGGCTGTTCGGGCCGTTGCCCGAGTCGTCCACCACCAGCTGATCGTCCGCGACCGCCGTGCCGGCTTCGTTCGTGACGGATACGGAGTACGAGCCTTTGGTCAGGTCCTCTGGAAGTTTGACAAGCAGGGTCTGAGGATCCGGCGCCTCGATCGTGGTAGCCGGATGCCCGCCGACCTGCACTTTCGTGGTCGCGCTCAGATGTTGCCCGATGATGACGATGTTCGTCTGCGTGGTCGGGTTGACTTTTGCCGGGTTGACCTGGAAGACGAGCGGTGCCAGGACCGCGGCTTTCCGGGCGAGCCCCGGGGGCGTGGCGTGCGGCGGCACGACGACTTTGGATTTGGTTGCAGCCAGGGCAGGGGTGCTGTCCCATGCCAGGCAAAGGAGCGCGGCCGCCGCGGCCATCGCACCCGTCATCAGCCGCACCCTCAATCTCATGAATAGCCTCTGCTTCTGATAACGACGCACCTTCTGGCCCGCAGATGGCGATCTGGACCATTCGCCCTGCGCAAAGCGCCGTAGTTGTAACCCGAAACGCAAGAAAGCCCCCGCGCGCCGGCGCAGGGGCTCCCTGATCGAGCGGTCTACCGGTTGGTGCTACCGGGCCAGGGCGTCTCCGGAGGGCGCTCGCCGATCTTGATCCGCTCCGACCCACTGGAACCGATCGAGCCCGAGGATTCCGATTCACTCCCGAGCTCCCGGTCGCCACCAAGGCCGCTGAGCGCCGGCGGCATGTTGGTCGGCTCGGCCGGACGGGCAACAGGCCGGCTGGATGGACCGCTCGGCGCCATCGGCGGCTTCGGGGCGGCGGCTGGCTTCGGTGTGCTCGGCCGGGATGCCGGGACAGGACGGCTCGCGCTGGCCGCCTTCGGCTTGGACGACGCTCCGCCCTTTGGCGCCGCGCGCTTGACCGCGGAGCGCTTCCCGAGGGTCTTCCCCGCCCGGGTGGCGGTCGCCGCGCGTCGGGTGGTGGTCCTCTTCGAGCCGGCTGCCTTGGCCCGGGTGCGGCTTGCGGCCCCACGCTTGGCCAGCGTCTTCCCCGCTCGCTTGGCAGTCATGCGCTTAGCGGACGTGGTCGACTTCTTGGCGGTCGAGCGCTTCGGCGCTGACTTCTTGGTCGCGGATTTCTTCTTTGCCGGCATGTGTCCTCCCTCGGATGGCGCGATGGATAATCGCCCGTTGATCCAGCGCGGACCTCGGGATCCGGCTGTTTTCTTGCGTGTTATAGCATCGGCACTTCGCAAAGACAAGCTCTCAGTGCGCCTGCAGCCAGCTCAAGACGGTGGCGTTCACCTGCTCGCGCTCGAGGTCGACCGTGATGGTGTGTCCGGACCCTTCGAACCAGGCCAACTGCTTATCGTGCGACCCGATCCGGTCGAGGATGAACGGGGCGTTTTCCACGTTCACGGTTCGATCCCGCCTCCCGTGCAGGATGAGCGCCGGAGCGGTGATCCGTGGCAGCTCAGCTTCCACGACCCGCGTCAACTGCAGCAGGCTCTGGATGCAGACCGTCGGTCGGCGAGCGTAGCTGTGAAGGAATCGCAGCGCGCTGGGATCGCCAAGGTCGCAGTCATCACCCGGCACGTGCCAGCGCACGACGTGCTTCAGCCCGCCGATCACGCGTAACCGCCAGTCTGTGAAGAACCGGGGTGAGCCCATCGCCCCCATGGTGATCACGCCCTTGACCTCGGCGTGGTTGGCCGCCAGGTGCAAGGCCAGGGTGCCGCCCAGCGATTGGCCCGCGACGAAGACGTCGCCGTCGTCCGACCGCAGGGTCGCCAGGGCTTCCTCCGCCGACGTTGCCCAGTCCCGCCAGCGCGTCCGGGCCATCGCTTCGGGGGTCAGGCCGTGGCCCGCCAACAGGGGGGCGATCACGTCGTACCCGTGCGCCGCGAGGTGTTCGCCCAGGTAGCGGACCTCGGGTGGCGTCCCGGCAAAGCCGTGGAGCAGCAGGCAACCCCGGGTACCCCCGCGAAGGCGGAAGGGCTGGAGTTGGGCGGGCTCGGCGGGGGTGCTCCAGATCGGCGCCGGCGTACGAACGGCCATGCAGAGAGGAGTCTAACGATGACGCAAGTTCACCGGCTGGGTCCCGGTTATATGGGCGGCGAGGGAGGCCCGCCGTGGGGCGCTCGCCAGTGGGGGTGAATCTAGCGCATGGCGATTCTCGGCTGGGTGGTGGCGCTGCTCCTGGGCATCGCGGTCGCCCTCTTCTCCGTCCAGAACCAGCAGGCGACCTCGGTCAACGTGATCGGCGCCGTCTACCAGGGCATTCCGACCTGGACCGTGATGCTGGCCGCTGCCGCCGTGGGAGCCTTGATCGTGATTCTCATCAGCCTGGTCGACCGGCTGCGCTGGTTCATGACCAGCCGCTACAGCAAGAAGGTGCTCTCCGAGCACAAGAAGATGCTGGTTCAGCGCGAGAACCGAATCCACGAGCTCGAACAAGAAGTCATGCGGCTTCGGGGGGCCGCCTGACCCCATGACGCTCAAGGCCTGTCCGCTCTGCGGATACCCCTACAATGCCCCGGAAAACCAGACCTGCGGGAAGTGCAAGGGGTGGCTTGGTGGCGCATCCAGCGGAGCGGTCTCGGTGGCCATGCCGGCGCCCCGGCGCTCGCTCCTGCCGCGGTCGATCCCGGAATTTGCCTGTTATCTGCCGGTCGTCGCCGGGGCCCTGCTGGGCTGGCCAAACCCGATCGGAGCCGCCTTCGGGCTGCTGATGGGCGCGCTGATGATCAAGGTCGTCCGGCTCGATATGGAGCGCTTTTCAAAGGGACTCCTCCTGGGTATCGTCGCGGCCGGTGTCTTTTTTACTTACCTGATCTTCCTGTTGATTTTCAACTCGCTGTACCTCGTCCTGGAACCCGTCCTCCAACCGCTGGTCGGACGCACCTTCAAGCATTAGGCGCCCAGCCGTTCGATGACCCTGGCCAGGCTGGCCATGTCACGTTCGAACACGGTGAAGTAGGTCAGCCCAAAGCGCTCCCGTCGGTGGTGGAGCTGCTCCACGAGCTGGTCGAGCGTTCCGATCAGGAGGAGGGGCGAGTCGAGCAGCTCGGCGACTGGCAGCTCCCAGTCCTTAGCCATGGACTGAGCGGCCCCTCGGCGGTCGTCCGTGACCACGACGCTCTGGACCAGGGTGTTGAGCTGGAGGCTCGGGAACCGATCGCCTGCCGCCTCCTTGATTAGCGCCACCTTCCGATCGAATGATGGGGCGCTGGCGTCGGCGTCGTCCAGCCCGGCACCGTCGGCCTTCGACGCTGGCATGATGCTGATGATGTCGGCCTCCTGGGCGGCCAGGGAAAGCAGCCTGCGGCCGCCACCGCCAATCACGAACGGGGGGTGCGGCCGCTGCACCGGCTTGAAGGCTCCGGTCAGATTGGTCAACCGGTAGGCGGTGCCGGCATGCGTAAGGGGCGCCTCGGTCATCAGGTGCTTGATGATCCGGATGGCTTCCGCCAGGCGCGCGACCCGTACCGCTCCCGGGTCGAAGGGGATTCCGGCGGCGTCGTACTCGCTGCGCAGCCAGCCGGCCCCGATGCCAAAATCGAACCGGCCGTCGGTCAGGATGTCGATCGTGGCGGCTTCCTGGGCGAGGATCGCCGGGTGGCGGAAGTCGTTGTCATACACGAAGCTTCCGACGCGCAGGCGCTGGGTCGCCTCAGCCGCGAGCACGAGGGCGGGCCCGATCGCCATCCGGGGCCCGAAATGGTCGGGCATCAGCAGCGTGTCGAAGCCGCTGGCCTCGACCGCCCGGGCAAAGCTGATCCACTCGATCTTCGGCCGGGGTTGCTTGGCGCTGACGGCGAATCGGAAGGGCCGCTTCGCCCTTCCGGCTGGGCCCGAGATCACTACCGGCGCTGTTGGTCGCCGGGCGTCGCGCCGGCCATGTCCTGCTGCTGGCGAACCAGCCAGTTAAGGGCGTTCACATAGGCGTAGGCGGCGGCCTCGATCACGTCCAGCGCCACGGCGCGACCAACCACCACCTTGGAGCCCTGGCTGAGGGTGACGACCGCCTCGCCCAGCGCGTCGCTGCCCTGGGTCGCGGCGGCCAGGCTGAAGTCCTCGAGGTCGGGCGTCAGACCGGTCACGTGCTGGAGGGCCCCGAAGACCGCATCCAGGGTTCCGGTACCGACGGCGCGTCCCTGGCGCCGAGCCCCGTCGACCGTGATGGTGACGTCGGCGGAGGCCGAGACTCCGCTTTGCGCATTGACCTGCAGCTCCATCAGCGCAAATCGGCCTGCGGCAGCGCGGCCGAGGGCCTCGTCCACCGCGAGCTTGAGGTCCTCCGCATACAGCACCCGTTTCCGCTCGGCGAGGTTGAGGACCAGGGAGTAGACGGAGCCGAGCTGGTGGTCATCCAGCTGGATCCCCATCGACGCCAACTCCTCGCCCAACCGGCGGCGCCCGGCCGCGCTCCCAACCTGCCCG
This sequence comes from Candidatus Dormiibacterota bacterium, assembly GCA_036732165.1. Lineage (GTDB taxonomy): Bacteria > Chloroflexota > Dormibacteria > CF-121 > CF-121 > JALYYC01. Next base: position 177,788 of record DAINCX010000002.1, on the reverse strand, counting down.
AATTGCGGCGCATAGCCGAGGTCGGCGGGATCAAGAAACGCCGGCACCATGGCCTTCAGGCGTCGTGGGGGACTGAAGACGGAATGCGGGAAGGCGGTGCGCACCTCCTCAATCCACCGCTCCCATCCGGAGTAGTCCATGGTTGCCAGCATGGCGACGTAGGCGTCGAACCGGACCAGGAGCGCGGTCGGTTGCTCGTCGTGCTTGACGATCAGGGTGGTGCCGCTCTGTTCGAGAGCTTTGAGAATCGGCTCGAGGTTTCGGGCAAGTTCCGGCGCCGAGATCACTTTGAGCACCTCGCCATGGTAGACCTGCCCACGCGGACGGTCAAACGGCCCGACGGGGCTTCTATCATCAGCGCCAACGTGTCCTCGATTGCGAGAGCTGCTGGCCTCACCGCGCTGCTGTTGGTGTTGGGCGGATGCCAGAGTGCAGGGTCGGCAACCCGGTCGACCGCCTCAGCCACCCCGCTTCCCACGGCGGCGCCGCTGGACGCCTGTCCGGCGACGCGCGCTGCCGGCGCACCCGAGGTGCTGCGGTCGAACCTTCCGGCGCCCGATGACCTGGTCTTGGATCGGGCCGGCCGCTTGTTCTTCAGCGACATCAAGACGGGGACGGTGTCCGCTCTCGGCGCGGACGGGTCGATCAGCACCATTGCCAGCGGGCTGTCAGCGCCGGAGGGCATGGTGTTCACGACGGACGGGCGCCTGCTGGTGGCGGAGCAGGGCCGAAATCGGGTTGTCGGGGTCGACGTCGCCTCGCACCGTGTCACCCTCTGGCGCCTGTTTCCAAATCGGACCGGTCGCGATGGGATCGACGGAATCGGGCCGATCCTCGCGAATGGCGACATCGTCGTGCCGGATAGCCCCAACGGGCTGGTATGGAGGGTGAGCGCCGATGGCAAGACGGCGACGCGGATCGCGAGTGGCATGACGCGGCCGGTCGACGCGGCGGTCGATCCGTCGGGCCGAATCTTCGTCGCGGACGAAGGCGGGGCCCTCTGGGTCCTCGAACCCGGCCAACGCCGCTTGACCACGCTGCTGACACCGGATGATGTGCTGGTGAGTCGCGGCGGCCACCTGTTCGTCAACACCCTTGGTGACAATGCGATCCACGAGATCGACTCGCTGGGCCATGCGGTGAGCGTGATCCGCGGCCTCCGGGGGCCGCAGGGGATCGCGGTCGATGGGGCGGATAACCTCTACTACACCGAGTTCGATACTGGACGGATTGACCGGGTGGTGCGCACGTTCGTCCTCGACAGGCCGGTCGTCAGCCGCACCAGTCGCGGCAGCATCCTCATCTGTCCGAGCGTGCGACGGGCGCCCGGCTTCACCGAATCGCTGTCGCTGACGCTGGCGTCGAGCCCGTCGGCCGTGATCGCGCGACTGCGCCAGCCGGGGCTAGACTCCTCGGGCGCACTGGAAGTTCGGACGACCGAACCCTCGATCACCTTCGGGATCGGCGATGGCCTCCTGCAGTTGACCCAGACCGTTCCCCTTCCATCGACCCCGTAGCCAACGGACTGATTCCTATACTGCTTCTATGCCGATGACCAAGGCAGGGCTGGAAGACGTCGTCGCTGCCAATTCCGCGATTTGCGACATCATCGGACCGGAGGGCAAGCTCACCTATCGAGGGATCGACATCCACGATCTCGCCCGGCATTCGTCGTTCGAGGAGACGACCTACCTGCTCTGGTTTGGCAACCTACCGAGCCGGGAGGAGTTGCACCGGTTCAGCGAGGATCTGGCAGCGCACCGGGCGCTCCCGACCCAGGTCGTCCGCTTGATGAAGGATTTTCCCCAGACGGCAACGCCGATGGACGCGCTGCGGACCGCGATGTCGGCACTGGCGTTCTATGATCCCCAGGCCCATGACTCCAGCGAGGAGGCCAACGTCGCCAAGGCGATGCGGGTCACGGCACAAACGGCGACCGTGGTCGGGGCCTATGAGCAAATCCGGCATGGGCGTGAGCCGGTTGAGCCTCAGCCGCAAGGCACGCACGCGGAGAGCTTTCTTCGGATGCTCTTCAATGCCGAGCCCGACCCGCTGTCGGTCCGGGCCATGGACCTTGCCCTTATCCTCCACGCTGACCACGAGCTCAACGCCTCGACCTTCGCGGCGCGCGTAACCGCGGCCACCCTGGCGGACATGTACTCTGCCGTGGTCTCCGCGATCGGCGCCCTCGCCGGCCCGCTGCACGGCGGCGCCAACGAGCAGGTCATGAAAATGCTGCAGACCATCGGCGACCCATCTCGCGCCGAGGCGTACGTGACCGAGAGGCTGCAGGCGCATAAGAAGATCTCCGGGTTCGGCCATCGCGTATACCGCACGGAGGACCCGCGGGCGACCCACCTGAGGCGGATGTCTCAAGCGCTGGGCGAGCACGTCGGCAATCTGCGCTGGTACGACATCTCCAGGAAGGTGGAAGAGGTGGTGATGCAGCAGAAGCACCTCTACGCAAACGTCGACTTTTACTCGGCGTCCTGCTACTTCACGATGGGCATTCCCATCGACATGTTCACGCCGGTCTTTGCGACGAGTCGTGTCGCCGGCTGGACGGCACATATCCTGGAGCAGTATCAGGACAACCGGCTGATCCGACCCCGTGCCGAGTACATCGGCCTCAAGGATGTCCCGTATGTCCCCCTCGAGGGCCGTGTCAAGGCAGCCAGCTGATGACCGGCTATATTAGGGATCGCGCCGCCGCGTGCCCGGACAAAGGAGGTCGTTCGAACTCGTCCTTCTGCTAAACGCCTCACTTCAGCCGCTTAACGTCATCACTAAGCGGCGGCTCGTCGTCCTGCTCACCAAGCAGCGCGTCACCTTCATCGATGACGATGCGCGGCAGGCAATCGAGCAGGCAATGGCTCGACGTTGCTTTGGAGATGACGTGGTCGTGGTCCGGCTGCTCTCCAACATCCAGATCCCGCGGCGGATGTTGCGGGCCAATCGCCGGAACCTGCTGTTGCGCGACGACGGGACATGCCAGTACTGCAACAAGGCGATGCCATCGTCCCAGTTGTCGGTCGATCACGTGGTGCCGACCTCGCGAGGCGGCGCGGCCAACAGCTGGGAGAACCAGGTCATTGCCTGCCGCCGCTGCAACGGTCGCAAGGGGAACCGCTTACTCAGCGAGGCGGGGATGCGCCTGGTGCGCCCGCCTCGAGCCCTGACCCAGGAGTTCGCGCATCTCATCTTCCTGCGCTATCCGCAGCTCAAGCACGCGTACGACCGCCTCCTCTCGAGCGCCAGATCGGCCGGGTAATCATCCGTCGATTAAGAAAGTTTCCTGGCGTCAGGTCGATGCACCCATGTGCCCTTTCGCCTGCTGGCGTTCGTCCCAGATCTCGAGAGTCTCCCGGAAATCGGGGGTGGGGCCTTTACCCGGTACGCAGAGCGTGGCGTCGCGGTAACGGTCGTGTGCGCCAGCGGCGTGGAGACGGTCGCGCAGACCCGGCAGGCACGACGCCTTGGGATCCAGGCCTTGCTCCTGTTGGATTACCGGCCGGCCGAGCGGGAGTCGCCCTCGCTGGCGGCCCTGTTTGCGGACATCATTCGGGCCATCCAACCGCACGTGGTGGTGGTCTTGGGCGCCGATGAGGCGATCCGGGCCGCCGGGACTCGTGGCTTCGTGTCCGCCCGCCAGGTCGCCCCGGGGTCCGGCGCGTTACCGGCCAAGCTCTACCACCGGTATCCGGCCGGCTTTGCCGCGAGTACCGTGACGACGGCCGTGCCGGTTGGGGCGGGTGGGTCCTCCGGGTGGGAACCGTTCCGACGGATCTTTCCACGCCCGTGGGTTACCGGCGTGCTCGAGCGCGATCTCTTCGCGGGGTTGACCGACGTGACCATCGCCCCGCCCGTCCGGCTCGACGAGCGCCTCGCCAGCTAGCGTTGCGAAGCCGGCCCTCGGAGGCAATCGTGATAGCGCCATTGACACAATTCCCGAAGTAGGATACAACGGATCCACGCGGGTATCTGCGGAGATTTTTCAGCAAGGAGGAAGCACGTGAATTTCATCGTCTTTCTGATCATCGGCGGTCTTGCCGGCGCGCTCGCCGGGCGCGTTGTCAGCGGACACGGGTACGGCATCTTGATGGACGTCGTGGTCGGCGTCATCGGGGCGTTCATCGGTGGCTGGCTGTGGAGCCTGATCTTCGGTGCGGTCGGCGGAGGCCTGATCATCAGTTTCATCGTCGCGTTTATCGGCGCGGTCATCCTGCTCTGGATCGTTCGGCTCGTCGCCGGAAACCGGGCGCGGGCGTAAACAGGAACTCGTTGGTCGGGCGGGCGCCCCGGGCGCCCGCCTTTTTCTTTGGCGGCGGGCGATCTGCTCGGGACGGCCTGCAGCACGGTCGTGGCGCCCTGGTCGTCATTCTCCTGCTCGCGGTCGTGGCCGCCATCGGCTACACGGCTTTCAGCAGTGTCCAGGTGTATCAACAGCTGGACGGCGGTCGACGCGAGCTCGTGGCGGCGCAGGCTGGGCTGGCGGCCGCCGGTCGCTCGGGCGACGAGCGAACCCTGGCTACCGTGGTGGGCCAGCTTCGCCAGGCCGAACTGGACTTTGATGATGCCCACATCCGAGCTCTGAAGGACCCGGCCTTGTCGATCGTGGGCCGGGTCGAGGTCGCCGGACGACAGATCGACGCCACCGCCCATCTGGCCGCGATCGGTACCGACATCAGCCGAGCCGGTGAGTCGGCCGCGGCGATCGCCGTGGAGGTCGCTCGCCTGCGACGGCAGTATGCCGGCCAAGCCTTGACGTCCGACAACCTGCCGGCCCTCTTCCAGCAGGCGGAAGCGATCGCGACGAAGTATGCCGCGTCGGCACGCGCCATCGGAGATCAGCTACGGGCCGCCCACGCCGAGCGGGCCGCCGTCGCCTCGACCAGCCTGGTCCCCCCGCTCCGAAACGCCTACGGGCAGGTCGACGCCGCCCTGGCGGACGCCGACACCGCCTTTTTGCGGTACCAGGACGTCAGGCGGGTGCTGTCCGACCTGCTCGGGGTCAGCCTGCCCGGCTGAGCCCGTGGTCCGCTGTGGCGGTGGCGCGACCATTTCGTAACGCTGCTCGACACAGAGCGGCCGGATACTATCGGCAATGGCCGCCCGCAATGGATCGCGCAAGGGCCGGCGCCGCACCCTGGATCCCGCGGAAAGCCTGATCAATCTGGGGAACGAGCGGCTGACCGGGCTCTTCCGCTGGACCCTCCTGATCTTCGCCGTTATCCTCAACAACCTCAACGCGGAAGCCACCTATGACCAGGGTCGGGTCAACGAGATCCTCGCCGCCTGGGGCGTGGTCTGCCTGAGCACGCTCCTGCTGCTCTTCCTGCATCGCCGCCCGGGACGCGCCTTCAGCTACACCACCACGGGCGTCGACATGCTGGTGGCGACCATGATCACGTACTCCTCGGGTGGGTACACGAGCCCCTTCGCCGCGCTCTTCTTTCTGGTGATCACCGTCTCGGCCCTCCGGTTCGGGGCGGTCGGGTCGGTGCTCTGCGCAGCGCTGGTCGCCGTTCTCTATCTGACCGCGGGCGCGGTTGCCCCCCTCCAGGCCGGCACCTACCTCGCCACCTTCGCCTTCGACCGGATCATCATCCTGCAGCGGCTGTTCCTCTTTGTCGTGGTGGCCATCCTGGGCTCGGTGATGGCCCGGGCGGTGTCATCCCACCAGGAACTGGTGACCCGGCGGGACGTGGAGGCGAAGCTCATGACCGAGGTCAACATGGCCCTGGCCAATGCCATCGAGGCGAAGGACAGCTACACACGCGGACATTCAGAGCGGCTCGCCAAACTGGCCGGCGCGTGTGCCGAGCGGATGGGCCTTTCTCGCGACGAGGCGGCCGCGGTGCGGCTTGGGGCCATCCTGCACGACGTGGGCAAGATCGGCATCCCGGATCGGATCCTGCGCCAGGCGATGGCGCTGACGGAGGACGAGATGGCGTGGATGCGCCGGCACCCGCAGATCGGCGCCGACATCATCGGTCCGGTCGAAGGCCTCCATCACGTCGCGCCACTGATCCGGCATCACCACGAGAAATTCGATGGCACCGGCTATCCGAAGGGGCTGAAAGGCGAGGAGATCCCGCTGGGCTCGCGGATCATCGCCGTCGCGGACGCCTTCGAGGCGATGGTGGCGGACCGCATCTACCGGCCGTCCCTGGGCCTGGCCAAGGCTCTGGACGAGATTCGGGGTGGTCGTGGGACCCATTTCGACCCGCAGGTTGTCGACACCTTCCTCGAGTTGATCGCCACCGATACGGTGCACCTGCCGTTGCCAACCAAAGACCAGGGCCAGAAGCCGCTTCCGGCCCGTCCCGAAGAGTTGACCCAAACGCAGACCGCCGCGTAAGTCCGCCTCCGATAGGCTGAACCGATGCCGGCGGCCCTACTCGTCCCGGGCTTTGTTGTCCTCGGCGTGGTGGTCGGCGCCTACGGGACCCTGATCGGCGCTGGCGGCGGCTTCATCCTCGTCCCGGTCCTGTTGCTGCTCTACCCACACGCGGCGCCCGCGCAGGTGACGGCCATCTCGCTCGCCGTGGTGTTTGCCAACGCGGCGAGCGGGTCGATCAGCTACTACCGGTTGGGGCGAGTCGACTATCGGACCGGCTTCATCCTGGCGGGTGCCACGCTGCCCGGAGCCATCCTGGGTGCCGTGGTGGTCGATCGCATTCCTCGCCAGGCCTTTGACGTCACCATGGGCATCGCCCTCCTCGGGATCGCCGGGTTCCTGTTCTTCCGCCCGGGCGGGCTTTTCACGATCGGGCTCAACGCACGCTTCGTCGTCACCCGTCACCTGCTGGATGCCCAGGGCGTGGCGTACACGTACCGATTCAACCTCGCCCTGGCCGCCGCCTTGAGCGTGGCGGTCGGGTTCATCTCGAGCCTGCTCGGGATTGGCGGAGGCATCGTCCATGTGCCGCTCCTCACCTCCTTCTTCGCCTTTCCCGCCCATGTGGCGACCGCCACCTCCCATTTCGTGCTGATGGGGATGGCGGCCACCGCGACCGTCACGCACCTGGTGCGGGGCGACTACACCGGCTTCCTCACCGTTACCCTCGCGCTCGCCGTGGGCGTCACCATCGGGGCCCAGGCGGGCGCGGCCCTCTCCCGGAGGGTTGGTGGCCGAGCCATCATCCGGCTGCTCGCCATCGGCCTTGGCCTGGTCGGCGTTCGGCTGCTGGTCCTTCGCGGCTAGGAGGGGCGGGCCGCCGTGATCACTCGCCCTTCCAGTTTGGCTTCCGTTTGGTCAGGAAGGCATCCACGCCTTCTCGAAAGTCGGCCGACGTGTAGCAGGCGCGAATCAGGTCCGAGTCAGCGCCGGCCGGGATGAGCTGGTCGCGCATCCGTCGCAGCGCCTCCTTGGTCGCCCACAAGGTGAGTGGTGCGTGCCCCGCGACCTCCTCGGCCAGCGCCTGGGCGCGTGGGAGCAGGGATGCCTCGTCCTCGGTCGTCTCTACCACCAACCCGCAGCTGAGCATTTCGCTGACCTCCATCAGGCGTGCCCGCATGATCAGGTCCTTGAGCCGGGCCAGCCCGATGATCGCGGCCACCCGGGCGTAGTTCGGCATCGAGAGGCAGTTGCCGAGGGTGCGGGCGATGGGAAACCCGAAGCGGGCGGACGGGGAAGCAAGACGCAGGTCGGCGGCGGAGGCGATCGCGGCACCCGCGCCGGTGCAGGCGCCGGCGATGGCGGCGATGGTCGGGACCCTGACCGACTCGAGCGTCGCCATCACCTGATTGCCTCGAGCCTCGTAGTCGAGCGCCTGCTCCTCGGTCGTGAAGCTCCGGAATTGCGAGATATCCGTCCCGGCCACGAACGCCTGCCCACCGGCCCCCGTGAGGACCATCGCGCGCACCCCGCGGTCGCGGTTGACCAACTCGCACTCCTCGACCAGCCGGTCGTACATGTGCCAGGTCAGCGCGTTGCGCGCCTGGGGTCGATTGAAGATGACCCAATGGATCGCCCCGCGGCGTTCGCCGATCAGTTCGTCGCTCATCGCGATCCCGCCGGCACCGGGGCGCTGACGACGCCGCGAATATGGAGGTCCTCGATCGCTGGCGCCGTGTACCCGAGCTCCCGCAGGATGGGGTCCGTGTCCTCGCCAAGGCGGGGGCCGGCCGCGTCGCGCCGGACCGGGGTGCCGCTAAACCGCATGGGCGAACCCAGCTGTCGCACCGTCCCCAGGGTGGGATGCGGCGCGTCCCAGAAATATCCACGGGCAAGCAGGTGCGGATCCGTGAAGACTTCTCCGAAGTTCTCGATCGGGGCGCAGGGGACGCCCGCGTGCTCGAGGGTGGTGAGCCAGTGCGCGGTCGGCTTGTTGATGGTGACCTCCTCGATCGCTGGGATCAATGTCGTGCGGTTTCGGTGCCGGGCATTCATGTCCGCGTAGCGCGGGTCGGTCCGCATCCAGTCCAATCCCAGCGCGCCACAAAACGCGATCCAGGTCTTCTGGGTGGCGGCGCCGACGGTCAACCAGCCGTCCTGGGAACGGATGGCCTGGTAGGGCGCATTGCTCTGGTGGGCCGAGCCGAGGGGCTCAGGAATCTCGCCGGTGGCGAAGAATTTTCCCGCCTCCCAGACCGCGCAGGAGACCCCGGCTTCCAGGAGTGACACGTCGATGAACTGGCCTACCCCGGTCTCGCGCCGCGCATAGAGCGCGGCGATGGCGGCCATCGCCCCATACAGCGCGCAGACGAGATCACAGATCGGCACGCCGACTTTCACCGGGTCGCCGCCGGGCATGCCGGTGATGCTCATCAGCCCCGAGCGCGCCTGGGCCATGATGTCCATGCCCGGCTGGTCCTTCAGCGGCCCGTCCTGGCCCCAGCCGGAGGCGGCGACATAGATCAACCCGGGATTGCCTTCGCGGAGCCGCTCGTCGTCCAGGCCGAGCTCCCGCATGGTGCCTGGTCGGAGGTTCTCGACGACCACGTCGCTGTTGCGGGACAGGCGTCGGAAGACCGCCTTCCCATCCTCGCTCTTGAGGTCGAGGGCGATGGAACGCTTGTTGCGGTTGAGCCGCATGAAGGCGGACCCCTCGCCCTCCAGCAGCGGTGCCAGCTGTCGAACCGTGTCCCCGCCCGCCGGGTTCTCGACCTTGATCACCTCGGCTCCGAGATCAGCGAGCTGCATGGCACAAAACGGGGCGGCCATGTAGTTGCCGACCTCGAGCACGCGAATGCCGGTCAGGGGTGCCGCGCTCATCCTTGCACCGCCTCCAGCCGGGCCTCGTCGTAGCCGAGCAGCTCACTGAGGATCTCCCTCGTGTGCTGGCCGAGGAGGGGAGGGGGGCGCCGGATGGGCGCGGACCGCCCGTCGAGCTTCCAGGGGGCCCCGACCTGTCCGATCCGGCCCGCCGCGGGGTGGTCGATCTCGACCCGCATCGCCCGGGCGGAGGCCAGCGGATTGGCGAAGGCTTCGGCCACATCCAGGATCGGCCCTGCCGGAATGCCAAAGGTTGCCAGCCGATCGAGCCAGGCGGTTCGTGCGCGGCGCCGCAGACGGGCTTCGATCTGGGCCGTGAGCGCCGGGCGCGCTGCCTGCCGGAGGGCGTTAGTCGTGAAGCGTGGGTCATCGGCGAGCTCAGGCGCCTCCAGCGCCTCACAGAACCGGCGGAATTGCGCATCTGATCCGACGGCTACGTTGATGAAGCCGTCGGCGACCTTAAAGGTCCCGTAGGGTGAGATGGTCGCGTGATGATTGCCCTCCCGGGTGGGTGCCTGGCCGGTGGCGAAGAGCCGGCCGGCCTGATAGGTGAGGAGGGCCAGCAGGGCGTCATTGAGCGCGACATCGATATGACGGCCCCGCCCCGTCCTGGCCCGCTCGACGAGGGCTGCGAGGATCGCATGAGCGGCGAACATGCCGGCCGTGATGTCGCCGACCGGCACCCCAACCTTGAACGGTGGTCCGTCCGGGGATCCGGTCATGCTCATCAAGCCGGAAGTGCCCTGGGCGATCTGGTCGTAGCCGGCCAGGCCCGGCTGGTCCTGACCGTATCCGCTGATCGAGGCATAGATCAGTTCCGGGCGGTTTGCTCGCAGCACGCCGGGGTCCAGCCCCAGTTTTGCGGCCGTTCCCGGTCTGAAGTTCTCCACGACCACGTCGCACGCCTGCGCCAGCGCCTGGGCGGCCACCTGTCCGGCCTCGCGCTTCAGATCGAGGATGACGCTCCGCTTATTGCGATTGACCGACATGAAGTACGAGGATTCGCCGTTGACGAAGGGCGGACCCCACTGGCGTGCATGGTCGCCGGTGCCGGGCGGCTCGATCTTGATGACATCCGCGCCGAGGTCGCCCAGCAACATCGTGCAGTAGGGGCCGGCCAGCGCCTGGCTCAGGTCCAGGATCCGGGTGCCTTCGAGGGGCAGCGGCTCCATCGTCACTTCGCCGGCGCGGTTTGGCGCGAGCCCGGGTGATGCACAAAGAGGCTGAGCCGGCCGCGGACATCGCGAACGTTTCGGATCTTTCGCTCGCGCCGTTTCAACAGGTCGTTCACCGAGGCGCCGACCAGCGGAGCCAGCTCGTTCAGCAACGCCTGGCGGAGGACCGCCGCGGTCGCGTCCGGGGCTTCGTGCGCCGGCATCTGCTCGGGGACGATCCGGTCGACCAGGCGGAGCGTCATCAGGTCGGCGGCCGTCAACTTGAGGCGGGTCGCCAGCTCCTGCGCATGCACGGCGTCGTGATAGAGGATCGCCGACGCGGCCTCTGGCCCGATGACGGAAAAAATGGCGTGCTCCAGCATCAGCAGCCGGTCTCCGACGCTGAGCGCCAGCGCGCCACCGCTGCCGCCCTCGCCGATCACCACGTTGACGACGGGCGTTCGCAGACGGGCGAGCATGGCCAGCGAGATGGCGATCGCGCCGGTTGCCCCCCGTGCTTCCGCCTCGGCGTCGGTGGCGGCACCGGGAGTGTCCACCAAGGTGATCAGGGGCAGACGAAAATGTTCCGCCAGGGCGAAGGCGCGATGCGCCTTGCGGTAGCCACTGGGCCGGGTATGGCCACCACTCGTCGAGTGTCGATCCTGGGCGACGAGACACACCGCTTGCCCTCCGAGGCGACCGACCCCCGCCAGGATCGAGTCGTCATCCTCACCCTCGCGATCGCCGTGCAGCTCGAAGACATTGGTGAACACGCGCTGGGCCAGGGCCCGGCCGCTCGGGCGATCCGGATGCCGGGCAAGCTGGACGGTTTCCCAGACGGAGCGACGCACGTGCCCGGGCGCGACCGCGCCAATGAGCGCAGGTTTCGGGGAAAGGATCCGGGCCGCATGCAGGATGGACACCAGCGATCCGAGCAGGGGTCGCAGCTCCTGGCGCTGCACGATGGCGTCGATGGTGCCGTGCTGCAGCGCGAACTCGGCCGTGCCGGGTGGCGCGGCGTCCCCGATCGCCTGCTCGTGGACGCGCGGGCCGACAAACGAGACGCGCGCATGAGGTTCCGCCAGGATGACGTCCGCCAGGCTGGCGAAGGAGGCGAGCACCCCGCCCATGGTGGGGTCCGTCAGCACCGTGACCAGCGGGACACCCCGCTCGCGGAGCCGGGCGGCGGCCATGGCGGTCTTCGCCATCTGGAAGAGGGCCATCATCCCTTCCTGAATCCGCGCGCCGCCGGTCGAGGCGACGACGATCGCCGGTCGGTTTTCCCGCCGCGCGATGTCAAAGGCCCGCGCAACCTTTTCGCCGACCACCGTGCCCATGCTGCCGCCCAAAAAGCGAAAGTCGAAGACGACCAGGACGACCTCGACTTTCAGCAGCCGCGCCCGACCCGTGACCACGGCGTCCAGCATGTGGGTGGCCGCCTGTGCGTCGGCCAGCCGGCGTTCGTACGTGATGCTGTCCGAGAAGTCGAGCGGATCGCCCGACCACAAAAACCGGTCGGTTTCGTGAAAGCTGCGAGGGTCAGCGAGCTGCTCGATCCGCTCCCACGCCGTCATCGGGGCGAGCCGATCCACGGTCGTCCCCGACGGCTCGCTACTCCTCTGTGTCGCCATCGCTGCCGTCCGTGGGTTGCCATCGCAGGAGGGCGACGTCGGCCACCTCCTTCAAATGGGCCCGCATCGCCTGCGCGGCCCGCGCCGGGCTCCTTGCCTCGATCCCCGCCAGGATTCGCTCGTGCGCTTTGAGCGACCGGGGTGGGCGGCCGGGTTCGGACAGGGACTCGACCCGGGATTCCTGGATGGCCAGCGCCATCTCATCGATCAGGTGCGAGAGCACCTTGTTGCGCGCGGCAACCGCGATCGCGTGATGGAAGTCGGCGTCGCCGGCAACGCCCAGCGCCCCGGTCCGGATTTCCCGTTCCATGACGCGGAGCGCGCCTCGCATGGCGAGCAGGTCTCCCGCGCTGCGCCGGGCAGCGGCCAGCTCCGCAAGCTTGACCTCGAGAGCTTCGCGCGCCTCGAGAACCTCGGGCAGGCGGCGCCGGCGCTCGAGGAGCTTGGGCAGTGATTCCCCGAAGCCCCGGGTGCGGCGTAGGAACGCCCCTTCACCGTGACGCACCTCGACAAAGCCCTGGGCCTGAAGGACCACGAGCGCCTGGCGAACCGAGGTCCGGCTCACACTCAGTTGCTGGGAAAGATCGCGTTCGGGCGGAAAGCGGTCGCCGGGGGCCATCGCCGACTCCCGCACGAACTGGCTGAGCCGGTGGGCGACATCTTCGTAGAGACGGCTGCGTCCGAGCGGGCGAAGCGCGGCAAAGGTCCCGCCCATGGGCCGAGTTTATCAGGCCAAGAGGACGAGTGGTCCTACCATTGACAACACCTTGACCCTCAACTAATGTTGCCCGGTAACGGCCGTTAGCCAGGAGGGAGTGGGATGCACGGACTCACCGTCGGCAGCAGAACAGGCCGGTATCGGCCGTTATTGGTTTCGATCGCGGCCTCTGTCGTTTTGGCGGCTTGCGGCGGATCGACATCGAGCGGTGGCGTCAAGCCCAGCGGGGCTGTCAGCATAGGCGTGCTTTCATGCTTTACCGGCACGCTGGCCAGCCTCGGCCAGGCCATGCTGCAGGGCTCGCAGGTGGCGCAAAAGGCCATCAACAGTGCCGGAGGCATCCTCGGCCAGCAACTCCAGCTCCAGCACGCGGATACGCAATGCGACGAAGCCGACTCTGTGCCGGCCTTGCGGAAGCTGCTTGCCTCCAGCAACCTGGCGGCCATCATCGGCCCGGAGACGCAGGAAATCAACGCCGATGCGCCGATCCTGCAATCGGCAAAAGTCCACGATGAGTTCCAGGGCGGGAGCACGTTGTTCGATCACAACAGCAATCCCTGGCTCTGGCGGGACAGCCCGTCTGATTCCCAGCTGAGCGTGGCGATGGCGCTCTATGCCCATAAGAAGGGCTATAAGAAGGCGGCGTTGTTGTTCTACTCGGACATCGCCGCGCAGACGTTCGCGGCGCCGCTCAAAGCGACCTACAAGAAACTTGGCGACACCATCGTCACCGACATCACCATTGCGCCCGACCAGACCTCCTATCGCCCGCAGGTCCGGCAGATCGTGGACGCCAAGCCCGACGTCATCTTCACCCAGACCGACGCCGCCACAGCGGCGGTCGTCTTTCAGAACTTCAAGGAAGCGAACAACCTGGCCATTCCCTTCGTGGGCACCGACGTCACCGGCGGAGACGACTACCTCAAGGCGGTGACCTACCCGGTTGCGCACGATCACCTGATCTCCGTCTACGGGACCTCGGTCAGCGGCCAGGCGGCCGATGAGTTCAACAAGCAGTTTGCGGCGGCCCTGGGTAGCTCGCAGCAGCCCCTGGCCAACGCCAACTACGCCTACGATGCGGTGATCAGCGTCGCGCTCGCCATCGACAAGGCCAACAGTATTGCCGGCGCCGACGTCAACGGCAGTGTGATGCAGGTGACCAACCCTCCGGGAACCGCTTGCTATACGTACGCCAGCTGCCAGACCATGATCAAAGCCGGGACCAAGGTCAACTACGAGGGTGCCAGCGGCGACCTGAACTTCAACCAGTACCACAATGTCTTCGGGCCCTATGGCGCGTTCCAGGTGGACGGGACGAGCGGGCAGGAGAAGCAGGTCCAGGTGCTGTCAGCGTCTGACCTGGCGGCGGCAACTCCGTAACGGCTGGCGACCAGCCGGTTGCTAGAGTGCGGTAACCGGCCGGTCGTTCGGCAATCTGCGGGAAGGGTGGATCGATGCATGAGCTCCTGCTGACCCTCGGCTTCGGTCTGGTGACCGCCTCCATCCTGGCCTTGTCGGCCGTGGCGTTCACGCTGGAGTACGCCGTGACCAACGTGGCCAACCTCTCGCATGGCGAGATCCTGACCGTGGGGGCCTACGCCGCCTACGTCGCGCACCGGGTCACGGGCAGTGCGCTCGTGGCCGCCATCGCCGCCGCGGTGGCCGGCGGCGCCATGGCCCTGGCGGTGCACACCGCGGTCATCGACCGCTTCGTCCGCCGCGGGACCCCGGCGATCACGACCTTCATTGCGACGCTCGGACTTTCCTTTGTCCTCCAGAACGTGCTCGTGATCTTTTTCGGCGCTTCCAACGTCGCCTACACGATTCCGCAGGGCGCGCCGGTGCAGGTCGGCCCCTTCTCGTGGACGGGCACTGAATGGAAGATCATCCTGTCGGCGCTCGCCGTCACCGCGGTGCTGTACGTGATCATCTCCCGCACGAAGTTCGGCAAGGCGCTCCGGGCCGTGTCGCAGAACCGCGACCTCGCCGCGGTCAGCGGCATCAATGCCCACCAGGTGGCGGCCGCTACCTGGTTTCTGGCCGGGCTGGTGGCCGGCTATGCGGGATTCGTCCTGGCTGAGAGCGTCGGGAGCTTCAATCCCTACTTCGGCTTCCAGTTCTTTCTCATCACGCTGACCGCGTCGGTCGCCGGGGGCCTGGGAAAACCATTCAGCACGCTGGCAGGCGCGATCATCGTCGGCCTCGCTCTGGAGTTCACCGGCGGCTACATCAGCGCCAGCTACGAGCTGGCCTTTGCCTTCCTCATCCTCGCCGTCGTCATCCTGGTCCGGCCTCGCGGCCTCTTCACCAACGCCCGGCGGACGGTGTTCGAATGATCCAGTATCTGACATCCATCCTGACCGAGGGTGCCATCTTCGGGATCATGGCGCTGGGCCTCAACGTCATCTGGGGATGGTCCGGGGATTTCGACCTCGCCTACTACGGGTATGTCGCGCTGGGCGCGTACATGACGCTGGTCTTTACCATCGGCCACCCGTTGCCGCCCGCCCAGTACATCGTCGGCCTGCAACTGCCGTACCTCGTGGCCATCGTCCTGGCCGTCCTCGCCTCGATGCTGGCCGGGCTGGTCGTCGGGCTGATCGCGCTGCGTCATTTGCGCGGCATCTACTTCTCCATCGTGACCCTGGGCGCCGTCTATGTCGTGTACGTGCTGGCGAGTCAGTACGTGCCGCTCTTCGACGGCTACAACGGCCTGTCGGGCCTGATCGACCCGATGGGGGATGTCCTTGGCCTCGACTTCAAGCAGTACCAGTACTTCTTTCTGGGCTTCAGCCTGCTGGTCTTCGTGCTCGTCTATCTGTTCCTGTCGCGCGTCTCCGGGAGCCGGTTTACCCTGGCGCTGCGAACCTTGCGCGAGGACGAGCGGGCCTCCGCCGCCTTCGGGCGCGACATCTATCGGTTGAAGCTCAAGGCATACGTGCTCGGCGCTGGCCTGGCAGGGCTTGGGGGTGCGCTCTTCGCCGGCTATCTCTCGGCCTTCAACCCTTCCGCCTGGCAGCCGATCGAGGTGATCATCCTGTATTCGGCGATCCTGGTCGGAGGGCGCGGCAACATCCGCGGGGTGGTACTCGGCGTCTTCGTAATGATCGTCCTGATCCAGGAGTCAACCCGCTTCCTGCCCGAAATCCCTGGGCATCCCAACATCATTCCCGCGTTGCGCGCCATCATCATCGGCGCGGTGCTCGTGCTCTTCCTGCGCTTCCGGCCCCAGGGCCTGTTGCCCGAGCGGCGGTATCGCGACCGGGAGCCGGTCCCGAACGCTAAGCCGGCCCCGGTCACCACAGCCTGATGGCCACGGTCGCCGCGCCGGCCCTCCAGGTCGACGGATTGAGCAAGCACTTCGGCGGCATCAAGGCGGTCGATCGCTGTTCGTTTACCGCGCTGAAGGGGATGGTGACCGGGCTGATCGGACCGAACGGGGCGGGCAAGAGCACCGCCATCGACCTGATTTCCGGATTCAAGCTGCCCGACGCCGGCACCGTGACCTTCGATGGCCAGGTGATCCAGGGCCGGCCACCCCATCGGATCTCGCGTCTCGGCCTGATCCGGACCTTTCAAACGCCGCGAGAGTGGCCGAATCTCTCCGTCCTGGAAAACGTCCTGATGGCTCGATGGGACCATGAACGCGAAAGCGTCTGGCGGGCCGTCATCGGCCTTGACCGCGCCCAGCGACTGGCCGTCGAGGGCGAGGTGGTCCGCGCACGCGAGCTCCTCGACGAGTTCGGTCTGCGAGACCTGCGCAACGAGCGGGCCGGCAACCTGAGTGGGGGCCAGAAGCGGTTGCTCGAGTTCGCCCGGATCCGGATGGCGAAGCCGCAGCTGGTCATCCTCGATGAGCCGATGGGTGGGGTCAACCCGGTCCTGGGGGAGCGAATGGCGCAGGCGATCGAGGCCTTCATCGTCGCTGGGACCGCGGTCATCATCGTCGAGCACAACCTGCCGTTCATCGAGCGCGTCACCAACCACGTCGTGGTCATGGCCCAGGGTACCGTGATCGCGGAGGGCCCCTTCGAGGACTTGCGCAAACACGAAGGCGTCATCGATGCGTACCTCGGGGATGCGCCGCTTCATGACTAGCACCCCGGCCTCCGCCGACGCGGCGCTCGACGTGCGCGAGCTGACCGCGGGCTACGGCGGCCCACCCATCATCGATCGGGTGTCCGTCAAGGCGACCCGCGGCGGCATCACCGCGATCGTCGGCCCGAACGGCGCCGGCAAGTCGACCCTGCTCAAGGCGGTGGCCGGCCTGATCCGCCCGGCGGCGGGCCGGATCTTCGTCGAAGGACGTGAGGTGACCGGTTCCCCGCCCGAGAAACTGGTGCGCCAGGGGATCGCCTATGTACCGCAGGTCGCCAACGTCTTCCCCGACCTGACCGTCCGCGAGAACCTCGAGATGGGTGGCTACAGCCGTCCCGCTGGCGTCCCCGAACGCATCGAGGAGCTCTACGCGCTGTTTCCCGATCTCCGCGCGTCGGCGGGCCGGCACGCGAGCATGCTCAGCGGTGGCCAGCGCACCATGCTGGCCCTGGCGCGAGGCCTGATGGTCGACCCGGCCGTGCTGATCCTTGACGAGCCCAGCGCCGGCCTCTCCCCGCGCTTCCAGGCCCTGATCTGGGAACGGATCGAACAGGTCAAGGCGACGAATGTCGCGGTGCTGATCGTCGAACAGAACACCCGTGAGACGCTGCGGCACGCGAAATGGGCCTACGTGCTCGTGCTCGGCCAGAATCGACTGGAAGGGCCTGGTCCCGAGCTCCTCACCAACGACGACGTCATCAACCTGTACGTGGGACGCCTCTCCTGAGTGAGCTAACGTAGGCACCGTGCAGGTTGCCGAGGGCATTTATCGACTCGAGTTGCCCATGCCGTTTGAGCTCAAGCACGTCAACGTCTTTCTCCTGCGCGACGGCGACGGCTTCACGCTGATCGACACCGGGCTGCAGACCGACGAATCGCGCCAGGCCCTGCAGGCGAAGCTCGACCAGCTCGAGGTGTCGGTCGAGCGGATCCGGCGAATCCTGATCACCCACATCCATCCGGACCACTTCGGGCTGGCGGGTGAGCTGCGCGAGCGATCGAAGGCGGAGCTGGTCATCCATCGCCTCGAAGTTGCGCTGATGGAGCCGCGCTACGCGCGCGCCGAGGACCTCGTGCACGAGGTGGCGGCCTGGCTCAGCAAGAATGGCGTCCCCCGTGCCGAAGCCGAGTTCCTCAAGTCAGCATCCATGGCGGCCCGGGAATTCGTTTCGGTCGTCGAGCCGGATACGTTGCTGGAGGGTGCCGAGCGGCTGCCCATCGCGGGCGGCGAGCTGATGGTCGTCTGGACGCCCGGGCACTCCCCGGGGCACTGCTGTTTCTACTGGCCGCAGCGCCGCCTGCTGTTTTCCGGGGATCACCTCCTACCGAAAATCAGCCCCAACATCGGGCTGCATCCGCAATCAGGGGCCGATCCTCTCGCCGATTACCTGGCCTCCCTCGACCGGATCGCGAAGCTCGAGGTCAGCCAGGTCCTGCCCGCCCATGGCGACCCGTTCACGGACCACCGGGGGCGGATCGCAACCATCACGCAGCACCACCGAGAACGGAAAGATGCCCTCGTCCGGCTGGCCGGCGGTGGGCCGCGCTCGGGCTGGGATCTCGCGGGCCAACTGTTCCCTGGGGTCATGGCGCGCAACGTCTTTCAACAACGGCTGGCCTTGCAGGAGACGTTGGCCCATTGCCAGTCCCTCGCCGAGGAAGGACGGATTCGCAAGGACGTGCGCGACGGCCTGGTCACCTGGCGCGCCGCCTGATCCGCCGACCTAACGCCCAGACTCGACACGGTCGATGAATCGCCGGATCAGGCCGACGACCGTTTCGAATTGTTCCGAGTGCACCTGGTGGCCGGCCGGGTCCAGGATACGCAGCTCGGCGTTGGGCAGGCCCTCCGCGAGCTCCTTGGCGCGTTGCACCGGGACCATGCGATCCTGCTGACCGTGGATCACCAGCACGGGCTGTGTGATCTCGCCCAGCCGCGCGCACGTCCGGTGCGTTCGGACCGCCTGGTCCTGGCGATGGATCGCGTGCAAGGGCATCTTGCCGAAGTGGCGCGCGTCCTCCAGCACCCAGGCAGGCTGCTCGCGGATGAACGAGGCCGAGTAGAGGTTCGCGTAGCGTGCGAGCCGGTTATCCGCGGGGGCCTTCGGCTTCGTGTTCTCGTCGCCGGGCCCTCCGTCGCCGCAATGGGTCGCCGTCAGGATCAGGCTGCGAACCGCCGCCGGCCTGGCCAGCGCCAGTTGCTGGAGGATCATCCCCCCGAGCGAAATCCCCATCCAGTGTGCCGACGTTTCGCCCGCCGCGGACAGGACCGCGACGGCATCGTCCGCCATCATCGCGGTCGTGTAGGGATGGTCCGGCTTGTCGGATTGACCCGCGCCACGATTGTCCAGCGCAATCACCCGGAAATGCTCGGCCAGCGCCGGGATGTAGCGCCACCAGGCTCCGTCGATGGAGGAGGTCTTGCCGCCGAGCAGCGCCAGCGGCGGTCCGGATCCCGCCTCGGTGTAGTGCAGGTGGGTCCCGTCGCTGGCGGTCGCAATCATCTCCGACTAGGATGATGAGGCATGCAGGGAGAGCCCCCGACGAGTACGGTGCCAGAACCGGCATGGCGGGTGCTGCGCACCCTCGATCCTGAAGTCGAGGCGACCATGGTGGGCCTGGCGACCTGCCTCGCACTGGCGGAGCAGCGGTTCCAGATCCTTTTTTCCGACGTGTTGCCGCGCTTTGGCGGGGCCGGCCCGGACGACCTCAGCGGGGAGGCCGATGTGCTGGCCGATGCCCACCATGCGCTGACGCTCCTGCAAGAGAGCCTGCATGCCAGCTCGCGCCGGATGCTGGATGTGCTGGATCGCGTCAGTCGCGAGCTGGGCGAGTAGCCGCCCGCCGTTCACAGGCCCTGGCGGTCGAGGCGCTCCCAGGGATGGTGCTCGCTGCCCAGCTCACGTTTGATATCGGTGGCCCGGTCCACGTTTTCGAGGCTGTCTTCCGGTGAGCGGGGAAGCTGACGCTGCCAGGGTGCGGGGTCGTAGTGGGAGTGCTGCACCGGCGGACGAAAGCCCCAGGCGCGGCTCGGCATGACGCCCGACGATTGCCGGAGGGGGGCCGCCGCCAGGTCGCCCTCGGCGTAGACAAGCTCGCCACCGGCGCCCGGCCGGAGGGTCATGACCAGGCCGGCAATCACGATCACGACCACCCAGCCGCCGAGGATCACGACGGCCCAGTCGTTAAGGCTCATTGATCCGCCATTCTAAGCGCCTACACTTGGATACGACAGGAAAGGAGGACAGATGGCAACTGTGACGGCCACGTCGCTGACGAAGCTGGAGTCGATCCTTGGATCGGACGCCAGAGGGCTGCTCGAGCACACCTGCGAGACCGTTCCCCGGTCCCAGTTGCACCTTCCGGGGCCAGACTTCACCAGTCGGATCTTCACCGGGAGTGATCGCCCGACCCGCGTCCTCCGCAGCATCGAATCGCTGTTCGACCACGGGCGGCTGGCGGGGACCGGGTATCTGTCCATCCTGCCGGTCGACCAGGGGATCGAGCACTCGGCGGGCGCTTCCTTCGCCGCCAACCCGGCGTACTTTGACGGCGAGAACATCGTCGAGCTGGCCATCGAGGGGGGATGCAACGCCGTCGCCTCGACCTTCGGGGTGCTCGGCTCGGTGGCGCGCAAGTACGCCCACCGGATCCCTTTCATCTGCAAGATCAACCACAACGAGCTGCTCACCTATCCGAACAAGTACGACCAGATCAAGTTCGGGACGGTCCACCAGGCCTGGGAGCTGGGCGCGGTGGCACTGGGCGCCACGATCTACTTCGGTTCGGCCGAGGCCGACCGGCAGATTCAGGAGATCGCCGTCGCCTTCCAGGAAGCGCACGAGCTGGGGATGGCCACCGTGCTCTGGTGCTACGTGCGGAATCCCGCATTCAACAAAGACGGGGTGAACTACGAGGTGGCCGCCGATCTGACCGGTCAGGCCAACCATCTGGGCGTCACGATCGAAGCCGACTTCATCAAGCAGAAGCTGCCCGAGACCAACCGTGGCTTCGAGGTCTTCAAATTCGGCAAGACGTCGTCGATGGTCTACGACAAACTCAGTAGCGACCATCCGATCGACCTGACCCGCTACCAGGTGATCAACTGCTACCTCGGGCGCAGCGGCCTGATCAACTCCGGGGGGGCCTCGTCGGGCGAGAGTGACCTGAAGGAGGCGGTCAAGACGGCGGTGATCAACAAACGCGCCGGCGGCATGGGGCTGATCACCGGGCGCAAGGCGTTCATGCGCCCCATGAGTGAGGGGATCAAGCTCCTCAACGCCGTGCAGGACGTCTACCTCATGGATGAGGTGACGGTGGCCTGAGCGGCGGAAGCCGCGGGTAGAATCGGGCCATGCCGCGGCTGCGCGCCACCGATTCCGGCCAGGTCTACAACATCGACCTGGCCGAGTTGAAGGTGACCCGAGATGACGTTGACGGCATTTACGTGTTGCACGGGCGGGGCCATTTCCAGACCTTTGCGACGCGCGAGGAAGCCTTCGACCGCAAGAAGGAGATCGAGTACTCGACCTTCCGGTAAGGCTTGCACCCGGCCGCCCCACGCGTCATAGTCGGGACACACGCGGATCGGACTAGGGGAGGAGAGTCAAATGGGACAATCGAGCGCGCCGTCGAGCAAGCCCTGTATCTGCAATATCAAGAAGTCAGGCTGGCCGTGGAAGGCGACCGGTAAGGTCGAGGCCGAGCAGCGAGAGGAGAAATGCCGGGTGTGCGGCGCCACGCACCTGGTCTCTGCCTAAGGTTACGGATCGCCCATCCAGTCGGCCGCGTGGGGGAGGGAGTGCCGCTCTCGGGTGGGGTGCAGGCGCAGGACCCGTTGCAGATCCTGGCGCCGGTATAGCCGCTCCCGCTTGATGCCCTGCCGGTAACTCTTCAGCACGCCCCGGCTGACGTAGGCGTAGAGCGTCGCTGGTTTGACCCCGAGCATTTCGCTCGCCTCCGACGCGCTCAGATAGTCCTCCCCCTGAATTTCGACCATATGCCAACCAGCGTACGACGCGCGCAGTGGCGCCATCGTAACAGTCAATGTGTTGCAATGCAAATCAATATATGTATAGAATCTGGACATGGAGACGATCGACCGGCCGGACCCCAACCTGCTGCGCGACGATTTCCCCTACTCCCGCGTTCCCCCGATCCGGTTCGAGGGCTCCGCCGTGTCCCTGGCCACCCCCGCCGACCTCTGGATTACGGATACGACCTTTAGGGACGGCCAGCAGGCGCGCGCTCCCTATACGCCCGATCAGGTGGTGCATCTCTACGATCTCCTGGCCGTCATGGGCGGAAGGGTGATCCGCCAGGCGGAGTTCTTTGCCTACACCCCGGCCGACCGGGAGGCCATCGCGGCCTGCCAGAAGCGACCGGGCCCCGAGGTCACCACCTGGATGCGCGCCTCGCTCGATGATCTCCCCAATGTCCGGGCGACCGGTGTGCAGGAGTCCGGCATCCTGCTTTCGGCCTCCGATTACCACATCTATCTCAAGATGAAGCGCACCCGCCGCCAGGCCGCCCAGGATTATCTGGCCGTGGTCCGGGCGGTGATCGACGCCGGGATCCGTCCGAGGTGCCACCTCGAGGACCTGACCCGGGCGGACCTCGACGGCTTTGTCGCGCCACTCGTTGAGTCGCTCCAGGAGCTCGGACGGGCAGCCGGCGTACCGGTCAAGTTTCGGCTCTGCGACACGATGGGCTTCGGCCTCCCCTGGCCGGAGGCGTCGCTACCACGAGGAGTCCCGCGGCTCGTCCAGTTCTTCACCAGGACCCTGAACGTCAGGCCGGAGCACCTCGAATGGCACGGCCATAACGACTTTCACCGAGGCGAAGTGAACACGGTCGCCGCCTGGCTCTACGGCTGTGCCGCGGCCAACGGCTCGCTCTTCGGCTTTGGCGAGCGTACCGGCAACCCACCGCTGGAGGCGCTGATCATCGACTACATCGGCCTCAAAGGGGAAGAGGAGGGCATCGACACGACGGCGATCACCCGCGCTGCCGCCTATTTCCGTGACCAGCTCGGCACCCCGCTTCCGTCCAACTATCCTTTCGCGGGCGCCGGATTCAACGTCACCAGTGCCGGCATCCACGCCGATGGCCTCACGAAGAACGAGGAGATCTACAACATCTTCGACACCGGGCGGATACTCGATCGTCCCCTCGGGATCACGGTCAATGACCGCTCCGGTCTAGCCGGCGTTGCCTACTGGGTCAACACGACCTTCGGCTTGCGCAACGAGAATCAGATTCCAAAGAACGATCCACGGATCCTCGCGCTGCATGCGGAGGTGGAGCGCCAGTACGCCGGCGGGCGGACGACCGGCTTCTCTCCCGATGAGATGCAGGCGCTGGTGCGGTTGCATTTCGGCAACGCCCCGGCAACGAGCGCGCGCAGCTGACAAGTTGCCGGTGAGCGCCGAGTTGATGCTGCTGAGGCATCCTGGCGATCAACAATACAGGCGACTTGACGCCGACCCCGACACCCCCGCCCGGGCGGTCCTGGCTGGCGCGGCACCGCATCCTGCTCGTGCCGGCCTGCGGCGCCCTGGCGGTCGGCATCGTCACCGCCGCGGCCCTTCTGCTGCTCGCCAAGCCGACCAGCATGGTGGAGAAGATGGTCCCGTCCAGCGCCCAGATTGCGGGCTTTGCCTACCTCGACCCATCGCTGACTCAGAAGGTCAACCTCTTGCGGGTAGCCCACCGGTTTCCTGACTACCAGACCGACAAGGCGATCAGCACTCGCCTGGACGACGCCCTCAAGGCTGCCGGTTTGTCCTTTAGTGGCGATGTCCAGCCGTGGCTGGGCTCCGAGGTGGCCTTCGCGGCGCAACTGGGCGAGGG
Organism: Candidatus Dormiibacterota bacterium; assembly: GCA_036732165.1. Classification (GTDB taxonomy): domain Bacteria; phylum Chloroflexota; class Dormibacteria; order CF-121; family CF-121; genus JALYYC01. Next base: position 154,115 of record DAINCX010000002.1, on the reverse strand, counting down.
AAAGACCGCCGATAGTCCGGCAGCGCTCTTGATCGCATCCCGGGACGATGCCAAGGCGGTGGCAACGCTGGCCAGGCTGCGGGCCGGGACATGGGGCAAGAAGTTGCAGTGGCGCGACGAGCAGTACGGTGGCGTGGGCATCGCGGTCGGTTCGCCCGCCTCGACCGGCAGTAAGGCCGGGGCGTATGCGTACGTCGACCACGTCGTCGTGTTCGCCTCGTCCGACACGCTGATCAAAGAGGTCATCGATACAGACCAGGGGCGCAAAAGTCGGTTGGTCGACTCCAAGGACTACGCCGCGACCATCGCGTCATTACCGAAGGATCGAATCGCTCTGGTCTATGTGAACGGGCGGTCGATCGTCGCCAGCGTCAAGAGCCAGGCATCAAAGATCGTGGTTGGTCCCGGCCTTTCGGTTAACAAAAACCTGAAGGATCTTGACGCCTTCCAGGGGATCGGACTGGCACTGTCGGCCCGGTCGGACGGCGTTGTCGCGGATGTCACGGTGAAGCTCGACGTCTCGGCTCTGACCCCGGCAACCCGTGCCTCGCTCAGCCATGCGGGACGGCCGGAGACCGTGCTGACATGGATCCCGGGAAGCGCGGACGGCTTCCTGGCCGTCGGCAACGTAAATCGCACCATCCAGGCCTGGCTCGACCAGCCGACCAATGACCCGGTGGTGGGCCAGCTGGCCGCTTCCGTCGGCCTGACCGGTCCACGCGGCATCCTTGCGCATCTGACCGGGGACCTGGGTCTCGAATTCGAACTCGACAAAAGTCTCTTTCCGGTAGGTGCGCTCGTCCTCGGTACCGATGACACCGCCAGCATGCGGAGCTTCCTCGCCAATTTGACGGGGCTGGCCGGGCAAAGCACGCCGGGCAAGCCAGGGGCGACAGTCCAGACCCAGACGTACGAAGGGACCACGATCACGACCGTCACCATGCCGGAGCTCAGCCAGCAGGGGCATTTCGTCCCCGCCTACGCGGTCCTTGACGGCGTCGGCATCCTGGCATCGAGCCCCGAGGAGTTGAAGGCGGTCATCGACGCTCACCATGCCGGCCATACGATCTCGGCCGACCCGACCTATCGCCAGGCCAGTGCGGCCTCCTTGACCAAGCCTGGAACAGTTGCCTTCGTCGACCTCGACAAGGTGGTGGGCGCCCTGCGCCAGTCGCCCTTCATGGGGCAGGCAGGCCGGCTGGATAGCAAGACGCTGGCCAACCTGACGCCAATTCGGGCGCTGATCCTCACCGCAAGCAGCGCTGCCGACCGGGCTGACGCGCGGGTTGTCCTCCTGATCCAGTAGCCCGACCCGTCGCGGGATGCTATCCTAGTAACTGACATGTCAGTCAGTGTTCGAAACCCGAACAGCCAACCCGTGACCCAGCGGCAGTGGGTGCGCCGCGGCGAGCTCCTGGACGCCGCCCGAAGGGTCTTCGAACGCGACGGGTACCACGCCGCCACGGTCAGCGCGATCGTGCAGGCGGCCGGTCTCTCCCAGGGGGCCTTCTACCTCTATTTTCCGGACAAGAAAGCCGTGTTCGCCGCCCTGCAGGAGGAGATGGCGACGTTGCTGCGGCGGCGCATCTACTGGGCCACCCGCGACGAACGCGATCCCGCCTCGCGACTGACCGCCGGGCTCCGCTCGTACTTCGAGTTCTACGCCGAGTACGACCACTGGAACCGTCGATTGCTGACTGAAGGCCTTGGCATCGATGCCAGTTTCGAGGCGCGCCATGCCGACCTCAACCGAACCCTCACCCTCGCCTTCGCCCCCACCTTTGCCGAGCTCGCCATCTCCGAGCCTGCCCTGGCGGGGGTCGCCCTGATTGGGATGGCCGCGCAGCTTGCCTACGCGCAACACTTTCAGTCCTTAACCGAGCCACCCCTCCCGCCCGAGGCTCTTGCCGAGGCGTGCGCCCGCCTCTTCCTCGATGGCGCAGCCGCGAACGAAACCGGAAACCAAAGGAGTGCAACCCAGCATGCCTGACGCGAAAGAAGTCTTTACCGAGATCGAAAACCGGATCCGTTCCAAGCCGGAGAAAGCCGCCGGGCTCAACGCCACCTATCAGTTCGACCTGAGTGGCGAGAGCTGGACGCTGCAACTGAACAATGGCGTCCCGACGCTGACCTCCGGGGCCGCGACCAGTCCGAACACGACCCTGATCGCGACCACCGATGACTGGATGAATATCGCGACCGGGAAGCTCAACCCCGTGACCGCCTTCATGCAGCAGAAGTTGAAGGTCAAAGGTGACATGGGACTCGCGATGAAGCTGCAGGGGCTCCTGCAGTAGTGACGGACGTACGGCTGGTCGGTCGCCGGTACGAGACCCAGCCCTTCGAAGTCACGGAAGCGTCCATCCGTGCCTACATGGAGGCCGTTGGGGACACTCGGGTGGACGGGGCTCTCGAGGCGCCCCCGACTTACGCGATGGTCTACGGCTACGACGCGTACTGGCAGTTGTGGCACGACCAGGAGGTCGGCATGGATGTCGCCCATCTGGTCCACGGTGACCAGCGGTTTACCTTCCACCGTGCGGTTCGCCCGGGAGATCGTATCCAGACCAGCGGACGGCTCACCAACGTGACGGCCCGTGGCGACATGGAGTTGGTGACCTTCGAACTCACGTCGCGGGATGCGGAGGACCTTCCTGTTTCTGACGGGACGGCCCTGTTCATCATTCGAAAGCCATGAAGAGCACCACCTTGACGATCTTCGAGACGGTCGACCTCGGACAGGCGCTTCCCTCGATCACGAAGCGAGTCAGCGTCGGGCAGATCCGCGCCTACGCGCAGGCGTCGGGCGACAAGAATCCCATTCACCTGGACGATGGGTTCGCGAGGTCCGTGGGTCTGCCTGGGGTGATTGCGCATGGGATGCTGACGATGGCCTTCGCGAACCAGATGGTCACCGACTGGCTTGGGGACCGATCCCGGCTCAAGCGCCTCGACGGACGGTTTGGCGGGATGGTCCTTCCCGGTGACGAGGTGACCTGCTCAGGCAGCGTTGTCAAAAAGGACGAGACGGCACGGCGGGTGGTGATCAACCTGATCGTGACCAATCAGCGTGGCGAGAAAGTCTTGACGAAGGGTGTCGCCGAGGCCGAATTCCCCCAAGCACAAGAATAAGGAGTAACAATGCCACTGGACTTTACCCTGACCCCGGAGCAAGAGGACATCAAGGCGCTGGCGCACGAATTCGCGGAGAAAGAGATCCGCCCGGTGGCGGCGCATTACGACGAAACCGAGGACTTCCCCTGGCCCGTCCTCCAGAAGGCGCACCAGGTCGGCCTCACGCCCGTGGCGGTGATGCCCGAGGAATATGGCGGCGGGGGTCTCGATGTGATCTCCAACATGCTGATCGCCGAGGAATTGCACTGGGGCTGCGCCGGCATTGCCGTCGCCATCACGGGGACCGGGCTGGCGGCCGCCGCCATCCTCGCGATGGGAAGCGAGAAACAAAAGAAGCGCTGGATCGGGGAATTCTGCAACGCATCCGCGCCGGTGGTGGGCGCGATGGGCCTCACCGAGCCGAGCGCGGGTTCTGACGCCATGGCGATCGCGACGACCGCCAAGAAGGTGGACGGCGGCTACGTCATCAACGGCGCCAAGCAGTTCATCACCAACGGCGGCATCGCGGACCTACACGTCATCTTCGCCAATACCGACCCGTCCATCGGCGCCGCCGGGATCGCCGCCTTCGTCGTGGAGAAGGGCAACCCGGGCCTGACGATGGGCCGCAAGGAAAAGAAGCTCGGGGTTCGCGCCTCGCACACGGCCCAGGTCATCCTGCAGGATTGTCTGGTCCCCACCGAGAACCGCCTCGGCGGTGAGCCGGGCGATCCAGATGCGGGCCCGGGCGCGCTGGGTGCGTTGCTGATGCTCGAGCACTCGCGCCCGGCGGTCGCGGCCGGCTCGATTGGCATCGCGCGGGCCGCCTACGAGTTCGCCCTGGACTACGCCATGCAGCGGGTCGCCTTCGGCAAGCCGATCATCAAGCATGAAGGGATCGGCTTCAAGCTTGCCGAAATGGCCATCAACATCGACGCCGCCCGGCTGCTCACCTGGCGTGCCGGCTGGATGGCGCAGAACAACATGTTGTTCAAGCGTGCCGAGGGCAGCATGGCCAAGGCCTTCGCCGCGGATATGGGGATGCAGGTCGCGCTCGACGCGGTCCAGATCCTTGGCGGATATGGCTACATCCGTGAGTACCCGGTGGAGAAGTGGATGCGCGACGCCAAGATCTACCAGATCTGGGAAGGCACATCCGAGATTCAGCGACTCGTGATTGCGCGGGCCATCTCCGGGGACCGCCGGCCGCTGACCCGCCAGGATGCGGTACCCCAGATTCGGAAGGTCAGCTGATGATCGATCTGAAGGGGAAGGTCGCGCTCGTTACCGGCGGCTCGCGCGGACTGGGGCGTGCGGACTGCCTCGCCCTGGCGCTGGCCGGTGCCGATGTCGTCGTCACGGACATCTTGATCGAAAGCGATCCAGAGCTGGAGAAAACAGCCGAGGCGTCGGGGAGCGTGTTCTCGCAGGTGATGGCGTCCCAGAAAGCCGTCTACGCGGAGAAGACTTCCAACGAGATTCGCCAGATGGGCCGTCGGTCGATTGCGGTCAAGATGGATGTGACCAATCGCGAGCAGGTCAAGTCCGTGGTCGATCAAGTCGTCACCGATCTCGGAAGCCTGGACATCCTGGTCAACAATGCCGGCACCCTCGACCACATGGCCACCATCGACACCCAGAACGACGCGCTGTGGGATCGCGATCTGAAGGTCAACCTGACGGGCGCCTACAACTGCTCGAAGGCGGTCTGGCCGCACATGAAGGCGCGGAGCTGGGGTCGCATCATCATGATGTCGTCGATCGCCGGCAGCCTGGGTGGGTTCGGCCAGGCGAGCTACTCGACCACCAAAGCCGGGTTGCAGGGCCTTGCCCGAACCCTGGCTCTCGAGGGGGCCCGCTACAACATCACCTGCAACGCCATCGTTCCGGGCGTGATCGCGACCGAGGCCTTCAAGATGGGGCGGCCCGACATGAATGAGCGGATGATCAAGCGGATTGCGATGCGCCGTCCGGGTGAGCCGGAGGACATCGCCAATGCGATCACGTTCCTGTGCTCGCCCGCCGCCGGGTACATCACGGGCGTCGCGCTCCCCGTCATGGGCGGCATGGACCTCTTTACATTCTGATGTCCGGACTCCTTGAGATTTCGACCAGCGATTTCGTCACGACCATCCGGATGAACCGGCCGCCGGTCAACGCCCTGACCACCGACCTGCAGGAGGAGCTCGTCGAACGCCTTGCGACGCTGGCCGATGATGCCACCACGCGCGTCGTGGTGCTGACCAGCGCCATCGACCGGTACTTCATGGTCGGCCTGGATCTCAAGAGCCTCGGTGGGGAGGATGGGTTCGATCGTGAAAACCCGGCGATGCTCGAGCGGATCGCGCAGATGTCCCGGCGCAGTCAGGCCGCCTTCACCCAGATCGAGCATTTCCCCAAGCCGCTGATTGCCGCCATCAACGGCCACGCGCTCGGTGGAGGCTGCGAGCTCGCCCTCGTCTGCGACTACCGGTTGATGCTCGACGATGGGCGCTCGACGATCGGTCTGACGGAGACCAGCCTTGGATTGATGCCGGGCGCCGGCGGGACGCAGCGCCTGCCCCGGCTTGTCGGCCAGGCTCGCGCGACCGAAATGATTTTTGAAGCGGCCCGGCTCAAGGCACCCGAGGCCCTGCGCGTCGGCCTGGTCAACGCCGCCATCCCGCCTGAGGAGTTCCCGGAGGCCGTGCGCACGCGCGCCCAGGCGCTGGCGCGTTCCGCCCCGATCGCGCTGCGGCTGGCCAAACAGGCGATCATTGCCGGGATGGAACGGGCTCCGGGCAAGGCCTACGAAGTCGAGGCCGAGAACTTCGGCCGCACGGCCATGACCGAGGACGCCGCGATCGGGATCATGTCCTTCGTCAGCAAGCAGCCCCCGGAATTCAGCGGGCGCTAGCCCGCGATCAGCCGACCGGGCGGTACTGCGTCATCGCCTGGCGGATGGCGGTCAGGACAGCCTCGACACGCTCAGCCGTTCGACCGCTGGCTCGGAGGATCAGCTCCCGCGTCTCCGTTTGCGGATAGGAGCCCAACGACACATCCGGGAATTCCGCCTCGAGGGCCTGCATGATGTCATGGAAGGCGCTCTCGGGAACGGCCTGGTATCGGAGCTCTCGGACGACGTCGCCATGCTCACCGAGCAGGTAGCGCTCCTGGATGGCCTCGTAGACCGACCGCAGTTCGGCCGGCACGCCGGGGAGCGCAAACAGGTATCGGCCGTTCGCGAGCTCGAAGGCCAGGCCGGGCGCCATCCCGGCGCCATTGCGCACCAGGGTGGCGCCTTCCGGGAGTCGCGCCATCTTGCGGTTCCCCGCGTTCAGCTCGGCGGTACCACGCCGGGCCGCCATGTCGAAGAGGAACATGCGATTTTGCATCTGGAGGCCAACCTCCGGGTGGTAGACGAGGGGACGGTCGAGCGCGTGAGCCAAAGCCAGGTAAGTCCGATCGTCCGGCGTGGGCCCCAACCCACCGCAGACGAAGATTCGTGCCAGGTCGGGCTGGTCGATATGGTCCCGCACCGCGCGGACGATGTCCTCGTCGACATCGCCGACGGTCGTCATCACGCGGACCGGAAAGCCGCAATCGAACAAGCGCCCCGCCAGCCAGTTGGAGTTGGTATCGACGGTGAATCCGCGCAGGATCTCGTTGCCGACCACGATGACGCTGGACTGCGGCACGGCCCCATAATGACAGGAGTGCCCAGTTCCACCTACGAACGCAGTAAGGGCCTGGAAACCGTCACCTGGCGACATCCTCCGGTCGGGCGAGGGCTGGCGCTGACGCTCCTCGAGCAAGGATCCGCGGGCGCCCGCCAGGACATCGGCCAGCGGTTGCTCGACGCGCTCGATGAGGCGGCGGAGTTGCCGCCATGCAAGCTCACTGTTGCCGACCGTCCGCAGCGGCATCGCACGAAGGAGGGTCGGCTGGCCCTGAAAACGTATGGCTACTACCGGATCGCGTGGGAGTCTCACCCGCGACGTGGGTCGATTCGAATCTATAACCTGACGGCGATTCGCCAGCAGGTCTTGGCCCCCAAGGTCTTCCTCGAGACCCTGCTCCATGAGTGGGTACACCATTACGACTTCACCGGGTTGGCGCTCGATCGATCGCCGCACACCTCCGGCTTCTATGCCCGGATCCGAAATCTGGCGGAGACCCTGGGAGTCGGCTACGTCACCCCGCCCAAACGCGAGGTGACATCGGCGCGGGCGGTCCCTGATGACGTCGTGACGGCCCCGGCGGACCGGCTCAACCCTGGCGGCGTCGCGCCACCACAGTGGATTCGGGACCAGGTGATGGGGCTGTTTGGGCGAAGCCGCAGCTAGGCGGCCCGCTCGGCGACTGACGCTCAGCCTCGACGGGTACAATACGGCGGGCGTTCGGCGCTCAATCTCGTAGGAAGGGAGGCCTCACCCTGTTCGCGGCTGCCATCACGGTCAATGACGCCACGGCGACCACGGTCCTGACCCTGGTCAGCATCGCGGCCATCGTGGCCCTGGCCTACGGCGGGCTGCTGACGCGCTGGGTGCTGGCGGCCGATGCCGGCAACGCCACCATGGCACGGATCGCCAAGGCGATCCAGGAAGGCGCTAACGCCTATCTCAACCGGCAGTACACGACGATTGCGATCATCGGGGTTGTCGTGGCGGTCGTCATCACGCTGGTGATCAACGTCGAAACTGGCATCCTCTATGTCGTCGGGGCCGCCTGCTCGGCGCTGGCCGGCTATGTCGGCATGTTTGTGTCGGTTCGGGCCAACGTCAGGACCGCGCAGGCCGCGACCGGCGGGCTCGACCGTGCGCTGCGGCTTGCGTTTCGCGGTGGCGCCGTGACCGGCCTGTTCGTCGTGGGCCTCGGGTTGCTTGGCGTGACGCTCTCGTACTGGGTCTTCCGCAAGCCCGAAGCGCTCGTCGGCCTGGCGTTCGGGGCGAGCTTGATCAGCGTCTTCGCCCGTCTCGGCGGTGGCATCTTCACGAAGGCCGCGGACGTGGGCGCCGACCTCGTGGGGAAGCTTGAAGCCGGCATCCCGGAGGACGACCCGCGCAACCCCGCCGTGATTGCGGACAACGTCGGCGACAACGTCGGCGACTGCGCCGGGATGGCCGCCGACCTCTTCGAGACCTACGCCGTGACCGCGATCGCCGCCATGCTGCTGGGGAGCCTGCTCTTTCCGGGCCAGCTTCGGTTCGTCCTGTTCCCCCTCATCCTGGGTGGCATTTCGATCATCGCCACGATCGTCGGGACGCTGTTCGTGCGATTGGGGACCAGCACCTGGATCATGGGCGCCCTCTATCGCGGGCTCGGGGTGAGTGCCGCGCTCGCCCTCATCGGCTTCCTGGCGATCACGCTGGCGATGAACTTGAATATCAACCTGTTTTGGGCGGCGGTCACGGGCGTGCTCGTGACCCTCGCCATCGTCGGCATCACGGAGTTCTTTACCAGCGCAAGCTATGCGCCGGTGCGTTTGATCGCCAAAGCGTCGACGACCGGGCACGCCACCAATATCATCGCCGGCCAGGCGATCGGCATGCTCAGCACCGGCCTACCGGTCCTCGTCATCGGGAGTGGGATCCTGGTCTCGTTTTTTCTCAATCACGACACGGCCGTCGCGGGGTCGGGCCTGTACGGCGTGGCGATCGCCGCCATGTCAATGCTCTCCATGACCGGGATCATCGTGGCGATCGACGCCTACGGCCCGATCACGGACAACGCCGGGGGAATCGCCGAGATGGCGAAACTGCCCGAGTCGGTTCGGGCCATCACCGACCCGCTGGACGCCGTCGGCAACACAACCAAGGCCGTGACCAAGGGCTATGCGATTGGGTCCGCGGGCCTGGCGGCGCTCGTGCTCTTTTCCTCCTATACCCAGGAGGTTGGGAAGGGCAAGCACCTGTTGTTTGACCTGACGGACCCGCTGGTGATCGTCGGCCTGTTCTTCGGCGGCATCCTCCCGTTCTTGTTCGGCTCGCTCAGCATGCTGGCCGTGGGCCGGGCCGCCGGCCAGGTCGTGGTCGAGGTCCGCCGTCAGTTTCGAGAGATCAAGGGCATCATGGAAGGTACGGCGCTTCCCGAATATGGCCGTGCCGTGGACCTGGTGACGCGCTCCGCCCAGCGCGAGATGATCCTGCCGGGGTTGATTCCGGTCGCGGCGCCGCTGCTGGTCGGCTTTATCCTCGGTCCCAAGGCGCTGGGCGGGATGCTCATCGGGGCGATCGTCACCGGCATCTTCCTGGCGATCCAGATGACGTCCGGCGGCGGAGCCTGGGATAACGCCAAGAAATACATTGAAGACGGCCACTACGGCGGGAAAGGCACCGAAACCCATGCCGCCGCCGTCACCGGGGATACGGTCGGAGATCCCAACAAAGACACGGCCGGTCCGGCCATCAATCCCATGATCAAGGTGGTCAATATCATCGCCATCCTGATCGCCCCGATGATCGCGACGAACTCCCTGATCCACTAGCGGAGCCATCCACCAGTCAAATAAACTGGGTGGATGGACGAGTACCTGCTCGAGATCAACCAGCTCCGGCGCCGCATCGCGAAGCTCAAGTTCGACCGGGCCTCCGCCGTGATCATCGAAGAGCTCGAGGCGCAGTTGCGAATCCTGAAGGCCATCTACGACTCTGCCGTCAGCCTGCACGCGGCCGGCGAGGCCGACCCTCGTCTCCAGGCCAGCTTCCAAGAGCAAGACTTGGGCGATTGGACGCTGGACAACGTGTACTTCTTCGTCTACGACGAGGCCGTGGCCCTCGACCCCGATGGCCACGACCTGGCTACCGTGATCTGGCACCACGACTACGTGGCCCCCTTGCTTTCGGCGGTTCTCGCCCAATAAAAAAGAGGAGCCATCGGGCTCCTCTTTTCAGTCAGTCAGTCAGCTAGTCGCCGGTGTGGCCGTGGCCGTGGCTCTGACTCTTGCCGTGAGCCTGGCCCGATTGCCCGTGGGTCGCACTGGTCGTGTCAGTCGAGTCCGTGCTCGAGGCCGTCGCGTCCGGCGTCTCGGCCGCTTGCGCATCGGTGCTATCGGTCGTCTTCGATGCGGCCGTCTGCGTCTTGCACCATGCGGTCATGGAGCTCATCAGCTTGCCGTGGTAGCTCTTGGCCAGCTTCAGCGGGCCGGTCGACGTCGTGGTCGGGGCGAGCGCGAGGTCCTTGTTCTTGGCGAACATGGAGACGCACTGACCCTCGTTCTTGAAGCTTGCCGGGAGCGTCAACGTCGTCGTCTTGCCGCTGACCGAGATCAGGGACAAGGGGTTGGTCGTGGTCCCGCCGGTCACCGTGATCGGCGTCGGGTTGGCGACGGTGATGGTGTTATTCGCGGCGGCATACGCGCCGGCAGCGCCAAGCGTCAGCGCCCCTGTCGCGAGTCCGGCCGCAATCTTCACCTTCGTATTTCCGAACATTCAGTTCATCCTCCTTGGATAATGTCGATGATCTACTCTCTAAAACGCCCCGCGATCCCGGCCTCATACGGGGCCGGTGGACCGTCACATCCGAACGAGCGACGTGTAACGGCGCGATGGCGGCTCGGTCACCGCGCCCGCGTATCCTGAAACAGCGTATGCGCCAGGAGATGGAATCGCGTCCGGGCCTGCCACCGGCACGGCCGCGGCCAGCCCAGGCCCTGGCCACGTCCCTGCTGCTCCCCCTCGCCTTTATCGGTGGATTGACCAGCCTCGGGATCGAGTTCGCCGCCTCCAGGCTCCTGGCGCCGTTCTTCGGGCAATCCCTCTTCATCTGGGGCACCCTGATCGGGCTGATCCTGATCTACCTGACGATCGGCTACTACGCGGGCGGCCGGCTGGCTGACCGGCGTCCGGACGCACGGTTGCTCTACAAGCTCACGGCGGTAGCGTCGCTCACCACCGCGCTGATCCCGGTCATCTCCCGGCCCATCCTGTCGCTCGCGCAGACGGGGTTCGCGCAGTTCTCCGTCGGCCTTGTCCTGGGGTCGCTCGCGTCGGTCGTCATCCTGTTTGCGGTGCCGGTGATCCTGCTTGGCATGGTCTCGCCGTTCGTGATTCGACTCCGGATCCAGGAGCTGGCAACCGCTGGCAACGCCGCCGGGGCCGTCTACGCGCTCTCCACCCTGGGGAGCATCCTGGGCACGTTCCTCCCGGTCTTCTGGCTGATCCCGACCTTCGGCACCAGGCCGACGATCACCATGCTGGCCCTGCTGCTGGCCGTCATCTCCGCTGCCGGCCTCTGGGCCGCCGGTGCCAGGCGTCTCTACGCCCTGGTGCCCCTGGCTGTCGTGCTCCTTGGATTGCTTTCCGGTGGCGCCATCCGGGGCGCCGCCTACGGCCAGCGGATTTACGAGGCGGAATCGGCCTACAACTACATCCAGGTCGTCAGGGACGGAACGGAGAACGACCTGGTCCTCAACGAGGGGCAGGCTGTGCACTCGATCTATGACCCGACGACGATCTATACACACGGCTATTGGGACGATGTCCTGCTCGCCCCGTTCTTCGGGACCGGCCGCGTCCCGACCCGGATCGCACTGGTCGGCCTGGCGGGGGGGACCGTGGCGCGGCAATTCACGGCGATCGATGGCCCGGTGCCGATCGACGGGGTGGAGCTCGACCCCAAGATCGTCGAGGTCGGGCGCCGCTTCTTTGGGATGACCGAGCCGAACCTCCAGGTGACGATCGCAGACGGCCGGTACTGGATGGCCACCGAGCACGCGCGCTACGACGTCATCCTGGTCGACGCCTACCGCCAGCCGTATATCCCGTTCTACCTGACCACGCGCGAGTTTTTCGAAAGCGCGAAAACCCACCTCAATCCAGGCGGCGTGCTGGTGATCAACGTCGGCCGAACGGCCACGGACTATCGACTGGTGGATGCGCTCGGGGGGACCCTGACGGCCGTCTTTCCCAGGGTCTTCGTGCTCGACACCGCGCATCACTTTACGAATAGCTTGCTGTTCGCCACCTCCGCGCCGGCGACGGTCGACAGTTTCAGGACCCAGGCGTCGGCGCAGGCGAACGCGAACGCGCTTTTGAAGCCAATCGTCGACGATGCCATCGCGGCGGGAAACCTCAGGGTCATGCGTCCGAACGGCATCGTGTTCACCGACGATCTGGCGCCCGTTGAACGCCTGATCGACGACATCATCCTGGGCTACATTCGCAAGGGCGGGTGAGCGCCCGGCAGCCATGTCGAGCCAAGTAGAATGATGTCGTGGCGGTAACTCTCCTGACTGAAGAAACGGTCCTTCAGGCGCTCGCTATCGTCAAGGACCCGGAGCTCCACAAAGGGATGTTGGAGCTCAAGATGCTCCAGGATGTCGCGGTGCTCGACGCCCAGACGATCGGTATGCGGGTGGTCCTGACCACCCCGGCCTGCCCCTTGAAGAACCGGATCCATGACGACATCGATGCGGCCCTGGCCACCCTGCCGGGCTCGCCGAAGGCGAAGATCACGTGGGATGCCCAGGTCTCGCGGACCGGCGGTATTCCGCAGAAGCAGCAGGTCGAGGGGGTCAAAAACATCGTCTCGGTCGGCGCGGGGAAGGGGGGCGTTGGAAAATCCACCTGCGCCGTCAATATCGCGATCGCGCTCTCGCAGCTGGGGGCGCGGACCGGCGTCCTTGATGCGGACGTCTACGGGCCGAATGTGCACATCCTGCTGGGCGCGGAGCACGAAAAGCCCTACGCGCAGGACGAGAAAATCATCCCCATTCAGCGTTACGGGATCAAGATCATTTCCATCGGCTTTTTCATCGAGCCGGATAAGCCGGCGATCTGGCGCGGACCGATGCTCTCCGGTGCCGTCCGGCAGTTCCTCTTTGACGTCAACTGGGGCGAGCTGGACTACCTGGTCGTTGATCTGCCGCCCGGGACTGGCGACGTGCAACTGACCATGTCACAGAGCATCCCCATGACCGGCGCCGTCGTCGTCTCGACGCCGCAGGACGTCTCGACCGCCGATGTCGGTCGCGCGATCCAGATGTTCAACACCCTGAAGGTGCCAAACCTGGGGCTGGTTGAGAACATGAGCTACCACATCTGCCCGCACTGTGGCGAACGCAGCGAAATCTTTGGCCACGGCGGTGCCAGAGCGCTTGCGGAACGGATGCAGATCCCGTTCCTTGGCGAGATCCCGCTCGATCAGAAGATTCGAGAGGGCGGTGGCCCGGGGGTGCCCTTGATGATCAGCGACCCCCAGTCGCCGCTGGCGGCCGTCTACCGAGAGGTGGCCTCACATCTGGCCGCCCAGGTCAGCATCCGGAATTTCAAGCAGTCGAGCTTCATCCCGCTGAGAACGATCTAGTTCTTGATTCCACGACGCCGTCTGATCGCGGTCTGCGGAGAGTCAGACCCGCAGACGACACTCAGGCCGATCGCCCTCGAGATCGGGCGCGACATGATCGAGCCGGGCTTGCCCATGGCTGATAACGCCCAGGCGGGTCTCGCGCTCCTGTTCGATCGGCTCGCGTGAGCGCCGCTCATCAGCTCGACGAGCGCGCCCGCCAGCTTTTCCGAGATCTGTTCAGCTACCCCGCCGCCGCGGTCGCGGTGGCTCCAGGCCGGATGAACATCATCGGGGAGCACACGGACTACAACCAGGGATGGGTGCTGCCGGCGGCGATCGACCGGTTCGTGGCCGTCGCGCTGCGTGCCCGGCGCGACGCCGAAGTGGTCTTACACAGTGATCGTTACCCGGCGGCGGTGCGGCTTCAAGGCCTCCCCGAGCGAAAGCAGGGGGCCTGGTCCGATTACGTGGTCGGCGTGGCCCGGGAGATCGACGCGCAATTTGGCGCCGGACCGGGTTTCGATGCCGTCGTCGTCGCGGACCTTCCGGTCGGGTCCGGGCTGAGCTCCTCGGGCGCGCTCGAGGTGGCACTCGGGGCGGCCCTGCTGGCGGCGCGGGGCATCACCATGACGCCGGCCGAGCTCGCCCGGCTGTGCCAGCAAGCGGAAAACCAGTTCGTGGGCGCGCGGACCGGCATCATGGACCAGTTCACTGCCCTTCTGGCCCGAGCGGGGAACGCGATTCTCCTTGACTGCCGGTCGCTTGCCTATCAAGACCTGCCCCTGCCCGATGGACGGTATGGCTGGCTGCTTGCCGATACTCGGGTTCGGCATCAGCTGGCGTCGTCTGGCTATAACGAGCGGCGGCTCGAGTGCGAGCGGGCCGCGGCCGCGCTGGGCCTGGGGAGCCTGCGGGACGCCACCGAGGCTGACCTCGAGCGGATCCCGGACCGCGTCGAACGATCTCGGGCGCGCCACGTCGTGACTGAAAACCGCAGGGTTCTGGCCGCGGCCGATGCGCTGCGCCGTCGGGACGCCCACGCGCTCGGGCCGTTGCTGGACGCCTCACATGAGAGTCTGCGCACGGATTTTGCCGTCAGTTGCCCTGAGCTCGATACCCTGGTCGGCCTGGCTCGGGAGGTCCCCCGGGTGATCGGAGCGCGAATGATGGGGGGCGGCTTTGGCGGCTGTGTGATCGTGCTCCTGGAAGCGGCCCGGATCGATGATCTGGAGCAACATTTGCAAACTGGCTATACGGACGTTTTCCACCGGTCGGCCGAGTTTTACCGAATCCGGTCTGTAGACGGTACGATGCCGGCAAGATAGTGCGAGAACCCTGACTTGTCCCTGAATGACTGCCTATCCCTGATCCCGGTCCAGGCGCTGAACCGCCAGGAGTTGAGCGCGGGCTGGCGGATGTCGATTGCGACGCTCGGTGAAGGCGAAGATCGCGGCTTCGCCCACCTGGATTTTGACGACGACGGTTGGGCGCCGGTGGCGGTGCCGCGGCTCCTCGGCGCAACGGCGGGCAACGAAGCGATCTGGTACCGGCTGCGATTTCCACGGCCGAAACACCGCCAGCGGACCTTGCTTCGATTCGAGGGCGCGTTCCTGGTGGCCAATGTCTGGCTTAACGGACGTCTGCTGGGAAGCCACTACGGATACTTCGCGCCGTTCAGCTTCGACCTGTCGTCGTTCCTGCTGGATCAGAACGTGCTGGCCGTCTGCATCGAGGCGCCGGTCGAACTCGACCTGGCGGCGAAGCGTCACGTGATGGGCATTTTCAATGACTGGGACGAAAAACCCTACCCGAGCCGGGAACTGGGCCAGCTCGGCGAGCAATACGTCTGGCATGTGCCGATGGGTCTCTGGCGTCCGGTCCTGATCGAGCAGGTCGGCCACGTGGTCGCCGAATGGCTGCATTGTGAGCCGCGCGTCGAGGACGGTGACCTGGCGCGGCTGGCTCTTCGCCTCCGGCTTCGAAATCTCGACGGGCGCATCATGACGGGCGAGCTGGCCATTCGCGTCAGTCCGGAGAACTTCGAGGGCGGGCCGCCCCTGGAAATGAAACGGGCCCTGCGGCTTGCCGGCCACGAGGTCCAGGATGTCGTCGTCGAGCTCGCCCTACCGCACCCGCGGTTGTGGTCGCCATGGGCCCACGGGCGGCCTGCCCTGTACCGGGCCGAGGTGGATGTAACCGCCGATGAACGTCGGAGTGCCACGCTGAAAGAAAGTTTTGGCATCCGGGACATGGCCCTGCAAACCCGCGCCGAGGGATGGACCTTCGCGGTCAACGGCCGCCGGATGTTCATGAGGGGAGCGAATTACGTCAGCGAGTTCTTTCTCGACGCCAGCACTGACGAGCGGGTGACGGCAGACCTTGCCCTGGCACGCCAGGCCAATATGGACATGCTTCGCCTGCCTGGACACCTGGAGCCGCCCTCGGTATACGGCGCCGCCGATCGGAGTGGCCTGCTGGTCTGGCAGGATATGCCGCTGGTCGCCTCCTACGTGCACCGCGGGGACCCTCGCGCCCTCGCCTTCTTTCGCGAGGCGGTGCTGTCCCAGGTCGAGGAGGCGGTGCACGTCCTGTTCAATCATCCTTCCGTAGCGGCCTATGCGGTCCACGCGGAACCGCCCTGGTGCCGGGCGCTGACCTGGCTGGGCGAGCGGCATACGGAGCAGCTCAACCGCGACGTCGATGAAGAAGCGCTCGCCCTGATCAAGCAGCTCGATCCGTCCCGGCCCACGATCACGGCTTCGGGCGACGAGGATGCGCACCTATCGCTGGCACCGGGCGGCGACTGGCGACAGCTCGGTCAGGATGGCCCCCGCTTTGTCAGCGAGGTCGGGGCCCAGGCGCTGCCCAATGCGAACTCGCCAGTCTGGCGCCACCTCAATCGCAATTGGCCGGTCGCGGACGACGATGCCGGATGGCGGTACGCCGGCTACCACCCTGACGAATGGGCCCGCAGCGGCGTCGGACCACCGTCAGGACATCCCAGCCGTGACGCGTATATCCGGGCCGGCCAGGAGTTCCAGGCGCAGCTGTTGCGCTTTTGCATCATCCAGCTCCGGCAGCAGAAATTCGCCCACTGTGGCGGCGTATTGATCTCGCAGCTGGTGGATTGTTTCCCGGGGATATCCTCGGCCGTCATTGACCATGCGCGCCGGCCGAAGCGGGCCTACCGGGCGGTCACCGAGGCCTTTGCCCCCCTCCTCTTGACGGTCGATCTCCCGGACGGGGAAACAACCGGCAATGGGGCCCTGGTTCGGCTCGCCCGTGGCCGGCTCTACCGACTGCGGCTGGTGATCGTGAACGATGACCCAATTCGGGAGGGTTTTGCCCGACTGCGCTGGCGAGTGGAACGGGAGCGCGGGCCGGACGCCGGCTGGTGGCGGGCGGCTCGAGGCTGGTTTGCCCGCCGGCGATTTCGCGGCCAGGACTTGGTCACGATTCCAGACCAGCTCGACCCCGCCACCGTCGTCGCCGAGCCGTTGATCCGCCTGCACGCGGACGGTCTCTACCGGCTCGCCGCGGAACTCGAGGTCGATGGCCGCGCCATCGCCGTCATGGAGGAACGGTTTGTCGTTGGGGATCCCCTCGCTCGGGCGGAACGACTCAGCGCAGATCGGGTGGGCCGCCGGGCTCCGAGTGGCCAGCGGGCGCCGGCAGCGGTTCAGCGCTAGGCGGGACCACGCCGCTCTGGCAGAGCTCCGCGAAGACGCGGGCGCTGGGCCGGAGGCGACGCTCTTGAGTTTTCAGATCGTTGGCGATCAGGCCAAACCGGGCGGAGTAGCCCTCGGCCCATTCGAAGTTATCGAAGCACGTCCAATGAAAATAGCCACGCAGTGGCACGCCCGCATCGAGGGCGCGCAGCATGGCCCTCGCGTGGGCCCGGATGAACTCCGGCCGCAGGTCGTCGTCCCGGTCGGCGATGCCGTTCTCCAGCACCAGGATGGGCAGCCGCTCGCGTCGCAGCCAGATCAACGTCCGGAACAGGCCCTCCGGGTAGATTTCCCAGTCAAGGTCTGACCGGGTAAGACCGTCCTTGATCACGCGCTCACCGAAGAGCTCGCCCCTATATCGATGATTGAACCGGACCAGCTCGCGGGTGTAGTAGTTGAGCCCGATGAAGTCCTGGCTGGGCCTGGGCCCCGAGGCCTTCCCAGCTCGGGTCAACGGAAAAACCAAGCGGCCCTCTCGGAGCGAGCGCAGCATCGTTTCATTGAAGACGCGCTGAAACGCCCACGCGACCAGGTTGTCCTGCGGCGCGAAGCGCCGGGCCGCGTCGAAGATCCGCAGGTGGTGGGCGAGGCCAATTTGGGCGTCCGGACGCCGTTGCTTCATGCGCTCAAACGCCAGCCAGTGCCCGCGAAGCAGCGTGACCAGCACCCGAGCCGCCGCGCCCATGCTGCGCCGCCCGGGCGGCCACTCTCCGCGGACGAAGCCCTGGTAGGCGACGACGGTCGGCTCGTTGATCGTCACCCAGTCCCCGGCCAGGTCTCCAAGCTCGACCATCATCCGGTCGGCAAAGATGGCAAAACGCTCCGCGGTCGCCGGCGCATCCCAGCCACCCGCCTCGGCGATCCAGGTCGGGTTCGTGAAATGGTGGAGGGTCACAACCGGCCGCATGCCCGAGGCGCGCAGCGCCCGGAGGACGTCGGCGTAGTGCGCGATCGCGTCGGATGAAAATTCTCCGGGCTGCGGCTCGATCCGGCTCCACTCGAGCGACAGCCGATGGGCGTTCTGGTGCAGGCCCGCCAGGAGCTTGAAGTCTTCCCGATAGCGCTTGTAGTGATCGCAGGCCGGATCTGATCGATCGCCGTTCTTAATATGCCCCGCTTGCGACTCCCAGGCCCACCAGTCGTTCCCGTGGTTGCCACCCTCGACCTGGTGGGCGGCCGTCGCCGTTCCCCACAGAAAATCGGGCGGAAAGCGGTCCACGGTCATAGCGATCCCAGCGGGCGTATCAGCACCGTCGCGATCGTCGCAATGACAATCAGTGCGAACAAGATGACGACCAGGCAACCAACCGGTCCCAACACCGCGGTGACAGCGCGCTCGGTCGATAACCCGTAATGGGCTTGCGCCGCCAGCACGAGCAGCACGTTCTGCCAAACGAACACGCCAATGCCCACGGCAGCGGCAGCCGAACCGATGGAGAGCTCGGCGCGTGGGTTGGCCGAGAGCCGCGCGATGGCCTGCAAGGCCGTAAGCGGCACCGAGACCAGCCCCACCAGGGCCACAAATCCCGCCAGCTTCACGAAGCCGGCCAGGTCGCCGCGACCGTTGAGCGCTCGGGCGGCGACGTGAATCGCGGCTGCCGCCAGCAGCCAGAGGAACACCCCTGCGAGGACTTCGTAAATTGGGAGGACAATCCGGTGCTGGTAGACCCAGCGAGCGTAGATGTCCGCGCCCTGTGCCGTCAGCGAGGGGAGCGAGCCAAGTCCGGCGGGGGGCCGGTAGGGCGCAAAGGCGGCCACTTCGGCAAGGATCGCCGGGATCAGCACCGAGAGGCCAAGCGCGACGGCTCCGTGGACCCCGCGCCGTTCCCTGTCGATCGCCGGAAGCGCCCGAACAGGGTGGCCGACGAGGGCCACGAGGTCCGCCCAGAGGAACATCGCGGCGGATTCTAACGCGTACGTGCTTATAATCCCGCGAGCAATGCCGAACCTGGACCAGCCGGCCGCCGGCGCCAAGCCCGTGGGTGCGTTGCCCGGCCTCGCCGATCGGGCGACGGCCCTGGTCGGGTGGACGATCGCCTGGCGCGCGACCAGCGCGGTCGCCACGCTGGCGCTGGGCGCATTCCTGATCCGCCAGCTTCCCGCTGACCAGTACGGCCGATACACATTTGTGTTGAGCGTTCTTGTCTACATCGCGCTGCTGGCGACCTTCGGCCAGGACCAGGGGCTTCTACGGTATCTACCTGAGCTTTTGGCGCGACGCGACCGCGCCGCCGCCCAGGATCTCCTTCGGAAGAGCGCCATGGCCGTGGTCGGCGTGTGGGCTCTTACCAGCCTAGCTATCTGGCTGTTGCGGCCAACGATCGATAAGCTGCTCAATGCCCACGTGGGCGATCTCCTGGCGTTGGGGACGGTCTTATTGCTGGGCGGGATTGCCGTCGGCGTGCTGTCATTTGCTCTCGTTGCGATCTACGACATGCGCAGCCAGGCGATCGCCACCCCGGTCGCCGGCGCCCTGACGCTCGGCCTGGCGGTGATTTTCCTGCGGCGCGGAGGGCACCTCGAGGCAGTCCTGGTCGCCGGGGCCGTGGGCCAGACGGCCCTGGCGCTCTTCTACCTCGTGCTGCTGCTCCGGCGTATCCGCCGGGCGGAGGGCGTCGCGGGGGACCGGATCGGCTGGCGGCGGCTGCTTGTGTACGCGAGCGGTTGGTTACCGAGCCTGTTGATCGCGTCCGCCGTCGGGTTGCAGTTTGAGAATATTTTCTTGCTTCGATTCACCGGCTCGACCGCGGTTGCCTACTACGACACCGGCTACAACATCCCCCAGCGGCTGGTGGCCCTGATCCCAAGTCTGTTAACCGGCGCCTGGGTGGTGGGCACGCTCGAAGGCGCGCATCAGGAGGTGGCTCGGGTGCGCGCCGCCGTCGTCGCCTTTTACAAGGGCATTTTCCTGGTGGCGTTCCCGCTCGCCTTTGCCGGCGGGGCCTTGCTCGGACCCGTGATCCGCGTCTATACCGGCGGTCGGTTGCCTCCGGCCGAGCGAATTGCGCCGGTCATGCTCCTGTTCTTTGTCGCGGCCCTGCTGGCGACCCCATGGGGCCTGGTGGTGAGGGTCCGGGAACTGGCCTGGTTGAACGCCCTGGTGACCATCGTTCAGGTCGGCTTCGCGGCGCTCGCCGACCTGTGGCTGATCCAGAGTTTTGGCCTGTCGGGCGCCGTCGCGGCCGTGGGCCTGACCACCGCGCTGACGCTCGCCCTGTCGTTTCTCGCGTGGCGACTGTTCGCCGGGGAGACGCTGGCGATCCCGTGGGACTATGCCGCCCGTGCCCTCCTGGCCGCCTCGCCGTACGTATTGCTGGTGCCTTTGGCCTTCGTGCGGCTGCCATCGCGGGGATTAATCATTCTTGCCGTGCTGGGGACGGGCCTGACCACGCTCGCGTGGGCATTCCTGGTGCGGCGGCTGGGCCTGCTATCGGCCGCTGAAGTCCCTCTCCTGCATGAAACCCGGCATGCGCCGGTTCGCATCGCGCTACGATACCTCGCGCCGGAGAACTAACTCCGGTCTGTCCGGCTACTGAAAAATAACGGCCATATCGTTGAAGTCGCGCCAGCTGGCTTCGAACTGGGACTTGCTCACCCAGTACTGGGTGCCATGCAGCGGATCGTTGATGCGGACCTGGCTCGCCGAGACGCCACTCAGAATGACCGCGTGCTCGACGAACGAGTACCGGACCTTGCGCCCGTCCCACGCGGTCCAGGTTCCCAAGCGGGGCCGCATCCAGTTCGTCTCCACCCAGACTTCGACCGGATGGCCGGCTGTCAGGGCGTTATAGATCGTCCCCGGCGCGTAGCCCTCGCCGCCGGTGGCGTTCGGGACGCCGTGCGAGCGGGCGATCGACAGGATCACCGGCCAGTAGACGCCATAGCCGGTCGGCGTCGTGTCGCTGCCGTTGACGTTCCCGACGAAGTTCGTGTACGGGTCACCCCACTGCACGACGGTGTGACCCGGACCCACGATCGGCGCCCTCGTATCAGGGCTCTCGAGCGCGAAAAGAGCGCCGTCGCTGTAGTAATGACCGTAGGCCGCGAGGCCCATACGAAGCGCACTGGTCTCACAATCCAGCACCATGGCTTGCCGGTAAGCCGGCACATTGATGGTGACGTACCCGGCAGGCGGTGACCAGGGCCGAGCCACGGCCACCGGTCGTCGCGCCGGGACCGGGACGGCCACCGGGGTCGCCGTCGGCGCAGGGGCCGGAGGCGAGTACTCGACATAAATCTCGGCTGGCGAAGGCGCTGGTTGGTTCTGCGGCTGGCTGACCAGGTTCCATGATCGCCGCGCCCCGTTGGATGGCAGCGTTGGGTCGACTGGCATCGGGGTTGCCTGCGCCGGCAGTGCTAACGAGGCGCTTCGGCTCGGGCCCACCAGGAGCCCTCCAGCCACGGTCACGCCGATGACGCCGCCGCAGGCGATCGTCGTGAGCCGGTTCATGGCAGGAGTTGCTCTCAAGCTAGTGGCCCAGCCTTGCGGCCTCGGTAGCGTTGAGACCAGTGTTGGCGAGCCGTTACGTCGGTGTTTCGTGTCTCGGCGGCGGGTTACTATCTGATGACTGAAACTCGAAGGAAGGATCGCGATCGTTACGGGCGCCGGGCGCGGCATCGGCGAGGGGATCGCCCGCAAGCTGGCCCTGGAAGGCGCAACGGTCGTCTGTGCCGACGTCAATGAACCTGACGCGACGCGCGTCGCCGCGGAATGTGGCAGGGGCGCGATCGGGCTCCGCCTCGACGTGACGAGTTCTGCTGACTGTGATGCGTTGGTCGGTACGGTCCAGGCGCGCTTCAATCGCGTGGACATCCTGGTGAACAATGCCGGCATCAACCGGGACGCGATGCTGCATAAGATGACCGACGACCAGTGGGCGCAGGTGCTGGCCGTCGACTTGAGCGGCGTCTTCTACATGACCCGCGCCGCCAGCCGGCTGATGCGCACGGCGGGCTCGGGTCGGATTGTGAATATTGCTTCGGCCAGCTGGATGGGAAACGTGGGGCAGGCGAACTATGCGGCCGCCAAGGCCGGGGTGGTCGGGCTGACCCGGACCGCGGCCAAGGAGCTGGCCCGGTCGCAGGTGACGGCCAATGCGATTTGTCCGGGGTTCATCGACACGCAGATGACCCGTGGGATCCCGGACGCAATCCGGGAGCAGCAGGTCGCCAAGATCCCACTGGGCCGAATGGGACAGCCAGCCGACGTGGCCGCCGTCGTGGCCTTCCTGGCGTCTGACGAAGCTGGCTATGTGACGGGGGAGGTCATCAACGTTGGCGGCGGCTACGTCCTGTGAGACTGGTCGGCCTGGCCGACGCGGTCGCCGCGATCCCGGACGGCGCCACGATTGCGGTGGATGGCTTCACGCTCATGGGTGTCGCCGAGGCCCTCTACGAGGCCATCGAGAAGTCTTTTCGCGACCGCGGCCATCCCGGGGAACTAACGATCGTTCATGCTGCCGGGCAGTCGAATCGCAAAATTGGCTTTGAGCACTTCGCGGTCGAGGGGCTCGCCAAGCGGATCGTCGGGTCGCACTGGGGGCTGATGCCGCGCATGTCCGCGTTTCTTGGCCAGGGCCTGGCTGAGGCCATCTGCCTGCCCCAGGGACAACTGGCGACGCTCTATCGCGCGATCGCAGCGGGCCGTCCGGGAAACCTGTCACGCATCGGCCTGGGCACGTTCGTCGATCCGCGGATCGACGGCGGCAAAGTCAATCAGCCGGCTAAAGACCATGCGCCGGACTACGTCGCCATCGAGCGGATCGACGGCCAGGAATATATTCTCTATCGCAGCTTCCGGATCGACATTGGCATCTTTCGCGCCAGCTCGGTCGATCAAGATGGCAACTGCTCGCACGATGACGAGGCCGTCATGCTCGACGCGTTGGCGATCGCGCAGGCGGCGCACAACTCGGGCGGCACCGTTATCTGCCAGGCTAAGAAGCTCGTGCCTCGTGGCACGATTCCACCGCGGCAGGTGACCGTCCCCGGCGCACTGGTCGATCTCGTCGTCGAGGCGCCAGAGCCGGAGCGGCAGCATCGGCAGACTGACGGGACATACTTTGATCCTGTCTACGTGGCGGCTGCGACGGGCGACGAGCTCCCACGGGCGCCGTATTCGACCAGGCTGGCGATCGGGCGTCGCGCGATCAGGTACTTACACCAGGGCGATGTCGTGAATATCGGCACCGGCATTCCGGGGGACACCGTGGGGCCGGCCCTGGCCGAAGCCGGCCTCTCGAAGGCGATCACCCTGACGGTGGAATCCGGCGTGTATGGCGGTGTGCCTGCCGGCGGAGTCGACTTTGGGATTACGGCGCACCCGACGGCGATCATTCCGCATGCGAGCCAGTTTGATTTTTACAACGGCGGTGGCCTGGACGCGACGTTCATGGGCGCTGGCCAGGTCGACAGGCTCGGCAACGTCAACGTCAGCCGCCTGGGCGGCCGCATCATCGGCGCCGGCGGGTTCATCGATATCACCCAAAGTGCGAGGCTCGTCTGTTTCTGCTTCA
The DNA here is from genome assembly GCA_036732165.1 of Candidatus Dormiibacterota bacterium. Classification (GTDB taxonomy): domain Bacteria; phylum Chloroflexota; class Dormibacteria; order CF-121; family CF-121; genus JALYYC01. Next base: position 130,492 of record DAINCX010000002.1, on the reverse strand, counting down.
CCCTGGAGGGCCGCAACGAGAAGTTTGTCCCAGACGTCGAGCACCTGACCTTCAGTGCCGACCAGGCAAGAAAGAACAATCAGCAAGTCCTGTACGTGACTGACCGAGCCGTCTTCAAACTCGCTAACGCAGGCCTCGAGTTGCTCGAGATTGCGCCAGGCCAGGACCTTGCATCGTTGCGACGCCTCGTTCCATTCGAGTTCGCGGTACGGGACCCGCTCGCGAGCATGCCTGCGGATATCTTTACGGAGTCTGTCGAGCCGTTCGGCCTTCCAGTACGGGCGACAGGCAAAATAGCGATATCGAAGGGCCGTTAGCTCAGGTGGTTAGAGCGGCCGGCTCATAACCGGTTGGTCGAAGGTCCGAGTCCTTCACGGCCCAAACTTCAACATTCTCGGCTGAGACTCCTGGCCCCATGCCGATCGCCCTCAGCTCGCGCTGCCTCTCAGGCCGAGCGGGCGTGCGCCGCAATTGCCCGACTGAGCGCCCACGTGCCATCGGTCGATCTCCGTACCTCCCAGCCCTCTTCATGAACCATCCGGTGGGGTCGCCGGCACAACAGGACCAGGTTCGACATGGTGGTCTCGCCGCCCCTCGACCCAGTGCTTGACGTGATGCGCGTCGGTCCATTGCGGTGGCCGGCCGCAGCCCGGCGCGACGCAGCCCTGGTCGCGCGCTGCCAGCGCCCGCCGGGTCGCCGACGGGATGGTGCGCGTGGCCCGGGTGATCTCCACGTCCAGCTCGCCCTTGCCCGTGATCCGGGTCAGCGCCGCGTCGCACGCCAGCCGGCGGACCGTCTCGGCCGGCACCGTGCCGCCCCATTCCAGCGCACCAGCGCCCGCGCCATGGGTTCCAGCCAGCGTCTCGAGGCTGGCCCGGATGACCAGGTGCGGCCGCGGCCCGGCCCCGTCGCCTGACCCGCCGGTTCTCGGTCGCGCCAGCTCCACCAGGCCATCCGCACGCCGCTGACCCGCGGTCCGCGTCTCGGCTCTCCCAGCCGGCCCCAGCAGGGCGTTGAGGGCCGTCGTGATCATCGCGCCCCCCTCGGCATCGAGCAGGCCGTCCAGCCGGACCAGCCCGTCGAGCGGCTCTGAGACATGAAAATAACGCCGCTCGAAGGCCCGGTTGGCCTCGGCGAGCGCGCCCGCCGCGTCGACCCGGTGCTCGAAATCCTTGAGCACGCCGGTGAACCGGCCCGGGTCCATCGTCCCGGCCGCCTTCAGTAGCTTGGCCTCGGACTGGCGGACCGCAGCCGCGCCCACGTGATCCGCGGTGCGGGCCAGGAAGGACACGTGGTGGTACCCGAGGTCGCCGCTGGCAAAGGCCTGCTGCGTGGCAGGCAGCTGCTCCAGCTGGCGGCTGATCGTGAGCCGCTCGGCGGCGGCCGCCCCGGAGAGCTTGCACTTCCAGCGCAGCCACGCGACCAGGTCGACGGCGCCGTCGGCGGCGTACTCACCGGACTGGTCAAAGCGCCGCAGCCCCTCGGCGAAGACGGCTTCCAGGGCATCGATGCCCGCTTCGCGAATCTTGATCAGCCCTTCCCCCAGCGCCGTCCCCTGCGCCCTGCCAAGCGCCGCTCGCATCCGCGCCACGGCGTGCTGCAGGTTGTCGGCGGCCGCCAGGACCTCCGTCATCACCGACGAGCCATCGCGAACGCCGGACGCGGCCATGCTGCCATCGTGCGGCACGCCGGTGACAGCTGCCTGTCACTTACCCAGAGCGCTGCGGCATCACCGTGAGTCGCGAGATCTCGCCGGCGGCCGGTGCGACTGACTAGATGTGCTCGCTGAGCTTGCTGCCGATCCCCACTTCGTCGAGCGGGCCATAGTTGTTGGTCACATCGCTGGCGGCGACGACCTTCGGGCCGCGCCACTGCTGGACGCTGCCGCCCATTTTGAGCACCCAGACCTCGATCTGTGCGTTCGGCAGAACGCGGCCGACCCGGGCCAGCGAATGCGAGCGGTCCCGGAGCCGAATCACGTCTTTGACTTCAAATCTCTCCGGCGGGCGGCCCGCCGCCTCCCCATCGGCCGTCGTCCCAGCGTGGGCCGCGCCGGGTCGCAGCTTGCGCGCGATCCGGACAATGGGATCGTACGTGTCCGTCGCCATGCGTTCCTTGAGCGGAATGATGGCGTTATCCGTGATCTTGATGTGCTCGGGGCACACTTCCTGGCAGCACTTCGTGATGTTGCACATCCCGACCCCGGCCTTTCCGTGGAGGAGCCCGGTCCGCCGTTGCGTGTCCAGCGGATGCATTTCGAGTCCCGCGATCCGCACCATGTAGCGGGGCCCGTAGTAGAGCGACTTATCGTCGTGGTTGCGGAGCACGTGGCACACGTCCTGGCAGAGAAAGCATTCGATGCACTTGCGGTACTCGTAGACCCGCTCCGTATCCTGCGGCAACATCCGATAGGGCACCGGCTCGTTCGCGGCCGGCGTAAACGGCGGAATTTCCTGGTTGACCTTGTAGTTCCAGGACACGTCCGTCACCAGGTCCTTGATCAGCGGGAAGGTCCGCATCGGCCCGACATGGATTTCCTGGTTTGGGAACTCGTCAACTCGGGTCTTGCACATCAAGCGTGGCCGGCCGTTGATCTCGGCGCTGCAGGAGCCGCACTTCGCCGCCTTGCAGTTCCAGCGGCAAGCCAGGTCGTTCGCGAAATTGGCCTGCACGTAATGGATGGCGTCGAGGACGACCATCCCTTCGATGGCGGGCACCTCGAAGCGCACTTCCTGGCCACCGGTGTCGTCTCCCCGGTAGACCTGCAGGACGACGGACCCATTGTCGCTCACGCGGGGACGCCCTGGGCGGCCTTTTCCTCGAAGAGGCGGGCAAGCTCGGCGGGCATCTCCGGCACGGGCCGCCGCTTGAGCTTCATGGTGCCGCGATCGTTGTAGGCGAGCAGGTTGATTCGGCCGAAGGCCGGGTCCTTTTCGAGGTAATCGAGGCGCCAGTGGGCTCCCCGGCTCTCCTTTCGCTCGATGGCCGCCCGAACGATGGCCTCCGCGATCGTCAGCATGAACCGAAGGTCTCGCGCCGTATGCCAGCCCGGGTTGTACCGTCGTGAGCCGGGAACATGGATCCGCGCCGCGCGCGTTCGGAGCTCCAGCACCTTGTTGAGGCAGGTGGTCAACGCCGCCTCGTTTCTCGCCAGGCCGGCGCCATCCTGCATCGCTTCTTGCAACGCCTGCTGGAGCAGGTAGGGATTCTCCGCGCCGCCCCCGGCGAGCGGCCGCAGCAAAACGTCTTGCTCCATCGCCATCTGCTTTTCGTCAAGGGTCCCCGGGGAAACCTCATGCTGATAGAGGGCGGCGGCGGCCCCGGCACGCCGACCAAAGACCAGGAGATCCGACAGGGAGTTACCACCGAGGCGGTTGGATCCATGGAGCCCGGCGGCCGCTTCCCCCGCTGCGTACAGGCCCGGCACCGTGGTGGCGCCAGTCTCCGCCTCGACCAACAGTCCGCCCATGGCGTAGTGGATGGTGGGGGCGACCTCCATTGGCTGCCGGGTGATATCGACATCGGCCAGGCGCAGAAACTGCTCGTACATGGACGGAAGCTTTTTCTTGATCCGTTCCGCGCCGAGGTGCCGGACGTCGAGATTCGCGCCCCCGTGCTCGGTCCCGCGGCCGGCCTGCACTTCCTTGTAGATCGAGCGGGCGACGACGTCGCGGGAGGAAAGCTCCTTCTTCTTGGGGTCGTAGTCGAGCATGAAGCGCTTGCCGTCCCGGTTGGTCAAATATCCGCCCTCGCCGCGGACGGCCTCCGTAACCAGGATTCCCTTGACCCCGGGCGGCCACACCATGCCGGTCGGGTGGAACTGCACCATCTCGGGGTCGAGGATCTCGGCGCCGGCCTCGTAGCCCATGCCGACGCCGTCACCGGTTCCCTCCCAGGAGTTTGATGTCACCTTGTAGAGCCGTCCCCAGCCCCCGGTGGCCACGATGACGGCTTTGCACTTGAACGCGAGGAATCGCCCGTCGACCCGGTTGTAGCCGAAGGCCCCGCTGATCCGGTGGCCGTCCTTGAGCAGCCTGGTGAGCGTGACCTCCATGTGCACCTCGATGCCGAGCGCGACCACGCGGTCCTGCAAGGTCCGGATGATTTCGAGACCCGTGCGATCTCCCACGTGACACAGACGCCGGTACGTGTGCGCGCCGAAGGCGCGCTGCAGGATCCGGCCATCGGGGGTGCGATCGAAAATCGCTCCCCAGGTCTCGAGTTCGTAGACCCGGTCGGGTGACTCCCTGGCATGAATCTCGGCCATCCGCCAGTTGTTGATCATCTGGCCGCCGCGCATGGTGTCCTGGAAATGCGTTTGCCAGTTATCGGCGCTATCGACATTGCCAAGGGCCGCGGCCACGCCACCCTCCGCCATGACCGTATGCGCCTTGCCGAGGAGCGACTTGCAGACAACGGCGACTCGGGCTCCTTTAGCCGCTGCCTCGATGGCGGCTCGCATGCCGGCGCCGCCGGCCCCGATCACGAGGACGTCGGTCGTCAGGGTCTCGAAGGCTTCCATCAAAAAATCAACCGCGGTTCGTGGAGCACCCCGGCTATGAGAAGCCGAATGTACACGTCGGTCAGCGCCACCGAGAACATGCTGTACCAGGCAAACGCCCCGTGGGAGGGATTGAAGCGATTCAGCGTCATGGTGATGCGCTGCCAGAACAAGCCGCCACGGACGCGGGAGAAGGCGTCGATCCGCCCGCCCATCAGGTATCGAAATGAGTGGCAGGTCAGGCTGTAGAGGCTCAGCAGGACCACGTTGGTCAGCATCACGAGCGATCCGAGCCCGATAAAGAAATGGCCGTGATAACTGAATGCCCGGATCACATCCGCCCAGAGAAACACCAGGACGACGAGGCTCAACAGCAAGAAATATCGATGGTAGTTATTGAGGACCCACGGAAATCGCGTCTCACCGCGGTACTTTCCGCGCTTGAGTTCCTGGATGGCGCAGGCTGGCGGGTCCCAAAAAAACGAGCGGAAATACGACTTACGGTAGTAGTAACAGGTGCCGCGCAAGCCCAGCGGAATGACCGCCAGGAAGGGGATCAGCAGGCCGATGATCGGCACGCGAATGAGCCCGAAACCCAGCCAGGTCGAGAAAAACGGCGAGACGTACGGATCGAAGAACACCACAGTGCCGGAAAAAACCGACCAGCTCGCGTAGACGACAAAGGCGGTGTAGCAAACGACCGTGAGAGCCGGCTCGATCCACCATGCCCGGCCCGGCGACGCCTCGTTGGCTGACGATGGCCGTGAAGGTGTTACCGCCTCAACCGCCAAGTACTCCTCCTGTCGTCTGGGTGTCGACAGGAATCAGTTTAACCGGGCTCCCGGTTTAGTCCGTACCGGCGCTCCGGCGGCCCAGGATGACCCCGATCACCGAGGCGCCCACCGCCATCAAGACCGCGGTGCGGGCGCGCACGCCGCTGCGCACCGGCCCGTGCGACCCATTCGGCGAGGGCTCGACCGTCGGCGCCCCTCGTTTTTCGGCGTCCCGTGCGGTCTTCGGGGCCGCGGTGATGGTGTTTCCGCGTGCCGGCTGGTCGATGGGCACCGGATAGAGGACGCTGTTCACCTCCACGCCGACCATCGTGATCAGGCCAAAGAAGAAGAAGAAAGTCAACACCACGAAGAAGAGGCCGAACGTTTTTCCGTAGGTGACGGCGCTGTTGGTCAGGCCGATATAGAGGGGGAAGACGAGGCTGACGAGTTCGAAGAGGACCCCCGCGACGACCGCGCCCGGCCATACCTGTTTCACATGTTGGTGTCGGTTTGGGACGACGAAGTACATGCTCAGAAACAGGAGGAACCCGGAGACGAAGCCGACGACCACCTGGACGACAAGCGAGAGACCGCCTTTCAGGGCCTCCGGCGCCCCAGGGATGCTCGGGATCGCGGGCAGCGCGACGGAACTCACGATCGCCAAACCCCCGAAAACCGTGAGCAACAGGATCATGCCGATGCTCATCAGCTTCTGGGGCAGAAACTCGCGCGGCTTGGTGTGGTAGATCACGGCAAAGGCCTGCTCCACCGCGCCAAAGAGCGCCGACCCGCCCCACAGCAGACCAAGGACGCCGATGACGATCAGTAAACCTTTCTGGGCTTCGAAATGCTTGATCGCTTCATAGGCGCCGCTGACCGTCTGGGCTGGCAAGGCCGTCAAGAGGGTGCAGTCCAGCACCGCGATGTGCGCGCCACCCACGGCCTGGCAGGCGATCATCTTTGTTTCACCGATCACGGCGGCGACGACGCCCAGCACCGCAGCCAGAAAGACTACGATGGGAAACACCGCGAAGAGGGTGTTCCACGCGATCAGGACCGCCCAGTTGGGCGCCTGGTCTTCGAGGAACTTCTGGACGACCCTTCCCGGGAAGCTATGCATGAGCGCCTGCACCAATTTCTATTCTACCTGACAGTGGCGCTATCACGTAAATGGTGAATCCGGGAACCGGGGTGGAGGCGCAGAAGCAGGCGGCCGCCGAGCGAGCGCTCGACCTCGTCCAGCCGGGCATGGTCGTCGGGCTGGGCACCGGGTCGACGGCACGGTATTTCATCGAGGGCCTGGGCCGCATGGTGGAGCGCGGAACCGACGTTCGCGCCGTGGTCACCTCCACCGACAGCCGCCGCCGAGCGAATGACTGCGGCATCCCCCTCGTGGACCGGCTCGAACATCCGCTCGACCTCACCGTCGACGGGGCGGATGAGATCGATCCGGCTGTCAACTGCATCAAGGGGCGGGGCGGGGCCCTGCTCCGGGAGAAGATCGTGGCTCATGCCAGCCGCCGGTTCGTGCTGATCGCCGATGAGACCAAGGTTGTGGCGCGATTGGGCCGCGGGCCGGTCCCGGTCGAGATCCTGCCCTTCCTCTGGGAGCGAACGAGCCAGTCTGTCGCTGCGCTTGGCGGCGAGCCGGTCCTCCGGCTCGGTCCCGACGGGCCGTACCGAACCGACAACGGAAACCTGATCCTTGACGTGGCGTTTGCGACGGTCGATGCGTCGCTCGACTCGCGACTTCACGCCATTCCCGGCGTTCTGGAGCACGGCATCTTCCTGCGCATCGCGCAGGCTGCCATCATCGGCGGGCCCTCCGGCATACGCGTGCTGGGCAAGCTCGGCTGACGCCGCGCTATGCTATGGCGTGGATGGGATTCGAATACAAGGTCGTCGACAGCGTCGACGACGCGAACCGGCTGGCCGACGAGGGCTTCGAGTTGTTCACCATCCTCCCGCCGGGACCGGCTGGGGGCGCCGACCGGATCTACCTGCGCCGGGAGAAACCTCGCGGACAGGCGCCTGGCTTTCTCAGAGAGTCCAAAGCCTAGGGCGCCCACCCGATTGACGGGGTCGTCAATCTACCCTACAATTTGCGTTATCACGATTTCGACAGCGCCACCGGGCGATTTGCCCAGTGGCGTGCTTGTCGGGTGTGGGAATGGGCCCGTCAGGGCGTTCAAGAGGAGTGATTGTGCTACAGCGAATGACCCCAACCATGGAGCCGGCGCGCCACTACGAAGCGGCAATTCGGGCGATGTCCGAGGCCGCGGCGACCGCCGAGGCGACGCACGCCCCGATTCGCCTGGCCTACTGGCGGATGGCGGCGCTGGATACGCTGCTGGCTCGACTCGAAGAGCTGCGCCTGGCCGGAGAGCGTGAGATGCCCGAAGATACGCTGGAACTGGTCGTGACCTTCGCGCAGCGGCATGATCACGAACTGCGGGACCGGCTGCAGGAGATCAACGCGGAGGACGTCAACGTGGTCCACGACGCCGTGTTTGAGGCCCAGGGCCGCGTGATGCTCTCGCTGGCGGAGTTGCGGCGCGTGCCGAACTGGCAGGACCTCGACCTGGTGCTCGAGCCGGGCGGCGAAGAAGCCGCCTGACCGAGGGCGACGCCGACCGCGAACGGCCGCTCGATATCCTGGCCGATCGGCCACGTCAGTTTCTGACCATCAATTGGGCTGACGGACACGATTCCGCCTACCCGTTCGAGCTGCTCCGCTGGAACTGCCCCTGTGCCGAGTGCGCCGGGGAGGCCGGCCTACCCGGCAAGCTGGCCAGCACCAGCGAGCTGACCGACGACCAGATCACCCTCGACAGCATCGAGCCGGTCGGGTTGTTCGGCCTGCGCCCCTACTGGAAGGACGGGCACAGCACCGGCATCTACGGCCTCAAGCTCCTCAGGGCGCTGTGCCCCTGCGACGCCTGCGTCCCGGTTCGGTCAGCCCGCTCTTAGGCGCGGATCCCGGTCAGGCCCAGATTCGCCTCGAGCGCGGCCTTGGGCTGGTAGCCCACGACCTGCTTGGCGATCTTGCCGTCCCGGAACATCGCGACGTAAGGGATGCCGCGAACCCGGTAGCGCTCGGCCAGTGCCGGCTCCTCGTCCACGTTGACCTTGGCGATCTTGACGTCCTGGTGCTCGTTGCCGATCTGGTCCAGGAGCGGGGCCAGCATCTTGCAGGGGCCGCACCAGTCCGCATAGAAGTCGACGATGACGGGTTGCTCGGAAAGGAGGACCTGCTCCTCGAAGTTGGCGGTTGTGACGTGGACTGGCTTGCTCATGAACTCTCCTTGACCCTTTAAGACTACAAAGAGAGTAACCCAGGAGCCGGTCCGGACATTCCGTCCTGGCTCCCCGGGGCCTAGTTGGTGAAGACTTCGACCACCATCGTTTTCGAGCCGTTGGAGGCAACGCCGATTCCGACCCGGTGGTAGGCGCCATTGAGGATGTTCGCCCGGTGGTCCGGCGAGTTCATGAACATCACGTTGATCTGGGCCATCGACGGATTGGTTGACCAGGCGATGTTCTCCCCGGCGGTCGAATACCCGATGCCCCACAGGTGGAACAGCTCCACGAAGGCAAGCTGGCCGTTTGAGGGGTCATAGTGCGAAAAGTAGTTCCGGTTCAGCATGTCCTGGGCGCGGTACTGGGCGACCCGTGCCAGGGTGCCACTGAAAGCCAGCCCGGCGACCCCGTTTGAGGCGCGGTCCTGGTTGACCAGCGCAAATTCGACGCCGGCCGCTCCACCCACGGACGAGACCGGGGGCCGGGGCGGTGGTGGCGGAGCCGGGTGGTAGACGGGAGCCGGCCTGGCGGGGGCGGCCGGGGCGGGTGCCGCGGGTGGCGCGGCGGCAACCACTGGCGCAGGTGGGGGCGTCGGGACCGGCAGATCGTCAACGAACCGGTTCGGATCGTTGACACCGGCGTGACGCGCGCGGCTGAACGCGACGTTCGCCGTTGCCTGCAGGCGGCCGTGGCCGACGCTTGCCGCGGGTGGCGACACCAGCGCGCTGACCGAAGCCAGAACAGCCAGCGGCACCCCGACGATCATGAGCGTAGTTTTCGTTACGGAACGTGACATTGATGTTCCCCCTTGTGCGATTTCTCGCCGTCCGGGGGATTCTAAAGGCGTCGGGGGGGCACGCCAAACCATCCGCCGCCCGAGAAACCCTCCCTCGGAAACGGGCGCTAACTGATACCGGGAATGTCAGCCGGTTGCCGCGACGAAAAAGAGCAGCTGGCCGACCAGCTGGCCGGGGAGGAGCGCGATCATCGCCAGGTACAAAAGACCGGTCGTCGAGGTGAAGGACCGAAGGCGGCAGGTCGGCAGCGCCAGGCCGGCCGCGATCAGCGGTAAAGCCACCGCGCCAAGGAGCCACAGGATCGAAAGCGGCGGGCTGATCGACAGCGCATGGGTGAGCGAGCCTGATCCGTGGGCCAGGCCGCGCAGCATCAGCGGATAGGTGACCGCCTGGAGCACCAGCCCGATCAGCAGCACCACAATGGCACGCAGCAGCGGCCGGTTCGTCAGCGCCGGCGTGACGAGGTACCAGTGACCGAGCAACATGCCAGTGGTCGCCGCCCCAAGCACCGCGGCCGAGAGGAAGACGGCTAACCCGATCGCGGCCCCGTCCAGTGGCGATCCGGCGAGTGGCGCCAGGGCCAGGGCAATCCCGAACAGCAGCAGGACGCAGGCCGTAAGCGTGAGGAGCCAGCTCGCGGTCGTCGGTGACCCCTGGCGGAAGACGATCGCCACGTGCAACACGAGTACGACGACCACGACGCCTTGCAGGACGACAAGCGCCGCGGCCGCGGTCCGATCGATCCCGAGCAGGTCATGGTAAGCGCCCGGGGGACCCCCGAGCACCGTCAGAAAGGCCAGCAGTCCGACGATGGCGTAGGTGACCGCGATGAACTTAAGGAAACCCTGGGTGAGGCCTCCGGTCACGCGCAGGTAGGCCACGGTGGCGGCGCCGCCGACGGCGGTCTCCGCGAGCAGCAGGAAGAGCGCGAGCGGCACGGTCAAGGCTGCCACGCACTCATGGCAGCTGCTAATTGGAGCGGCGGCTGACAAAATCATCCCTGCGGAGTCTAGATTAGGTGGGTGACCGAACCGCCAGCCGACGATACCCACGGATTCGTGCCCGTCACGCTGAATGATGGCGCCTGGAAGACGGCCGAAGGCGACGTCGTCCCCTGGTACGAGGTGCAGACTCACCTCGTGGCCGAGGCCGACGTCCAGGGTGCCATGGAACGGGTCCTGAGCGTTTATGGCGTCAGCGACGTCGTGGTCGATGCCTTCGACCAGTTTCGGAAGGAGCTGAAGCAACCCTCGACGGAGGCGGAGTAAGCGGCTCATGCTCTTCCCACGGCACCAGGAGCAGGATCCGCGAGTCATCAAAGATCCCCGGCGGCTGCCACCCGGGCAGGTCCTGACGCAGAAGTGGCCGGTCCTCTCCTACGGGAGCCCGCCCCGGTATGACATGAGCCGGTGGACCCTGCGACTTTACGGCGAGGTCGACGCCCCCGCCACCCTGCACTGGAGCGAGGTGCAGGCGTTGCCGCGCACCACGATCACGGCCGACATGCACTGTGTCACCACCTGGAGCCGGCTGGACAACAACTGGGAGGGGGTCGCGTTCAAGGACCTCGTGGGATTGGTGAAGCCGCGCGGAAGCGCCGGGTACGTCATCGCGCATTGCGCCTCGAACTACACGACCAGCGTCCCGGTCGAGGTGCTGGCAGATGACGACGTCCTGATCGCCGATCGTCACGACGGGGCGGAGCTCACCGCCGATCATGGCGGCCCGCTTCGGCTGGTCGTGCCCAAGAAGTACGCCTGGAAGAGCGCCAAATGGCTCGAGGCGCTGGAATGGGTGGAGCACGACCGGCTGGGGTTCTGGGAGCGTAACGGCTACAACAACAGCGCCGATCCCTGGCTCGAAGAGCGCTACTGGTAGCGGAAGGGGCTCAAGAACCTATACTCGAGCGAGCAAACGGGGTGCGTTTGGAACGCTGAGAGGTGGAATGCTCCACCAACCCTTCGAACCTGATCTGGGTAATGCCAGCGGAGGGATGAAATGGCTGCACGGGTAGGCGCCGACCGCTCGTCGTCGGACGCCTTTCTCAAGGTCGAGACCCATGGCATCGATGCCATTCCGGATGGTGAGCGCCACGGCCACCCCCGGGAACTCGGATTTCTCTGGGCCGGGGCCTTCGTCAATTACGCCAGCCTGCTCACGGCCAGCCTGCTGACGACGTATTACGGCCTGGGGGTCTGGGACGGGCTGCTCGCGGTACTGATCGGAAGCCTTTCGGGAGCCGTGATCCTGGGTCTGCTCAGCAACACCGGTCCCAGGACCGGCCAGCCGCAGATCGTCTTCACGCGCCGGATCTTCGGCACCCGCGGGGCATATCCCGGCGCGGTGCTGACGCTCTTTCTCGGGGTGGGATGGTTCGCGGTCGACACCGTGATCGCGGCCCTCGCCGGCGTGCAGCTCCTCCAGGTCGCCGGTCTCGGCCCAGAGCTGGCTACGAGGTTTCTCTTTCCCTGGGTGCTCGTGATCGCCGCCCTGAGCGTGGTCGTGGCGGTCTACGGCCACCGAACAATCAAGGTCTTCGAGACCTTCGGGGCGCTCACCTTTGCGGCCCTCTCGGTCCTGGTCTTCGCCCTGTTGGCGTCGCAGATGCACTGGACCGTCGGCCCAAGCGTGAGCGGGGCTGATTATCCAGGCGCCTTCGTCCTCGGCTTGATGAGCTGTTTCGCCCTCGTCGCGTCCTGGTACCCATTTGCGAGTGACTACTCGCGGTACCTGCCGGCGACCACCTCGTTCCGATCCGTCACGCTGTGGCCGATCGTCGGTGTCACGCTTCCCATGCTGCTGCTCGGGCTCTTCGGGCTGCTCTTACCCACCATCGACCCGAAACTGGCGAGCGCCGCCGGGGTCCTGGCTGTGATCACGCGCCACGCGCCGGCTGCGGTCGCGGTCCCATTCTTCGCCTTCGTCATCCTCGGCGAGATCTGGGCGAACTACCTTGACGTGTACACCGCCGGTCTTGTCATCCAGACACTCGGCATACGGCTCAAACGCTGGCAGACGGCGCTCGGCGCGGGGATCCTGGGAGCCGCCATCGCGACCGTCGCCGTCGTCGTTTGGGACTTCCATTTGTTCTACGAGGACTTTCTTATCCTGACCTACCTGTGGGCGCCGGCCTGGGCGGCTGTCGTCCTGCTCAGCTTCTTTGTCTTCGGCCGGGGCCAGGCGCGTCCGGCGTTGCTGGCCTGGCTGCTGGGCACGGCGCTCAGCCTGATCTTCGTCAACTACCCCAACCTGTTCGCCACCGCCTTCCCGAACGCGCATTTTCCAAACCAGCCGCTGATCGACGCCCTGCATGGCGCCGACATCTCCGGTGCGATCGCCGTGCTGGTGGCGGGCGGAGCCTACCTTGCACTTCGTAAAGTGATGGCGTGAGTCCGCCGGTTGCGCTCACGATCGCGGGCTCCGACTCCGGGGCAGGAGCGGGCATTCAGGCCGACCTGAAGACCTTCGCCGCGCTGGGGGTCTACGGCGTGACTGTGCTGACGGCGGTCACAGCCCAGAACACGGTCGGAGTCCGGGCCGTCCAGGAGATCGACCCGGCCATCGTGGCGGCACAACTCGATGCGGTGGCGGAAGATTTCCCGATTCTGGCGCTCAAGACCGGCATGCTCTCGAGCGTCTCGATCATTGCGGCGGTGGCAGCCGGGATCCGGCGGCATCGCCTCGCTCGACTCGTGGTGGATCCCGTGATGGTCGCCAAGAGCGGTGATCGCCTGCTCCGCGAGGACGCGGTGGGCGCCCTTCGGACTCTGTTGCTGCCACTCGCGGATTTGGTCACCCCCAACCTCCCTGAGGCGGAGGTGCTGTCCGGCCGCCCGATCCATTCGATCGCCGATCGGGTTGAGGCGGCCCGCGCGATCATCCAGTTGGGGGCTCGCGCGGTCGTCGTCAAGGGCGGCCACGCCGACGACGACCCGGTGGTGGACCTCCTGGTGGATGCGGACGGCGCTCACGAGTTCCGGGCGCCACGCATTCGGACCACGAGCACCCATGGGACCGGTTGTACCTTCTCGGCGGCGATCACCGCCGGCCTTGCCAACGGCCTTGCCCCCCACGCCGCGGTCGCCCAGGCAAAGACCTACGTATCCCTGGCCCTCGAGCGCGCCGAACCACTCGGTCATGGCCATGGTCCGCTCGCTCACTTCGTGACAAAGGAGGCGACCCGTGCCGCTCGCTGAGCAGGACCTCGAATACCTGGAAGGTGTGCACGCCCCGATGGGGCCGGTTCTCAGCGAAATGCTGGAGGTCGGCCGGGCCGAGAGGATTCCCATCTTGCAGCCGGCCGCCGGGCGCTTTCTCCGCGTGCTCGTCACCGCGCTGGCCCCGACGCGTGTCGTCGAGATCGGCACCGCCATCGGCTTTTCCACGCTGTGGATCGCGGGCGCCCTGCCGGAGGGCTCCCGGATCGACACCATCGATCCCGATCGATCCCGTACGGATCGTGCCCGACGCTACTGGCTGCGCGCCGGTGTCACCGACAAGGTCCGGGTCATCAACGAGCCGGCCTTGCGCGTGCTGCCCCGCCTGACTCCCGGCATCGAACTCGCGTTTATCGATGCCATCAAGAGCGAGTACATCGCCTACCTCGACGCCCTGTTGCCGAAGATGGCTCCGGGCGGCGTAATCGTGGCCGACAACCTGCTCTGGAGCGGGCGGGTGGCGGCGGGGGATGATGAGCCAGAGACGAAGGCCTTGCGGGCGTTCAACGAGTACTTCCTCCATCACGAACAGCTCGAGGCGACCATCCTCCCGGTCGGGGATGGCCTCGGGTTCGGCGTCGTTCATCCTCACGCTTGAGCCGGCGTACCTTTCCGCGGGCCGCCGGGTACAGTACGTCGGTTGCCTCCTGAACCGACGCCGTTGACCCGTGAGCGGGTGCTGGATGCCTACCGGACGATCCTGACGGCCCGGGCCCTCGACGACCGCCGGTTCATTCTCAACCGGGCCGGAAAGCTGGCGTTCATCATCTCGCCGCGAGGACACGAGGTGGCCCAGGTCGCGGCCATCACGGCCCTGCAGCCGGGCCGCGACCGGTTCTGCCTCTACTACCGGGACTTCGCGGCGGCCCTCGCCTGCGGGTTCACGCCACACGAGCTCATGCTCTCCGCCTTTGCGCGGGCGGCCGATCCCTCGAGTGGCGGCCGTCAGACGCCGGGGAATTTTGGCAGCCGCCGTCGCGGCATCGTGATCGGGTCGAGCACGGTCGGGCCCCAGATTCCCAAGGCGGCCGGCATCGGGTTAGCCCTGAAGTGGAACGGCGACGGCGGGCTGTGTTTTGTCAGCTTCGGTGAGGGGGCGACCAGCCAGGGCGATTTTCATGAAGGTTTGAACTTCGCCGCCATCCACCACTGCCCGGTGATCTTTTTTTGTGAGAACAACCATTGGGCGATCTCCGTGCCGCAGCCGCTGCAGGTCGCCGGCGTCGGGGTTGCCGAGCGTGCTGCCGCCTACGGTATTCCGGGCGTGCGCGTCCGCGGCGACGACTTTTTCGGCGTCCACGCCGCCGTCAGCGAGGCGGCGACGCGCGCCAGAAACGGCCAGGGCCCGACGCTGATCGAAGCGGAGGTCTTGCGACTCCAGTCGCACTCCACCGACGACGACCAACGCGCCTACCGGGATTCAGCCGAGCTTGCCGCGGAAGCGGCCCGGGACCCCATCCCGCGAATGCGCGAAGCACTGCGGGGGCGGGGCTGGTTGACGGCCGAGGCGGATGCCTCGATCGCCGAGTCGGTGATGCGCGAGGTGGAGCGTGCGACGGACGAGGCGGAACTGGCTCCCGACCCGGATCCCGGCACGCTCGGCCGGCATGTTTACGCCGATGCCTGATCGCACCCTGGTCCAGGCGGTCCGCGATGCCCTGGCTGAGGAGATGGAGCGGGATCCCCGGGTTTGCGTCCTCGGGGAGGACGTGGGGTTGAAGGGTGGCGTTTTCAAAGCCACCGAGGGCCTGCAGGCGCGCTTTGGTGCTCAACGGGTGCTCGACACGCCGCTTGCCGAGTCGAGCATCGCCGCCGTCGCCCAGGGGCTCGCCCTGGAAGGCTACCGCCCGGTGGCGGAGATGCAGTTCGCCGACTACAGCTTTCCGGCGTTCAACCAGATCGTCAACGAGATCGCCAAGGTGCGCTACCGCTCGAATGGCGACTTTTCATGCCCGCTCGTCATCCGGGCGCCGACCGGGGGTGGCGTTCGTGGCGCCCTCTATCATTCGCAGTCGGTCGAGGCCTTTTACTGCCATGTCCCCGGGCTGAAGGTCGTGCTCCCGTCAACGGCTGCCGATGCCAAGGGTCTTCTCAAGGCCGCCATTCGGGACCCCGACCCCATCATCTTTCTGGAACCGAAGAAGCTGTACCGCGCGGAACGGGGCGAGGTCGCCGAGGGCGAGGCCGCCTTGCGCGCCCTCGGGCAGGCGGCCGTGGTTCGACCCGGGTCCACCATCACGGCGATCACCTACGGATTCATGCGGAGGGTGGTGCAGGAGGCCGCGGAACTCCTGACTCCGGATGGCATCGACGTGGAGGTGATCGATCTGCGAACGCTTCGGCCCTGGGATTTGGCGACATGCCTTCGGTCAGCCCGCAAGACGGGTCGCGTGGCCGTCGTCTACGAAGCCAATCGGACTGGCGGATTCGGCGCCGAAGTGGCGGCGGAGCTGGCTGAACGAGCCTTTGCCGACCTCGACGCGCCCGTCACGCGGATCGCCAGCCCCGATGTGCCCGCGATGCCATTCAATCCGGGCCTCGAGGGTGCGTTCATGCTCGATGCCGACAAGGTCGCTCGTCAATTACGAGCGCTGGCGCGCTATTAGATAGAAGTGGGGTCCTGGTTCCGGGGGGCTTGGAACAAGGAACCCCACGCCAAGTATAGGGGCTGGCCCCCGCCATTTCCATCGGCTCAGACGAGGTCTCAATTTCCGTTGTGGCCCGCCGGCCTGGAACGACGGTCCAGTCAACCCGGTTCCGCCTGCATGAATTCCAGTCGGTTTCCGAACGGATCGCGGGCGTAGAAGCGGCGGTAGCCGGGGATCTGCCGGTCCTCCTCCGTCGCAATGCCGGCGGCCTGCAGCCGTGCCCGCAGGTCTTCGAGGTCATCGGTCAGTAGGGCCGGGTGCCGGCGGCTCGGCGCGACTTCCGATTCGACTCCGCAGTGGAGTTGCTGACCGCCGCAGGTAAACCAGACCCCGCCGCGGTCCGCCAGACTCCGTGGCTTGTCGATCTCGGTCAACCCGAGGACCTCGCCGTAAAACTGCCGAGCGGCCGCTTCGTTGCCTCGAACGATCGCGACCTGCACGTGATGGAGGCCGGTAACGCCCATCGGCCGAGTGTATCGGGAGGCCACCCTAGAATTGGGAGACTTTGGCCACACCGCGGCGCGCCGCCTGCCAATCCCCACGTCCGTGACGCCCACGGAAGCACTCGAGCAGCTTCTCCAGGGAGCGCCGCTTAGCCGAGACCAGGCACGCAACGTGATGGACCAGGTGATGGCTGGTGATGTAACGACGACGCAGATCGCCGGCCTTCTGATCGCCCTCCGGGCGAATGGGGAGACCGTCGAGGAGATGGCGGGCTTTGTCGACTCGATGCGCGCCCACGCGACGCCGTTACGGACGCCTCCCGGCGCGATCGACACGTGCGGGACAGGTGGAGACCGGACCGGGACCTTCAATATTTCCACGGCCGCCGCCATCGTCGCCGCCGGCGCGGGTGTGCCGGTCGCCAAACATGGCAATCGCGCCGCATCCAGCCGGTGCGGCAGCGCGGATGTCCTCGAAGCGCTTGGCGTCGACATCACCCTGGGCCCGAGCGGCGTGGAGTCGTGCCTGGACGCCGCGGGCATGGGCTTCTGTTTCGCGCCCACCTTTCACCCGGCGATGCGTCACGCGGGGCCGGCGCGGCGCGAGCTCGGCGTGCGGACCGTGTTCAATGTGCTTGGCCCGCTCGCCAACCCTGGCCACGTGCGGCGGCAGGCGCTGGGCGTAGGAGCCCCCGCGCTCGCCCCGCTGATGATCCGGGTGCTCAAGGACCTCGGTCACGAGCGAGCCCTCGTCTTTTATGGTGACGATGGCCTTGACGAGCTGACCACGACCGGTCCCTCGCATGTGTACCAGCTGATCGATCGGCAGCTGACGGACTATGAGCTCGACCCGCGAGAGTTCGGGCTGGCGCGATCATCGCCGGAGGATTTGCGCGGAGGGACACCGCCGGAAAACGCTGACATCATCAACGAGATTCTTGGCGGCGCGTCTGGAGCCCGACGGGACGTGGTGCTACTCAATGCCGCCGCCGGGCTGATTGCCGCTGGAAAGACGGAGGCCTGGCCGGAGGCAGTGGATCTCGCAAGGGCATCGCTGGACTCAGGGAAGGCGGCCGGCGTGCTCGACCGCCTGATCAAAACCTCGCAGGCGCTAAAGCGGACTCAGCCGGCTTAGCCGGCGGCGAGCCCGACGACCGCGCTGGCCAGCAAAAGCAGGCAGATCATGCCGGCGATGGCCCAGACGGCCCAGTAGCCTGCCCCGCTAAGGCGTCGATTGCGACGAAGCCGTCGCAGTTTGCCCAAGGCTATGCTGGTTCCCTTTTCCTCGGTGAGCATCTCTTACCGTATCGCCGGACGGAGCGAAAACTTTCTCGGAACCCTCGCTCGATATGCTGTGTTCGATGCCGCTGCGGATCGCGGTCGTCCCGGGGGATGGCATTGGCCCTGAGGTCATCGAGCATGGTGTCCGCGTTCTCGAGACCGCGACGGCGGGAAGCGCCGCGTCGCTCGACCTGACCCATTACGACCTCGGCGCGGAGCGATATCTGCGCACCGGCGAGATCCTTCCTGACAGCGTCTTCCATGAGTTGCAAGCCGCCGATGCGATCTACCTCGGCGCGATCGGTGACCCGCGGGTCAAGAACCCTCAGTACGCGGCCGGTCTCCTGTTACGGTTGCGGTTCGAGCTCGACCTCTGGGCGAATCTGCGTCCGTCGAAGTTGCTGGCGCCCGAGCTCACCCCATTGCGCAACGTGCCGACCATTGATCTGGTCGTCGTTCGTGAGAACACGGAGGGCGCCTACGTCGGCATCGGTGGCCAGTTCAAGCGTGGCACGACGGAGGAGGTCGCGATCCAGGAGGACATCAACACCCGGGTCGGCGTCGAGCGCGTCGTTCGGTATGCCTTCGAGCTCGCCCGCCAGCGTCGGGCCTCCGGTCATCCGGGCCGGCTCACGATGGTGGACAAGAGCAACGCCATGTACCACGCGCACGACCTCTGGCAGCGCGTGTTCGCGCTCGAGCGGGAGCGTGCGGCCGACATCGAATCGCAGCATCTCTATGTTGACGTGGCCGCGATGCAACTCGTCCGCGCACCTGGCGGCTTCGATGTCCTCGTCACCTCGAACATGTTTGGGGACATCCTCAGTGATCTGGCGTCGGAGTTAGTCGGGGGGCTTGGGCAGGCGCCCTCTGCCAACATCAACCCGCAGACGCGGCGCGGTCTCTTCGAGCCGGTGCACGGGTCCGCGCCGAAACACGCGGGCAAAGGCACGGCGAACCCGATCGGGGCAATCCTGTCCGGCGCCATGATGTTGCGCCACCTTGGCGCTGACACAAGCGCCGACGCGATCGAGGCAGCGGTCGCCGCCGCGGTGCGCGATCGAGCGACCACCCGGGATCTGGGTGGCTCGCTGAGCACGCGAGCCGCCGCGGACGCGGTGCTCGCCCGGCTGTGAGCAGGTGAGACAATTCGTCGTATCGACGCTCTGCTGAACACGATCCAACCGGCCCGCACGAAGCGCGATGCTCCGGCCGCGCCCCGATCGGACGCCGGACCTCAGCCCGAGGTCGATTCCGGCAGGATCATCCGGGGAACGGCCCTCATCTTCTGGGATCCAAAGATCCCCGGCAAGAAGCTCGACGCCATCGACACCGACCAGATCACCCCGGCCGACGACTGCGTCTCCGAAAGCCTCGACCGGCTCGATGAGCGTTGGAAGGCGGGATCGTTCCGGTACTTGATGCCGGACTTTCGAGAGCGCGTGCACCGCGGCGAGACCTTCGTCATCGCGGGCGAACGGTTTGGCATCGGGTCCTCCAGGGAGATGAGTCCCGCCGGCCTGAAGGCGGTCGCCGAGGAGGTTGGCCTGGAGCTGGTCATCGTCTGTGGCGACGGCGTGGGTGACATCTTTCGGCGAAACGCCCTCAACCTGGGGCTCACCGTTCTACAAAGCCGAGCGGCGGCGGAGGACGCCCAGGAAGGCGATCGCTTCTCCCTGCAGGTGGGAACCCGTCACCTGACCAACGAGACCCGCCACAAGACCTATGACCCCGTGCCGCTCACCCCCAAGGAAGACGACATTCGCCGGTCCGGCGGGATCATCGCCATCGGGCGTCGGGAGTTCGACGACTCGATCCGCGCCACGCCCGCTGTCGAATGGCCCGACGCGAGCACGGCGCGAGGGCTGACCACGTCGGAACAGATCGTTTGGGCTCATCGCGTGGACAAGGATGCCGAGGTCCGGCCGGGGGCGACGCTGCGTGTCTTCAGCGACCTGTTGCCGGCATCCGACGGCACGGCGCCCTTCGCCATTCATACGTTCAACCAGATCACCGGCGGGAACACGATCTACCCGCGCCAGGCGGCGATCGCGAACGATCACTTCGTCTTCTCGGGCCGCAATGCCGACGACAAGCAGACATCGATTGGTCGTGACTTCGCCCGTCTCCAGGACATCCGCAAGCCCTTTTACGCGACGCCGGGCGATGGGATCTTTCATTTCTACTTTCCGGAACAGGGTCTGGTCGTGCCCGGCGCGTTCATCCCGGGGGCCGACTCGCATAGCCGCGCCTACGGCGCCTATGGCGCGATCGGCGTGGGGGTCGGCAGCACGCAGCTGGGGTTCGGCTGGTCGACGGGCTACATCTATTTCACGCCGGCGAAGCGGCGCCGGGTAGTCTTCAGCGGGCGGCTGCGCCCGTGGGTGAGCGGCAAGGACGTGGTACTGGCGCTGCTGCGACGCTGGGGAAAAACGCAGGCCCAGGGGATGAGCGTGGAGTTCGTCGATGCCGAGCGGCAACTCCCGATCCCGTACCGGAACACGATCGCCAACATGATGGCGGAGGCCGAGGCGCAGAACGGGATCTTCGCGGCCGACGACGTGACGCTCGACTGGTACCGTCGCAAGGGAATCACGAATCTGCCGTATCCTCCGATTGAGCCAGGCGCCGGCGTCAGCTGGGACGTCGACGAAACGCTCGACCTCTCGGAGCTCGTGCCGTACGTGGCCAAGCCGTTCGCCCCGGGCAATGCGTTTCCCGCCGACGAGGTCGCAAAAGAACGGATCGCCTTCGACAAGGCGTTCATCGGCTCCTGCACCAACGGGGGCTACGACGACTTGCTGGAAGCGGCCCTGGTCATCCGCGCCGGCCGTGAGCAGGGCTTCGAAAAAGCGCCGCAACCGTTCGTCGTGTTTCCAGGCTCGGGTGGGGTCAAGCGCGACATCGAGAATCCCGAGCCGCGATTGGGGGGCGAGTCCGTGGCGGCGACCCTGCGGTCAGTCGGCGCGGAAATCCGCGATTCCTGGTGCGGCCCCTGCTTCGGCCAGGGCCCGGACGCGCTGAAGAAAGGCGAGGTCGCGATCACCTCCTTCAACCGCAACTGGCAGAACCGCATGGGCGTCGGCGGCCTCGGCTATCTCGCGAGCCCGGCAGTGGTCGCGTCATCAGCCCTGCTTGGCTACATGGCGGGACCGTCGTCGCTCGGCATCACATGGGACCCCGAGCGCTTCGACGTCTCGGTCTAAGCGCCCGAGTTTTTCTGCCCGACGACCCGGTAACCCGCCTCGCGCAGCTTCGCAAGAAAGTCGTCGAAACTGGTCGACTTCAGCAGGATCTGCCGTAGCGTTCCTTCCGTGAAGGGGTCGTAGGCCGACGCCGACAGAAACGGATGGGTCGCCGGTGCCTGTCCCGGGCGCGGCGGGGGCGCCGAGACGCTGACCAGCGGGCCTGGTTGGTCTGACACCTCAAGGACTTTCTTGTCGTCGTCCGCGTAGACGGTGTACCGGCGCGTCACTGGTGCCTCCTAGAAGATGGTCTGCAAAAACGCATACATCTTCGCATCATTCTTGGCCAGCCACCCTGGCGTGTACATCGTGACCGTAGTTGCCGCCGTGCTGTGTGGATGACTGAAGTAGGCGGCGATCGAATCCGCCATGTACTCGTTTTCGTTGGCTCCGGTGTACCAGGATGGCGGCAACCAGTCGGCGTCGTCGGCGGCGGACTGGGCCGGAGGCGGGTGGTCCTTGACGCGGTCACTGAACAACTTCGTCAGCGTGGTGAGCTGCGTCGCCGTGAGCGAGTTCTTCAGCGCGTGACCCGTCTCGTGCGAGGTGACGAAGCCGGGCCCGTACCCGGACGCCTGGCCTTTGATCGCGATCAGGGCCTCCTCTCCGACGGCTGATCGGATCTTCTTCCCATCCTTGCCCATGTTGATGCCGCGCACGTCATCCCAGAGTCGTCCATCAAAGGTCGTCTGTCCCTTCAGCGCCTTGAATTCATCGAGATCGGTCATTTTCTTGTTGTGCGGGATCACATGGAGCTCGATCGTCAATCCATCCAGCTGCTTCAGGCCGACCAGGTCCAGGTTCAACCACTCCTGTTCCTGGACGGTTTTGGCGGCGGCCACCGCCGCCGTCGAGGAGCCGTGCGCGACGGTATCAATCGTGATCTTGTCCAGCGCGGCCTTGCGATCCTTGTCGGCGTTGGAACGCGTTTCCTTGTAGACGCCCAGCGCCAGCCAGGTTTTCCGGCCAACCAGTGCATCCGCCGAGAGGCCGCTGATGGCCTGGTAGTGGCGCACGGCCTTCTGCGTCCGGGGTCCGAAGAGACCGTCGACGTTAAGGCTGGGTTTGGCTCCCGCCAGGTTCAGCCGCGACTGCAGCTCCTTCACGGCGACCCCGCTCGAATGGAGGCGGAGGAGCGGCTTTGTGCCCGCGACCTCCTCGGGTGTTTTCGCGGTGGCTGGCGCTTGCGAGACCGCTGCGCCCGCACTCATCGGCGCGGTGGTCGTAACCGCTGGTGGGGCGAGCGCCAGTTGGGCGTCGGCGGCGGTTCCGGTTCCGGGACTGGCATCCTCCGCGACCGGCGCGCTCCGTTGCAGGCCGAGCGGCTGTCGCAGGAGCGTCGTAACGCTCGCGTTCCCGGCCATCCGCTGCAGTCGGAGAATCCCGCCGGCGGTCATGAAGCGCTCCCGACGACTCGTCTTCGAATCCTCGACCGTCCGCAGGGCGCCAGGGTTGGGCCGGTGATCCAGGGCATCGGTCTCGTACACGCGTTCGCTCATGATCCGAATAGACCTCGGAAACTGACCCTAGGCGTCCGCCGATACGCCGTCAAGGGGCCTTCGGGCAGACCTCGGACCATGGTCGTCTTTTTCTAAGCGGCTCGTTAGAGACTGTTAGACATGCGGCTTCGCGCTTGCGGATTTATCCGGCGAGCCGCAAAATATCCCTCTGCTGGGATCGCGTTTGGGAAGTGGCGTTGGTTTCCCTGCCAGCACGGAACATGAGGAGGGAAAAATAGTTGCGCAAACTTAGATCGTTGACCGTCATGGGGTTCGCCGGGGCGATCGCCATCGTGCTCGCGGCCTGCGGGACCTCGACCAATAACTCGCCCTCGGCGAGCGCTACGGTCCCCGCCGGGCTGAGCGTGACCTCGTTCGACTCCAGCTTCTCGGCCATGAGCCAGCTCAAGGGTCTGACCTCTGCCGGCAGTGGCCTGGTCGGGGTCATCCTGCCCGACACGACGTCGTCGACGCGGTACGTCGCCTTCGACGCCCCGTATCTGAAGAAGGCGTTCGAAGGCGCCGGCTACTCGGCATCACAGTTCAAGATCGACAATGCCCAGGGCAATGACGCCACCGAGCTGGCCCAGGCCCAGGCCGACATCACGCAGGGCGCGAAGGTTCTGGTCTTCGACCCGCTGAACAGCACGGTCGGCGCCCAGATCCAGGCCTATGCCCAATCGCATGGCGTCAAGACCATCAGCTACGACCGGGCCACCTTCACGGGGACTAACACCTACTACGTCAGCTTTGACAACGTCAAGGTGGGGAAGCTCATCGGCCAGGGCTTCATGGACTGTGTCACGGCCTGGGGCATCGCGAGCCCGAAGGTCTTCGAGCTCGATGGCGGTGAGGACACCGACCCGAATGCCGTGTCTTTCGCGCAGGGATACAACTCGGTGATCTGGAACAGCCAGACGACCCCGCTGTCGGCGGGCCAGACCAACAGCAAGGGCTACAGCCTGGTTGGCGACAAGATCGCGCCGAACTGGGTCAACGCCACCGGCGGGACCATCTTCCAGCAGCAGTACACCGCCCACAAGGAGATCAACGCGACTGTCGAGGCCAATGACGGCCTGGGCAACGCGGTGATCACCGTCCTCAAGAACTCGGGTGTCGGCGCCAAGAAAGTGCCGACCACCGGACAGGATGCGACCTTGCAGGGCATGACCAACGTGCTCCAGGGATACCAGTGCGGGTCCGTCTACAAGGCCGTCTATCTCGAGGCCCAGGACGCCGTGGCGATGGCCACCGTCCTCCGCGCCGGCCAGACGCCTCCGTCTGCGCTCCTCAACAGCACCACCTCGCCGCCATCGGGCGTCTCGGGCAGCCAGCAGCCGGCATCGCTGCTGACCCCGGTGTGGGTGAATTCCACGAACATGGCGTCGACCGTCATCAAGGACAGCTTCGTCGACAAGACCGCCCTCTGCAGCGCCGCTGGAGCGAGCGTCTGCACTGCCGCCGGCATCAGCTAGATCGCGAAGGCGCCGCCGCACTGCGCGGCGGCGCCCTTCCCAATGCCAGTCATCGACACGTAAAGTGGAAGCTATGGCGAAGGTAAGCCCGGACTCGAGCGTGGCCGCCGAGCCCCTGCTCAAGGTGCGGGGTGTGGACAAGCACTTCGGCCCGGTGCAGTCCCTCACCAAGGTCGACCTCGACCTGCCGGCCGGGCAGGTGACCGCGCTGGTCGGGGATAACGGAGCGGGGAAGTCCGTGCTGACCAAGTGCATCGCCGGGATCCACCCGCCTGACCACGGCCAGTTCTTCTGGGAGGGCAAGCCGGTGCAGATTCATACCCCCGGCGACGCCGCCCGGCTTGGGATCGAGACCGTTTACCAGGACCTGGCCCTGGCCGACAACCTCGACATCGTGCAGAACATGTTCCTCGGGCGCGAGCGCGTGCACAACGGCTTCCTCGACGAGGATGACATGGAGCGCGCGGCCAGTAAGACGCTGGCCAGCCTGCGGGTGACCACGGTGCGGTCGATCCGTCAGCCCGTTGCGTCCCTCTCCGGGGGCCAGCGGCAATCGGTGTCGGTGGCCAAGGCGGTGATGTGGAACTCCAAGCTGGTGATGATGGATGAGCCCACCGCCGCGCTAGGCGTGGTCCAGACCAAAATGGTGCTGGAGCTGGCGCGGCGCCTGCGTGACCGCGGGTTGGCCGTCATGGTCATCTCGCACAACCTCAATGACGTGTTCGAGGTCGCCGACCGGATCGCGGTCTTGTACCTCGGCCGAATGGTGGTGCAGGACCGCATCGACGCGTTCGACCGCCAGAAACTTGTCGAGTACATGACGACCGGAGGACTCAGTAGCGACGCGAAGCCGGCGGAGGGAGAGGTGACCCACCATGGCGCGCGCTGAAGCTCCCCAGTCCGGCGTGGATCCGACCGCGGCCGTCGATGCGGCGGCCCTGGAGGTTCCGCCGGAACTCGTCGCCCAATCACTGGGCGAATATCTCCGGGCCTGGACGCAGCGGATCAGGGGCGGCGACAGTGGTGTGCTCCCGGTCATCGCGGGCATCATCCTCATCACCCTGGTGTTCGAAGCGATCAGCCCAAACCACGTGTTCCTGTCGGCGCTGAACCTGGTCAACCTCTTCCAGCAGAGCGCGGTGTTCATGGTGCTGGCGATGGCCGAAGGGTTCGCCCTCCTCCTCGGCGAGATCGATCTCTCGGTCGGCTACATGGCGGGCGTGGGAGGCGTGATCGCGGTTCAGTTGGTGCAGCCGGTGACCACAAGGTGGCCCTGGTGGGGCGCGATCATCGCCGCCGTCGCGATCTGCGCGCTGATCGGTGCACTGCACGGCACGCTGATCTCTCGCCTCCGGCTCCCCTCGTTCATCGTGACCCTCGCGGGCCTGCTGTACCTCAACGGGCTGATGCTGATCCTGCTGCAGCTCGGTCCGTTCTCCGGCTATCCGAGTCTCGTCGGCCAGGGAAACGACCTGAAAGTGATGTACAACCTGATGTGGGGCACGATTAACCCCATCATCAGCTGGGTGGGCGCGGGGCTGGTGGTCGGTGGGCTGGGAATCAGCCTCTGGCTTCGCGACGCTCGCCGCCGGCGCAGCGGGCTGGTGGCCCCGCCGGCAAGCCTGACGTTGATCAAGATTGGGCTGATCGTGGCGGTCGCGATCGTGGTCGTCGCCATCTGCAATATCAACCGCGCCAACATCGGGACGGTCGAGGGCGTGCCCTGGGTCATCCCGATCGTCCTGGTCGTCTTCGGGGCCTGGGCCTTGCTACTGCAGCGCACGAGGTTCGGCCGCTACGTCTACGCGATCGGCGGGAATCCCGAAGCCGCCCGGCGCGCGGGCGTCAGCCTGACCAGCGTCCGCACCTGGTGCTTCATTTTGTGTTCCCTGACGGCGGGGATCGCCGGGTTGCTCTACGCTTCCTACCTGGGCGGGATGTCGAACAACGTCAACGGTGGCCAGTTGGTTCTCTATGCCGTCGCGGCGGCGGTGATCGGCGGGACCAGCCTCTTCGGGGGGCGGGGCAAGCCGATCCACGGCGTGCTCGGCGGCCTCGTTATCGGCGGCATCTACAACGGCATGTACCTGCTGGGACTCGCGGTCCAGTGGGAGTTCATCGTGACCGGCTTCGTCCTCCTGGTGGCGGTGGCCATCGACGCGCTCTCCCGCCGCGGCGCCACCGCCCGCGCTTAGGGCTGGTTCACGACCGCGTAGATCTCGGACTCCTTGAGCAGCTGGTTGCCCTGCTTGGCCCGATCCACGATCGCGCGCACCAGCTCAGGCTTTGGCTCGATGCCGCGCTCTTGCAACCAGAAGACGACGTTCGATTCCCCGCTCATCGGCCCGATGTCGATGACCTGTGTGCAGCCGAAGAGGTCGGCGGGGACGCCGGAATACACCCGATTCGCCAGCCATTCGTCACCCTTACGCTTGGCCTTGATGACGGCGGCCGCGTGCACGCCGGTGGCGGTCCGAAAGGCGTCGCGCCCGAGCACCGGATAGTTCGGCGGGATCGGCATCCCGGTGCCCTCCGCGATGACATCCCCCATCTCCTTGAGCCTGCCGAGGTCGGTGTCGATCCAGCCCAGCAGCTTGAAGTTCACGAGCAGCAGGTCGAGGTGGGTGTTGCCGACGCGCTCCCCGAGGCCCAGCGCACATCCGTGAATGCGGTCCGCACCCGCCACCGCCGCCTCGATGGCATTGATGAGGCCAAGGCCGCGGTCACTGTGGCCGTGCCAATCGAGCCCGATCGCCGGATTCATGCCGTCGAGCAGGTGGCGCACATGGCTGATCACCGACCGGACACCGTCGGGGGTCGAGTGACCGACGGTGTCGCAGACGGCGACACGCCCGGCGCCCTCCTCGACGGCGGCCCCAAACAGCTGCCGCAGCGTCTCCGGCTGAGCCCGCGTGGTGTCCTCCGTGACAAACATCACGGGCAACTGTTCTTGGCGCGCAAAGCGGACGGCGGTGCGCGTGTTCTCGACCATCTGCTCGAGGGTCCAGCCCTCAGCGTACTGGCGGATCGGACTCGAGCCGATGAAGGCCGCCACCTCAATGGGGATGCCGACCCGCTGCGAGATCTCGACCACGGGACGGATGTCGACCTCCAGTGTGCGGGCGGCGCAGAGCGGGGTGATGCGAAGCCGCTGGTCGCGGATCTCCCGCGCCAGCCGTTCCACGTGCGCCACGGCTCGTGGGCCGGCCCCCGGGAGGCCCAGGTCAATGGAGCCGACTCCCAGCTGATCAGCGAGGTGCAAAAAGCGAAGCTTGACCTCGATCTCGGGATCACGGACTGACGGGCCCTGGATCCCGTCACGCAGCGTTTCGTCGTGGATCGTGACCTGGTGGGCGGGTCGAGGGCGCGCATCGACCGTGTTCCAGTCGTAGATCAGATCCTGGTGCTCAGCCATCAAACCGCTCGAGGCGGTCGACCAACGCGGTGAGGAATTCGGTCGCCATGGCGCCATCGACGATGCGATGGTCGACCGATATCGAGATCCAGGCGCCCTGGCGAGCGACAACCTGGCCGTCGAGGACCATCGGTCGCAGCTTGATCGCCCCGAAGCCGACCACGCAACATTCCGGCGGGTTGATGATCGGCGTCCCGGTTTCGACCGGGCCGCTGGCCCCGACGTTGGTCAGGGTAATGGTTCCCCCGGTCATATCGGCGGGTGTCAGCGTCCCCGCCCGGGCGCCCTCGATCAGCCGGGCGCTCTGCGCCGCGATCTCGGCGAGGTCCAGGCGATCGGCCTCGCGAAGGACGGGCACCAGGAGGCCCTTCTCGGTATTGACCGCGAGCCCGATGTTGACGGCCGCTTTGACGACGATTTCGTCTTTTGCCTCATCCCACGAGCTGTTGAGCAGGGGATAGGCACGGACCGCCGATGCCAGGGCACGGATGAAGAAGGGGAGGGGAGTCATCGCCGCCCCTGTGGCTTTCGCCTTGGCCCGCGCGTCCGTGAGTGTCGTCGCATCGAAGATGGCGAACTCCGTGAACTGCGGGATGGTCGACACCGAACGCACCATCTGGCGGGCAATCGCTTTGCGCAGGCCGACCACACTGATGCGGCGCTCGCCCCCGGTCGTCGCCGGGGCGGGTGCGGTGGGCGCGGTGCGTGCCGCGGCCTCGATGTCGGCGCGCGTGATCCGTCCGCCCGGCCCCGACCCGGTGACGGACGCCAGGTCCACGCCTCGCTCCCTGGCCAGCTGGCGCACGAACGGAGCCGCGCGGACCTCGCCGCCCGGGCCGTCAGCCGGGGCTGACGTGCGCGGCCGGCGCCGGATCGTCATCTCTGGCCCGGCACCAGGGCCGTAGCCCACCAGCGTGCCGGGGCTTTTCTCGCTCGCGTCCGCCGCCGATTCGATGGTGACCAGGGGCGCGCCCACCTCGACCGATTCGCCGGGCTTGGCGTGCAGCTTTTTGACCACGCCGGTAAAGGGCGAAGGGATGACCACGACTGCTTTGGCGGTTTCGACGTCACAGAGCGGGGCATTGACCTCGACGTGGGCGCCTTCCTCGACCCGCCAGCTCATGAGCTGGGCTTCGGTCAATCCTTCGCCAAGGTCCGGAAGGCGAAAGGTTTGATCAGCCATAGGCGAGGACGTGGTCGACCGCCTCGAGGATCCGATCGACGTCCGGAAGGTAGAGCTTTTCGAACCGTGACGGGGGGTAGGGGACATTCAAGCCACCGACCCGTTGGACCGGCGCTTCCAGCAGGTCGAAGGCGTCATGGCTGACCCGTGCCGCCACCTCAGCGCCAAAGCCGCAGAAGACCGGGGCCTCGTGCACGACGACGGCGCGGTGGGTCTTGTTGACCGAGGCCATGATGGTATCCATGTCCAGCGGGGAGAGGCTGCGGAGATCGATCACTTCGAGCGAGGTGTCCGCCTTCGATGCCTCGCGCGCCGCCTGGATCGCCGTCTGCACCGTTGGCCCGTAGGCGATGACCGTCACGGCGGTCCCCTCCTGCCGAACGCAGGCCTTCCCGAGTGGGACGGTCGCGGCTTGATCGATCGTGTCCTTGACGTAGTAGCGAGCCTTGGGCTCGAAGAAGACGACGGGATCGTCATCCGCGATCGAGGCGCGCAGCAGCCCGTACGCATCGCTGGGCGTGGCCGGCGTGACCACCTTCAGGCCGGCGGTGTGGGCGAAATAGGCCTCCGGGCTTTCCGAGTGGTGCTCGACCGCGCCGATGGCGCCGCCAAAGGGCACCCGGATGGTGATCGGAAGCGAGATTCCCGACCGGTTTCGGTATTTCGCGACGTGACTGACGATCTGCTCGAACGCCGGATAGATGAAGCCGTCGAACTGGATCTCGGGGATTGGCCGGAATCCACGGAGGGCCAGCCCGATCGCGACGCCGATGATGGCCGATTCCGCTAGCGGGGTGTCGAAGACGCGCTCATCGCCGAACTCCTTTTGCAGGCCGTCGGTGATCCGGAAGACGCCGCCAAGCGCGCCGACGTCCTCGCCGAAAATCAGCGCATTGCTGTCGGCCGCCAGCGAATCGCGCAGGGCCAGGTTGATGGCCTTGGCCATGGTGGCTTCCATCAATCCTGCTCCAGGGAAGCCTCAAACTCTTCCCGCTCGCGCAGGAAGGGCTCAGGAGGGTTGCCGTAGACGCGGCCGTAGATGGCTTCGCCGGGCTCGGGGACGGGCAACCGGAGCAGCTTTTCGCGGATTTCCCGCCCGATCCCCTCCGCCTCCTCGGTGATGGCCCGATCGGAGCCCTCATCGAGTATCCCGGCGCCCATCAGCCAGGCCTTATAGCGGGTGATGGGGTCTTTTGCCGACCAGGCCTGGACGTCCGCGTCGAGGCGGTACCGGGTGGGATCATCCGAACTGGTGTGGGCGCCCATCCGGTAGGTCACGGCCTCGATCAGGTAAGGCCCCTCACCGCGGCGTGCCCGATCCGCCGCGGCCCGGGTTGCGGCGTAGACGGCGAGGATGTCGTTGCCGTCGATCCGCAGGCCCGGAAAGCCATAGCCGGCGGCGCGCTCCGCGATCGAGCCTGCCGTCTGTTTGCTCAAGGGGACCGAGATCGCCCAGAAGTTGTTCTGGCAGAGGAAGACCACGGGCGCACGGAAAACGCCGGCGAAGTTCATCGCTTCGTGCCAGTCACCCTCGGACGTGGCGCCATCGCCGAAGGTCACCAGCGCCGCCTCATCGGTCTTCTTCAGCCGGCAGCCCATGGCAAACCCAACGGCGTGCGGGACCTGCGTGGCGACCGGGATGGCGAGCGGCGCAAAGGCATAGCGACGCGGATCCCATGGCCCATGGGAAAGCCCGCGGAAGAGGGTCAGCATCTCGGCCGGGTCGATGCCGCGGCACATGGCCATCCCGAACTCGCGGTAGCTCGGAAAGATCCAATCGGTCGGGCGGAGTGCCAGGGTCGCGCCGACATGGACGGCCTCCTGGCCGAGGAACTGTCCCCACAGCCCCAGCTCTCCCTGCCGCTGAAGATTGAGCGCCTCCTGGTCGGCACGACGGATCACCACCATCTTTCGGTAGAGGTCGCGCAGCGCCGCGGCGTCCAGCCCGAGCTCCCCGCGCGCGGCCTCGGACAGGGTGCCGTCGGGTGAGAACAGGCGGCCAACCGGGTCCTCGGCGCGTATCACCTCGACGACGTCTGCCACCAGCGACAATCGTATACCCGGGTATCGTAGGGGACACCGTGGCAGATAATCCCGCATCGGTGCTCGCCGACCTCTACCAGGTCGAGCGCCGGTTGAAGGAGACCCGTGACGAGATGCATCGGCTGCGACAGATCCTGGAGGGCGATCCGACGATCGGCGATGGCCGCTCCCGCCTGGCCGTGGCACAGGGACGGCGTGAAGAACTTCGTGGGCGGCTTCGCGACGCGGAGCTCCAGGAGCGTACCGAGCGAGCGCGGGCCCGAGCGCACGAGCAACAGCTGTACTCCGGCACGATTCATAGTCCCCGGGAGCTGTCCCAACTGGCGGGCGAGTTGGAGCAGCTGAAGGGGCGCCTCGCCCTCGAGGAGGTGGCCGAGATGGAGTTGCTGGGGGCGCTCGACGATGCGGAGGCCGACGTGCAGCGGGCCACGGACGACGCCACCGAGGCCGGGTATGCGCTTCAGCGACAGGAGGAGGTCGAGCGCGAGGCCGAATCTCAGGTCGCGGCGAAGCGCAGCGGCATTCCCGCCGCGCATCTTCGTCTCTACGACCGGGTCGCCGCCCACCGGCCGCCGCCGCCGGTCGTCGAGGTGCGCAACGCCGTCTGCACCGGTTGCCGTCTGCCCCTTTCCACGAGCCAGGTGCGTGCGCTGCGACTGGCCGCTGAGCCCACCACCTGCGAAACGTGTGGGCGCATCCTGCGGCCGGCATGACCAACGTCGAGACCGTGGTCGTCCACACCGACGGGGCCTCGCGTGGCAACCCGGGACCGGCGTCGCTCGGGGTGGTGATCGCCAGCGTTGATGGGCGAGTGCTGGTCGAGTTCGGCGAGGCACTCGCGCCCACCACTAATAATGTTGCCGAGTACACGGCCGTCATCCGGGCCCTTGAGCGCGCCGCCGAGTTGGGCGCAAAACGGGTGCGCTGCAAGATGGACAGCCAGTTGGTCGTCCGGCAGCTGAATGGCGCCTACCGCGTCAAGCATCCCGATATGCTGCCGCTCTATCGCCGCGTGTTGGAGCTGATCCAGCGCTTCGACCAGGTGACCTTCGAGCACGTGCCGCGCGAGGAGAACACCGAGGCGGACCGCCTGGCGAACCAGGCGCTCGACGGCCTTTCGGAAACCAACGAGTCCGTCGTGGGTCGCCTCTTCAAGGCGATGAGTGAGGGCCGGCGATCCGAGGTGGGCGACCTCGCGGCGGATGAGTTTCGCTACCAGCGCGCGGCAGGCCCACCGCAGGGCCTGGACGTGTTTGTTGCCCGATGGCCGGAGGAGCGCTGGACCGTGACCTCGCTGCGTGCCGCCGGGATGGAGACGATCCTCGAGGCGGTCTCGGGCCGCACCGCGCTGGTCTGGTTGTGCCGCGTCGCCAGCGCGAAGGTCGAGCGCATCGTCGAATATCGCGACGCCGGCCGCTAGTCGGCCCCAGGTCCTGTAGTCGTGCCAGCCGAAGGCGGCCGAACAACCTACCGGCAGCTGTTTCGGATCCCCACCTTTCCCAGGCTGGCTACCGGCGTGATGCTGGCCCGCACGGCCTCGCAGATGATGCAGCTCGCGCTCGTCCTGTTTGTGCTGGGACGGTTCCACTCGCCGACGCTGGCCGGCATCACGGTCTTCCTCGCGATCGCCCCGGGCATCGCCGTGAGTCCGATCGCCGGGGCCCTGCTCGACCGTCACGGCCGGGTCCGGTTGATCACCCTCGACTACATCGTGGGCGCACTCAGCCTTTTCTTGATCGCCGGCCTCGATGCCGCCGGGCGGCTGACACCCCCGGCGCTGCTGCCGATCGTCGCGGTCACCTCGCTGACCTACTCCCTGAGTAACAGTGGAGCGCGGTCGCTGCTGCCGCTGATCGTCCCGAGGCGGCTGTGGGATCGGGCGAACGCTCTGGACAGCATCGCCTACGCGGTCACGATCGGCGCGGGTCCCGCGTTGGCAGGCGCGCTGACCGCCTGGTCTGGTCCGAGACTTGCGCTGCTCGCCACCGGGGTCGTCTATGCGGTCGCGGCCGGCCTGATGTCGGGCCTGCAGGAGCCCGTTTTCGGAGCCCGGGGTGGGTCCGTGCTGGCTGAGGCCTGGGCCGGGCTTGGCCATGTGCTGGTTCGAAATCCGACGCTGCGCGGCGTTGCCCTGGTGGTGTCATTGATGAATGTCGGTCTGGGAATCCTGGTCGTGGCCGTGCCGGTGATGGTTCTTGAGCGGCTTCATGCCAATGCGATCCTGGTCGGCGAGCTCTGGGCCATCTATGGCCTGGCGTCGGTCCCCTCCGCGCTCGCGTTCGGGCGCGTGAACACGGAGGGTCGGGAGCGCCTGGTGATGACGTGCTGCGCCCTCACCGCCGGATTCGGCATCCTGCTTCTTGCGGTCGGGAGCAATGCCTGGATCGTGGCCGGCGCCATGCTGATCGCCGGGCTCGCGAACGGCCCCTTTGACGTCAGCATGTTCTCGCTTCGGCAGCGCCGGACCGACCCCGCGTGGTTTGGCCGTGCCTTTGCCGTCTCGATGGGCGTCAACTGGGCCGGGCAGCCGATCGGCGCGGCGCTCTCTGGACCGCTCATCCATCTCGGGCTGACGCTCGCGTTTGTCGTGGCGGCAGGCGTCATCGTGGTCGGAGCCGTGCTGACCCGCTGGGTTGTGCCGGGGGAAACCGCGGGTACAATGGCTGGCGAGTCCGCCAGGCAGCCGCGCCGGGAACGTCCCGTCGAGGAAAGTCCGAGCTCCGCAGAGCAGGGTGCCGGGTAACGCCCGGTCGGGGTGACCCGAAGGAGAGTGCCACAGAAAAGACACAGCCGCCGCGCAAGCGACGGCGAAGGTGAAATGGTGAGGTAAGAGCCCACCAGCAGCCGGGAGACCGGCTGGCTCGGTAAACCCCACCTGGAGCAAGACCAAATAGGAGGACATAACGGCTGGCTCGGCCGGTCCTCGGGTACGGTCGCTGGAGTCGCCGGGCAACCGGCGACCGAGACGGATGGCTGCCACCCCGTGTCGGGGTACAGAACTCGGCTTATCGGCGGACTCAACTTTTACACGGGCCGATGCGTCGGCGCCGGTGTCCTCCAGCGCGCGACTCGCGGCCGCGCTGCGCGACCGCGACTCCGCCCGGCGCGGGACTCCAGTGTTCGAATACGGGGACACAAGATGTAGGGGCGTCTGGCGCGGGTTTCCACCAGCCCACAACATTTGCCCGCAAAGCGTTGACAGGCAGCTGTCGCGGTGGTAACTTTCGGCGTGTCGGTGGCACAAAGTGGGGAAAAGTGGTGAAAATGAGACGGCTGGTGGCTCGCGCTGATGTTCCTGGGCACCTACCGGCACTCGGTGGACCAGAAGGGTCGCGTCGCGATCCCCGCCCGTTTCCGCGAGCAGCTGCC
The DNA here is from genome assembly GCA_036732165.1 of Candidatus Dormiibacterota bacterium. Classification (GTDB taxonomy): domain Bacteria; phylum Chloroflexota; class Dormibacteria; order CF-121; family CF-121; genus JALYYC01. Next base: position 96,302 of record DAINCX010000002.1, on the reverse strand, counting down.
GACCGGAACCATCATTGCGAAGGGCGCCGAGGGGTGCCTGCAGGTCTATCCCCCCGAGGAGTGGGGGAGAGAGCAGGATCTCCAACGATTGGGGTCGATGACCCCGGCCGAGGAGAGGCGTCTCGCCCGCATGATGTTCGGCGCCGCCCGGGAGTGCGAATTCGACGTCCAGGGACGGATCGTCCTCTCCCAAGACCAGCGGCAGTACGCCGGCATCTCGGGTCTGGCCTGGATCGTCGGCGTCAACAACTTGATCGAAATCTGGAACGACGAAGCCTGGCGGCGCATCGGCGAGGCAACCCCCGAGGAATACACGCGAATCCAGGACCAGGTGGCCGAGCGGCGGCGTGCCAGTGGCAAATGAGTCCCATGACCAGCGCGTTTTCGACCGTCAGCCCGGCACGTCCGGGCACCGACCTGTACTTTTACAAGAGCTCATAACCAGCCTTCGACCAGCCCCCGGGCAGGCGTTTGTCGACGCCACGCTGGGCGGCGGAGGATACGCGCGGGCGCTGATCGAGCGCCTCCGCCCGGGCGGGGCCCTGCTGGGCCTCGACCGTGATGCCTCCGCCATCGAGCGTTTCACCCGAGAGCCGGTGCCTCCAGACGTCACGGTGACCCTGGAGCACACCAACTTCAACCGACTCGCCGAGGTCGCCGCCGATTTGCCGGGTGTTCGCGGCGTCGTTTTCGATCTCGGCATCTCCTCCGATCAGCTGGACGATCCCAGCCGGGGCTTCAGTTTCCAACGCGAGGGGCCGCTCGACATGCGGCTCGACCAGAGTGAGCCAAGGACCGCCGCCGACCTGCTGAACCAGGAACCGGCCAGCGAGCTGCGGCGAATCCTGCTCGAGTTCGGCCAGGAGCGGTGGGCGGCGCGAATCGCCGAGCGGATCGTCGACCAGCGCAAACGCCAGCCGCTGCGCACGACCAAGGACCTCGCCGACCTCGTGGCCGGCGCCATTCCGAGAGGAGCCTGGCCGAACGACATTCACGTCGCAACCAGGACCTTTATGGCGGTGCGGATCGCGGTCAACCGCGAGCTCGAGGCGATCGAAACCGGGTTGAAGGCTGCTATCCAGTTGCTCGCAAGCGGTGGGCGCGTTGGGGTCGTCTCCTTTCACTCTCTCGAGGACAAGATTGCAAAGAACCTATTCAACGTCGAAGCAAAAGACTGTATTTGTCCGCCCCAAGCGCCCGTTTGTATCTGCGGGCACCGCCGTTCCGTGCGCGTCGTGACGCGCAAGCCGATCACTGCGTCGGAGACCGAGGTGCGCGAGAATCCACGCGCCCGGTCCGCCAAATTGCGAATCGCGGAGAAGTTATGAATCGCGTCCATGCCATTCCACAAGTCAATACCTGAGCGGCCGCATGGTGGAACCCGTCCCTCCTGGGCATCTACTAGTTTTGCGGCCCCGCCGGCCCGATCCTACCCCTCCGGCGCGCGCGTTATCCCCTTCGCGCGCGCGCCGGAGTCGCGGCCGGCCCTCGATCTCGCCGCTGGTGGGGGCGGTGACCCTGGTTACAGGCGCCTTGCTGCTGGTTGCGCAGTCGGCGGCGGCCACCCAGGCCAGCTATCAGATTGCGACCTTGAAGCAGGAACAGGCACGGCTGACCGCTACCCACGATCAACTGCAGTCCCAACTTGCCGCCGACCAGGCGGCCAACCGGGTCGCGACGGCCGCTCAGGAGTTGGGGATGACCCATCCCTCGCGGTGGCAGTACCTCCACGGTGCCGGCTCTCCGATCGCCCTGGTCCCCGGCCCGGCGGACTCCGGCCGAGCCGGCGTGGTCAATGGCGTGCTGGCCGTGCTCGGTGCCGTGATCGGTCGCCCGACGGACTCCTCCAGCCAGACCCCCTAGGGCGGTCGGCGTGAGGGCGTCCCAGGATCTCGAGCCACGCAGTCGCATCCTGACCTTGATGGCGCTGGTGCTGATCGCCTACCTCGTCCTGTTCGGCCGGCTCGTCTACTGGCAAGCCTGGCGCCACGGGGACATGGTTCGATTGGCCGCCAGCTATCACGACGACACGCTGACCCTGCCGGCCGTGCGCGGGCGCATTACGGATCGCAACGGCGCGCTGCTCGTCAGCAACACCGCGGTCTTCTCCATCTTTGCGTCGCCGGATCAGATCGCCGCCAGGGATCGGCAGACGATCGGGGACCAGCTCGGGCCGCTCCTCCAGATGACGCCGGACGACGTGATGGCCAAACTGGCAACCACCCGAAAGTTCATCTATCTCGCACGGCGGGTATCGGTCGCCATCGCGCATCAGCTCGACGGCATGCAGCTGCCAGGGATCGGCAAGATTGCCGAGACGCAGCGAATCTACGTCGACGGCGCCATGCCGGGAACGAGCCTGGCCGCCAATCTCCTCGGCTTCACCAATGACGCCGGCAGCGGGAACTACGGCGTCGAGGGCTACTACGACCGGATCCTCGGCGGGCAGGCCGGCTTCGAGGCGACCGTGCGCGACCTCGCGAACCGGCCGATCATCCTCAGCGACCGGCAGCGCCGCGACCCGGTGAACGGCATGACTCTCCAGCTCAGCCTGGACAGCGCCATCCAGGTGGTCGCCGAACGGGCGCTGGCCGAGGGTGTCCAGAAGTACCAGGCGGAAAGCGGATCGCTGGTGATCATGGAGCCCAACACGGGTCGGATCGTCGCCTGGGCCGACGTGCCCACCTACAACGCGAACCAGTTTGCCTCGACCCCCACCGCCCAGTTCATCGACCCGCTCGTCTCGAACCTCTACGAGCCCGGCTCGGTGATGAAAGTCGTGACCCTGGCAGGGGCCCTCGACGACCACGCGATCACGCCGGACTTCCGCTTCAATGAGACCGGAGTGGCCGTCGTCGGCGGCGTCGCGATTCGGAACTGGGATAACCGTGCACACGGCAACGTATCGATGACGCAGGTGCTCGAGAACTCGCTCAACGTTGGGGCAATCAAGGCAGAGCAGATGGAAGGCCCCGATCGCTTTTATCAGTCCTTGCAGCGCTTCGGCGTCGGAACCCCCACCGGGGTGGACGTTGCCAGCGAGGCATCAGCGCCGCTTCGCGATTTCCCAAAGTGGAAACCCATTGAGCTCGCGACGGCCGCCTTCGGCCAGGGCGTCAGTACCACGCCCATCGAGATGCTGACCGCGGTCAACGCCATCGCCACCGGTGGCAACCTGGTGTGGCCGCACGTCGTCGACCAGGTCATCGATGCGCAGGGCGTCAGCCATCCGGTGCACCCGCGGGTTGTTCGGCAGGTGATCTCGCCCAAGGCCGCCCAGCAGATGCAGCAGATGATGGTGTCCGTGGTCGAGCATGGCTCGGGGTTTGCGGCGCGGATCGACGGCTTCAAGAACCTGGTCGCCGGCAAGACCGGAACGGCCAGCATCCCGGAGAATGGCGGTTACTCAAAGCAGGACACGATCGGCTCATTCGTGGGATTCATTCCAGCCAATCACCCGCAGTTCACCATGATGGTCATCATTCGCAAGCCGAAGATCCTGTTCGAAGGCGCGTATGTCGCCGCACCCATTTTCAAGACGGTGGCGAGTGCGTTGATCACCCAATGGCAGATCGCCCCGTGACGTCGTGGGTGGCAGTGCAGTCAATAATGGCGATGTGGGCGTCGGATTGAGCGAAATCCTGGAGGCGACCGGTGGCCGGCTGATTCGGGGGTCGGAGGGTCAGGTGTTCTCGCAGCTCTACGTCGATTCCCGCCAGGTCGAGCCGGGTGGATTGTTCGTCGCTCTGAAAGGCGAGCAGCAAGACGGCCATGCGTACATCCCGCAGGCCCTGGAGCGGGGCGCGGCGGGCGTGCTGTGCGAGCGCGACCCCGGGCCACCTGGCGCCGCTGACGGCGCTGCCGTCATCGTGGTTGCCGATACGCGGCAGGCCCTGTTCGACATGACGGCGCACCGGCTGCGCCGGCAACAACTGCCAATCGTGGCGATTACGGGAAGTGCCGGTAAGACGACAACGAAAGACATGATCGCGCACGTCCTCGGGCGGCGCCTGCGTGTTCGCAAGAGTGAGGGAAACCTCAATACCTACACCGGCATCCCGATGACCATCTTTCAGATGGATGCGGGAGACCGCGCCCTCGTCGTCGAGTACGGAATGTCCCGTGCCGGCGAGATTGCCGAGCTGACCAGGATCGCGCCCCCCACCATCGGCGTCGTCCTCAATGTCGGGCTGGCGCATGTGGGCTTTCTGGGTTCCATCGATGCCGTCGCGGCCGCCAAACGCGAGCTCGTCGAAGGGCTCGCCCCCGGTGGGCTGGCCGTGCTCAACGCGGACGACCCGCGCGTTCGAGCGATGGCCTCGGTCTCGAGGCGCGCCACCTTGTTCGGAACCGGCCCTGGGGCGACAGTGCGAGCGGAAAAGGTTCGCCTTCACGGTCTCGAAGGGAGCCGGTTCACCCTGGTCACGCCTCGAGGATCGGCGGAGGTGTACCTGCGGCTGCCCGGCCAGCACAGCGTCTCGAATGCCCTGGCCGCGGCGGCCGTTGCCCTGGAATTCGATTTCGACGCGGCGGCCACCGCCACCGCGCTGCACGGCTTCACCTCGCCCTCTCGCCGGATGACCATCGTCGCGGGTCTTCACGGCGCGACGATCATCGATGACTGCTACAACGCGAGCCCGGGCTCGATGGAGGCGGCGCTCGGGGTCCTGCGGTTGACTCGGCCCGGCTCGCTCAGAGTCGCCGTCCTCGGCGACATGCTGGAGCTGGGCTCGCATGCCGAGAAGGCCCATGAGGACGTCGGCCTTCTTGCCGGGAAAGCGGCCGATTGGGTTATCGCCCTGGGTGACCATGCTGACCGCATCGCGCAGGCCGCGCAGAAAGCGGGGCTCGCACCGTCGCACGCGATCGTCGTCGAGAGCGTGGATCGCGCCGTCGAGACGATCCTGCCCCTGCTCTCGCCACAAAGTCACGTTCTCGTCAAGGGCTCCCGGGGGATGCGGATGGAACGGATCGTCGAGGCGATCCGCTCGCCATCCTGATGGGCCCGTTGATCCTGTTTGGCGCTGCGCTCCTGCTCGGCGTTTTACTCTTTCCCTCTGCCATCGGCCTGCTGGCCCGGGCGCGAATGGGGCAACAGATCCGTGAGGAGGGCCCGGCCGCCCACCTGGGGAAGGCCGGCACCCCAACGGCAGGTGGCATCGTGTTCCTGCTCGTCGCGACCGTTCTGTACGTGATCGCCGATCGAACCGCGGCGGGCGGCCTGGTGGTCCTGGCCCTACTCCTGGGCGGTGCACTTGGCTTCGCCGATGACTTTGCCGCGATCCGCGGGGCCCGAAACCTCGGCCTGAAAGCCCGCCAGAAGATCGTCGCCCAGCTCGTGATCGGCGCCCTACTCGGGTACCTGGCGCTGCGCTGGAACCTCACCCGCCAACTGGTCCCTTTCGATGGAGTCCACCTGGTAGGCGGCTGGATGATCCTCGTGGGTGCCCTGGCCTTTGCCGGCGGCTCGAACGCCTTCAATCTCACCGACGGGAGTGATGGCCTGGCGGCCGGTGCCGGAGCGATCACCTTCGGGTCGCTGGCGCTGATCGCCATCCTCCAGCACCGCCCGGCGGCGGGACTGATGGCGGCGGCCCTCGCCGGTGTCCTGATCGGCTTCCTCTTTTACAATGCCTTTCCCGCCCGCATCTTCATGGGGGACACGGGCAGCCTGGCGCTGGGGACCGCACTCGTGGCAGCGGCCATCGTGACCGGCTTCCTCTGGTACCTCCCGCTGCTGGCCATCGTGTTCGTCATCGAGACCCTGTCCGTGATCGCGCAGGTGGCCAGTTTCAAGATGACCGGCAAGCGCATCATCAAGATGTCGCCGCTGCACAATCACTTCATCGTGTCCGGTTGGCGCGAGACGCGGATCGCGGCGGCGTTTTGGGCCGGCTCCGCGGCAGCGGCCATCCTTTCGTTGCTCATCGCCCGACCGGGGAGTGCGGGGTGATCGAAACGGAGGGCCGCCGGGTTCTGGTCGTCGGATATGGACGCAGCGGCCGTGCGGCCGCCGGCTATCTCAAGCGGCATGGCGCCACCGTGACGGTGGTCGATCGCGCGGACACGCCCGCATTGCGCGCCGCCATCGAGCAGGATGGCGTAGCCGGCCGGCTTGGTGACGCAACGCCGCCCGATCTGGACGGCACCGACGTGCTGGTCGTCAGCCCGGGCGTCGCCTGGGACGCGCCGCTCGTCGAGGGCGCTCGCCAGCGGGGCATCCAGGTAACCAGTGAGATGGATCTGTTTTTCGAGTTGTGCCCCAGCCCGATCGCGGGGATCACCGGCACGAATGGCAAGACCACGACGACGGCCTTGACCGCCGAGGTCCTGCGGTCCGGCGGCTTCAACGTGATCCGTGGTGGCAATATCGGCGAGCCGGTGCTGGACCGGGTGGATCAGCTCCGGGCCGAGGACTGGGTCGTCCTCGAATTGAGCAGCTTTCAACTCGAATCGATCCGTCACCCCCGGCTGCGAGTGGGCGCCGTCCTGAATGTGACCCCCGACCATCTCGACCGTCATCGATCGATGGCGCAGTACCGCCAGATCAAGTCCAGGGCCGTCTCCTTCATGGAGCCCGACGACCACGCCATCCTGAACTTCGACGACCCGTCGTGCGTGGCGATGGCGAGGCAAACCAGGGGGCAGGTGCTGCCGTTCGCCGTTCGCAGCAGCCTCGACGCCGGCATCCGGGTCGTCGACGGCGCGATCTGCCGCACGGACAGTTCCGGCACGGAGCCGGTTGTCCCGGTCCGTGAGGTGCCGCTGCCGGGGGCGCATAACCTGGCCAACGTCATGGCGGCGGTCGGAGCCGGCCTCGCGGCAGGCGTGGCCGCCGGCCGGATCGGCGACGCGGTCAGGAGCTTCAAGGCGGTCGAGCACCGGCTGGAATTGCTTGGCACCTACCGAGGGGTCCGCTGGTATAACGACTCCAAGGCCACCAATCCGGACTCGACCTACAAGGCGCTCGAGGCCTTTGTCGAGCCCATCGTGTTGATCGCCGGCGGGCGCAACAAGGGGATCGACGTCCTTCCCCTGGCCAAGGCCATCGCCGGCCGCGTCAGCGGGCTGGTCACGATGGGGGAGATGGGCGAGGAATTGGAGCGCTTGGCGCGGCGCGAAGGCCTGGACGATGTCTATCACGCGCGCGACCTGGCCGATGCGGTGCACCGCGCCGCCGCGATGGCCAAGGCCGGCTCGGTCGTCCTCCTGTCCCCGGCCTTCACCAGCTTCGACATGTTCGCGGATTACGAAGATCGCGGGCGGCAGTTCAAGGCCGCGGTTCGCTCGGAGTTCAGCCGATGAGGCAGCTCGCCACGCTCGAGCTGCCGACGCCCCGACGATCACGCTCGCTGGCCGGGAGCGCGCTATGGCGGCGCGGGGACAAGTCGTTGATCGTGGCGGCGGCCACGCTCAGCGCCTTCGGCCTGGTCATGGTCTTCTCCGCCTCCGAGGTCCAGGGATGGCTCTGGTTCCGCAACGCCGCCTACTACTTCGAGCGGCAGCTCGTCTGGCTGGCCCTGGGATTGATCCTGCTCTGGGTCGGGGCGCGCGTCGACTACCATCGCCTCCGCCCGCTGGCCTGGCCGCTGGGGGCGGTGACGCTCGCCCTTCTCGTGCTGGTGCTCTTGCCCCACGTTGGGGTCGAAGCCTACGGCGCACGGCGTTGGCTGCAGGTGGGGCCGCTCGGCATGCAGCCGGCCGAGCTGGCCAAGGGGACCACCATCCTCTTCATGGCGGCCTGGCTCGAGCGCCACCGCGCCCGTCTCGGCTCGTTGGAGAACGGGGTGGCGCCTTTCCTCGCCCTGTTGGCCTTGGTCAGCGTCCTCATCCTCCTGGAACGTGACCTCGGTACGACCCTGATCGTCGCGGCCATCCTCATGGCGCAATTCCTGGTGGCGGGAGGCCAAAAACGCCACGTCCTCCTGCTGCTCTTGATCGTCGGGCTGTCCGCCTTCGTGTTCATCCGCATCGAGCCCTACCGCCTGCACCGGATCATGGCGTTCCTGAACCCGTGGTCCGATCCGCTCAATACCGGGTTCCAGTCCATCCAGTCGGTGCTCGCCCTCGGGTCGGGAGGCATTTTCGGCGTTGGCCTCGGTCAGAGCATCCAGAAATACCAGTGGCTGCCCTTCGCGCACACGGACTTCATCTTTGCGATCGTGGGCGAAGAGACCGGCCTGATCGGCACGACCGCGGTGCTTTCTCTCTTCGCGCTCTTTACCTACCGGGGCTACCGCATCGCGCTCAAGGCCCCGGATGCGTTCGGGTCGCTGATCGCCTGTGGGGTCACCACCTGGGTTGCCTTCCAGGCCCTGATCAACATCGCCGCCGTCACCGTCACGCTTCCGACCACCGGGATCCCGTTGCCGTTCATCAGTTATGGCGGCTCATCCCTGGCCATCACCCTGCTCGCGGTCGGCATACTGATCAACGTCGCCATGCAGGGCGAGAAGGTGGGTTGGATACGGCATGCGAGTATTGATCTCGGGCGGCGGAACGGGCGGACACTTGTTCCCGGCGATCGCGGTCGCCCAGGCCCTCGCCCGGATCGACCCTGACGGGCAGGTGCTCTATGTCGGTCGTCGCGGTGGCATGGAGGAGCAGATCGTCCCCGGCTATGGCATTGCGCTGGAGACGATCGTTCCGCCCAAGCTCGACATGGAGCAACTCTGGCGTAACTGGGCAGTACCCTTCATCCTTCCCCGAGCCCTGTATCAGGCGGCGCACATCGTCCGTCGGTTCCGCCCCAGCGTGACGCTCGGAACCGGCGGCTACGTGAGCGCGCCTGTCATCCTGGCGGCGGCCGGGCTGCGGGTGCCGATCGTGTTGCAGGAGCAAAACGCCCTGCCGGGACGGGCCACCCGGATGCTGGCGCGACTGGCCGCGGTCGTCGCCACGGCGTACCCGGAGTCGGCGCGGTACCTGCGGGCGAAGACCCTGGTCACCGGGACGCCGGTGCGGCGGGAGTTCTCGCGCACGCGCACGGACTTCCCGACGCGGCCGGGCACGTTGCTGGTGCTCGGAGGCAGCCAGGGGGCGCGCCGGATCAACCAGGCGGTGCTGGCCGCGCTGCCAGAACTCGTGACCCGAGCCGGGCTCGACGTCTGGCACCAGACGGGAGAACGGGATTTCGTCCTGGTGCGCGAGGCCGGCGCCCGTTTGGCGCCACCCGTGGCGGCCCATTACCACCCATTTGCATTTACCCCTGACCTGGCCGCCAGGATCTACGAGGCGGACCTGGTGCTGGCGCGGGCCGGCGCCGGGACGCTCAGCGAGGTGAGCGCGGCGGGAATTCCCATGGTGCTCGTCCCGGGACCGTTTGCCGGCGGCCACCAGAAGCTCAACGTCGCGCCCTATGCGAACGCCGGCGCCGCCGTCGTCATCCCGGACGAAGCCTGCGATGGGCCACGGTTGGCCCATATCGTGACGGAAATCGCCGAGGCCCCGGATCGATATGCCCGGATGGTGGCTGCCATGGGCGCGCTCGGCCGCCCGTCGGCGGCAGATGAGGTGGCGACCATCCTGCAGCAGGTGGCCAGGAGCGTCTGATGCGCATTCACGTAATCGGGATCTGCGGCTATGCCGTTTCCGGCCTGGCCTTGATCGCCAAACAGCTCGGGCATGAGGTAACCGGCTCTGACGAGGACGCCTACCCGCCGACCACGGATCTCCTCACCAGCGCCGGCATTCCATGGGTTGACGGGCACGCGGCCGAAAACGTGATGCGCTGGGGCAAGCCCGACCTGGTCGTGCAGGGCAACCAGGTACGGGCCGGCAATCCGGAAACCGAGGCGGCCCGGGCGCAGCGTATCCGGCTGGTCAGCGAGGCCGAGTACTGGGGCGAGCTCACGGCGGAGCGGTTTCGGATCGTCGTCTGCGGCTCTGCCGGCAAGACCACGACCTCGAGCCTGATCGCCTGGATCCTCCGTTCCGCCGGCCGGAACCCGGGCTTCCGTCTCGGCATGCCGGCCCGCGACCTGGGGTCGGCGGCCGCCTGGGGCAGCGGGCGGGAGTTCGTCTTCGAGGGCGACGAGTACACCTCGGCGGTCTTCGATCCGCGGCCAAAGTTCCTGCATTTCGCGCCCCAGCTGGCGGTCCTGACCAACATCGACTGGGACCACCCCGACGTCTATCCAGACCCCGCCGCCTACGAAGCCGTCTTCCGCCAACTGGTCGAATACCTCGGGCGCGAGGATCGCCTGATCGCGTGTTCCGACGATGCCACGGTCCGCAAGCTGCTCAATCGGACGCGCGCCCAGGTGGAAACCTACGGTCTCCGCGGAGGCGCGGACTGGCACGGGCGCGACGTCACCGTGGAGGGTGATGGCATGCGCTTCACCGCCTGGCACGAGAACAAGATCCTGGCGGTGGTGACCACGCGGCTGCCCGGCGAGCACAATGCGGCCAACGCGCTGGCGGCGCTGGCCGCGACGGTTCGGGTGGGGGTGCCGGTTGCCACGGCCGTCGATGCCATCGCCCGCTTCCATGGCGTGGCGCGCCGCTTCGAGGTGCGGGGCCAGGTGCGTGGCGTGACGGTCGTCGATGACTACGCGCACAATCCGGCCAAGGTCCGCGCCACGCTGCAGGCCGCCCAGGAACGGTTTCGACCGGGCCGGGTGCTGGCGTGTTTCGTTCCGCACACCTACTCGCGAACGCTGAGCCTGCTGGACGGCTATGCCGAGGCGTTCCAGGGCTGCGCCCTGCTCGTCATCGGCCCCATCGAGCCGGCGCGTGAGCGGCATCTCGCCAACACCGTGAGCGCCCAGGACCTCGCGGCGCGGGTCCGGGGCGTTCCCGAGGTGGTCACGGTCGACTCCGCCCGGGCGGCGGCCTACCGGCTGGCCACGGCGGCCCGGCCCGGCGATGCCATCGTCCTGATGTCCGTGCGCGGCTTCGACGACGTCGTGGGCAAGACGCTCGAGGTCCTGGAGCGCTCGCCGGTTGCCTGACTCGTGGGTGGCCTCGATTCCCGGCGTCCGGGAGCACGAGCCGCTTGCTGCGCACAGCTGGTACCGAATCGGCGGACGGGCGCGCTATTTCCTGGAGGTTCCCGATGAGGGCGTCCTGCCCGACCTTCTCGCGCGGCTGACTCGCGACCGGATCCCCTATGTCGTGATCGGCGCCGCCAGCAATACCCTGTTCGCGGCCGCTGAATTGCCCGGGCTCACGATCAAGCTGGCAACGGCGGCGCGGGCCACGGACGGCGACGATGTGATCGTGTCGGCGGGAACGCTGATGCCCCGGCTGGCCTCGGATTCCATCAACGAGGGGCGGGCGGGCTTGGAGTTCGGTGCCGGGGTGCCCGGCACCGTGGGTGGCTCCGTCTCCGGGAACGCGGGCGCCTTCGGACGCGAGGTCAAGGATTGTTTGCGGAAGGTGGAAGCCCTGACGCCGGCGGGGATCCGGGAGGTCCTGTCGAATGCGGACTGCCGGTTCGCCTACCGTGATTCGATCTTCAAGTCGAGCAAGCCTGGCTGGGTGATCCTGGCGGCGACCTTCGTCACGACGGCTGACGAGCCGGATCGCATCCGGCAGCGGATCAAACTGGTCCAGAAGCATCGTAAAGACACCCAGCCGATCGAGAAGCGCAGCCTGGGGAGCACCTTCAAAAACCCGCCGGGTGATGCGGCGGGCCGGTTGATCGAAGCCAGCGGCCTCAAAGGGCGGCGCATCGGTGCTGCGGAGGTCTCCGTCAAACATGCCAACTTCATCGTCAACCTGGGTGGGGCGACCGCGGATGACGTGCTAGCCTTAATGGCCGAGATGCGGGATCGCGTCCGCGAGAGATTCGGCATCGAGCTGGAAGCGGAGATTCGCGTCCTGGGCGACGAATGAGCCGGCTCCGGATCGGGGTCCTCTTCGGAGGTCGATCCACCGAGCACGAGGTCTCGATCCTCTCAGCCCGATCCATCATCTCGGCCATCGATCCGGCCCGGTTCGAGGTCATTCCGCTCTATGTCGACAGGAACGGCCGCTGGCTGGTCCTCGAGTCGGTGCAGAAGGTGCTCGACGCCGACGATTCCCGCCACTACGTCTACCTCCCTCCGGATCCCACTCAGCGGGCCCTCGTTCCCGCTGCCGACCCCGGGCCGTCGGGCCATGGCCTGCCGCCGTTGGACGTGGTCTTTCCCGTGTTTCACGGACTCAACGGGGAAGACGGGACGATCCAGGGTGTCCTCGAGCTGGCGAACGTCCCCTACGTCGGCTCCGGAGTCCTGGGCTCCGCGTTAGGGCTGGACAAGATCTACATGAAGCGCGCCTTCGCCGCGGTCGGATTACCCGTCGTGGACTATGTCGCCACGACGCGACGGCAGTTCGAGCAAGATTCGGCGGCATTCGCGGGCCTGGTCGAGGACCGGTTTGGCTATCCCTGCTTTACCAAGTTCGCCAACTCCGGGTCCAGCGTTGGAACATCCAAGGCCCACAATCGCGGCGAATTGCTGGAGGGTCTGCGGCTGGCGGCCGGCTTCGATCGCAAGCTGCTGGTCGAGCGGGGGATCGACGCGCGCGAGCTCGAGGTGAGCGTGCTGGGCAATGACGAGCCGGAGGCCTCGGTTGTCGGCGAGGTGGTTCCCGCCCGTGAGTTCTACGACTACGAAGCCAAGTACCTCGACGAAGGGTCACGACTCGTGATTCCGGCGGTGATCGCGCCCGGAGTGAGCGAGGCAATCCGTCGCATGGCGCTCCAGGCCTTCCAGGCGGTGGATGCCGCCGGCATGGCTCGGATCGACTTCTTTCTCGAGCGAGGGACCGATCGGATCTACCTCAACGAGGTCAACACCATTCCCGGCTTTACGCGCATCAGCATGTACCCGAAACTCTGGGAAGCGTCCGGGCTTCCCTACGCGCAGCTTCTCGAACGCCTGATCGCCCTGGCGATCGAACGCTTTCAGGACAAGCAGCGATCGCAGACCGCCATTGATTCGCGGCTGCTGAAGGAGCCGGAGGCGTGACCGTCAGCACCCTGGAAAAGCGGCAACGGGCAAAGGCCGCGAAGACCGTGCCCGCCGCTCCCCGCGGTCGCGGATGGATCTGGGCGCTGCTCCAGGTTGCGCTGGTGGGGGCCGAAGCCTTTGCGCTTCTGTTCCTCCTGGCCCAGCCCGCCTTTCGGCCCCAGGGGGTGCAGGTCCTGGGGGTCTTGCATCTGCGGAGCTCCGACATCCGCCAGGCCCTGGATCTTCCCACCGATCGCAACGTCTTCTTCTTGAGTGAGGGCGTGCTCGAACGACGGGTCGAGGCGTTGCCATGGGTCCGCACCGCCTCCGTGCATGTGGCGCTGCCCGACGCGGTGACGGTGCGGGTGTCCGAGTGGAAGCCAAACGCCGTCTTGCAGGTGGGGGAGACGACCTACTATATGAACGACCGTGGTGCCATCCTCGATCCAGCCCCGGAAGCCAGGGGCCTGACCGTGATCGATCGTCCGGATTTTGGCCAGGTCCGGGCCGGCGCGCCGGCAATCTCGGCGGAACTCCTCGCCATGGTCCGGCAGATGCAGGCGGGTTTCCCTGCCGCCTTCAGGGTCTCGCTGACCTCCTTTACGCTTGACCGTCGCGACCAATTGACCGCCCACACCGACCGCGGCTGGGCGATCATGTTCGGCCAGATGGCGACGGCCGACGAACGGGCCACGCTCGAGCCCAAGCTGGCGGCCCTCCGCGCGCTGGGCACTCGACTCGACCTGGGATCCGCGTCCATCGCCTACGTCAATGTGATGAACCCGGGCGCCCCGGCGGTTCAGATGCTGCCGCGAGCGCGATGAGGTTGCCCGCGGGCGGCTCCCGGGAGGCGCTGTGGCTGGTCGGCGCGGTGATCGTCTTCGCCGTCCTCGGGATCTTCCTGGGGCTCAACGCTCCCGTGCAGATCCCGCCCGGGTACGCCCGCTACTCCGCCGTGATGATCCTGGCCGCGCTCGATTCGATCCTGGGCGCGGTCAAGGCCTGGCTCAACGGCAACTTCGAGAACAAGGTCTTCCTCTCGGGCCTGCTCGTCAATTCCCTCGTGGCCGGCGGGCTCACCTATTTGGGTGACAAGCTGGGTGTGGAACTCTATTTCGCCGCCATCGTGGCCTTTGGGGTCCGGATCTTCGACAACCTCGCCGTCATCCGCCGACACATCTTGTAGCGCGCCGGGGCTGCGTGGCGGTCGCAGCCGCGACGCGAACCGCCCGTCTCAGAACTTGTATTGTCGTTGGCCCCCGGCCACCGTATAATGTGGTTCCAAGCGTTCCAGCCTACGTTCCAGGAAAGGTTTTTGCCCCGCTCAAAATACGTCACAGCTCTCGATATCGGCACAACCAAGATTTGCTGCGTGGTCGGCGAGCCGACCGAGCGCGGCATCAACGTCGTTGGGGTTGGGGAATTCCCGTCGGACGGCTTGCGCCGTGGCGTGGTCGTCAACATGGAGAAGACCGTGCGCGGCATTACCCAGGCGGTCGAGGCCGCCCAGCGGATGTGCGGGCACAAGATCGAGTCGGCCTACGTCGGACTGGCCGGCACCCATGTCCTGAGCCAGAACAGCCGGGGCGTGATCGCCGTCGCCCGATCCGATCGCGAGATCGGGCATGAGGACGTGAGCCGCGTCATCGATGCCGCGCGCGCCGTCTCGGTGCCCAACGACCGCGAGATCATCCATGTCGTCCCGCGTGGCTACGTGGTCGACGGCCAGGAGGGTGTCAAGGACGCCGTGGGAATGTCGGGGGCGCGCCTCGAGGTCGAAACCCACATCATCACCGGCTCGCTGACGGCGGTCCAGAACGTGGTCAAGTGTGTCCATCAGTCCGGGATGAGCGTCGAGGACCTGGTGGTCCAGGTGCTGGCGTCGGCCGAAGCCGTCGTCAACGACAACGAGCTCGAGCTGGGTGTTGCGGTGGTCGATATCGGAGGCGGCACCACGGACGTGGCACTGTTCACGGACGGGAGTGTGGTGCACACCGCGGTCCTTCCGGTCGGAGCCACGCACGTGACGAACGACGTGGCGATCGGCCTGCGGACGACCCTCAGCGAGGCCGAGATGTTGAAGGTCAACTACGGGCATGCGATTCCCGCCTGCATCCCGCGCGAGGAGATGGTCGAGCTTCACCAGATCGGGCAGGACCGCATGCAAGTCGTGCCCCGGCGTCACCTCGCCGAGATCATCGCCCCGCGGGCTCGCGAGATCCTCGACATGATTCGGCTCGAGATGCGCCGGGGCGGTCATGATGGCTTCCTCCCGGCCGGGGTGGTCTTTACCGGCGGCGGGTGCCGCTTGCTCGGCTTCACCGAGGCGGCACAGTCCGTCCTCGATCTGCCAGTTCGGATTGGGGCGCCGGCCCAGACCAGTGGCATGACCGACCAGGTCACGGGGCCCGCCTACGCGACGGCGATCGGCTTGCTCCGCTGGGGAACCAAGCTCCGTCACCAGCAGAATGGCCACGCGCCGGTGGGCGCTGGGATGTCCGCCGCGTATAGCCGCACGGTTCGCTGGCTTCGAGATTTCTTTTAGGAAGGAGGCCGTTATGGATATGGACGACCAACTGCGAATGAAAGGCCTCGCCTCGCCGCCCGTGATCCCCGGCGATTACGGCGGAGGGCAGGGACCCCGGGTGTCGGCGGAACGGTTCGTTAGGGCGCGCCTCGAGCGCGACAAGGAGGATGGAAGAATGCGCGAAGCCGACCGCACGCTGGAAGGGAATGCTCGCATCAAAGTCGTCGGCATTGGCGGCGGTGGAAGCAACGCGGTCAACCGCATGATCCGCTCGAAGCTCCGCGGTGTCGAGTTCATCGCGATCAACACCGACCTTCAGGCGCTGGCCCATTCCGAGGCGCAGACCAAGATGAACATTGGCAAGAAGCTGACGCGCGGGCTGGGTGCCGGCGGCAACCCGACGATCGGGCGCGAAGCCGCCGAGGAGAGCCAGCAGGAACTGACGGAGCTGCTCAGTGGCGCCGACATGGTGTTTCTCACCGCGGGGATGGGTGGCGGCACCGGGTCCGGGGCCGCGCCGGTCGTCGCCGAGATCGCGCGGAACAACGGGGCGCTCACGATCGGGGTCGTCACCAAGCCGTTCACGTTCGAAGGCACGCGCCGGCGGGCAATCGCGGAGGAATCCGCCACGACCCTCCGGGAGAAGGTCGACACCCTGATCATCATCCCGAACCAGCGACTCCTGGACGTGACGGACAAGAAGGTCCCGTTCACGGAAGCCCTCAAGATTGCCGACGACGTGCTGCGACAGGGCGTCCAGGGTATCTCGGACCTCATCGTCCAGCCCGGGTTGATCAACCTGGACTTTGCCGACGTCAAGGCGGTCATGTCCGGGCAGGGCGCCGCCCTGATGGGCATCGGCTTCGGAAGTGGTGACCAGCGCGCCGCCGATGCCGCCCGTGACGCCGTCGCCAGCCCGTTACTGGAGACCTCCATCGATGGCGCGCGTGGCATCCTCTTCAACATCACCGGCGGAACCGACCTGACCTTGCACGAGGTCAACGAGGCGGCCGAAATCGTCCGGGCCGCGGCCGACAAGGATGCCAACATCATCTTCGGGACCGTCATCGACGAGAAGATGTCCGGCGAAATCAAGATTACGGTGGTCGCCACCGGCTTCGTCAGCGGCGCCGAGAGCGGCCGCGAGATGGAGGAGCAGTACACCCGTCCGGCTCCGGTCGAAGAGGTTCCTGCCTACAAGGGGTTCGACCCCTCCAACCTCGACATCCCCGCCTTCCTTCGGGGTCGCCGCTAACCTGCGCAAGGGGCGCCCCCTTCCCGCCCCTTGCGTCCTTTTTCACCTGGTAAGCCACAATATGTGGGATACTTGGGCGAGATGAAATGCCCATATTGTGGTCACGACGACCTGAAGGTGGTCGATTCACGCGACTCGGACACCGGCGAGTCGATCCGGCGCCGCCGGGAGTGCCTGGAGTGCACCAAGCGGTTCACGACCTACGAGCGCATCGAGGCCGTGCCGCTGTACGTGATGAAGAAGGACGGCCGCCGCGAGGATTTCGACCGGCAGAAGCTGTTCTCCGGCCTGATGAAGGCCACCACCAAGCGGGAGATCTCGCCCAGCGCCGTGGAGCGGGTGGTCGATGAGATCGAGGCGGAACTCCGGACCCGCGGCAAAGTGGAGATTCCCTCGCGGGAGGTTGGGGAGCTGGTCATGGACAAGCTGCGCGCTCTCGACGAGGTGGCCTATATCCGCTTCGCATCCGTCTATCGCTCGTTCATGGACCTGCAAGAGGTCAAACACGAGATCGACCAGCTGCTGAGTCGCGAAAAGCGGGGCTGACGATCGGCGCGCTCGGGGTGGCGACCGTGGTTCGGCAGGCGAGCTTTCCGACACCGCACGGCTTCAGCACCACGGCGCTCGGCTCGATGGGGCTGACCGGATCGAGCGAGCCTGACCTGGTGATGCGGCGGCGGGAGGAACTGGCGCGAGAGGTCGGATTCGACCTGGGGCAGGCGCTCTTTACGGTCCAGGAGCATGGAGTCAGGGTGCGGGCCTTTCATCGCGCCACGGCCGAGGGGGGACAGTGCATGCTGCAGACCGATGCGCTGGCGACCGACGTGCCGGGTCAGGCGCTGATTACCTACCATGCCGACTGCTTTCCGGTGCTCTTCCTCGATCAAGACCGGGGAGTCGTGGCCGCCGCCCACGCCGGGTGGCGTGGATCACTCCTCGGGGTGGCCTCGCAAACGGTGCAGGCGATGCACCTCGCGTATGGCAGCGAACCGCAAGCCCTGCAGGTCCTGATTGGGCCGGGGATCTGCCAGCGCTGCTACCCGGTTGGCCGGGAGGTCTCGGCGCAGTTCGCCAGGCGGTACGGTCGGGAGGATCGGTACCTGGCGAGCGGCGGGGGAGAGACCCTGCTCGACCTGGAGCGCGTCATCCGGCTGCAGCTGGAAGACCAGGGCGTGTCGAGCGCCCGGATCCAGTCGACCGGGTGGTGCACGAGAGAAGATGCGCGCTGGTTCTCCCACCGGGGCGGCCGGCCAGGCCGGTTTCTGGCCGCCGTCGTCGCGCCCTGACCGATGACGACATCGGTGGCCGAGAATCTCGAACAGGTCCGGTCCACCATCCTCGACCACGCCGACCGCGGGGGCCGTGACCCGGCCGGGGTGACGCTCGTGGCGGTCACCAAGACCGTGCCCCTCGCCCGCATCCGCGAGGCGATTGCGGCCGGCCTCAGCGTGCTGGGCGAGAATCGAGTGCAGGAGGCGTTGCCAAAGATCGAGCAGCTTGGCGGCGCTGGGCTCGAATGGCACCTGATCGGCCACCTCCAGCGCAACAAGGTGAGGTTCATCGACGGCGCCTTCACCATGGTCCAGTCGCTGGACAGCATCGGCCTGGTGGAGGCGCTCGACCGCCGGATCCAGGCGCCGCTGCAGGTCCTCCTCGAGGTGAACGTGGCGGAGGAAGCGCAGAAGACGGGCGCGCTTCCCGGTGACGCCGAGGCCATCGTTCGCGCGACGGCGGCAAGCTCGCGGCTGCGCCTGCGCGGGTTGATGACGATTGCGCCGCAGTCGGCCAACCCTGAGGACGTCCGCCCGGTCTTTCGTCGGTTGGCCCGCTTGCGCACCGAGCTGGCCGATCGGCTGGAGATTGCGCTCCCGGTCCTGTCGATGGGCATGACCGATGACTACGGGGTCGCCGTCGAGGAAGGCGCCACCATGCTACGATTGGGCCGCGCCCTCTTCGGGCCGCGCTGAAATTCTGTGCAGACCGCCATCAGTTACCTGCACACCTTCGCCCAGGTTCTGGTCTACCTCTACATTGTGGCCATCGTTGCGCGCGCGGCGGCGTCATGGTTCGTGCGCGATTTCCGGAGCATCGTGATGAGCTTCCTGGTCGATGTCACCGAGCCCGTGCTCGCTCCCTTGCGCCGCATCATCCCAAGCGGCATGGGGATCGACTTTTCGCCGATGATCGCCATCGCCGGCCTCTACATCCTCGGACAGTTCCTCGCCTGATTCGATCGAGCCTGATTTAGAATTGGCGACCATGTTCCAGGAGGTGTCGACACGTGTCAATTTCCCCGAGCTCGAGATCGAGGTCTTGCGTTTCTGGAAAGAGCGCGACGTCTTCCATCGCAGCCTGAAGCAGCGTGAGGGACGGCCCCCCTTCGTCTTCTACGAAGGCCCTCCGACGGCCAATAACCTGCCCGGCATCCATCACCTGCTGGCGCGGGCCCTGAAAGATGTCTTCCCGAGATACAAGACGATGCGCGGCTTCTACGTCGACCGCAAGGCCGGCTGGGACACCCACGGCCTGCCGGTGGAGATCGAGGTCGAGAAGCAGTTGAAGTTCACGGGCAAGCAGGACATCGAGAAATACGGGGTTGAGGCCTTCAACAAGCTCTGCCGGGAGAGCGTCTTCAAGTACATCAACCAGTTCGCCGAGGTCACGGAGCGCATGGGGTACTGGGTGGACCTCGACAAGGCCTATCGGACGCTCGACACCACGTACATGGAGAGCGTGTGGTGGATCCTCAAACAGATCTGGGACAAGCAGCTCCTCTTCCAGGGCTTCAAGGTGGTGCCGTACTGCCCACGAGATCAGACCCCACTCTCGAGCCACGAGCTGGCCCAGGGGTACCAGGATGACGTCGAGGACCCCTCCGTCTACGTCAAGTTCGAGCTGGAGGATGAGCCGAAGACCTATTTCCTGGCCTGGACGACCACGCCCTGGACGCTGCCGGGCAACGTCGCGCTGGCGGTCGGCCTCGACATTCCGTACGTCAGGGTTCGCCAGGGGGATGCGCGCTACATCCTGGCCAAGGCGCGGCTCTCCGTGCTGGACGGCGACTACCAGGTCGAGGCGGAGGTCGATGCCAGGACCCTGCTCGGCAAGCGCTACAAACCGCTCTACCGGTACCTCATGCCCGAGAAGCCGGCCTTCTATGTTGTGGACGCGGACTTCGTGTCGGTCGCCGATGGCACGGGCATCGTCCACACCGCGGCGGCCTATGGGGTGGATGACCTCGAGCTCTGCCTGAAGAAGGGAATTCCGGTGCGGCACGTCGTCGACCTGCAGGGAAAGTTCATGCCCGAGGTCGAGCCGTTTGCCGGCCTCTTTGTCAAGAAGGCTGATCCTAAAATCATCGCGGACCTGACGCAGCGGGGCCTGATGTACCGCGCCGAGACCATCCGCCATACCTATCCCTTCTGCTGGCGCTGCGGCACCCCGCTGCTGTACTACGCCTTGACCTCGTGGTTCATCAAGACCACGGCTGTCAAGGACCAGCTCATCCGCAACAATGCCGCCATCAATTGGGTCCCACCCCACGTGGGGACAGGCCGGATGGGAAACTGGCTCGAGACCCTCGTTGACTGGTCGCTCTCACGCTGGCGCTACTGGGGAACGCCGCTGCCGGTCTGGGTGTGCGAGCAATGTGAGCACCAACGCTGCGTGGGGTCGGTGGCCGAGCTCGGCCTGACGCTCGAGGCGGACCTACATCGCCCCTACATCGACCGGGTCACCCTTCCGTGTGAGCAGTGCCAGGGTGTGATGCGGCGGGTCCCCGACCTGATCGATGTCTGGTTCGACTCGGGCTCCATGCCACTGGCGCAGTACCACTATCCCTTCGAAAACCAGGATCTGTTCAAGGTCCGCTTCCCGGCCGACTTCATCGCCGAGGGACTGGACCAGACACGCGGATGGTTCTTCAGCCTGCTGGCGATCGGCACCATGCTGTTCGATCAGCCCGCCTTCAAGAACGTGATCGTGAATGGCACGGTGCTCGATAAGCAAGGGCGGAAGATGAGCAAGTCGCTCAAGAACTCGGTCGACCCGATGGAGGTCATGTCGAAGTTCGGGGCCGATGCCACGCGCTGGTATTTCTTCTCGGCGGTCGCCATTGGCAACGACTACCGGTTCGACCTGGCCGCCGTCCAGGACGTGGTTCGTCGCTTCCTCCTGATTCTCTGGAATACGTACGGGTTCTTTGCCAACTACGCGCGCCTTGACGGCTTTCGGCCTGACCGCGACGCGGTCCCGGTCCCGCAGCGCGCGTCGCTGGATCGATGGCTGCTCGCGGAGCTCGGCGCGACCGTCGCCGATGTCGAACGCGCCATGGACGCCTACGATCCTCCGACCGCCGCGCGGCGCCTGGAGGCGTTTGTGCTCGATCTTTCGACCTGGTACGTCCGGCGATCCCGACGGCGGTTCTGGAAATCGGAATCGGACAGTGACAAGCGAAGCGCCTACCAGACCCTCTACCAGGTCCTCGTCAGCGTGACGCAGCTCCTCGCCCCGTTCATGCCATTCCTTTCGGAGCGCATGTACCAGAACCTGGCAGCCGGGGAGAAGGGCATGCCCGACAGCGTGCACCTCTGCGATTGGCCCGTGGTGCCGGGCGAGTGGGCGGACGACGCCCTGCGCCTGGAGATGTCAACGGTCCGCCGGCTGGTGGCCACCGGCCTCGCGGCCCGGAACGTGGCCGGCATCAAGGTGCGGCAGCCACTGCGGGGCGTGCGCATCGCCGATCGTCCGCTGCGCCCCGAGCTGGAGGCCATCCTGCTGGAGGAGCTCAACATCAAGACGGCGACCTACGCTGGGGAGGGTGGATCGCTGACCCTTGACACCGACATCAGCGAAGACCTGAAGCTCGAGGGGTTGGCCCGTGACCTGGTTCGGAAGATCCAGGAGCTTCGCAAGCAGTCTGGGTTCGCCGTCGAGGATCGGATCCGGCTTGCCTACGAGGGGGATGGCGTGCTGGTGCAAGCGCTGGAGCGCTGGCGTGATTTCATCGCGACGGAGACGCTCGCGCTGTCGATCGAGCGCGGAGCTCTGCCGGAGGGGGCATCGACGGAGGTGCTTCGGATCGAGGGGAACGCGCTGACGGTCAGCGTGGTCCAGGTGGCGCGTCCTGCGTAGGGCGGCGAGCTACGCGATCCTGGTCGCGATCGCCGCCGTGGTCATTGCGGTCGACCGTGTGACCAAGATCTACATCGAACGTCGCTTCGGGGTGCCCTACGGACCGCGTCAGGTGCTCGACCACGTGCTTTTTCTGACCGTAACCCGGAATCGAGGGGCCGCCTTCGGCCTGTTCCAGAACTTCACGCTGGGATTCCTCGCCGTCTCGGTGGTGGTGCTGCTTGGCATCCTGGTCTATTACTGGCGGCTGCCGGCCGGCGACTGGTCCGCTCGCCTTGGCCTGGCGCTCGTCTTTGGTGGGGCGCTCGCCAATGCCTACGATCGTCTGATCAAGGGTTCGGTCGTCGACTTTATCCAGGTGCCGCACTGGCCGATCTTCAACGTCGCGGACTCCTCGATCAGCGTCGGCGTCACGATCCTGGTGCTTGGCGGGCTCTGGCGCGGCGCCCACGCCCGGCGCGCTTGAGCGATCCCCAGGTTCACGTCGTCGCGACACCGGCGCCGCGCCTCGACCAGTATCTTGCCGAGCAGATCACCGAGCTGAGCCGCACCCAGGTGCACCGGCTGATCGAGCAGGGCCACGTCACGCTGAACGATGGGCCGGCGCGAGCGGGGACGCGGTTGCGGCCTGGCGACCGGCTGACCTGGGAGGTTCCGGCGACCTCGGCCACGACCCTCACTGCGGAGCCCATGGACTTGCGCGTGTTGTACGAGGACGCCGACCTGCTGGTCATCGATAAGCCGGCAGGCCTGGTAGTGCACCCTGGCCCGGGTCACGCGACAGGGACCCTGGTCCACGGCTTGCTGGCCCGCGGACCATCCTGGTCGTCGATCGGTGGCGTCGAGCGCCCCGGCATCGTCCACCGCCTCGACCGGGATACCTCCGGCGTGATGGTCGTCGCTCGCAACGACGACAGCCACCGCAGCCTCACGCGCCAGCTTCAGCAACGGACGATGAGCCGTCAATACCAGGCGATTGCGGTTGGCGAGCTCCCGGATCAAAGCGCCCGGATCGAGGCGGCGATCGGGCGCGACCCCAAGCACCGTCAACGCATGGCCGTGCTTGCCGATGGCCGCGCCGCGGTCAGCGAGTTGCGCCGGCTTGCACTGGCGCCGGGGCATACGTTGCTCGAGATCGCGCTGGGGACCGGCCGGACCCACCAGATCCGCGTGCACCTCGCTTACATCCGCCACCCGGTGCTCGGCGATCCGATCTACGGCCGCCGCTCGCCCCTCATCAACCGGCCCGCGCTGCACGCCGAGACGCTAACGCTCGAGCACCCGCGGACCGCGCAACGGATGACCTGGCAGAGCCCACCACCGGACGACTTCGAGGCCGCCTGGCGTGCGCTATCGACCCGTACAATGCGGTGAACATGCGCCACCCCGGCCCCGGGCTCTTGATCGTGATATCAGGACCCAGTGGCGTGGGGAAAGACACGGTCTTGCGGCGGCTCTTCCAGATCGCCCCGGATCTCAAATACTCCGTGTCGTACACCACGAGGCCTCCCCGCCCGGGCGAGGTCGAGGGCCAGAGCTATAGCTTTGTCAGCGAGCCAGAGTTTCTCCGGCTGATCGAGCAACGGGAATTTCTCGAGTGGGCCAAGGTGTATGACCATTACTACGGGACCTCACGACGCCGGGTCGACGACGCGCTCAATCGAGGCGAGGACATCATCCTGAAGATCGACGTCCAGGGGGCGGCCTTCGTGCGGCGGCGGAAGCCTGACGGATTGTTCATCTTCATCACGCCCCCGTCGACGCACGAATTGCTGAATCGACTGACCGGTCGCAACACGGAGTCGCCGGCGGCGCTGGCGATTCGTCAACGCGAGGCGCTCGTTGAGCTTGGCCTGGCGAAAGAGTACGAGCATGTGGTCTGCAACCGTGATGTCGACGAAACCGCCCGCGAGATCCTCGCCAAAATCGCCGCCGAGCGGGAGCGACGGCGCACCCCGGCATGACCACCGGCGGCAGCCTCTCGTCGCGCCGCGTGGCCCTGGGGGTCACCGGCGGGATCGCCGCCTACAAGGCGATCGAGTGTCTTCGCCTCCTGACCGAGTTGGGGGCCGAGGTCCGCGTGATCATGACTCCCGAGGCGACACGCTTCGTCAGCCCGCTGACCTTCGAGGCTCTCTCGTACCATGCCGTCGCGTGCGACTGGCTCGACGCTCGGGGCGCGGGGGAGCCGCACGTCGAATTGTCGCAATGGGCCGAGGTCGTCGCGATCGTGCCGGCGACCGCGAATACGATGGCGAAGCTGGCCCGGGGCCTTGCCGACGAGATCCTCTCCGGCACGGTGCTGGCCAGCCGGGCGCCCCTGGTGCTGGCGCCGGCGATGCACGATCGGATGTTCACCCATCAAGCGACCCAGGACAACCTCCAGACCCTGGAGCAGCGCGGCGCCGTCATCGTGATGCCCACCAGCGGCCGCCTCGCCTCCGGGGAGACCGGGCTCGGCCGGCTGGCGGCGCCGAGCCGCGTGGTCGCGGCCATCGGGGCGGTCCTGCAGGGCCGGCACAATCTGGCGGGAACCAGGGTGCTCGTGAGTGCGGGCGGGACGCGCGAGGCGATCGACCCGGTTCGGTACGTGGGCAATTTCTCCAGTGGGAAGATGGGACGCGCCCTGGCGGAAGTCGCGGTGGCCCGGGGCGCCTCGGTCACGCTGGTCACGAGCGTGCCCACCGGCCTGGAGGGGATGCGAGAAGTCCCCGTCACCAGCGCCGGCGAGATGCTGGCGGCGCTCCAGGCGGCGGCGCCTGAGGCCGACGTGCTCGTGATGGCGGCGGCGGTCGCCGACTATACACCCGCCGTGGCGGCGAACTCCAAGATTCGGCGCCGGGACCAGCCCTTGACCTTGACATTGGGCCCGAACGTCGACATCCTGCAGCGGATGGGTGCCCGCGAAGGCCTCTTTCGGGTCGGCTTCGCCGCGGAAACCGAGGATCTCGAAACGCAGGCCCGGCGCAAGCTGGCGTCGAAAGGCCTGGACATGATCGTGGCCAACCAGGTCGGTGGGCCTGACCAGGGGCTGGGGAGCGACTTCAACGCCGTGACCATCATTCCCGCCTCGGGGCCCGTGATCCAGGTTCCCCGGTTGCCCAAGTGGGAGGTCGCGGAGCGGATCTGGGACGCCATTGATGCCGCTCGCCACCGCCAGTCCTGAGGTCGCCGTCCGGGCGGTCGCGCAGGTGGCGGTCGATGCCCGCGTCGGCAGCCAGACGGGGGTCTTCGACTACCTGATCCCGGAGCCGCTGCAGGGGCAGGTCCAAGTTGGCCAGCGTGTGCGGGTGCCCTTTGGTCGCCGTAGCGTGACCGGCTTCGTGTGCGCGCTCGACCAGGCCCCGGCGGTGGTGGCCCTGCGGCCGATCGAGGCGGTGGTCGACGCCGAACCAGTTCTTCCGGCGGTCCTCGTCGAGATGGCGGTTTTCGTCGCCGGCTACTACCTGGTTCCGCTCGACGAGGTGATCCGCGCCGCCATCCCACCCAGGGTTCGGCTGGCCGCCAAGAGGCCGGGGACCCGCCGCCGCCGCAGCCGCATCCTGGCCGCCACCGCCGGCCCCGCGGTCGCTCCGCTCGACCTCGAGCCGGCCCAGCAGGCGGCCATGGAGCGCATCGCCGTCAGCCTGAGGCGCCAGGAGTCGGAGGTCTTCCTGCTTCACGGCGTCACCGGGAGCGGCAAGACGGAGGTCTACCTGGCGCTGCTTGACCAGGTGCTACGGGACGGGGGCCAGGCGCTCGCGCTCATTCCAGAGATTGCCTTGACGCCGCAAACGGTGGTGCGGTTCGGGGCACGATTCCCCGGTCGGCTGGCGGTGCTCCACAGCGGGCTCACCGAGGCAGAACGGGCGGCGGAGTGGTGGCGGATTCGGCGGGGTGAAGCCGACATCGTGATCGGCCCCCGGGCGGCGGTCTTCGCGCCGCTCAATCGACTGCGCCTGATCGTCATCGACGAAGAGGAAGCGTCGGCCTTCAAGCAGGAGCGGATCCCGCGCTATCACGCGCCCACCGTGGCCCGCTGGCTGGCCCAGCGGACCCGTTCGGTCCTGGTGCTCGGCAGCGCGACGCCGAGCATCGTCACCTACGCGCGGGCGGTGGCGGGGAAGGACCGGCTGCTCGAGCTGCCGCATCGCGTGATGGGCCGGAGCCTCCCGCCGGTCACGATCGTCGACATGCGCCGGGAGATCCAGGCCCAACGCTTCAGTCCGCTCAGCCAGGCGCTGCAGGAAGGCATTGCCGGGTCGTTGCGCAACCGGCAGCAATGCATCCTGTTCCTGAACCGCCGCGGGCTGGCGACCTTCGTGTTGTGCCGCGATTGCGGCCGAGTGCGGGAGTGCCCGCATTGCAG
This sequence comes from Candidatus Dormiibacterota bacterium, assembly GCA_036732165.1. GTDB lineage: Bacteria > Chloroflexota > Dormibacteria > CF-121 > CF-121 > JALYYC01. Next base: position 70,101 of record DAINCX010000002.1, on the reverse strand, counting down.
CGTCGCGCTCGTCTACCATGCGTCCCTGACGCGGCTGCAATGTCACTACTGCGGGAGTGAGGAGCCCCTTCCACGACGCTGCCCCGAGTGCGGCAGCCGCTACATCAAGAGCTTCGGCGTCGGTACCGAGCGGATCGAGCAGGAGGTGCTCAAGCTGTTCCCGGGCGTGCGGGTGGCGCGGCTGGATCGCGACGTGATGAAGACCGCGGAGGCGGCGGACCTGGTCTTCGAACGGATGGTTCGTCACGACGCGGACATCCTGGTCGGGACCCAACTGGTCGCCAAAGGTCTGGACCTGCCGGAGGTCACCACCGTGGGGGTGGTCAATGCCGACACCAGCCTGCACTTTCCCGATTACCGATCATCGGAGCGAACCTTCAGCCTGCTCACCCAGGTTGCCGGGCGCGCGGGGCGCGGGCCCAGTCCCTCCGAGGTCTTCATCCAGACCTATACGCCGGACCATCCGGCGATCCGCCACGCTCGGTACCACGACTATCGTGGCTTTTTCCGTGAGGAGCTGGAGCTGCGACGCGCCTACCGATTTCCACCGTTTACCGAGCTCATCCTGGCGACCTACTCGCACCGGGACGAGAAGCGCGCCGAGGCGGAGTCGCGGACGGCGGTCGAACATCTGTCTGCTACAATCGGGCTGCTCAATTTGGGCGACATTGAGGTCCTGGGACCGTCTCCCGCGTTCCTGTACCGCCTCAAGGATGAGTTTCGGTTCGAGGTGACGATTCGGGGCCGCGACCTCCACCGCCTCGCCGACCGAGTTCCGCGAGGTCGGGGCTGGAGCCTCGACGTCGACCCCATGTAGCGCAAACCATGGCACTCCTTCCCATCCTGACCCAGGAAGCGGCGATCCTTCGCCAGAAGGCGAAGCGAGTCTCGCGCGTGGACAGCAGCATCCGCCAGCTGATCGATGACATGGTCGACACCATGGTTGCCGCCCCTGGGGTCGGCCTCGCCGCGCCCCAGGTGGGCGTCGGGCTTCGCGTGATCGTGTTCAAGACGGACACCAACCTGCACACGCTGGTGAACCCGGAGATGGTGAAGTGGGAGGGTGAGCAGGTGGGTCTCGAGGGTTGCCTCTCCGTGCCGGGCTACGTAGGCGAGGTCAAGCGACACATGCAGGTGGTCGCCCGCGGACTCAACCGGCACGGCAAGCTGGTCAAGGTGAAGGGCGATGGCCTGCTGGCCCGGGCGATCCAACATGAGATCGATCACCTGGATGGCATCCTTTTCACGGACCGCCTGACCAGCCTCGACACCCTGCGGAAGGTCGAGCCGCAGGAAGAGGAGAAGGAAGCGGAGCTCGTCGGCGCGTAGCCTGCGGATCGTCTTTAGCGGGACCGCTCCGTTCGCGGTGCCCAGCCTGCAGCGCCTGGTCGAGGCCGGTCACGAGATCGCCCTGGTCATCACGCAGCCTGACCGTCCGGCCGGACGGGGCTTGCGCTCGCGGCGATCACCGGTGAAGCAGGCCGCCGCCGCGCTTGGCCTCGACCTCTTCCAGCCCGACCGCCTCAAGGACGCCAACTCACTCCAGCGCCTTCGCCAGGTCGCCGCCGATCTCCACGTGGTGGTGGCCTACGGGCAGATCCTGCCGCCCGAGCTGCTGGCCGTGCCGCCGATGGGCACGCTCAATCTGCACGCCTCCTTACTGCCGCGCCATCGGGGGGCGGCGCCGATCGCCTGGGCGATTCTCTCAGGGGATTCGGAGACCGGGGTCACGATCATGCAGATGGACGCCGGACTCGATACCGGCCCGATCCTGACCCAGGAATCGATGCCGATCGGCCCGGATGAGACGACGCCATCGCTCGAGGCACGGCTGGCCGAGCGCGGCGCCGCGCTCCTCGTCAGGACGGTGGAATCGCTCGAGCGCGGCGCCATCACCCCGAGATCCCAGCCGGCGGACGGCGCAACCTATGCACGTCGCCTGACGTCGGAAGATGGCAAGCTGGACCCGCACGCCATGCCCGCCAGCGAACTCGACCGCCGCGTCCGCGCCCTGACCCCGCAGCCGGGGTGCTGGATCACGCTCCAGGGCGCGGCCATCAAGGTGCTTGCCGGACACCTTGGCAAGGTGCCGGCCGGGGACGGCCTCCCGATTGAAACCGTCGATGGGTGGTTCACCCTCGACCGCGTCCAGCCGGCGGGTGGCCGCCCGATGGCCGGCGCGGCCTGGGCTCGGGGGCGCCGATGAGCCCGCGGGCGAAGTCCGACACCGATCCCACGATCGCCAACAACCGGGCCGCCTACCACAACTACTTCATCCTGGAGACCGTGGAAGCGGGCCTCGAGCTGCAGGGCACCGAGATCAAGTCACTGCGCGAGGGGGGCGCCAACCTCCGCGAGGGCTACGTCACGATGCGGGGTGGCGAGGCGTTCCTGGTCAACGTCCACATCAGCCCCTATGAGCGCGGCCACAGCAGCAATCACGAAGCCAAACGCGAGCGCAAACTCCTGCTGCACCGGGCCGAGATCATCCGCCTCGGGATCACGATCAAGCAGAAGGGCCTGACCATGATCCCCCTGCGCCTGTACTGGCTTCGCAACCGGGTCAAGCTCGAGATCGGGCTGGCCAAGGGGAAACGGCTCTACGACAAGCGCGAAACCATTGCCGCCAAGGACGCCAGGAGAGAGATGGACCGCGCCAGCAAGTCGCGTGCCTGACGATTGAAGCCGCGAGCGCGGGGTACAATCAAGGCTGCTCCGGGCAGCTGGCGGGGGCGCCAGGTCTCGACGGGGTAGTGGTCTGCAAGATGGCGGGCCGTGTCGCCGAGCACGTAAAAGCGGCAAGGCTATAAACGCCAATCGCGAACTGGCTTACGCTGCGTAAGTAGCGAAGTCACCCGGGGATTCGTCCCCGGCGCCGGCCCGTTCTCGGTCAGCAGGAACGGTGTCCGGCGGAAACTCCGCTGACTCGCTCCCGGCGGGCGTCGCGGCCGCCGGGGGGACTTCCCACCGCGACTGGCTTGTCCGGATCCAGTCCCATGGGAGCCGGGCAGGCGAGATGAAATTTCGGGACTACGCTCGTAGATGTCTTGCGGGACGCTGCTTCGGACGCGAGTTCGATTCTCGCCGCCTCCACCAGCCGCTCGGAGCCCGACGGGCTTATCGGACCGCCTACCCGGAGGCCGCGGCGAAGGCGAAGGAGCCGAGGATCCGCTGGAACTCGGCGGTATAGGCCGATCCGGGGCCTTTCTCGATCACGATGGTGTTCCCCTGGTGTTCGAGCACCAGGAAGATCGCCCCGGCCGCGGGGCCTGACTCGGTGACATCGATCCGGTCGGCGGCCACGCCGGCAACCTGGGCCTGCGTGATCTGGTTGGTCTGGGCCAGGCTGGTTTCGAGCGGCCCCTTTAAGCCGGCCACGACCCGCACTTCCACCGGTGGCTGGAACTCGGTCTGGCCCGGCACATGGGTCGGCACCGCGGACGGCGGTCCGAACGCGACGACGCTGAGGGCGCCCCCGGAGCCCGGCTCCGCGGTGTAATCGCGGCTGGTCCAGCCATTCGGATAGCAGAGCCGATAGCCGAGGGTCGCGTGCTGGTAGCCTTGCCCACTCGCGCAGCCTGTGGCCGAGGCCGTGGCCTGCAGGGGAGGCGCCTGGTCGGCGGTGGCGCCACATCCCGACAGGAAGGCCAAGCCAACACTGGCGGTGAGGACCTGCGCGACGCGCCGACGAATCACGGTGCGAAGCCTACAGGAAGGCGCCGCGCTCACGAATGGTTCAGTCCGCTTAGCGGAAGATGGCGCTGGCGAGCCACCACGCGGTCGCCACGCCAAGCACTGCCGGCAGGATGCCCCCCAGCCGGGTCGCCAGCGCGACCGCTTGCGCCGGGATGACCCAGAAGACCGCGACCGGGTCCGCCTGGGTGACCCCCACCCGGGCCTGCTCGGCCACCGGGCCGGCCTCCTCGTAGGAGGGGAGCGCATGGCTCGCAAAAGCGAATCCGAGCCAGATCTGCACCCAGGTCAGCCAGGTCACCGGCAGGTGGAGGAGGGCACGCGGGGCCAGCGCAGGGGCCAGGCAGAGGATCGCCAACACAAACAGAACGAGGGTCGGCAGATAGGCAATCGCCAGCGCGCTCCCCAGCCGGCTGGGGGCTTCGTACACGGTGTACCCGGCCGGGTCATCAACCCGAAAGAAGGCCACGTCGTCGATCAGCATGCCCAGGCGGTGGGCGACCGTGCACTGGATCGCGGTCCGCAGCACCACGGCGGGAAACCCGAACAGGTGGATGGTGCGAGCGACCAACAGCGGGAAGGCCCGAATCAGGCTCACCTGCACGGTGGCCCGGGCCAGCTTGACCGTATAGGGGGTTCCGCGTTTGACGGCAACCTGCGCGACGCTGCCGAGCTGCTGCACCCCGGAGCGGACGATCGGCGTCGCCTGGTTGCGCCAGCGCTCCCAGGGGAGGGCCCGAAGCCGTGACCAGGCCTGTTCGTAGAGCGAGGGGGTCAGCGCCGCCTGGGTCGCCGGAGGCTCGGTGGCGTCCGAGCGTGCCGGCGAGAGGCCCCCTGGCTGATCTTTCGGACCCATCGGGGCGCTGGGAAGCTCGAAGGGAAGGTCCTGTTGTACGGGGTCCAGCGCGCCACTCACTTGGCATTCACCTTGGGCGGAAGGTTGGCCTGCCGCACCTTGGCCAGCATGGCCAGCTGGTCTGCCTGGGTATCCAGGGTGATCGCGGGATCGTAGCTGCGTGCCGTGTACCAGGCCGACAACCCGGCCCGGTTGTCGTGGTCGAGCAGGTAGCAGTAGCCCTCGTACGCCCAGGCCTTCGGCGAGTCGGGGACGGCCTCGACCGCGTGCTCCATCTCAGAGGCGCAGCCGGAATAGTCGTTCCCAAGGAGCCGCAGCTTGCCCGCCTGGTAATGGCTCAGTCCGCTCCAGGCACCGGGAAGGCCGGCGCCGGCCAGCAGCGTCAGAACCAGCGTGATCCCGAGCACGCCGAGCACCCAGCCCGGCATCGGGGGCAGGCCGGCGCGCGCGCGGCGCAGGGGCTGGCGCGCCGCCTCGTAGCGGACCAACCGGTCGGCGATCTCGGCGTCGGAAATCTCGGCGAGGGCCGGCCGGCGCATCCGCCTGGCGTCCTGCAAGAGCATGACGGCGGCGCCCAGGTCCGAGTCGGCAGAGCGCAAGTCTGCTTTGAAGACCATCGCGTCCCGGGCGCCGGGATCGACTCGGAGGGCCCGGTCAAGGTAGTCCTCGGCGGCGGCCGTCTCCCGACGCCAGTAATGGATCATGCCGAGGCCCAGCAGGGCGGCGGCATTCTTGGGATCGCGGCTCAGGACAGCATCGTATTCGGCGCTCGCGCCGGCGAAGTCCGACGTGCGGATGCGGCTGAGGCCCAGCAGGGTGCGCGCCTCCGTGAAGTCCGGGTGCGCCTCGAGGATGCGTTTGAGCAGGGTGGTCGCCGGCTGCGGATCCTGGGCGCCGACGAACGCGTAGGCGAGGTAGTAGGCGGCGTAGGCATCGTCCGGGCGCGCGCGGACCTCGGCAGCGAGCAAAGGCAGGGCGCCTTCGAAGTCATGCCGGCGAATCAGCGCCAGCCCGTCATTGAGTGACATCTCGTGGCCTGCCGCGAGTAACGCCCCAACTCAGAAGGGCTTGCACCCAGGGCCGACGGCCGCTCGCGAGCCGTCAGGCGGCTTTATCGAGCCAGCGTTCCGCAATGAAGGCCAGGAAGGCACGATCGAACTCGAGCCGCTCCAGCTTCGCGGTCGCGGGCCAGGCAGCCCGGACCTCCTGCTGCAGCCGGCGGTACTCCTCGAGGTCGAGCCCCTGGGCGAATTCCCAGGCGCGGGCGGCCAGCTCGGCACTCAGTGGTTTCATCGGATTCTCTCTACCCGGTACAACGGGCCGGGTAGCCAAATGGCTTCACAACCGTTGCGTCACGCTACGTCCAAACGCAGAAGCCCCGAGCGTCTGCCGTCAGCCGGAGCTCCGCTCGTCGGGGGCGGCGCGCTTTCGCGCGAGATGCCGGATCGGTTCCAGGCTCGCCGGATCGTCGAGGGACGACAGGTCCCCGGGCGGGTCGTCAAGGAAGACGTTCCGAATCACCCGCCGCAGGATCTTGCCATTGCGCGTCTTGGGGAGCCTGGGGATGACATGGACGGCGGCGGGCTTGAAGGGCTTGCCCAGGGATCGCTCCACTCGCAGGCTAACCTCGGCGGGGATCATCCCGGCGGCAACCCCAGGCCCGGCGACCACGAAGATGACCACCGCCTGCCCCTTGATGGGATCGGGCACGCCGACGGCAGCTGCCTCGATCACGCCCCCGCCGTCGAGCGCCGCTGCCTCCACCTCCGCCGGGCCTACCCGCTTTCCCGCCACCTTGATCGTGTCGTCCGAGCGGCCGAGGATGAACCAGAGCCCGTCGTCGTCGATCATCGCCCAATCCCCGTGGACCCAGACGTCGGGCCAGCGCGACCAGTACGTCTCCAGGTAGCGGTCCGGGTCTTTCCAGAAGCCGAGGGTCATACCGACGTACGGCTGGCGCACGACGAGTTCCCCGACCTTGCCGCGTACCGGCTCCCCCTGGTCGTCGTAGACCGCGGCGTCGACGCCGGGGATCGGGCCCGCGAAGCTTCCGGGGCGGCATGGCGTCAGGAGGTTGCCCGACAGGAGGCCGCCGCCGCATTCGGTGCCCCCTGAGTAGTTGATGATCGGGAGCCGGCGCCGCCCGACGACATCGAACAGCCAGGTCCAGGCCTCCGGCGTCCACGGTTCGCCGGTCGAGGTCAAGACCCGCAACCGGCCAAGCGGCTGGCGGCGCGCGAATTCCTCGCCGGCGGGCATCAGGACTCGGATCAGGGTGGGGGAGACGCCCAGGTGGGTGACACCGTGGCGCTCCGCGGTAGCCCAGATTCGGCCCGCATCCGGATAGTCCGCGGCGCCATCGTAGAGGACAGCGGTCCCTCCCAGGATCAGGCTGCCGAAGACCAGGAGCGGGCCCATCACCCAACCCATGTCGGTGACCCACATGACGCGGTCGCCGGCCCGGACATCCATCCCGTAGGCCCAGTCCTGGCCGCTCTTGATCGGCAGGCCGGCGTGGCCGTGCATGGTTCCCTTGGGCCGCCCCGTCGTCCCCGAGGTATAGAGCAGGAGCAGGGGGTCCTGCGGTGACATGACCTCCGTGCTGGCGCGTGGATGGGCCGGCCCGGTCAGCTCCCGCCAGCTCAGGTCACGCTGGGGCGACATCGGCACCGCGATCCCGGCGCACGGCACGACGACCACCCGGTGGAGGCCGGGCAGCGCCGCCACCGCCTGGTCGGCCGTCGCCTTCATCCGGACCGCGCGGCCGCGGCGGATCGCGCCGTCGGCGGTGATCAAGACCCTGGCGCCGGCATCCGTGAGACGCTGACGGATGGCATCCGCGCCGAAACCTGAGAAGAGGGGCACGGCGATCGCTCCCAACTTCGCGCAGGCCAGGAGCGCCACGGCGGTCTCGATCACGAGGGGGAGGTAGAGACCGACGGCGGTGCCGCGCTCGACGCCGATCGCCCGGAGGCCGGCGGACGCGCGCTCCACCTCGTCCTCGAGCTCGGCGTAGGTCAGCCGGCGGACATCGCCGCCCTCGACCTCGGCCACGATGGCCAGGCTCGACGGGTGTGCCCGGCTGTGCCGGACGACGACGGAGTCATAGGCGTTGAGCCGGCCGTCAGGGAACCATCGCGTGAACGGGATCCCGGCCGAGGTATCCATCACCGCGGTGTAGGGGGTGGACCAGACGATCCCCAGGTCTTTGACCATGGCATCCCAGAACCAGGCAGGATTGGCGGCCGCTCGCTTGCAGAGCTCGGGGTAGCTCGAACAGCCGAGCGCGGTCAGAAAGTGCCAGAGCCGGCTCGAGCGCGCTTGCTCCTTCGAAGGGGTCCACGCGGGCTCGAGCGGACTCATCCGTTTCGCACCGGGTCGCCGGTCCAGAATCCCTCCGGGTCGGCGTGGCGGATGTAGGCAAGCTCCTCGGCGCTTGGTGGCGTTGTCGTTTCCACACTATCATCGAGCTCCACCTCGAAGGCGGTCGCGGCGCGAACGGCCGCCGCCGTGACGCCCGGGTGAAGGCTGTTCACCCGAAATCGCCCTTGCCGGAGATCGAACACGCCGAGCGTGGTGATCAGGGTCGCGGGACCCCCGCGGCGGCGGTCCGCATGATGTCCCGGTGAGGTGATGTATGCGACGTGCTCTTTGAAGCGACGCGGTTCGTGATCCATGATCAATACGGTGCGTCCGGCCAGGGAGGCGATGTCACCGGCGCCCCCGCTTCCCGGGAGCCGGACCAGCTGTCCGCCCGGCATGGTCTTCGTGGTGTTGAGGTTCCCCATCGGGTCGATTTCCGCCCCGCCCAGGAACCCGACGTCCACCCGGCCCTGTTGAAGCAGGCTCATCACGTCCAACAACCGAACGCACGCCACCGCCCCGGCAATGTTCGGGGGATCGCCCATGGTGTAAATGAAGGCCTCGGCCGGACGGTCCCGAATCACCCCGTTTTCGAAGAGCCCGATGGCACCCGGGGCGTGGGTCGCCTTGGCGAGACCGAAACCGAGCAGCGGCAGGCGCATCCCGACAAAGACGACCTCGAGATCATGAATTTCGCGTCCGGCAGCGACGACCATCAGTTCCCGGGGCGTGTATCCCTCGCTCACGGGGCAAAGTTGGCCGGGGCGGCCAGGCGCTCCTCGCGTACACGGAGCCGCGCCAGCGCTGGTTGGCCGAGACGCTGGAGGTAGGCGCCACGATCGGGCAGGTCGAGCACCCACTCCTGCAGCCAGGCCTGGAAGCCCCCGACCGTGGACGATCGGCGGTGGTAATCGAGAAACGGCGCGAAGTCCCGCCGCCAGTACCCCTGAACCGAGGCCGGAAGGGCGCCCCCCGGCTCTTCGACGACCGCGTTGACCAGGAACCCGGGAATCTGGGTGCGGTTGGGGTCGCTCCGAATCACATCACGCGGCACGATCTCCTCGCAGGTCAGGATGATGCGCCGCGCCGAATAGGCGGCTTCCACGACCAGGCCGAGATTGCCCCACAGATGCGCGTTGCCATCCTCATCAGCCCGTTGAACATGGACGATGGCGACATCCGGTCGGAGGGCCCCGACCGCCAGCAACGATGGCCCGCCGAATGGATCCGTCACCGGCCGCACTCGCGGATGGTCCTTGACGATGTCGCCGCCGATCCCGGTGAAGGTGGGGAGGTAGGGGAGACCCATCGCCGCGGCCTTCAGGGCCAGGCCCACGGTGAAGTTGGAGTGATCTTCCACCTCGATCGCCCGTGGGATCCCGCGCTCAACCGCTCGTCGGAAGGCGTATCCCGACCCACCCGCCACATTCCCAACCCAGGCGGCGATCACCCGGCCCGCGGTGCCGGCACCGATCAGCTGGTCGAAGGCCATATCCGAGATGGGGCCGATCAGGCTGAGATCCTTTTTGCGCTGGCGGATGATCTCGTGAACGGCCGCGAACGGAATCCCGGACTCCAGGGCCAGGCCGAGGGCGACGGCGTCGCCATCCCTGACGTTTTCCGCGATCGCCTCGTGCAGGCCCCGGCGTTTCCCGTTCACTCGTGACGCCGAAGTTTGCGCGCCGGGCACTCGGATAATGCTAGTACGCTGGAGACGTGGAGACTTGTCCCCGCTGCCGCCGATCGGTTCCGCCGGGCGCTGCGTTCTGCCAGAACTGCGGCACCCAAGTGCACGCCCAACCGGTCGAGGGAGAGGTGATCGACGGCCGCCCCCGTTTTGCCGAAGCGCGCCCGATCGACCCGGGTCGGGCCGCGAGGCTGTCGATCGTCCCCGGCCTGGGGCACTGGTATGCGCGGGCGCCGGTGCGCGGCCTGGCCTTCTTTGTCGCCATCGTGGGCCCCCTCGTGCTGGGAACCGAGCTCGATCTCAGCGTCATCGGATTGCCACTTGGGATCCCGATGGATATGGGCGGATTGGGACTCTGGGTGTACTGCGCCGTGGATGCGTACCGCACGGCGAAACGGACCATCGGGCCACGGTGACGCCTCCTGCCTGAAAGGCCATCCGCAACCTTGATTACCTAATGTCGCGATGTGGCACGGGAACGGCGGGTTCTCCTGGTTGAAGACGACCAGGCGATCGCGGACATTTACCTGGAGCAGCTTCGCCGCGACGGGATTCCCCTTGAACATGTCCGTAACGGCAAAGACGCGGACGCGTTCGTGCGGACGCGGATCCCCGCCTTGATCTTGATCGACCTCCGCCTGCCCGACGGATCTGGCCGCGATCTGATCGAGGCCTGGGGGCCCGACCCAGAGGCCGGGGCAATCCCGATCTGGATCTTGAGCAACGCCGGTCCGGAGGACAATCTCTGGTGGCACAACGCCCCCAACGTGCAGCGATACTTCCTGAAGTCGCGCGTGATCCTGGCGCGACTCAGCCTCGAGATCCGTGCGACGCTCGGACTTCCGTACGGCGAGCGGCTGGACAACCGGATCGCCAGCTAGCCGCTCGGCATCAAGCCAGGCTACGCGATCTCCGTGGGGATCAGGGAGACCTTCTGGCGCGGGACCCGGTCGACGACCACCTCGCAGGGCGCATTACGCATGACGTGCTCGGCGATCCGGCCCAGGGTCCCTTCGTTCGGCCGGTTCACGTGGCTGATGCCCATCACGATCAGGTCCACGCCCTCTTCGCGGGCGATCTCGACGATGCGGTGGCCCGCCTGCCGGGCCACGTTTACCTTGGTCCGCGGCTCGATCGCGTGCTGCATGGCGATGAAAGCGGCCGCGTCGAGCGCCCGCTGAATCCGCGGATCTCGCTCAGGCATGGCGAGCGGCGCCTGCAGGGGGATCTCGTGCACGTAGACGATCACCATCTCCGCTTTGTGACCCTGGTTCAGGCGTGCCGCCAGCTCCACCGCCCGGACGGAGGCGCCCAAATCGATGATCGGCACGAGCACCTTGCGGATCGACTGCACCGACCGAAGGGTGCTGGTCGCGCCGCGCGGCGCGGGCGGGGGAACCCGCAGCATCCAGCCAAGCGTGCCGGCCAACCCGACCGTGAACCCGACGGCCAGCGTGATCCCGAGGGGGCTGAGGACGAGCGTCACGGGCGAAGCCGACCGGCCATCTGTAGCCTCCAGGCCCCGAACGCCAGCAGGCCGATGCCGGCGATCCCGTATGGGATCGAATGGATCTCGACCACGTCCCGGAGGAGGATGATGAGGCCGAGGATCAAGGCCAGGATCCCAATCCCCTGGGTGAATCGATAAGGGGTCATCTAGCGCTCGAAGAAGCGCTTCACCTTCTCGGCGCCGATGGTCGTCGGACAAATCGTGTCCAGCCCGAGCTCGCGATAGATATCGGCCTGGGCCGGATCGTAGATGCGACAGATCACTTTCTTGACATTGAAGAGGTGCTGCGCCAGCTGGGCCGCCATGATGTTAGTGGTATCGGCGTTGGTCACCGCCACAAAGGCGTCGGCATTCTCGGTGCCGGCCTGGCGGAGGACGTCCTCATCGACCGCGGTGCCGAAGATCATCTCGCCGGCAAAATCTTCGCCCAGGCGGTTGAAGGCGGCCTCGCTCGAGTCGACGACCGTCACCGTATCCCCCTCCTGGCTCAGCTGCTTGGCCAGGCTGGCGCCCACCCGCCCGCAACCGACGATAACGGTGCGCATGACCGCAGGTTATTCTACCCATCGTTTAGCGGCCAAATCACGCGGGTATATACGGCGCAGCCTCGCGGGATGCGCAAGGCCCGCGGATGGCGGGAATTGAAGGAGTAAATCGAGATGGGAAAGACTGTAGGAATCGACCTCGGAACCACGAACTCCGTGGTGGCCGTCATGGAAGGCGGCGAGCCCGTCGTGATTCCGAACGCGGAGGGCGGCCGGACCACCCCGTCGGTGGTTGCCTTCACCAAGTCCGGTGAGCGGCTGGTCGGGCAGCTGGCCCGGCGCCAGGCCGCCGTCAATCCGGAGAACACCGTGTTTTCGATCAAGCGCTTCATGGGTCGCAACTACGCCGAAGTCGACCGGGAGCGAAAGATGGTCCCGTACCGGACCGTCAACGGCAAGGACGGGCGGGTCGAGGTCGAGATCCAGGGTCAGCGCTATACGCCGGAACAGATTTCCGCGATGATCCTCCAGAAGCTGAAGACGGACGCCGAGGCGTACCTCGGCGAGAAGGTGACCGACGCGGTCATCACCGTTCCGGCCTACTTCAACGACTCGCAGCGGCAGGCCACCAAGAACGCCGGCCAGATCGCCGGGCTGAATGTCATCCGCATCATCAACGAGCCGACCGCGGCCGCGCTGGCTTACGGGCTCGACAAGAAGGAAAACGAAAAGATCCTCGTCTTCGACCTCGGCGGAGGCACGTATGACGTGTCCGTGCTCGAGGTTGGCGAGGGTGTGTTCGAAGTCAAGGCGACGAATGGCGATACGCACCTGGGTGGCGACGACTACGATCGCCGCCTTGTCGACTATGTTGCCGACGAATTCAAGCGCGAGCAGGGCATCGACCTGCGAGGCGATCGCCAAGCGCTTCAGCGGCTGACGGAAGCGGCCGAAAAGGCCAAGATCGAGCTGTCTAGTCGTCCCGAAACAGACATCAACCTGCCCTTCATCACCGCCGATCAGAACGGGCCCAAGCACCTCGACATGAAGATCACGCGCGCCAAGTTCGAGCAGCTGACCGCTGACCTCACGGAGCGCTGCGTGCCACCCTTCAACAGCGCCCTCAAGGACGCCAGCCTGTCGCCGGCCGACCTTAACGAGGTCATCCTCGTGGGTGGCTCGACGCGGATGCCGGTCATCCAGGAGCTGGTCAAGAAGCTGACCGATGGCAAGGAACCCCACCGCGGGGTCAATCCCGATGAGGTCGTCGCCATCGGCGCGGCCATCCAGGCGGGGGTGTTGAAAGGCGAAGTCAAGGACGTCCTGTTGCTGGACGTGACGCCGCTTTCACTGGGCATCGAGACCCTTGGCGGCGTGATGACCAAGCTCATCGAGCGCAACACCACGATTCCGAGCTCCAAGAGCCAGGTCTTCTCGACGGCGTCGGACAGTCAGCCGTCGGTGGAGATCCACGTGCTCCAGGGCGAGCGCGAAATTGCGTCCGCCAACAAGACCCTCGGCAAATTTCATCTCGATGGCATCCCGCCGGCACCCCGTGGCGTTCCGCAGGTCGAGGTGGCCTTCGATATCGACGCCAATGGGATCCTGAACGTTCGCGCCAAGGACCTTGGCACCGGGAAGGAGCAGAAGGTCACGATCACGGCCTCGACGACGCTGAACAAGGATGAAGTCCAGCGGATGGTCAAGGACGCCGAAGCCAACGCCGCCGACGACCGCAAGCGGCGCGAGGAAGTCGAGACGCGGAACCAGGCCGACAGCCTCGTCTACCAGGCGGAGAAGGTCCTCAAAGACAATGCCGACAAGATCGAACCCGAGCTCCGCTCGGAGGTCGAAGGCAAGATCGAACCCGTCAGGCAGGCCATCAAGGACAACGACGTCGAGCGCATGAAGTCGACCAGCGAGGAGCTGACGCAGGCCATGCAGAAGATCGGCGAGCAGGTCTACCGGCAGGCACAGGGCGCCGGGGCCGGTGCCCAGGCCGCGACCGGGACGGAGGGCCCTGGCTCCGGGAAGGCCGCCGACGGCGACGTCGTCGACGCCGACTTCAAAGAAGTCTAGATCGGTAGTTAGGTTCTCCGGGACGTAACCGGCGTGCGGGGTGCGCCCCGGAGGACGAAGTCGTCGGCGTGCACGGTCTCCGGGACGCCATGCCGTTCGATCTCTTCGCGCTCGATCGGTTTGACCCGCCAGCCGCGGTGGTAGACGAGGTCGCCGCCCAGGTAGGCGCTGGCGAAGAAGACCGCGGTCGACAACCCACCGAGCCACAATCCCCGCCGTGAGCCCGGCCGCCGCAGGCTTCGGCCGGCCAGCGAGCCGATGCCAAGCCCGAGGGCCGCGGCATTCAGCGAGCCGTGCACGAAGCCGGTCGTCTGCGCCGGGTCGCGCACTTCCATCTGGAGGTAATCGGCGACGCCAAACATTGCGGTGGGCACCGCCAGCGCGACGCCGGCCAGGGTGTTGAGGTAGCCGGCTGCTTCCAGCTCGCGCCGACCGGTCAGGCGCCCGAGCAGCGAAAAGCCGAAGCCGGTGGGGATGAGGGCGACCGGAAGGTCGGTCATGATCGCGTGCAGGGGATGGCCCTTGATCACCGGGTTGACCGTGGGCAGCGTCCGTCGCACGGCTTCCCAACGGTCGAGCCAGCCAGTTGTCGTTATTTTCGTGGACACGGGCATCGCCTCCAGCACAACCTAGTCGAGTGTGTCATGCTGGCGCAAGTTTAGGCGTCCTTCCGTGTCGGGTACACCCACACCATGCCGATCCGTCCAGACCGTCTGACCGAGAAGTCCCAGGAGGCGATCCAGCAGGCGCAGGCGCTTGCGCAGGAGGCGCAACACCAGGAGATTCTCCCCGAGCACCTGTTGCTCGCGCTCCTGGAACAGCAGGACGGCACCGTCTCTCCGCTCCTGCAGCGACTGGGTGCGGACCCGGCCCGCATCACGGCTGACCTGAAGGCCCCGCTCGACCGCCTGCCCAAGGTGTATGGCGCCGAGACCTATCTCGGGTCGCGATTGAAGAAGGTCCTCGACGTGGCCTGGACCGAGATGGAGCGGCTCAAGGATGAGTACCTGTCCACCGAGCATCTCCTCCTCGCCATCGCCGATGAGGCCAACGCGGAAGCGGCCCGCATTCTTGGTCGAGCCGGAGCCACGCGAGAAAAGATCCTGCAGGCGCTTGCCCAGGTCCGGGGATCGACCCGCGTGACCGATGCGACGCCCGAATCGAAGTTTCAGGCCATCGAGAAATACACCCGGGATCTCACCGCCCTCGCCAGGCAAGGGAAGTTGGACCCGGTCATCGGTCGCGAGGAAGAGATTCGCCGGGTCATCCAGGTCCTGTCGCGGCGTACGAAGAACAACCCGGTCTTGATCGGCGAAGCCGGCGTGGGCAAAACGGCGATCGCCGAGGGACTCGCGCAGCGAATCGCGCAGGGGGACGTTCCGGAGTCCTTGAAAGATAAGCGGGTCGTGTCGCTCGACCTGGGCGCGTTGATCGCCGGCACCAAGTACCGGGGTGAGTTCGAAGACCGGCTCAAGGCGCTCCTCAAGGAGATCGAGAGTGCCTCGGGTCAGATCGTCCTCTTCATTGATGAACTGCACACGCTCGTCGGCGCCGGGGCGGCCGAGGGCGCCATGGATGCCTCCAACCTCTTGAAGCCGGCGCTGGCCCGGGGCGAGCTGCGGGCGGTCGGGGCCACCACGCTCGATGAGTACCGCAAGCACATCGAAAAAGACCCGGCGCTCGAACGGCGCTTCCAGCCGATCTTCGTCGGTGAGCCCACGGTGGAGGACACGATCTCGATCTTGCGGGGGCTCAAGGAACGCTATGAAGTGCACCACGGTGTCAAGATCACGGACTCGGCGATCGTGGCGGCCGCCGTGCTCGCCCAGCGCTACATCACGGACCGATTCCTGCCGGACAAAGCCATCGACCTGATCGATGAGTCGGCGTCGAGCCTGCGCATGGACATCGACAGCCTTCCCGCCGAGCTGGATGCGGTCGAACGGCAGATCCGCCAGCTCGAGATCGAACGGCAGGCGCTCAAGCGCGAAGAGGATCGCGCCTCCCGGGCGCGGCTGGCCTCGCTCGAAAAAGAGCTTGCCAATCTGCAAGAGAAGAGCCGTGCCATGCGGGCGCATTGGCAACAGGAAAAGGCGCTCATCCAGCAGATCCGTGAGATCAAGGCCAAGCAGGAGCAGATCCGGCTCGACGCAGAGCGCGCCGAGCGGATGGCCGACTTCGAGACGGCGGCCCGGCTGAAGTACGGGGAGATCCCGGCACTCGTCAAGGAACTCGAGGCGAAGAACGCGGAACTGCTGGCCCTGCAAAAGCACCAGCGCATGCTCAAGGAGGAGGTCGACGAAGAGGACATCGCCCGCATCGTCTCGCGGTGGACCGGCATCCCGGTCCAGAAGATGCTCGAGGGTGAGGTTCAGAAACTCCTGAAGATGGAAGAGCGCTTGCACGCCCGCGTGGTCGGCCAGGACGAGGCGGTTCGCGCGGTTGCCAATGCCGTCCGGCGCGGCCGGGCTGGCCTGGGCGATCCCAACCGCCCGATCGGATCGTTCATCTTCCTCGGTCCAACCGGGGTTGGGAAGACCGAGCTGGCGCGCTCGCTGGCCAACTTCCTCTTCGATGACGACCAGGCCATGATTCGGATCGACATGTCGGAGTACATGGAGAAGCACACCGTCGCCCGCCTCGTGGGAGCCCCTCCCGGCTACGTCGGCTACGAGGAAGGCGGCCAGCTGACTGAAGCGGTCCGCCGGCGCCCGTACAGCGTGGTCCTCTTCGATGAGATCGAGAAAGCGCACCAGGACGTCTTCAACATCCTGTTGCAGATCCTCGAGGATGGCCGGCTGACGGATGGCCAGGGTCGGACGGTTGACTTCAAGAACACCGTGATCATCATGACGAGCAACCTCGGCTCGGCGATCCTCCAGGATCCCGGGATCCCCGGCGCGGAGAAGGAACGGCTGGTGATGGACGCGGTGCGGACGCACTTCAGGCCGGAGTTCTTGAATCGCGTCGACGAGATCATCATTTTCAAGCCGCTCACCCGGGAGCAGATCAAGTCGATCGTGGAGATCCAGCTCGAGCGGCTGCGCAAGCGCCTGGCGGAGCGGCGCATCACGTTGACCTTGACGCCGGCGGCCATGGAGTTGATCGCCAACGAGGGTTATGACCCGACCTACGGCGCTCGGCCCCTGAAGCGGGTCATCCAGCGCCGCCTTCAGGATCCGCTGGCGATGCAGATCCTCGAAGGAAAGTTCCGAGATGGCGATGCGCTCGACGTCGACGTCGAAAATGGCGAGCTGGTCGTTCGGAAAGCGCGGCAGCCTGCTGCCGCGGCCGTCGGCGCCTGAGATTTGCTCGGGTAGACTATTCAACCGGCAAGCCGACGTAGCTCAGTTGGTAGAGCAGAGCCCTCGTAATGCTCAGGTCAGCGGTTCAAATCCGCTCGTCGGCTCCATCTCGCTCTCCCGTGGCGGCGCAAGGTGGTTTCCGGGTCGGCCGTTATATCTCCGTGGAGGGGAACATGGGCCCTGTCGGCACCGCCGTGCCGATGATGCTCTTCGATCTGATCTGCCGATCGTGTGGCGGCTGCGCCCAGCGGGCATGGGATCCGGCCGAGGCGGTGGGCGTCACCCGATGCTCCGCGTGCGACGCGGGCATGTCGGTGATCGGTATCGACTTTCCCCACGGTCGCGAAGCGGCGACGCTGACCAGCGTCCTGGAGGTCATCCAGGGCGCCGGCATCGTGCCGGTGGCGGTCGAGCGGCACGCGCGTGGCCACTTGAGCCGTCAGGCGGCCTGACCGGCCGCTGACCGACCCTGACTAGAACGCTTTCTTGATAGCGGCCTTCCAGCCCCCGGGCACCGGACCGGGCACGGCAACGGTCCGCGCTCCGAGAAATGTCGCCAATTCGCCGACTGCGGTTGCGACCTGCGGGCCGGCTCCCCGGGCCTTGCCGTCGTCCTCGACATGCACGGCGTTCAGGGAGAGACGCTGCTCGGTGCGGTTCATCGCGACATCGATCCGGCCCACCAGGAGGTCGTCGTGGAGCACGGGTAGCACGTAATACCCGAACCGTCGCCGCGCCGCGGGGAGATAGATCTCGAGGGAGAAGTCGAAATCGAAAAGCCGCCGTGTTCGCGACCGGTCGCAGATCAGGTTGTCGAAGGGGGAGAGGAGCGTCGTGCGCGGTTGCCAGTCTCCGGCTTCCACGCGATCGAGCAGCGGCAGATCCTTGGCATGGACATACCAGGGACCGGGCAACGACGCCCCATCGTCCCGAATGTCAACCGGCAGGAGGGAGCCGTCTCGCTCCAGGCGGCTGAGCACCTGCGGGAGTCCCGGATAGCGGTCACGAATGAAATGGTTCTGAATGTCGTCGGCGCGGGCGACCCCAAGGGCCCGCAGTGATCGCTGCGCTGCGGTTCGGACGACGGCGGACGGCGACATTCGCTGCCGTGGCGTCCACTCGGGCAAGCATCGCTGCGCCAGGTCCCACCAGCGATGGCCGCCCTGCCGGCTGGCGACCATCACATCCCCCTTCAGCCAGAGAAAGGCCAGCATCCGATCCACGTTTCGCCCCGCCGTCCATCCGCTCGATGCCCAGGCCCGCGTTGACCGATCTTCCAACGCTCGGGCCGGTCGCGGCCCGTGCCTGCGAAGCTCGCCAATGACGTGGGCTCGAAGGGCCGCATTCGAGCCGATCCAGGTTTGGATTCGTCGGGACCACGGCGTCTCGCCACGACCGTAGCGCCGCATGGTCTCCCGGTGAATCGGATAGTCCTCGGTCAGCACGATGGACGCGGCATGGGCCCAGTACTCGAAGAGTCGATGGTCCTGCCAGAGGAGCCGATCCAGGTCGGCGCGGTCGTATTGGCCCAGCCGGCTCCACAGGACCAGGCGGTGGCTGGGGGCAACCGCACTGATGGGATCGAGCTGGAGACAGCCCAGATGACGAATCACGTCCAGCATGGTTTCGATGTTCGGTTGCGGACGCGGGGAAGTCAGTCGCTGCGCGGCGATGGCCAGCCGGCGCGCGGACCGGGACGAGATGGTTCGCACCCAGCAAGCGTACCGTCGCCAGTCTGGGGATTCGACCTTGCCCTAGGCCTAGAATCTTTTTCGGTGGCTGGCTTCTGGTTTTGGGTCATCACGGCGATCGCCTTTGCGGTCGTCGAGGTGCTGACGCTCGCCTTCTTTGCCGTCTTCATCACCATCGGCGCCATCGGCGCCGCCCTGGCCAGCCTGCTTGGCTTCAACCTCTTGGTGCAGGCCATTGTCCTCGGGGTCGTCGGGGTTCTCGGCATCGCCACGGCGCGGCCGTTCCTGGTACAACGGCTGCACATCGGTCGCCACGCGTTGCGCTCGGGCGCGGAGAGCATGATCGGACAGCAGGGCGTCCTTTCTGAGCCGATCCTCGGATCCAGCCGCCCTGGCCATCTCCAGATCGCGGGCGAACTCTGGCCGGCGGTCACCGAAGACGCGAGCGCCGTGCCGGCCGAGACGCCCGTGGTCGTCACCGGACTCCGGGGAAGCACGCTGATCGTTCGCGTTGCGCCGTCGACGCCAACACCGTCCGCCTGAGAACAAGGGGGAAACATGAACGCTTCGCTGATCGTCGGCGCCGTCCTCGTCCTGCTCGTCCTGGTGATCGTGGCCCGGACGGTCAACGTCATCCAGCAGGGGTATGTCGGGATCGTCAAGCGCCTCGGCGAATACCACTCGGTCAGGCAGCCCGGCGTGACGTTCCTGGTCCCGTTGGTCGACGCCATGTCCACGGTTGACATTCGAGAAACCCCGCGGACCGGGGACAAGCAAGAGGTGATCACCCGCGACAACGTCACGGTCAGCGTGAATGCGACCATCTTCAGCCAGGTCGTCGACCCGAAGCTCGCCCTCTTCAGCGTCAGCAACTACTTCATTGCCATCGACCAGCTGTCGCGCACCACGCTGCGCGCCATCTTCGGCGGCATGAGTCTCGACGATGCCCTGAGCCAGCGAGAGCGGATCAACGCCCAGCTGCAGTCGCAGATGGAATCCGTGACGGACAAGTGGGGCATTCGGATCAACCGGATCGAGATCGTCGATATCACGCCGCCCCAGATGATTCTGAATGCCCTGGCACTCCAGAAGACGGCGGACCAGGAGAAGCGCGCCTTCATCCTCAAGTCCGAAGGGCAGCAGCAGTCGCAGATCAACATTGCGGACGGGCAGAAGCAGGCCCAGATCAAGACGGCGGAGGGCGACAAGCAGTCCGCCATCTTGCGGGCGGAGGGCCTCAGGCAGGCGACCATCCTCGAGGCCGAGGGTCGTGCCCAGGCCGTCGCCACCGTCTACAAGGCGATCAAGGACGCCGCGCCGGATCCGACGCTGGTCTCCATCCTGCAGCTGGACACGCTCTCCAAGTTTGCGGAGAGCGAGAACACCAAGATCGTGGTCCCGGTGGAGACCGCGGGTCTCCTTGGCGCAGCTCAGGCGCTGCGCGGCGTGCTCGACGCGGCCCCGGCAGGCGGCAAGTCATAGCGGAGGCGCCGGCCGAGTTCACGATCGAGGCGCTCAGCCCGTCGCAGCATGGCGAGGTGCGGCCATTTCTGCGAGAGCTGATGCTGGAGGAGCAGCGGCATTACGAGCACCCGCAGCTGAGTGCCGACCAGATCGACGCCGACGCGGAGCGCGCGCCCGCATCCCACTTTACGGGCGAGAACGTGATCCTGGCGGCCCGCGTCGACGGCCGGCTGGCGGGCCTCTGCTGGTGCGTCCTGTTCGATCCTGGGACCGGGCTCGAGGGTGAGGTCGCCGAAGTCTACGTCGAGCCCACCTACCGGTCGCGCGGCCTGGGCGGCCGGCTGCTCCGGCAGGCCGTCGAGTTGTTTCGCGAGCGCAATGTGACCTTCGCCTGTGTGTGGACGCGCGAAAGCAACCCGCAGGCCGTCCGGCTGTACGAGGAGGCCGGCTTTCGACGGACCGAGCAGCTCGTGCTCACGTGGCTGCCACTGCCGGGTCGCTGAATACCGGCGATACAATGAGGTCCCTTCATGGCCACCGACCCCGATTACCTCGCTCCCGGGGCTGATCCGGCACCGCAACCGGTCCCGCCGCAGGCGAAGCCACCGGCGCCGCGGCCACGCGGCGTCCTCAGCATCATCGTGATCAGCGCCGTCGTGGGCGCCATCGCGGGGTCAGCGGCGACGATCGCCATCGCCAGCCGGTTGGTGAAAACCTCGAGTACCGGCAACATCCTCGCTCCGCTGGCGCCGGTGACCAACAATCTCACGGAGGAATCCGCCGTCATCAACGTCGCCGACCAGGCCGGAAAGGCGGTGGTCGAGATCAAGACGACGATCTCCTCCCCGGACCTCTTCATCCAGCAGGAACAGAAGGGGATCGGGTCGGGCTTCATCGTGCGGGCGGACGGTTACATCGTGACCAACAATCACGTGGTGGAGAACGCCAAACAACTCCAGGTTATTCTTCGCGACCAGGGCAAGACCTACGATGCCCGGGTCGTGGGCACCAGCCCGCTCGACGATATCGCGGTCATCAAGATCGACGCGCAGGATCTTCCGACGATCGCCTTCGGCGATTCCCACGCGATCAAGGTGGGGCAGCTCGCGATCGCGATCGGAAGCCCCCTCGGCCAGTCGAACAGTGTCACCAAGGGCGTGATCAGCGCACTCCACCGTTCGCTGCAGGTGCCGGACCCGGCCAACCCCGGGGCGACGGAAGACATCCTCAATGCCATCCAGACGGACGCCTCGATCAACCCGGGGAACAGTGGCGGGCCGCTGCTCAACTCCGGCGGCCAGGTGGTCGGCGTCAACTTTGCCATCGAGCAGGCGCAATCCGGACCGGGTCTCGGGTTCGCGCTCGACGGTGATGCCGCGCGGGACATCGCCAACCAGCTGATCCAGACCGGCCATGTCAACCAGCCGTTTCTCGGCGTGAGCTACCAGCAACTGGATGAAACGGCGGCCGCCGCCAGCGCTCTCGTCGTCGGCGCCCTGGTGACCGCCGTCCAGACGGGCTCGCCGGCGGGGCATGCTGGCCTTCGTGTCCACGACGTGATCGTCAAAGTCAACGACCAGGCGATCGACGATGATCATCCGCTCAAGGACGTGTTGCGGCAATATGCTCCGGGCGCGAAGGTGTCGATGGCGGTGTACCGCGGCGGTCGCAACCAGGCGTTGCAGGTCACGCTCGGAACGCACCCCTGACCGAGGCGGCCATGCCGGTCGCCACGCCGGCCCAGATCATCGATGAGGCCGTGCGGCGCGCGGTAGGGTCGATCAAGGGCTGGCCCGATCCGCCGCCGGCGCTCCCTGCCGTGATCGTCGAGCGCACCCAGAATCCAGCCCACGGCGATTACTCGGTCACGCTGCCGCTCAAGCTGGCCAGGACCCTGAAACGGTCGCCCCAGGCGATCGCGACGGACCTGGCGGGGACGATGGTCCTGCCGCCGGCCTTCGCCCGGATCGACGTGGCCGCGCCCGGATTCATCAACATCACCCTCGAAAATGCCTGGCTTCAGTCCCAGGTCGATGCGGTGGTGGACGCGGGCGATGGATGGGGGCGAAGCGACCTCGGGGGCGGGGTCCGGGTGCAGGTGGAGTTCGTCAGCGCCAACCCGACCGGGCCCCTGCTGTTCAGCCACGGCCGGGGCGCGGTCGTGGGCGACGTGGCCGCTCGGATTCTCGAGGCCTCCGGGTTCGCGGTGCAGCGTGAGTACTACATCAATGACAAGGGCAAGCAGATGCGGCTCTTCGGAGAATCCGTCCACGCGCGACTGCTCGGCCAGGAGGCGCCCGAGGGCGGCTACGCCGGCGACTACCTGACTGACATTGCTGTCGTGGCCAGGGCGAGAGGCGTGTCGGACCCGGCCGGCCTGTCGGGGATTGGCGCGGAATGGGTGCAGGCCAGCATCTGGGACGATCTGACGCGGCTGGGGATTCGCCATGACCAGGTCTTCCTCGAGAGCAGTCTCTACTCGGGTTGGGACCAGGAGACCATGCGCAAGCTGGTGGCGCTCGACCGCGTCGTGGAGAAGGACGGCGCCGTCTGGTTCCGCACCGGGACCGACAAAGACGAGGTCTTGATTCGCCGAGACGGCTATCCGACGTACTTTGCCTCAGACATCTTCTATCACCGAGACAAATTCGAAAAACGGGGGTTCGACCGCGTGGTCGACGTGTGGGGCGCCGACCACCAGGGCCAGGTCGGACGCCTCCGGGACGCGCTCGCCGTACTCGGGATCGACCCCGCCCGTCTGACCGTCCTGCTGGTGCAGCTTGTCTCGGTCAAGCGCGGGGCGGAGACGGTCCGGATGTCGAAGCGGGCCGGGGTGGGCGTCGCGCTGAAAGAAATGCTGGACGAGGTTGGCCCGGACGCCGTCCGGTACTTCTTCCTGCTTCGCTCGGCCGATGCGCAGATGGAGTTCGACGTCGACCTGGCGAAGCAACAGTCCAGCGACAACCCCGTCTACTACGCCCAGTACGCGCACGCGCGACTTGCCAATGTGCTCGCGCTCGCCGCGACGACCCGTGGGACCGCCCCGCTCGTGCGCCTCGACTCCGAGTGGGAGCTCGACCTGATCCGGATCATGCTCCGCTGGCCGGACATCGTCCGGGAGGCCGCGGAGGCGATCGAGCCCCATCGCCTTGCCTTCTATACCGACGAGCTGGCCGCCAGCGTTCACCGCTTTTACAAGAACTGTCGCGTCATCACCGACGATGCGCCGCTGACCGCCGCCCGCCTGCAGCTGACCCGCGCGGCGCGGATCACCCTGGCGAATGCCCTCGGCTTGATGGGCGTCTCCGCGCCGGCTCGCATGTGACGAGGCGCGGCTAGAATCAAGCCGTGGAAATCACGTACTTTGGCCTGAATTCGGTTCGACTGCGCGGGCGCGAGGCCGCCATGCTGATCGATCCCTACGATCCCAAGCTGGGCCTCTCGCCAGTCCGGCTCAACGTGCAGGTGGTCGTGCTCACCCATGAGGACCCGACCCATTTCAGCATGCAGGGCCTGGGCAACGACTACCACCTCGTCACCGGGGCGGGCGAGTTCGAGATCCAGGGCATCGCCCTGCATGGCATCCAGACCTATCACGACCAGAAGAAGGGTGCCGAGCGCGGCAAGAATTTCGTTTACGTGATCGAGATCGACGACCTCCGCGTCTGCCATCTCGGTCATCTGGGTCACGTGCTGGACGAGGCCCAGCTCGATGCCATCGGGAGCAAGGTCGACGTGTTATTGGTCCCGGTTGGCGACGGGAGCCATATCAACGCGACGGAGGCGACGGAGATCGTCAACCAGATCGAGCCCAAACTGGTGGTTCCCATCTCCTATAAGTTGCCCGGCCTCACGTTGCTGGCGCAAAACCTGGAGGGCCTGGAGAAATTTGCCAAAGAGATGGGGGCCACCGACCTCACGCCGCAGCCAAAGCTGCAGCTGACCTCCAGCCCGGCAGCCGACGAGCCCAAGCTGGTCATCCTCGAGGCTCGCGGGTCCGCGGTCGCCGCGAGCGTCGACTGACCGGGCCGCCGGCCGTCGACTCAGGCCGTGGCTTGCCGCGGTTCCTTGTCCTGGGCATCGGCCTGGGCCGCCATCCGCGCGCGCTCGAGGCGCACCGCGCTGTCGATCAGGCCGAGATGACTGTACGCCTGCGGAAAGTTGCCACGCGGCGCGCCGGTCAGCGGGTCGGCCCCCTCCGCCAGCAGGCCGAGGGGTGATGACAGCGCGACCAGTCCCTCGAGCTGGCGCTCGGCGGCATCCAGCCGGTCGAGGCCGATCAGCCCATCGACGTACCAGAAGCTGCAGAGCAGGAAGGCGGCGCTGAGGTAGCCCTGGTCGTCCTTGCAGTCGTAGCGGCGGACGTAGGCGCCGTTGACGAGTCGCTGGCTGAGGGTTTCGATGGTGGCGCGCATCCGGGGATCGGTCGCGGGGAGGAAGCCGAGCACCGGCATCTGCAGCACCGCGGCATCGAGGCATTCGTCGTCGTAGGCCTGGGTGAAGGCGCCGATTTTCGGGTTCCAGGCGCGCGTTTCGATCTCGGTCCGCAGGTCATTCGCCGCCCGCTCCCACGCCTCCACGTGGGCGACATTGCCGGTTCCCCGCGCGAGCGTGATGGCGCGGTCGAGGGCCACCCAGCACCAGAGCTTGGAATGCGTGTGGTGCTTGCGCTCCCCCTGGAACTCCCAGATGCCATTGTCCGGTTCGCGGCTCAGATCCCAGATGCCGTCCGCGAAACGTTCGATCACGTGCCAGAGCTTGGTCGAGATGAAGCCGCCCTTGCGCTGGTAGACCGCCATGCAGTCGATCACGGCGCCGAAGACGTCGAGCTGCCGCTGCCCCGCGGCCCGATTCCCGATCCGGACCGGACGGGCCCCGTCGTAGCCGGCGAGATGCTCGAGGTATTCCTCCGGGAGGCGCGGGTCCCCGTCGACGCGGTACACGATCTGCATCGCGAAGTCGTGGTCATAGGCGCGGTCGCGGATCCAGTTGATGAAGTCCGCGGCTTCCTGGGAAAAGCCGGCACGGAACAGGGCGGCGATGCCGTACGAGGCGTCGCGAAGCCAGCAGAACCGGTAATCCCAGTTCCGGTCGCCGCCGGCATCCTCCGGGAGGGAGGTGGTCGGCGCCGCCGTCAGCGCGCCGGTCGGCGCGTAGGTGAGTAACTTGATGACCAGGGCGGACCGCCGAACGGCCTCCTGGAACGGGCCGGTGTACAGGCATTGGTCGAGCCACCGGATCCAGTACTCCTTGGTCCGCTCGGCGAGCTCCGTCGCGTCGCTGCTGCTCGGGAACTTCCGGCCGAGCGCGAAATAGCGTTCGCCAAAGCCGAGCGTGAACCAGACCTGGGGACCTGGTTGCAGGGTGAAGCGAAAGACGAAGCGCGGCCGGCCATCGACATCCTCGACGGTTCCCTGCATGGGTATCGTCGACGACAGGATCACTTCCTGGGATCCGCCCGAGGCCAGCACGATGCCCTCCCGCTCGGTGAAGGTGGTCCGCGCGCGACCATAGCCGGGTGAGGGGTCGAGCACGCACTCGACCTCGACCGGGCCCCCGCGAACTTCGACGCCGCGACAGATGCGCTTGAGCGAGACCAGGCGCTCGCCCTCGACGAAGCAGGGCATGAAGTCGGTGATGATCAGGGTGCCGTCGGCGCGATGAAACGTGGTCGTGAGCAGGTTGGTGTCGCGCACGTAGCTTTGCTCGCCGGCCGGGACCGGGTTCACCGGCGCGATGCGGAAGGTGCCCCCGCGCTGGCGGTCCAGGATGGCGGCAAAGATCGATGGCGAGTCGAAGCGCGGATAGCAGAACCAGTCGATGCCGCCACCCATCGAGACCAGCGCGGAGGTTTCGCAATTGCCGATCAGTCCGTACGGATACATGCTGAGACCTTACGAAATTGGAACGCAGGCTGGGTGCGGGACCGAGTGGCCGGCCGCAGACTCGTCAAAAATTCGACTCGCGCGGCGAGCCACGAGGCGGTAGAATAGTCTTCCGGTGCCGAAGTACGTCTTCGTGACCGGCGGCGTGGTTTCCTCGATCGGCAAGGGGATCACGGCATCATCCATCGGGACCATCCTGAAGGCCCGTGGCCTGAGCGTATCCCTCCAGAAGCTGGATCCCTACATCAATATCGATCCGGGCACGATGTCCCCCTACCAGCATGGCGAGGTCTTCGTCACGGATGATGGCGCGGAGACCGATCTCGACCTCGGCCATTACGAACGCTTCATCGACGCCAACTTGAGCAAGGCCAGCAATGTGACCACGGGGAAAATCTACGCCGAGGTCATTGCCAAGGAGCGGCGCGGCGACTACCTCGGAGGAACCGTGCAGGTGATCCCTCACGTCACCAACGAGATCAAGGAGCGCATCACCCGCGTCACCTGGGAGGACAATCCGGATGTCGTGATCGTCGAGGTCGGCGGGACCGTTGGCGACATCGAGTCGCTGCCGTTCCTGGAGGCGATCCGTCAGCTCAAAAACGACCTGGGCCGCAAGAACGTCTTCTATGTGCACCTGACGCTCGTGCCGTTCATCGAGGCCTCGGAGGAGTTCAAGAGCAAGCCCACCCAGCACAGCGTCGCCGCCCTGCGCAGCATCGGAATCCAACCGGATGCCATCGTGTGCCGGTCGGCGCGGCCGGTGAGCGTTGCCTTGAAAGACAAGATCGCCCTCTTCTGCGACGTCGACCGGCGCGCGGTGATCTCCGTCCCGGATGCGGCCTCCATTTATGAGGTTCCGCTCGTCCTGGAGGAGGCCGGTTTGGGCGCCGTCATCGTGGAGGCGCTGGAGATGCCGGCATCCCCGGTCGACCTGAGTGACTGGACGGAGCTCGTCCACCGGATCCAGCACCCCAAGGGGTCCGTCCGGATCGGCGTGGTGGGCAAGTACCTGCCGGCCCCTGATGCCTACATCAGCGTTACCGAGGCGCTCCGCCATGCCGGCGTTCATCACAACCTCCGGGTCGATATCAACTGGATTGCCTCGGAAACCCTCGAAACCGGTGACCTGCGAGCGCTGGAGGGCGTCGACGGCGTCGTCGTCCCGGGCGGCTTTGGCCATCGGGGGATCGAAGGGAAGATCGCGGCTGCCCACTTTGCTCGGACCGGCCTGGTGCCGTACCTGGGGCTCTGCCTCGGCCTGCAATGCGCCGTGATCGAGTTTGCGCGAGATGTCCTGGGCAGCTCGGACGCCAACAGTACCGAGTTCAACGCCTTCACCAGCCACCCCGTGATCGACCTGCTTCCGGAGCAGCGCGATGTGGCGGACAAAGGCGGCACCATGCGGTTGGGACTCTACCCCTGCAAGCTGCAACCCGACACGTTGGCGGCGGCGGCCTACCGGGAGCCCGTGATCTATGAGCGGCACCGGCACCGGTTTGAGTTCAACAATGTCTATCGGGAGTCCATGTGGGAGGCGGGGATGATCTTCTCCGGCACGTCGCCCAATGACCGGCTCGTGGAGATCATCGAGCTGCGAGGTCACCCGTGGTTCGTGGCGTCGCAGTTTCACCCGGAATTTCGATCGCGCCCCAACCGTCCGCACCCGTTGTTCCGTGACTTCGTCAAAGCCGCCGGGGTGCGGGCGGGCGTCCTTGCGGATGGGGCTGTCGAGCAGGCGCCAGCCGGCTCGTCCGATAACCTCGCGAGCGCGTGAGGGCTGACCTTCCCACGCCGCCACTTCGAGGGGCCCCGGCTTCCCGTGGCGTGCAGCCCAACGTCGGCCTGGAGCTGGTGCGGGCCACCGAGGCGGCGGCGCTTTCCGCCGGCCGCTGGATGGGGAACCTGGACCGCGACGGCATCAAGGCGACCGCCGTCGGCGCGATGCGCGAGGCGCTGCAGGGGGTGCACATGCGCGGCACGGTCGTCATCGGCGAAGACGGGACGGGGGCGCTCTCGGTTGGTGAAGCGGTCGGCGACGGCACCGGGGACGCCTGCGACGTCGCCTTGAAGCCCCTCGATGGGTCGACCCTTGTCGCCAAGGGCTTACCCAACGCCGTCTCGGTCATCGCCACCGCGGAGCCAGGTTCGATGGTCCGAGCACCGGTCGGCATGTACGCGGAAAAGATCGCCGTCGGGCCCGAGGCCAAGGGATCCGTGGACGTCACGGACTCGGTCGAGAACAACCTCCAGCGGGTGGCCTTCGCGAAGAAGGTCCAGGTGTCAGATCTCACGGTGGTCATGCTGGATCGTCCGCGGCACCAATCCCTGACGGAGCAGGTGCGGCAGATCGGCGCACGGATCACCATGCTGAGTGACGGGGACATTGCGGCGGCCGTGATGGCGACCCTGGAGGGCACCGGGATCGACGTCATGCTCGGGGTCGGGGGGCTGCCCGAGGCGGTCCTGGCCGCCTGCGCCCTCAAGTGTCTCGGCGGTGATTTCCAGTGCCGGCTCTGGCTCCGCTCAAAAGATGACGAGGACCGGGCGCGCGCGGCCGGATTCGACGACCCACGCCGGATCTACGGCGTCGACGACCTGGTCCGCGGCGATGACGTGGCCTTCGCGGCGACCGGGGTGACCGACGGCGAATTCCTGCATGGGGTGATCTACCACCATTACTGGGCCGAGACGGAGTCCACGGTCTTCAGAAGCAAGAGTGGAACTGTCCGCCATCTCAATACCAAGCACCACTACGCGCTCCGCTCGGCTGAGGGGACGCAGCGCAAGGTCCGCTAACGATCATTTGCACCATACGTGCAAATGACTGTGCATCATTTGACGCTGCGCCGCCACGGCGACTAGACTGACCCGCGTTTTGTCGAAAAAGCCATTGCTTGCCGCCGCCCCCAGGCTGGCGACCCACGGATTCATCCTGGCTGTTGCCCTGCTCGGCACGGCGCTCGTGCCTCTCGGACTTCGCCTGCCGGCGGCGGATGGCGACGTGATCCAGGCCTCCGCCGGGGCGCCCCGCAGCGCCAGGCAGGCCGACCTGCGCGTGGGGACGCCGTCGACCGCGGCCCAGGCCGGCCAGCTGCCGGCGCTTCGCGTGTATCAGGTCCAGCCTGGCGACGCGCTGACCAGCATCGCGCGCCAGGCTGGGATCAACCTGGATACCCTGCTGCAGGTCAACGGGCTCAACGCCTCCCAGCCTCCGGTGCCGGGCGACGTCATGATCATTCCCCCGATCGATGGCACCATGATCGACGTCCCGCCCGGGGAAACCCTCCGCGACCTCACCAATGCCTACCGGGCGGACATCACGACCATCCGGGCCGTCAACGGCCTGGCCGAAGGATCGCCGCTGCCGAGGCAAGTCTTCATCCCGGCGGCCGACACCCAGGCGCTGGCGCCGCGGCAGGTGACACCTGGGCCGGCCGAGCGTCTCCATCATCTGGCGCGATTCATCTGGCCGGCGCAGGGCACGATTACGACCTATTTCTGGCAATACCACCCTGGCCTGGACATTGCCAATGCCGTCGGCACGCCCGAAGTCGCGGCCGACGCGGGCCAGGTGGTCTTCGCCGGCTGGGGGTCCTATGGGATCTACGTCGAGATCGACCATGGCAACGGCTTCCACACCATCTACGGCCACATGTCCGCGGTGCTGGTGCGAACCGGGGAGGTTGTCACGCCGGGCCAGGAGATCGGGTTGATGGGATCCACCGGCCGATCCACGGGTCCGCACCTTCACTTCGAGATCCGCTACCAGGGCGTCCCGCAGAACCCGCTCGACTTCCTCTCATAACCGGCGCGGTAACGTAGGAGCGTGCCGCGCCTTCTCACGGCGAATCCGGACGGTCGCCTTTCGCCGCATCCGTCGCTTCAGGCGCTGGGCCGCAGTGGCTGGGAGGTGGCCACTGCCGATCGCTGGATCCCGGCTCCCCCCGGCACGACCCTGGTGCACCTTCCTGGTCGTTTTGCGGTGGGCGGTCGGGCCTCCTCCATCGTCTCCCTGCGGGACGAGGGCCAGCTCGCCGTGGCGGCCGTGCTTCCACCCGGCTACCTGCGCACCCTGCTGCCCGCCTACGACGCGGACGACGCCGCGCCGGTGCTTCCGCTCTACGGCTATGCGGCCGTCGGTGTGGTCGACGGCGAGACGCGGGTGGCCGCCATGCGCACCGACCATTGGGACGCCTGGAACCCTGAGGCCGTCGATCGCCAGCATCTCGCGCCGGCGCTCCGCGGCGCGCTGCGCGTCCTACCCGGTAACCGCCTCGTCCGTCACCTGACCACCTGTGCCACGGACTACCGCTGCCTGACCGCGCAAAACGTCTTCATCCGCCGCGGGGAAGGCGCCATCCCGGTGTCTCCGGCCTGCAACGCGGCCTGCCTGGGGTGCATCTCCGAGCAGTGGGGCGATGTCGCGTCACCGCAGACCCGCATGGCCTTCGCCCCCTCGGCGACTGAGATCGCCGAGCTGGCCGCGTGGCACCTGTCCGCGAGCCCCGAGAATTTCGTGAGCTTTGGGCAGGGGTGTGAAGGAGAACCGCTGACTCGCGGACAGGTCCTCGTCGAGGCCACCCGGCGGATTCGTGCGGCGGCGCCCGGCGCGACCATTCATATCAATACCAACGGCTCCCGCCCCGCGGTGCTGGGCCGCCTGATCGCTGCCGGCCTCAACTCGATCCGGATCAGCATCTTCAGCCTGGACGAGGCTCGATTTCGGGCCTATTACCGCCCGGTTGGGTACGGCCTGCCGGAGGTGGCGGCGTGCGCCGATCTGATCCACCGGGCCGGTGGCCAGGTGACGATCAACCTACTGACCTTTCCGGGCATGACCGATGCCCCAGCCGAGCTGGATGCCCTGGTGGCGTTCATTGGCCAGCATGGCGTCGGCCAGGTCCAGCTCCGCACGCTCAACGTGGATCCGATCTGGCTCCTCGATCGAATCCCCTCAAGGACGACCGGGATCGGGATGCGAGCCTTTGTCTCGCAGCTCAAGAGCCGCTGCCCCGAGCTGCGGCTGGGCAACTTCACAAGGCCCTGGAGGGTGCTCGAGCCGATCTCAATCTGATTAAAAGGGGGCAGCCGTGGGCATGCTTGTAGGTGATGGGTGACCTGTATCCGCACACCGGCGAACCGCCCAAGGGGGGCGCCGACTATGGCTATGGGACCGATCGTCCTGTCCAGGCCGATATCCCGGCCCAGGCGTCACCGCGCAATCCAGGACGGAGCGGTTTAGCGACCGGCGCCCTGGCGGTTGTCGGCGTGCTCCTCAAATTCAAGGGCCTGACCCTGACGGTCGTCTCCAGCGGGGTAACCGCCCTCCTGTATGCCCAGCTCTTCGGCTGGTCGTTTGCGGTCGGGATTGTGTTGCTGATCCTGGTGCACGAGAGCGGCCACCTGGTCGTCGCCAGGCTGATGGGGATGCCCGTGACGTTGCCGGTCCTGATTCCATTTCTCGGCGCCTTCGTTCGGATGCAGCAATCGCCTCGAACCGTGGCCCAGGAATCGCTGATGGCCATTGGCGGGCCGGTGCTGGGATCGCTGGCTGCCGGCCTTTGCTATGCGGGCTCGCTGGCGATGCCGGGAACCAGCCTGGGACAACTGCTCCGCGCCCTGGCCTACTTCGGGTTTCTGATCAACCTCTTCAACCTGGTGCCCGTCACCCCCCTCGATGGCGGACGCATCCTCTCCCTACTTTCGAAGTGGTTCAACGTCGCCGGCCTGGCCGTTGCCGCCGGCCTGCTGCTCTTCGGGAATTTTCACAGCCCGATCCTCTTCCTCGTCCTGATCTTTGGCGCCTACAGCACCTACCAGCGGTTTCGCTCGACGACGCTGAACCCGGCCTACTATGCCGTCGATGCCCGGACGAAGGTGATCGTGGGCGCGCTCTACCTGGGCCTCCTGCTCGGCCTGGGCCTCGGTCTCATCGATACGTCCTCGGTGCTGAATACCACTGGCTGATAGAATGGAGAACCCGTGAAAGCCACCATCCATCCGACCTACCATCACGACGCGGTCGTGCATTGCCTGTGCGGCAACACCTTCGTGACAGGTTCCACACAAAAGGAACTCAAGACCGAGGTCTGCTCCGTCTGCCATCCGTTCTTTAGCGGCCAGCAGCGGATCGTGGACACGCAGGGTCGCGTCGACCGCTTCCAGCAGCGCCAGCAGCGGAAGAGATAACCGCCCCGGCCGTTGCACGGCTTGGGTGATAGCATCATGGCGGCTGTGAGCCAGGACAAGTTCTTCTACGGCGGTCAGGCCGTGCTGGAAGGCGTCCTGATGCGCGGACGGACCACCTATGCGGTCGCGGTTCGGCGGCCGGACGGGGAGATCCAGATCCTTCGCGAGCGCCTGCGCTCGGTCGTCTACACCCATCCGGTTTGGAAGCTGCCGCTGCTCCGCGGGCTCGCCGGCCTGTGGGAAATGCTGCACCTCGGGATGAAAGCCCTCGTCTACTCGGCCAACGTTCAGGCGGAAGGCGAACAGCTGGAGCTGAATGGGAACGTGATCCGGGTCACGATGGGCATCGCCATCGTGGGGGCCCTGTTCTTCTTTCTCGGCGTGCCCCTGCTGGCGGCCGGCTTCCTCAGTCGTGGCCATGGCAACCTGTTCTTTGGCCTGGTCGATGGCCTGGTCCGGATCGCGCTCCTGCTGCTCTACCTGTACGCGATCTCCTTCAAGGCGGAGATTGCCCGGCTGTTCGCCTACCATGGCGCCGAGCACAAGACGATCAACGCGTTCGAGGCCGGCCTCCCGCTGGACGTGCCCAACGTGCGGACGCAGAGCACGCTCCACCCGCGTTGTGGCACGGGCTTCCTGCTGGCCGTGATGGTGGTCAGTGCCTTCGTCTTCGGGCTGGTCGGCCGGCCGGCGCTGCCAATCCTGCTGCTGTCCCGGCTGGTCCTGATTCCCCTGATTGCGATGCTGGCCTATGAGTTCATCCGGTTCGCCGGGCGTAACCGGCGCAACCCGGTCGTCAAGGTGCTCATCATCCCGTTCTTGCTGACTCAGAAACTGACCACCCGCGAGCCGGACGATCGCCAGCTCGAGGTCGCGTTGGCCTCATTCCAGGCAGCGCGGCAGGAGGAGCAAGAGGCCGCGGCCTGATGTTCGAACAGCTCGATGCCGTTCGGGCCCGATACGACGAGATCACGCAACGGCTCTCCGACCCGGCGGTTCACGCCGATCTCAAGGAAGTCCAACGCCTCGGTAAGGAACAAGCACAGCTGCGCGAGCTGGTCCAGCTCTACGACGCCTATCGCAAAGCCGACCGGGGGATGACTGAGGCGCGGGAGATGGCAGAGCAGGAGCGGGATCCGGAGATGCAAGCCTATGCGCGACAGGAGCTCGAGCGCCAGCAGGCCGAGCGCAATCGGCTGGAGGCGGAGCTGAAGCTGGCGTTGATCCCCAAAGATCCGAATGACGAGAAAGACGTCATCGTCGAGATCCGGCAGGGTACCGGAGGCGACGAGGCGGGGCTCTTCGCCGCCGACCTATTCAAAATGTATGGACGTTATGCCGAGGCGCGACGCTGGAAAGTCGACCTCGTCTCCGAGAGTCAGACGGAGCGCGGAGGCTTCAAAGAGGTGGTTTTCGAGATCCGCGGTCGAGGCGCCTACTCGCACCTCAAGTTCGAGAATGGTGTGCACCGGGTGCAGCGCGTGCCGGAGACCGAGGCGCAGGGTCGTATTCACACCTCGACGGCCACTGTTGTGGTGATGCCGGAGGCCGAAGAGGTCGACGTCGCGATCGACCCTGAACGGCTCAAGGTCGACGTCTATCGCTCCGGCGGGCACGGTGGGCAGAGCGTCAACACGACGGACTCGGCGGTGCGCCTGACCTACACTCCCGAGGACGGCGGTCCGCCGATCGTGGTCACGTGCCAGGACGAGCGCTCGCAGCTCAAGAACAAGGCGAAGGCGGAAAAGGTGCTGATGGCCCGCTTGCTCGATCGACAGATGGCCCAACAGCATGCGGCCCTCACCGAAGTACGGCGTTCGGCGGTGGGGTCCGGCGACCGAAGTGAAAAGGTTAGGACCTACAACTATCCGGAGGGCCGGATTACGGATCACCGGATCGATTTCAAGTACTACAAGCTGCCCCAGTTCGTCGGTGAGGGCGACATGAGTCCGGTGATCGATCGGCTGATCGCCTGGGACCAGGAGAACCGTCTCAAAGAGCCACCGCCGAATGGCGCCCGCGGCTGATCAGGCCTCGGTCAGATCCCAACTCGCCAGGACGCGAGCGGAGCTGAAGGGGGCGCGTATCCCGTATGCCTGGCTCGACGCCGAGATCCTGGTCGCGCACGTGCTGAACAGCTCTCGGGTCCGGCTGCACACTCACCCCGAGCAAAAGCTGACCGACGCGCAGCGGCAGCGGCTGCGGCGCTTGACGGCGCGCCGCGCCGCCCGGGTTCCGGTGCCATACCTGACGGGAGAGCGCGAGTTCTACGGGTACCTGCTGGCGGTGAGCCCGGCGGTCCTGATTCCGCGGCCGGAAAGTGAATTGCTGGTCGACCTGGCGATCGATTGGCTGAACCGTCATTCAGGCGCGCGGCGGGTCATCGATCTCGGTACCGGCAGTGGTGCGGTGGGGATTGCGGTCGCCAAAGCCGTCCCCAGGGTTCAGATCGTCGCCAGGGATGTCAGCACGCGAGCCCTGCGGGTCGCGGCCGCGAACATCGCCCGCTACCGACTTCGCCGGCGAATCATTCCCCAGCGGGGGGACCTGCTGCGCGGTGCGCGGCCGGCAGACCTGATTCTCGCCAACCTTCCCTATATCTCGGAGGCGCAGAAGCGGGTACGCCCGAGAGAACTCGATTACGAGCCAGCCCTCGCCCTCGATGGCGGCCGGGATGGGCTGGCCCTGATTCGGAGCGCTATGGCGCAGGCGCCGGCCGTGCTGGGGACGCCCGGGGCGATGCTGCTCGAGTGTGATCCGGCGCAGGCGCGTCGCCTTACCCGCCTGGCCCGGGGTTACTGGCCAGACGCCTCCATCACCATCCACAAAGACCTGGCTGGCCGGGACCGGGTCGTCCGCGTCGAGGTGCCTTCCTGACGGAGCGATGGCCGGCTGATCCGACCTCGATCGCCGCGGCGGCAGCCCGGCTCGTCACCGGCGGGGTGATCGCCTTCCCGACGGATACGCTGTATGCCGTCGGGGCCCGCGCCGGCGACCCGGCGGCCGTGACGCGGCTGTACGAGGTGAAGCGGCGTCCCCGTTCCCAGCCGCTCGTGCTCCTGGTTCGCGGCCTTGACGACGTCCGGGAGCGAGCCACGGTCTCGGCCCATGCCATCGACCTGGTTGCGCGCTTCTGGCCGGGTCCCCTGACCCTCGTGCTGCCCGGGAGGTCGGGCCCTGCCGGCGAGACGATCGCGGCTCGCGCGCCGGACCATCCGGTGGCGATGGCGGTGCTGAACGCGCTGGGCGAACCCATCGCGAGCAGCAGCGCCAACGAGGCGGGCAAGCCGGCCCCGGTGGATGCGGATGCCGTGCTGGCCGGCCTGGGGCCTGGCCTGGACCTGGTCCTCGACGGCGGCCCTTGCCAACTGGGACAGCCTTCGACGATCCTCGACCTGAGTGGCCCGACCCCGCGAATCATTCGATCCGGCGCGGTCCCGGACCGGGATCTCGGAATCCAATGATCGGGACTCGGCTCAATTCCGGATAATGAGCGGATGCTCCAGGCGGCCCGCGACCTGACCAGCCGGATCGATGCCGTCGACCCGGAGGTCGGAGCCGCCATCCGCGCCGAATTCGAGCGTCAGCAATACACGCTGGAGCTGATCCCCTCCGAAAACATTGCCAGCCCGGCGGTGCTCCAGGCCCTCGGCTCGCTCCTCAACAACAAATATGCCGAGGGGTATCCCGGAAAGCGCTACTACGGCGGCTGTGAGAACGTCGACCGCATCGAGACCCTGGCGATCGACCGCGCCAAGGCGCTCTTTGGCGCGGAGCACGCCAACGTCCAACCGCATAGTGGGACGACCGCCAACTACGCTGTCTACGCCAGCGTCCTCAAACCGGGCGACACGGTCCTCGGTATGGATCTCAGCATGGGCGGGCATCTGAGCCACGGGAGTCCGGTCAACTTCTCCGGCAAGCTCTACCATGTGGTGCCCTACGGGGTCGATAAAGAGACGGAACGCATCGATTACGACCTTCTCGAGCGCCAGGCGAAGGAGGTCCGGCCCAAGATGCTGCTGGCCGGGTACAGCGCCTACCCCCGGATCCTGGACTTCGAGCGGATGGCCGCCATCGCGCGCTCCATCGATGCCATCTTCTTCGTGGACATGGCCCACTTCGCCGGGCTTGTCGCGGGGGGCGCCCACCCGAGCCCGGTCCCCTACGCCGATTTCGTGAGCTTCACGACCCACAAGACCATGCGCGGACCCTGGGGCGCCATGATCCTCTGCAAGTCGAAGTACGCCGCGGAGCTCGATAAGAGCGTGTTTCCCGGCATCCAGGGCGGCCCGCTCAACCACGCGATCGCGGGAAAGGCCGTCATGCTGGCCCAGTGGAAGACGCCCGAGTTCAAAACCTACGCCCAGTCGGTGGTGGCCAACGCGCGGGCGCTCGCTGAGGGGCTCAGCCGGCATCGCCTGCGGCTCGTCAGCGGCGGGACCGACAACCACCTGATGATGGTGGACCTGCGGCCGCTCAACCTGACGGGCAAGAAAGTCCAGGACACCTTCGACACCGTCGGGATCACGGTCAACCGGAACTCAATTCCCTACGACACCGCCAGCAAGTTCAATCCCAGCGGCATTCGCCTCGGGAGCCCTTCCGTCACGACCCGAGGAATGGGCCCCGCGGAGATGACCCAGATTGCCGACATGGTGGCCGAGTTGCTCGAGCACATCGACGACCGAACCGTGCACGAGCAGGTGCGCGCCCGCAGCCGGGCGCTGTGCGAACGGTTTCCACTGCCGTACTAGCCCACACCGCGTCGATCTTCAACGACCCGACGTTCTGGACGACGTTTTCGGCTGCCAGGTTCGGCCCCGCCGTGCCGCCCTTCCTCGTTGCCCTGGCGATTACGGTCGTGGTCATCTTTCCGGTCCGGTGGTTAGCCTTTCGGCTCGGCGCCGTTGCCGAGCCAGGCGGGCGTCGCATCCATCAACGGGCGACGCCGCTGTTGGGAGGCCTGGCGATGTATATCGGGTTCGGCCTCTCGGCGGCGTTCTTCTCGACAAACCGCCAGACCGAGGGGTTACTACTCTCGGCAGCGGTCATCACCAGCCTGATGGTGCTCGACGACCGAAAGGGCCTCCCCCCATCGCTCAAGCTGGCCTTCCAGTTGTTGGCCTCCCTCCTGGCGGTGATCCTCTTTGGGATCGACATCAAGTTGGTCAGCGTCCCCGGCCACATCATCAACCTGATCCCAGTCGTGGCCATCCCGCTCACGGTGCTCTGGTTCGTCGGTCTGCAGAACACCATCAACTTGATCGACGGCGTCGATGGGCTGGCCGCGGGGGTCGTCGCCATCGTGGCCGCGGCCATCCTCCTGGCGGCCATCAACCTGTCACGTCCGGACATCGTGATCCTGGCCGGCTGCCTGATCGGCGCCTGCATCGGGTTCCTGGTCTTCAACTGGCATCCGGCGCGCATCTTCATGGGCGACACCGGCAGCAACTTCCTCGGCTTCACGCTGGCCGCGCTATCGGTCCTCTCCACCGCGAAGGTCGCCGTCGTGTTCTCCTTGCTGGTGCCCATCCTGGCACTGACCCTCCCGATCTTTGATACCGGCTGGGCGATTTTGCGACGGCGGGTCCGCGGCCAATCCATTGCGACACCAGACGCGGAACACCTCCATCATCGCCTGCTCGACTATGGGCTGAGCCCCCGCGAGACCGCCCTCGTCTTCTACTTCGGGACGGCGATCTTCGCCGCCCTGGGGCTGGCGATTTACGGCCACAAGAAGGTGTTGCTGGGCGCCATCCTCCTGCTCCTGTTGGGCATCCTGATCATTTTGGTGCGTCGATTCCAGCGAATCAGCCGAGGTTGAGCCGGCCGACGGCGGTCGCCTGATTGCGGCGCGAATTTGGCGCCTGCTAAGCTGTAGTTGCTTGAGACTCCTGCCCCATCAAGGAGCCTGCTGATGGCACCGCCCTCGAACCGGAAGCTCTTCTCCTCGATGGGACTCGTGACCGGGCTGGGTCTCTCGGCCGTCGGAAGTCTTCTGGTAGGAGTGCTTTTAGGCTTGTTCCTCGATCGGATGCTGCGCACCGGGCCGCTCTTTCTGATCATTGGGATCTTGCTCGGGCTCGCGGCCGCGACCATCGGGGTCTACCGCCTCGTGATGCAGGAGCTCAAGGATTGACCAGGCGTCCCCTCCTCTCCATCCCGCTGATGATGAGCGGACTGGCGGCGCTGCCCGCCCTTGCGGCCGCCGCCCTCTGCATGATCTACGGGCGTCCTGACTGGTCGCTCGGCGTGATCGCCGGCTGGCTGGCCGGCAGCCTCAACACCGCGTTGTTGGCCCAACGGGTGAGCCGCCTGACCGCCCGCTCGAGCGTCGCAGGATTTCTCTACGGCACGGCAAGCCGGTTCACCCTCGTGGGACTCATCGCCATCGGTGGTTACCGGCTGGTTGGGGCCAACCCGTTTGGCTTCGTGGCCGGAGTCGCCCTGGTGATCCTGATGGGCGTGCCGGTGACGGTGGCCTGGTCGCTGAAAGGCGAGACGGCCACATGACGCGGCTCGCCCTGGTGACCCAGCCGCAGATCGAGATCGGGCAGCACACCTCCGTCAAGGTATTCGGCTTCACGGTGTATACGGACACCTTGATCATGATCCTGGTAGTCGTGGCCATCATCGGCGGCCTCGTGTTGTGGGCGCGGCGGCGGGGGATCACCGACGATGCCCCAACCGGCATCCAGAACGTCCTGGAGATGGCCATCGAGTTCATCGACGGCCTGGTACGGGACACCATCGGCGAACCCGGGCGGCAGATCGCCCCCTTGGTCGTCACGATGTTCCTCTTCATCATCATCTCCAACTGGATTGGCCTCGTCCAGATCCCCGGGATTCACTTCACGTCCCCAACGGCGGACCTGAACAGTACCCTCGCCCTGGCCCTGGTGACGTTCATCCTGGTGCAGTTCTATGCGTTCAAGAACCGTGGCTTCCTCGGCTACTTCAAACACTACTTTGAGCCCATCCCGTACCTGTCACCGATCAACGTGATCGAAGAGTTGTCCAAGCCGATCACGCTCTCGTTTCGGCTCTTCGGCAACATCCTGGCGGGCGAGGTCATGCTTCTCGTCCTGGCGTACTTCGGCGGTGGCTTCCTTCTCGGCGTTACCCAGATCGTCCAGGGGTCGCTCTCGCACGTGCTGGTGGGCGTACTGGCGATCGTTGGCGTCCTCGCGGTCTTCGTCATCGACATCGTCTGGATCGGCTTCAGTATCTTCATTGGGGCGATCCAGGCATTCATCTTCACCATGCTGACAATCGCGTACTTTGGACAAGCCATGGAGCATCACGAACAGGGGAAACCCTCGGTCACATAAGGAGGACGATGTGGAACACGCAATCATCATCGGCGCTGGTCTGGTCGCGGCGGGACTGATCATGGCGGGTGGCGCCATTGGGGCCGGGGTCGGCGACGGCCTGGTGTCATCCCGAACCGTCGAGGGCATCGCCCGCCAACCCGAAGCCAGGAATCAGCTGTTGCCGATCATGCTGCTGGGCGTTGGTCTGATCGAGGCCCTGCCCATCATCACCCTGGTCTTCGCCCTGATCCTGATCTTTGCGAACCCGGCGCATTAGGTCGTAAGACATGTTCGTTGTCCCGAACCTGACCGTACTGATCGCGGACGTCGCCTTCTTCTTGCTGCTCTTTCTGATTGCCCGCTATCTCTACCGACCGATCATGCAGGTGCTCGAGGCGCGAACCCAGCGGATCGCGGAAGGGTTGCGCGCAGCCGAGGAGGCCAAGAAGGATCGGGCGGCGGCTGAGAAGGAGTACCAGGAGCGGCTCGCTGAGGCGCGACGTGAAGGCCAGGCGTTGCTGGACCGCATCGCGAAGCAGGGCGAGGACCTCCGCAAGCAGCTGGAGACCAAGGCGCGTACGCAGGCCGACGGGCTGATCGCGAAGGCCCGCGCCGAGATCCAGCAAGAGCGTGACAAGGCGGTGCAGGATTTGCGGGCCCAGGTTGCGGACCTGGCGCTGCTGGCCGCCGGCAGGATCATCGGTGAGAGCCTCGACGCCAAGAAGCATCGCGAGCTGATCGAGCGAGCCATCCAGGAGACGGAGATTCGTGCCTGACGCTAGCAATGTCGCGCGTCGCTACGCCGCCGGGGTTTTTCAACTGGCCCAGGATGAGGGCGCGATCGATACCTGGCGCGCTGAGCTGGCCAAACTCGATGCCCTGCTCCAGGACGACGTCCTGGTTGCCGCGTTTCAGAACCCGGCGGTGGGCGCCAGGCGCCGGATGGAGCTGGCTCACCTTCTCGAGCCAGACCTGCGGCCTGAAACGCGGAATCTGCTGCGCTTGCTCGTCGAGCACGGCCGGACGAACGAGATCCATCAGATCCGGGCGGAGTTCGAACGGCTTGCTGACGAGGCCTCGGGTATTGTGCATGCCACGGTGACGACAGCCATCGATCTGGATCCGGACGACCGCCGGCGCTACCAGCAGGCACTGGCCCGGAAACTGGACCGCAAGGTCAACGTGAACTTCCGGACCGATCCGAGCGTAGTCGGCGGGGCGGCGATCCAGATCGGTGATCATCTCGTCGACGGGACCGTGCGGACGCAACTGGCACGGCTGCGGCAAGAGCTATTGCGATAAGGGCCGAGGAGAACAATTGGGAATCAAGTCAGAAGAAATCAGCAGCCTGATCAAGAAGCGCATCAAGGACTTCGACGTCCCGATCCTGTCGGCCGACGTCGGCATCGTCACGGAGGTTGGGGATGGCATCGCGCAGATCTACGGGCTGAAGAACGCGCAAGCCCTGGAGTTGCTCGAGTTCAAGGGCGGTACCAAGGGCGTGGCCTTCAACCTGGAGGAAGACTCGGTCGGGGCGATCATCCTCGGGCCCTTTGAAGAGATCAAGGAGGGCGACGAGGTCCGGACGACCGGCAAGATCATGCAGGTGCCGGTCGGCGAGGCCCTCGTCGGGCGGGTGGTGAACCCCCTGGGGGAGCCGATCGATGGGAAGGGCCCGATCGAAACCGGCCAGGCCTCGCCGATCGAAAAGGTGGCGCCCGGCGTCATCAGCCGCCAGCCCGTGGACACGCCGCTTCAGACTGGCATCAAGGCCATCGACGCCATGATCCCGATCGGCCGCGGCCAGCGCGAATTGATCATCGGCGACCGGCAGACCGGCAAGACGGCGATCGCGCTCGACACCATCATCAACCAGAAGGGCCAGGGCGTGATCTGCATTTACGTCGCCATCGGGCAGCGGGCGGCGACCGTCGCCCAGGTGGCCGCCACGCTCGAGGAGCACGGCGCCCTCGAGTACACCATCATCGTGGCGGCCACGGCCAGTGACCCGGCGCCGCTCTGGTACATCGCGCCCTACGCCGGATGCTCCATGGGGGAATACTTCATGGACCAGGGCAAGGACGCGCTGCTCGTGTACGACGACCTGTCCAAGCATGCCTGGGCCTACCGGCAGATCTCCCTGCTGCTGCGCCGCCCACCCGGCCGCGAAGCGTATCCAGGCGATGTCTTCTACCTGCATTCCCGGCTGCTCGAGCGCGCCGCCCGCATGAGCAAGGACAACGGGGGCGGGTCGCTGACCGCCTTGCCCATCATCGAGACGCTCGCCGGCGATATCTCTGCCTACATTCCGACCAACGTCATCTCCATCACCGACGGCCAGATTTACCTGCTGACCGACCTCTTCTACGCGGGCATCCGCCCCGCCATCTCGACCGGCCTTTCCGTCTCCAGGGTCGGCGGCGCGGCGCAGATCAAAGCCATCCGCCAGGTGGCGGGGCGGCTGCGCCTCGACCTCACCCAGTATCGCGAGCTGGCGGCCTTTGCGCAGTTTGCCTCCGATCTGGATAAGCGAACCCGAGACCAGTTGGAACGAGGCAAACGGATGACCGAGCTCCTCAAGCAGGGACAGTACGAGCCGATGCCGATTGCCCAGCAGGCGATCGTCCTTTTCGCCGGCGCCAACGGCTTCGTGGATGACGTGCCGGTGGATCAGGTGCAGGCCTTCGAGAAAGAACTGATCCGATTCCTCGACACGTCCCACCCGGAGCTCGAGCAGGCCATCACGAAAGAGAAGGCGATCTCCGACGACATCGAGAAGCGGCTGGGAGCCGCCCTCGACGAGTTCAAGAAGTCGAGTCCGCTGGTCCAGAAAGCGAAGCCGGCGGCCGAGGCCGAAAAACCGCCGGCGAAAGGCGGCGCCCTCCAGGGCGCCCGGGCCGCCGCCGAGCGGGAACGGTCGAAAGCGAGCTAGCCGAACCCATGGCCACCCTTGCCGAGATCCGCCGCCGCATCGCCAGCATGAAAAACACGCAACAGATCACGCGCGCCATGCAGGCGGTGGCCGCCTCGAAGCTGCGCCGGGCGCAAGCCCGCTCGGAGGCGGCGCGGCCCTACGCGGACAAGATGGCGGAGGTCCTGGCGGAAGTGGCGAGTCGCGTCACCAGCTACCAGCACCCGTTCCTGGTCTCCCGTCCCGTCAACAAGCGGTTGGTCATCCTGGTCACCGCCGACCGTGGCCTCGCGGGTGGCCTCAACATGAATGCCGTGCGCGTTGCGCTCAACTACATGCGCCGAGGTGAGGGGACCTCCGTGGACGCGATTGGCCGAAAGGGACGAGACTTCTTCCGGCGGCTGCGGGTGCCGATCGTAGCGGAGGTCACAGGCCTGGGGGATCGCCCGGAGCTCAAGGATGTCCTGCCGGCGATCACGGTCGCGGTCGACGAATACATGGCCGGCAATGTCGATGAGGTGGCGCTGGTCTATACCCGCTTCGTGTCGACCGCCAAGCTGGAGCCGACCGTCTCGATCCTGATCCCGGTCAAGGTTCCCGAGCGCCAGGAAGGGCCGCGGGTCGACTATGTCTACGAACCCGAAGCCGAGGTGGTGCTGTCGAAACTCTTGCCTCGCTATGTCGAGGCGCAGGTCTACGCGGCCGTGCTCGAAAACCAAGCGAGTTTCTACAGCGCGCAGATGATCGCAATGCGCAATGCCACCGATAATGCCGGGGAGCTGATCAACGACCTCACGCTGCTGCGCAACAAGGTGCGGCAGGCGACGATCACGAAGGAACTGATGGAGATCGTCGGCGGCGCCGAAGCGCTTGCCGCCGGATAACAGGAGGCGTAAAGGATGGCCGTTGCCGAGAAAGCCAAACCGAAGGAAGAGCGGTCGAAGAAGGGAAGTGTAGGCCGGGTCACCCAGATCATCGGACCGGTGGTCGACGTGGCGTTCGAGGCCGGGGAGCTGCCCGAGATCAACCACGCGCTCGAGATCGATCGCGATGGCGGCCGCCTGGTCCTCGAGGTGCAGCAACACCGCGGCAACAACGTGGTCCGCACGATTGCCATGGCGACCACCGACGGCCTGGTGCGTGGCACCGAGGTGAAGGACACCGGGGCGCCCATCATGGTCCCGGTCGGGAAGGGCACCCTGGGCCGGATGATGAACGTCATCGGGGAACCGATCGACGGCAAGGGCCCGATCAAGAGTGAAGGGCGGCTGCCGA
The DNA here is from genome assembly GCA_036732165.1 of Candidatus Dormiibacterota bacterium. Taxonomy (GTDB): domain Bacteria; phylum Chloroflexota; class Dormibacteria; order CF-121; family CF-121; genus JALYYC01. The sequence continues at coordinate 26,389 of DAINCX010000002.1, read as the reverse complement.
TCCATCGCCTCCCCCCGCCGGTCAGCGAGCAGGAGACGGCGACGACAATCCTCGAGACCGGCATCAAGGTCATCGACCTCGTCTGCACCTTCGCCAAGGGAAGCAAGATCGGCCTCTTCGGCGGCGCGGGGGTCGGCAAGACCGTCATCGTCATGGAGCTGATCCGCAACATCGCCACCGAGCACGGCGGCTTCTCGGTGTTCGCGGGTGTCGGCGAGCGGACCCGCGAGGGGAACAGCCTCTGGCTCGAGATGAACGAGTCGGGGGTCATCGACAAGACGTCGCTCGTCTTCGGGCAGATGAACGAGCCGCCCGGCGCCCGCGCGCGGGTTGGTCTGACGGGGCTGACCATCTCCGAGTACTTCCGCGACGAGTACGGCCAGGATGTGCTGCTCTTCATCGACAACGTGTTCCGCTACACGCTGGCCGGCAGCGAGGTTTCGGCATTGCTCGGCCGCATGCCATCAGCGGTCGGCTATCAGCCCACGCTGGCGACCGAGATGGGCGACCTGCAGGAGCGCATCACCTCCACCAAGAAGGGCTCGATCACGTCGGTGCAGGCGGTCTTCGTGCCGGCCGACGACTACACCGATCCCGCCGTCGCCACCACCTTCGCGCACCTGGGCGCCACCGTGAGCCTGTCCCGGGCCATCGTGGAGCGCGGCATCTATCCTGCGGTCGACCCGCTGGACTCGTTTTCCCGGATCCTGTCGCCCGATGTCGTCGGCGAGGAGCACTATCGGGTCGCCCGGGGCGTCCAGCAACTCCTGCAGCGCAACAAGGAGCTCCAGGACATCATCGCCATCCTGGGCATGGATGAACTGTCCGAGGACGACCAGCTCGTCGTGGCCCGGGCCCGCAAGGTCGAGCGCTTTCTCTCGCAGCCGTTCTTCGTCGCCGAGGTCTTCACCAACCGGCCAGGGAAGTACGTGCCGTTGAAAGAGACCATTCGCGGCTTTGCCGAGATCCTCGACGGAAAGCACGACGACCTGCCAGAGCAGGCCTTCTACATGGTCGGGACGATCGACGAAGCGGTCGAGGCGGCCCGCGAAAGTGGCGCCAAGGCCGAAGCCAAACCCGAGGCGAAGGGCGAGGCCAAGACCGAGGTCAAGCCCGAGGCCAAGGCGGAAGCCAAGGCCGAAGCCAAGCCCGAGGCCAAGGGCGAGGCCAAGACCGAAGCCAAGCCCGAGTCCAAGGCCGAAGCCGAAGCCAAGCCCGAGGCCAAGGCGGAAGCCAAAACCGAAGGCAAGGACGCGAAGGGGACCACCCGCCCCGCCGGCGAGCCGAAGCCCCGGGACGAAAAGAAAGCCGGGACGCCGAAGGCCTAGGTCGTGGCCAAGCTCCATGTCGGCATCCTCACGGTCGAAGGCGTTCGGTTCAACGGTGAGGCCGACTTCGTGGTGGCCCCCGGGTCGCAAGGGGAGCTGGGGATCCTGCCGCGCCATATTCCCCTGCTGACGCCCCTCAAGGCTGGGGCCGTCAAGGTCCGCAATGCCAACGAGGAGCAGTTCTTCTTCGTCTCCGGTGGCTTTCTCGAGGTGCGGCCGGACCAGGTCACGATCCTGGCCGACTCCGCGGAGCGCGCGGAGGACATCGACGAGTCCCGTGCGGAAGAGGCCCGCCGGCGGGCCCAGAGCTCGATCGAGCAGAAGGCCACCGATGCCGACCGGGCAGCCGCGATCGCCGCACTGGCCCGGGCCGAGGCGCGCCTCCGGCTGGCCGAGTTGCGCCGCAGGCGTCGGCAGTAGGGAATCGCCGGCAGGAGCCGGCTGGCATGCTAAGTTAACGGGTCAGTGGCCCAGCTCCAGATCGAGGGGGGAACTCGATTGGTCGGGCGAGTCCCCATCAGTGGCTCCAAGAATGCCGTCCTCCCCATCCTCGCCGCCTGCCTGTTGACCGACGAAGAGTGCAAGCTCAAGAATGTCCCGCGCATCGAGGACGTCTACATCATGGCCCAACTCCTCGAGCGTATGGGCGCCACGGTCGAATGGTCCGAGACCGACAGGCAGCAACTGCGCGTCAACCCAGCCGGGCTGGCGCGCGGCGACGTCCTCGCGTCGCTGGCGAGCCGGATGCGGGCCTCCTTCCTCTTGATGGGGCCACTCCTGGCGAGGCGGGGCGAGGCGCGCGTCGCCAAGCCCGGGGGTGACGACATCGGGATGCGGCGGGTGGAGCAGCATCTCGTCGGCCTTCGCCTGATGGGGGCCCGCGTGGAGCTCGAGGAGGGTGAGTTCGTCGCTCGCGCCGACCGGCTGAAAGGGGCCACCATCCATCTCGACATGCCGACGGTCACGGGGACGGAAAACCTGATGATGGCCGCCGCCACCGCGGACGGGATCACCACGATCCACAATGCCGCGCGCGAGCCGCACGTGGTCGACCTGGCTCTGTTCCTGGAGAAGATGGGCGCGCGCCTGCGCGGCATCGGGACCGACATCCTGCAGATCGATGGCGTGCGGGAGTTGAGCGGGGCGACCCATCGAGTCATCCCCGACAACATCGAAGCGGGCACCTATGCGATTGCGATCGCGGCCACGGGGGGCGAAGGGACCGTCGAGGACGTCGACACCAACGACCTTCGAGCCATGATCCTCAAGCTTCGGGCCTCCGGTGCGGACGTGGAAGACGTCGGGCACGCCCTCCACGTCATCGGCAATGGCCGACTCCAGCCGGTGGATGTCACCACCTGGCCCCATCCCGGCTTTCCGACCGACCTGCAGGCGCCATTCGTCAGCCTGATGACCCAGGCGGATGGCCGCTGCGTCGTCTCGGAGGCGGTCTTTGAGAACCGCTTTCAACATGTGCCCGAACTCCGGAAGCTGGGTGCCGACATCTACGTCGAGGGCCGCAGTGCCATCATCTCGGGCCCGACCGCACTCCACGGTGGCTCGGTTCGCGTGCCCGACATTCGATCCGGCGCCGCGCTGGTGGTGGCAGCACTGTGCGCCCGGGGGACGACCGTCCTCGGTAACGTCTTTCACCTGGACCGCGGCTACGAGGACCTGGTCGCGAAGCTCGAGGCGCTTGGAGCCCGGATCACCCGGGTGAACGGCGGCCCAGACGAGCCACGGCCGGACCTCTCCAAGGTCGTCGGGGATTGACGGTCGGTGCTCTCGAAAAAGATCGGCATCGACCTGGGCACGTCCAGGATGCTCGTTTACGTCAAGGGTGAGGGCGTCGTCGTCAACGAGCCCGCGGTGATGGCAACGGACGAAAAGGGCGGCCGGGTGCTGGCGGTTGGCAGCGCCGCCACGGCGTTACTCGGGCGCGACGGATCAGCCCGGGCCATCCGCCCGGTGGGAGCGGGCAACGTCGTGGACTACGAGGTGGCCGGCATGATGTTGCAGTACTTGATCGGCAGGATCGTCGGCCGGCAGCGGATCTTCCGGCCGGACGTGATGCTTTCCGTCGCGCCGACGGTGACCGGGATCCAGCGTCGGGCGGTCCTGGAGGCCACCATGCAGGCCGGCGCGAAGACCGCCTACCTGATCGATAAACCGCTCGCCGCGGCGATCGGGGCCCGGCTCCCGGTCGCCACCACCGATGGACTGGTCGTGGGAAACCTGGGCGCCGGGTCCAGCGAGGTGGCGGCCATCGCGGTGGGCGAGGTGCTCGCGATGGAGTCGATCGGGGGCGGGGGGCAGGCGATGGACCAGGCCATCGAGACGGCCGTGGAGCACGCGCATAGCGTGCGGTTGCAGCCGGGCGAAGCCGAGCGTCTCAAGCTGGAGATCGGCTCGGCATCCGCTCCGACGACGGAGCGCTGGCTCGAGGTCGCCGGGCTCGACGGGGCAGGGCGCCCGGCAGCCGTTCGGGTGAGCGCCGAGACGGTCCACGCCGCACTCGTCGATGGCCTGGCGGAGATCGCCGCAAGCCTCGGGCGCGTCCTTAACGAGGTCCCGGCCGGACGGCGGGCATCGGTGCAGCGGAACGGTGTAATCCTGACCGGTGGAGGGGCGCAGCTCGCTGGCCTGGCCGAGATGCTCGGTTCGGCGGCGGGCATACCCGTGCGCGTGGCCCGCGACCCGGAAACCTGCATCGCGCTCGGCACCGGGATGGCGCTCGACAACCTGGCGGTGGTTCGCCGCGGCCAACATTACATCGCATGATCAGGGATCGGGTCCGGACCGCGATCCTGCTGGGCGGCGGCGTCCGTGAGGCCATCATGGCGCAACCCGTCTTACGCGCGGTGCCGGGCGCCACGATTCTTGCCGGACCCGAGGCGGTCGGAACCCTCGTCGGACTGCCGGACATGGGTCGGCGCCTGATCCTCGACGGTTCCCCCGGCAGCTGGCTACGGGCCTTCCGGCGATTGCGCGAGGGCTCGATCAGTCGGGTCGTGCTGACGCCGCCGGTCACGGTGGGCGCCGCCGCGCTGGCGTACTTTGCCGGCGTTCCGCATCGCCTCATGCTCGAAGGACCCTTCGACCTGACGGCCACCGATCGCATCCGCCGGGTGCGGGGCCTCCACCCGGTTGACGCCAGCCACCGGCTGGCCGCCGCCGCGGGGAGCGGTGACCCGCCGGCCGAGCCAGGCGATGCGCCGTCCCTTACGCCCACCAATGCGGTCAGGCAGCGGGCCGCGGAGCGATGGCCGGACGTATCCGGGCGCCACGGCGCCTACCTGGTCGTCGTCCCCGGACACGGCTCCTGGTCGGGCCGTCCGCCCGCGCGCCTCTGGGGGGCGGAGCGCTTTGCGGTCGTCGCCAACCAGTCGACGGCTGACCGCATCCTCCTGCTTGCCGGTCAGGGTGATGCCGGCGCGGTCCGGGAGACCCGGGCCGGGATCGCCAAGCCGACGATCGTGGTTCGACTGGTCGACGTCACCATTGAAGAAGTCGCCGCAATCGGGGAGCGGAGCCTGGCGGTGATCGGGCACGACAGCGATGCCCTGCACGTGGCAGCGGCCGCCGGCGCCCCCGTCCTCGCCCTGCTCGGGCCGCAGGGCACTGCCCCTCGTGGGCCGCGGGTGACCTCGCAGCGCGTGGATGACTTCGAACGCCTCCTGGCGGGCCAGGTGGTGGCGGAGCTGCGGCGCCACCTGCGGGTCACGAGCTACGCCTGAGCTCCGGGTGGCCATGGATGGACGGGCGCTCGGTGCCGGCGACGGAACCGGCGTGGCGCGATACATCCACGCCCTGGTCTCGGCATTCCAGGAGAGCCGGGCCGTCTCGATCGAGCTCTACCGGGACAATTTCCCACGCGTGATCGGGCCCCAGCTGGCGGCCGCGGCCAGAATGCGGCTGGACGGGGCTGCCCTGGTGCATGGACCGGCCAATGCCCTGCCGCTGGTCCGCTACGGGCTGCCCGGCGTGGTCACGGTCCATGACCTGGCGATCTACGACCATCCGGAATGGTTCCCAGGGGGACAATGGTTCGCGACCCGCGTCGTCGTTCCGCGTTCGGTCCGCGGCGCCCGGCTGGTGATCTGTCCATCAGAGGCAACCAGGCTTGCGGTCGTGCGCATCATGGAGATCCAGCCCAACCGGTGCCGGGTCATCCCCCACGGCGTGGAAGCCGAGTTCGGGCTGCCCATCTCCCCGGAAATCCGGACCGGCGTCCGAGAAACCTATGCCCTCCCACAACGCTACCTCCTGCAGGTCGGCACGGTGCAGCCGCGCAAGAATTATGTGACGACCCTGCGGGCGCTCGCTCGCATCCCGGCGGGCGAGCGCATCCCGCTGCTGGTGGCGGGAGGGTTCGGCTGGGGTTACGAGCCGGTGGTCCGCGCCGTGGAAGCGCTGGGGCTGAGCTCCTGGGTGCGGTTCATCGGGTACGTCTCACCGCGGGACCTGCCGGCGCTCTATCAGCTGGCTCGCGCGGTGGTGTTCCCTTCCTACGACGAGGGTTTCGGACTCCCTGTCCTGGAAGCGTTCGCCGCCGGGGTCCCGATCGCGGCCTCGACCGCGGGCGCGATCCCGGAAGTGGCGGGCGATGCCGCCTTGCTCTCTGCCCCCGACGACGAGATGGCGCTGGCCGAGCACCTGCGTCGCCTCATCCATGACGAGCCGCTGCGGGAGCGCCAGATTGCGGCCGGACGGGTCAGGGCGGCTCGGTACACCTGGTCTGGGTGCGCCGCGGCGCATCGGGACGCCTACCTGGAGGCGATCGCCGCCTGACCACCAGGGTGCGGTCGTGATGCCGCGTCCAGTACCCGCCAGATCTGCTCCGCGGCGCGTTCCCAGGTGAAGGCGGCGCTACGCGCCTCGCCGGCGCTGATCAGGCGGCGCTGCAGCTCCACATCGTGCGCGAGCTCGATCATGGCCTGGCTCCACGAACCCGGGTCGTCGGGGCTCAGCAGGATGCCGGCACTCCCGACGATCTCGGGTAAGGCCCCGGTATCGGACGCGAGGACGGCGGTTCCACAGCGCATGGCTTCCAGCACGGGGAACCCGAACCCTTCGAACCGGGAGGGCAGCGTCAGGGCGAGCGCCCCCGCGTAGAGCGCGGGGAGGTCGTCGTGGGGTACGTAGGCCAGCACCTGGACGCCGTCGCCGGCCGCGGTCGTCTCGTGTCCCGGGCCGGCCAGCACCAGGCCGGCCCCGAGCCCGCGCCGACGGGCGTCCGCGAAGGCGCGTCGGAGCATGTCGAGGTTCTTGCGCGGATGGTTTCGGCCGACGTAGAGGTAGTACTGGCGCGGCAGCTGATAACGGTCGAGCACCGCCTCCACCGAGGCGGAGCTCTGTGGGGCCATCTGCGGATCCACCCCCGAATGAATCACCGCGATCCGCTCCCGGGCTACGCGGTAGTAGCGGACCAGGTCATCGGCCGTCGATGTGGACACCGCGATCAGGCGCGTCGCCCGGCGGGCCATCGACCGCATCATCAACTCCAGGTACCACCAGCTCATGGGGGAGTAGGCCGCACGTTCCCGTCGATGTCCGAGATCGTGGATCGTCACCACCCCCGGAACGCGGAGGCCGACCGGCAGCACGTGGCTGGGGACGAAGACCACATCGGGCGGATCACGGTGCAGCGCCTGGCGGAAGCGCCAGTGTGTCCATAGCCGCGGAAATGGAATCCCGCGCCAATCCACCCCCGGACCGAGCCAGGCCGGTCGCGTCGAGGCGTTTCCGTAGACGCGGAGGGTCCGTCCGCCCCGCGACGCGGCGAGCGCGTCGATGACACTCCGAGCGTAGACCTCCGTCCCGGACGGATACGGACGCAGGGCCGGCGTGCCATCGACGCCGGCGATCACGTCGCCTCGCGCATCGGCGATGGCGCGCCCAACCCTTTGCTAACATCCGCGACGTGCCAGCCCCGACCCCGGTGCCCGATGGCATCGTCCTCGACCTGTTGTTTGCCGCCCGCCCATTCACCGGGCTGGATCATCATGCCCTGCACATCCTTCGCGGGCTGCATCAGGCCGGCCTTGCGGTCGATGTCCTGGTCAGCCGCAACGCCGTCGAGGGCATGGCCGACGCCCTGGACGGCCACCGCGCCGTCGTCTTCCCGTCGGTCCCACGTGGGCTGCGGCTGGGCCGGGAGCAATGGTCGATCCCCTGGCGGTTTGGGGCCCACCCGCGCTCGGTGCGCCTGCTCCACTCGGTGGCCGGCGTCGGCCCCTTGCTGAGCGATGTCCCGCTCGTGCTGACGGTCCCCGATCTCACGTACCGCGTCGAGCCCCGATCGATGCATCCGCGGGCTCGCTGGTATTTCGGCTCGCTTGGCCCGCGCAGCATCCGGCGCGCCCGCCACGTGATCGTGTCCTCGCAGGCGATCCGGCAGCAGGTCATGGACCTGTACCATATCGCGCCGGATCGCATCAGCTCCATCCCGCTGGCCGCCGACCCGAGCTTCACCCCACGGCCCGTCGAGGAGGTTGCCGCGGTCCGCAAACGATTTGGACTTCCGGAGCGCTACGTGCTCTACGTCGGCACCATTGATCCCCGAAAGGACCTCACCCGACTCCGCGCTGCCTACGAACTGCTGCCGCCGGACCTGGCCGACGATTCGGCCCTGGTCTTTACCGGCCGAACCAACCGCGGGGCCGAGCGGCTGGCGCGCGAACTGCGCCGGCCGGGACGCCGGGGACACATCATCAGCCTCGGCTACGCGCCCCGCGAGACGCTCCCGGCGCTCTACAGCGGCGCGTCGATCTTTGTCTATCCCTCGCGGTACGAGGGCTTTGGGCTCCCCGTCCTCGAGGCCATGTCCTGCGGCACGCCCGTGGTGGTCTCGCGGACGCCGGCGCTGGCCGAGCTCGTCGAGCAATCGGGCATCGTCCTGCGCACCGACAGCACCGAGGAGCTGACCCAGGCGATCGAGCGGTTGCTCCGGTTCGATGCCGAGCGGCTTCGCCTCGGCGAGCTGGGGCTCGAACGGTCGGGCAGCTACAGCGTTGGCCGCCTCGGCCGGGAAACGGCGGAGGTCTACCGCCGGGCGCTGGTGGCGTGACGCGCGTCAGCCTGCTCGGTGTCCCGATTGATCCCCTGACGCAGGCGGAAGCCGTCGACTGGGTGGCGGCGGCCCTGGCCATCGGGCAGCCGCGCGTGGTCGTGAGTGTCAACCCCGAGCGGATCATGCACGCCTTGCGGGATCCGCAATACGGCGCGGTGCTGCGTCAGGCCGACCTCAGCCTGGCGGACGGCGCAGGGGTGCTCTGGGCGGCGCGGCGGTTGGGGCAGCCGTTGCCGGCTCGCGTGACCGGCGTCGATTTTCTGCTGGCGGTCGCCGCCCGAGGCGCGGCGGAAGGCTGGCGATTCTTCTTCCTGGGCGGTGAGCCGGGGGTGGCCGAGGGGGCGGGCGCGGCGCTCAGGGCAGCCTTGCCCGGATTCCAGCTGGCGGGCACCTTCGGTGGATCCCCCGATCCCCGGGAGGACGAAGCCAGCACGGCAGCAGTGCGGGCAAGCGGCGCCCAACTCGTCTTCCTGGCCTACGGCGTGGCGGGCGAGGAGGCGTGGCTCGCCCGCAACCTGGGCCGAACCGGGGCGGTGGTCGGGATGGGGGTGGGCGGCGCCTTCGACTTCATCTCCGGGCGGGCCCGGCGGGCGCCTCCCTTCATGCGCGAACACGGGTTGGAGTGGCTGCACCGGTTGAGCCGGCAACCCTGGCGCTGGCGCCGGATGCTGGCCCTTCCCCAGTTCGTCGTCCGGGTCATGACGCAGGGTCGCTGACTGCCGACCACAGCACTCTCCGTGGTGCGCCGCGAATGAAGGAACGTTGTGACCGGCCCGTTATAGTCGCGACCGTCGAGGCCATTCATCAGCAAGGAGGGCTCGTATCCGTGCCCCATCCCATGGACCCGTTCCGGCATGGCATCCGGTTGGGTGTCCGGCAGGAATCGTGATTCGCGCCGCCGACGGAGTCCTGTCTCGGGTGACGAGCGCCGTGGTGCTTCGGGTGCTCCTGTTCGTCGCCCTCTTCAGCCTGGCGGCGGTCCCGCCGCTTGATCCCGACCTGTGGTGGCACCTGGCCAACGGCCGGCTGATGATCGCCATGGGCGGCTGGCCTCACGTTGATGTCTACTCCTTCAGCGCGGCCGGCCATCCCTGGATCATGCACGAGTGGCTTGCCGACCTCGGCATGTACCTGGCGTACCGGGTTGGCGGGCTTCCCCTGCTGGTGGCCATCTTCGCCGCGGTCGTCGTGGCCGGCGCCGGCTGCCTCTTCATCCTGTTGCGGGCCGGTGGCCTGCACCCCACCGCCGCCGTCGGACTGACGCTGGTGGGGGCGCTGGCCGGCTCCACCGCGTGGGGCGCCCGGCCGCAGTTGCTCAACCTGCTCTTCGCCGGACTCCTTACCTGCGGACTCGTCCGCTATCGGAGCGGACGCCTGGCCGCCTGGTGGCTACCACCATTCCTCTGGCTCTGGGCGAACCTGCACTCGGGCTTCCTGGTCGGGGTGATCATCTGCGTCCTGTTTCTCGCGGGCGAAGCGATTGATGCCTGGCGGACCGGCACGGGGATGCCCCGCCGCCGGCTCCGCAACCTGGCCTGGGCCATCCTGGCCGGACTCGGCCTGGCGCTGGTAAATCCCTACGGCGTCGACACCATCCTCTTTCCACTGGGGACGCTGACCTCGCCCCTGATCCAGAACAACATCCAGGAGTGGGCCTCCCCCGACTTCCATTCGCTACCGGGACTCCTGTTCGAAGGCGTCCTCTTCATCCTGCTGCTGGGATTGGCCACCGGGCGCGTCCGGGCCCGGACCAGTGAATGGCTGATCGCCGTGGCCCTGCTCTACCTGGCGCTCGCCTCGCAGCGGCATATGCCGCTCTTCATGATCGGGGCCGCCCCGTTGATCGGGCGGTGTGCCCAGGCGCTCCTCGCGCTGGCCGGCTCGCTGCTGCCGGCCGCGTCGCGACGCCCGGCGGCCGCCGCGGCGCTCCGCGCCAGGACGCCAGGTCCGGGGAGGCCGAACTCCACGGTGCTGGGCGTCCTGAACCTGGCGCTGTTGATCGCGGTGGCCTTCGGCATGGTGGCCTACCGGGCGATGCCCGCGCTCCGCCCGGCGGATGAAGCGACGGCCATCTCGTCGTCGCTCCCGGTGGCCGCCCTTGACAGCCTCCTGGCCCTCAAGCGACCGATCCGCGTTTTCAACTACTACGACTATGGCGGCTACGCGCTTTGGCGGCTCTACCCGGCTGGCGGCCGCGTCTTCATCGACGGTCGGGTCGAGGTCTACGGCGCCGGCATCTTCAGCCAATACCTGGCTGTCAACTATCTATCTGGCGCGTGGCCGGACGTCGTGCGCCGGTACCAGCCGGACGCCATCCTCATGCCGAGTGGTCATCCCCTCGTGACGCTGCTGTCGGGGGATCCGAGCTGGCAGGTGCTCCGGCGCGATCCGGTCGCGACCGTCTTCACCCGTGTAGGCTCGACCCGATGAGCACCGTTACGCCGACGATGGAGATCAGCGCGGTGTTGCCCGCCTACAACGAGGAGGCGAACCTCGAAGAGGTCGTCGAGCGGACCGCCCAGGCGCTGGCGGCATGCGCGCGTGCCTCAGAGATCATCGTCGTCGACGACGGGAGCCAGGATGGCTCCGCCGCGCTGCTCGAGCGACTCAAGGCGGCCTATCCAACCCTTCGCGTGATGCGCCACCCCCACAATCGCGGATACGGGGCGGCGGTTCGATCGGGCTTTCAGGCGGCTCGCCTTCCCTGGGTCTTCATGATGGACGCCGACAACCAGTTCGATCCGGCCGAGCTGGGGTTATTGCTCCGGCATGCCGGCGAGGCGGATATCGTGACCGGCTACCGGAAAGAGCGGCGCGATCCCCTGCCACGGCGGCTCAACGCCTGGGCCTTCTTCTCCCTCGTCCGGCTGTTTTTTGGCCGCCAGGTGCGGGATGTCAACTGCGCTTTCAAGCTGCTCCGGCGGGATATGTTGAACCGGATGGACCTGCGCTCCAACGGGGCGTTGATCAATACCGAGGTGTTCGTACTCGCCCGCCGTCAGCGTGCCCGGATCGTGGAGGTGGCGGTACATCATTATCCGCGGACCTCGGGCAAGCAAACCGGGGCGAACCCCCGGGTCGTGCTGCGGGCGTTTCGGGAGCTGCTCGCCTTCCGGTCCGATGTGGGGAAGGCGGCATGAGTCCTGAGATCTCGATCGTGATCCCGGCCTTTAACGAAGCGCTCCGCCTTCCGGGAACCTTCGACCACATCGAACGGTTCGTCAGCAGCCAGCGGTTCACGGTGGAGGTCATCGTCGTCGATGACGGCAGCCGCGATGACACGGCGGAGGTCGTCAGGCAACGCGCGCTCCGGTGGCCGGTGCTGCGGCTCGTCCAGGCTGGTCGCAACGGCGGGAAGGGTGGCGCGGTTCGGCTGGGCATGGCGACCGCCACCGGCCGTTACCGGGTCTTCAGCGACGCGGACCTGAGCGTGCCCATCGATGATCTCGAGAAGCTGCTTCGGCCTCTTCGCGAAGGAGCCGGCGTGGCGATCGCCTCGCGGGGCTTGAAGGACTCCGAGATCGAGCTCCATCAACCCTGGTATCGCGAAACGATGGGAAAGATCTTCAACCGCCTCGTCCGGACGTTTGTGCTCGGGGGAGTCCATGATACGCAGTGCGGCTTCAAGGCGTTCACGGCGGAGGTGGCGGAGCGAGTCTTTCCCTCGTTGCAGACGCATGGCTTCGGCTTCGACGTCGAGGTGCTGTACCGCGCCAAGGTTGCCGGCTACCGGATCGTCGAAGTGCCCACCCGCTGGGTGAATTCGCCGCAGAGCCGCGTGCACCCGGTTCGGGATTCCATCGCGATGTTCATCGAGTTACTGGCGATCCCGGGCCGGGTACGGCGGCACCCGACTATGGACACTGATCGGCAGGCTCAGGACCGGGCCTCAGCCTGACGAGCTCGTACGGACCGATCGCCGTCCGGCTCAGGGCGCGCCCCGCGATCCACTGGTCGAGGTAGGTCGATCCCGGCACCGCGCTCAGGTTCCAGGGTTCCGGGACCGTGTTTGGCCCGAGCACGACGAGGCCAACCCCGGAGCGTGCCAGCTGGCACGCCATGGTTCGCTCGATCGGCTCGGTGTTGGTGAGCCCGGGGAAGGCTTCGTCGTAGATCGTCCCCGGGTCGCGGCCGCTGAGGAAATAGATCGTGTTGTCGTTGAAGACCACCAGGTCATTGCGCTTGAGGCCGACCCAGATCGGCTGGCCGGGGGGGGCAGCCGCGTCGATCTCCCGGATGACCTCCGCCAGTTGTGGCGTTGGCATCCAGGCGCGCTCGCCGACCAGCCCGGCCCGGGGGATCCCCGCGGCGGCTGACGGCTGGGCAAGATCACGAAGCGCAAGGGCGCCGGCGGCCGCGCAGCAGAGGAGGATGCCGGTCATGACGGCCACCGCGTCGACCCGTGGCGATGCAGCCGGCTGGCGGCGGGCGCGCCGTTCGAGCAGCAGGGCCAAGAGCACGCCGGTCACCGGCCAGGCCGCCATGGCATGGATCCCGTCCGCCCGAGTCCAGACCCAGGCAAAGGCCAGTACCCCGGCCACCAGTAAGGTCGTCAGCCGAGCCAGTTCGCCGGCGTCGTACCGCTGCCGGTAGGCGCGCAGTGCTCCGAAGAACCAGACCAGGACGAAGGCGCCGCCGAGAATGGCCACCGCCGGCCCTTCATGCCCCTGGCCGATCGGGATGCGTCGACCGCGGGCATACAGGCTCACGGCATGAATGACGAGGTCGAACCAGATTGCCGGGAAGCCGGCCAGCACGATCATGGTCCCCCAGAGCAGCGACCCGGTCACCACCGTGGCGGCCACGTAGACGAGGAGCGGCGTCCGCCGCGAGCTCGAGCGATGGGTGGCGAGGACGAGGTAGCCCATCCCCAGGCCCGCGCCTAACGCGATGGCGAACTCGGGCCTGCAAAAAGCGACGACGCCGACCAGGCAACCGGCGGCAATCGGCCATCGGAGTTCCTGCCGGTCGAGACTGATCATGAAAACGAGCAGGCCGGCGAGCCCGAGCAGAATCGTGAGGAAGGGCGTATTGAAGGTTGCGAGCGACAGGGGGGCCAACGTGATCAGGCCGGTCATGAGGAATCGAATTGGTTGGCGCAGGCCGAGGTATCGCAGCAACGTGTAGGCGACCACGCCAATGAGCACCATGACCAGCGCCCCCAGGACCCGCGCCACCATCACGTTGACGGTAATCAACCTGAAGGCGGCTGCCAGCATGTAAATGTCGAGGGCGCCGTAGGTGTTCCAGAAGTCGCGGTACGGCACCCGGCCTTGGGCGGCCATCGCCGCCTTGGTCAGGGTCACCCCCTCGTCGAAGCGGTCCAGGGGTGCGACCAGGTAGCGCGTCGTGGCCAGCGTCAAGAAGATGCCGATCAAGAGGTTGCGGACGACCACCACGGGCGACGGCGTCGGCCGTCTCGGCGCCGGGCCCAGGATCGGTTCCGACAGGTTGCGAATCGCCATGCTAGTTCGGGACCAGGCGGTAGATCGCGACCGTGCCGCCCTGGTAAATCTGCTGGAGGTAAGGGTGAGCCTGCGGGTTGAACGCCATGGCGCGGTTTTCGTCGGGACCCCAATAGAGGATGGTGATGCCGTTTGTCTTGAGGAAGGAACGAACCTGCCAGTCCGGCAGGCTCGGCCGCAGGATGTTGCCGACGTTCTTGATTTTTGTGAAGTAATCGAGCGTCTCGCTGTAGTGGCCGACGTAGACGGGCACACCACTGTGCGCGGGAATGAGCAGGCCGGCCTGCGGTGAGGACAGGACGCGGTCATCCGCACGGTGGTGGTCGGAGAGCCATTGCATCGCTTGCCAGGCGTCGTTGGCCACATAGGCCTCGGGGAAGGCGCCGGAGGCAAAACGAAGCGCGATCGCCAGCACGATGGCCGATGAAAAGCAGAAGGCGGGCATCAGCAAGCGCTCGACCCGCCTGGCCCGGCTCGGGCGAAGGCGCGCGGTGACGGCGCGCAGTCCGACGGCGGCGAGGATGCCGAGGGGCACGTAGACGGCGTCCAGCAGGCGACGCTGGATATTCGCCAGGTTCGGCGCATAGAGCAGCAGGATCACGAGCGGGGGCCAGACCATGACCAGCGCCAGTCCGCGATCGCGGCAGCGCCAGGCCACGACCATGCCGACCATGGCGGCGAGCAGCGGAAGGCCCAGGCTGAGCGCGAGGCTCAAGGGCGCGGGTGCCTGGTGCCGCCACTGGCGTGCCCACTCCGCGATGGTGGGGTCTCGATAGAGGATCCATGCGTTGTAGGCGAGCAGGGGCGTGGTGACGGTGAAGGCCGCGACTTCGGCTCCGAGGTTGCGCCAGCGCGGCCGATCCCCCCAGGCGTAAAGGACGGCGCGATAGGCCAGCCACACGAGGACGATCACCGGAATCATTTGCGGATGGATTGCGGTGAGCGCGGTCATCGTCAGTCCGGTCGTCAGGATCACCCGCCAGTCGGCCTCCTCGGCGAGGCGGAGCAGGCCGATGAACGAGGCCACGATCAGGGCCGTCGCCCAGGCAAAGTGCGGGATGGCGAGGATGGAGTAGAACCCGGTCAACTCCGGGAGGTGCAGGTCGAGCGCCTCCAGCTGGTGACCAAGCACCGAGGGATTGCCGAGGAGCTGCGCGACGAACCCGAACCCGGATCCCAGCACGACCAGCGTGAGCGCCAGATGACGCAGTGGGGGGCCCAGGAGCCGGCGGCTGAGCTGGTCGACCGTAAGGACCAGGGCGATCGCTCCGCTGATCCGCGCCAGGTGGTAGACGGCGATCAGCGGCAGGTGCAGCAGCCCCCCGAGGTGGCCCAGGAGCAGGTAGAACCCGAAGAGGAAGACACCGCCGTGCGGCTCGCTGGTGTAGGGGTCGTTCCACGTCCAGGCCCCGGCCGCTCCCTGCCGCATCTTCGCGAGGTAGGTCGTCGCGTCATCCGCGATGAAGAAGAACCCCGCGAAATGGTGACCGGGTGGCGTCATCGTGTATGCCAGCAGGTAGGGCAGGAGGGAGAGCGACGCGATGGCCGCGCCAACGAGGAGCGGAAACCCGAGGGCGAGCCGGGGCGCGCGGTCCGTCCTCAGGGACGGCCGGTTCACCGCGAGCGGAGTAGCCATGGTGCCGTGATGAAGAGGAGGACGGTTCCAATCGACAGGCTGTTGACGACGATGAAGACCACGGGATCCATGGTCTGGGCTGCACGAAACCCGGGCTGGCCGAAGACCGGCTCGACCGGCCAGCGCGCCAGCAGGCTCATCAGCAGCGCGATGGCCGCCAGCGTCAGGGTGGGACGGAACGGCCAGTTCCGCCGGGCGACGCTGATGATGCTGACCCAGATCACGGGCAGCAGGATGACGAGGTGATGAGACCAGGTCACGGTGGAGATCAGGGGGAGCAGCGGAAGGAAGGCCATGGCGCCGGCAAGCGCCCGGTCCCTCCGACCCTGCCACACCCACCAGGCGCATAAGGAGACGGCAGCGGCGGCCGCGACCACACTCTCGAAGGGGATCGAGACCCACGGATCGGTGTAGGGGTTGCGCGAAAGGATTCGGGCAAAAAAGCCGGCGAGCGAGTGATTGCCGTAAAAGGCGGTCCCTCGCGCGAGGGCTGGAAGCACCTGGGTGAAGAAGGCCACGCTGTCGTCGAGACGAAGCAGCGCCCCGGTGATGGTGACCAGGGCGAAGCCACCGAGCATGAAGGCGACTTCACGGTAGCGGCGCTCGACGAGCAACCAGCCGAGCAGGAGCAGGGGGGTCAGCTTCAGCGCGGCTGCCACGCCGATCGCGGCCGCCCAGGACGGCCGCCCCCGGACGGTTCCAATGATTCCGGCGGTAACCAGGAGGAGGATGGGCAGGTTCGCCTGTCCCTGGATGGCATCGACCCAGAGGGGATAGAAGGTGAAGGTCGCGCAGAGCAGGACCACCGCGGCCCAGCGGCTGGGGCGCTCGGCCCACAGGACGAGCACCAGGCTGCCAATCAGCGCCGCCTGGCAGAGGAGGAGCCAAAGGGCCGCGCCCGCCGTCGCGGGGATGAGGCCGAATGGGGCCATCAGGACCGCAAAGGCTGGCGGATAGATGAACGCCGGTCGGAGTGTCGCATCGGGGAATGGATGGTGCAGGAAGGTGGCGTAGAGGGGGTGGCCCTGCCACAGATCCCGCGCGGCGGTCAGGTAGGCGGTGAAGTCTTCATGGCGCCCGGCTGCCTGGCCCAGGACGAGCAGGTAGAGGGTCACGGCCGCCGCCACCAGGGCAGCTTGCGCCAGCAACCAGACTCTGACCTTCCCGCGGGCCGGGGCCGCCGAAGCGGCCGAAAGGGCTGAGGGACCGGTCGACACTGGGCCTATAACGGCCGGGAGAAGGGGTTTCTCACACTCGCCGTTACACCGGCGTCATGGGTCCTGCTCCGCCCCTGGCGGCCCATCTGTGGCTGGCCACGCTGCGTGATACGAAGATCCGTACAACCTTCGGGAGCCGGTCGCTCGAGCCCGCCGCCTGATGGCGCTGCCCCGCCCGGTCGCGATCACACCGCCCCTGCGCAGGCCGCGCGCGCGGATCAGCCCGGCTGAGTGGCGCTGGCTTGCCCTCGTCGGGGGCATCCTGTTGCTCGCGACCGTTCCCCCGATCGTGATCGCGGCACTCCAGGTGCCCGCCGGCGAGGTGTTTCCCGGCTACGTCGTCATCGCCAGGGACGCCTACGTGTACCAGGCGCTCTGGCATGCGGGGGCCAGCGGCGACTGGCTTTTTCGCTCGCGGTATACCGCTGAGCCGCTCCCGGGCGTGCTGCTTTATCCGTGGTACCTGTGGGGTGGGCACCTGCTGGGGGGCCTACCCTCGGCCTGGCTCTATCACGCGACCCGGCTGTTGGCGGCCGGGGCGCTGGGCGCTGCGATCTATGCGCTGGCCGCGGAACTCTATCGACCGGTCATCCTGCGCCGCTGGGCCTTCATCCTCGCCGCGGTTGGGGGCGGGATCGGCCTGCTGGTGCCGTCGATTCACCTTGGGCCGCTGACCTGGCGCGCGACCGAGACGCTGTCTCCCGGGAGCAGCGTCGCGGACCTGGTGGCGATGGCGCCCCATCTTCCCCTGGCCATGGCCTTGATGTGCGCCACCTTCGTTGCAGCGCTGCGGATGCGCCGCGGGACGACCTGGGTGCTGTTCGGAACGGGGCTTGCGGCCGTGGTGGGACTCCAGCTGATCTATCCGCAGCTCGCGCTGTTGGCGGTTCTGACGATCGCGGCCTGGTCGGCGACCCGTCGCCTCCGCCGGCCGGGGCTCTTCGCCATCGCGACGGCCCTGATGCAGGCCCCCTACCTCGCCTACCTGATCGCACTGATGCGAAGCCATCCGTTGGCGCTCGCCGTCGTGCGCTCCGTGCTCGACGTCGGCGACCCCTTCGGGTTTCTCGTCCTGTCACACCTCGCCGCGACCGTGCTCATCGTCGTGGGGCTGCTGAGCCGGCGGGTTCGCGGCGATCTCATCCTGCCAGGCTTCTGGATTCTCGGCATGACCCTGTTCATGTTCACCCCCGGGATCAGCGCTTCCCTGGGCCGCAGTTTCATGGCAAGCTCGATTCCGTTCGGGCTCTGCGCCGTGCCGGGGCTCGTCGTGCTGCTTCGCCGCCTGCGGACGAGGCGCTGGCGCCGGCGGGCGTTGAGCGCGATGCTGGCGGTTGCCGGCTTCTACGGGCTCGTCAGCCTGGCGCAGCCGGTCTGGATCGCCGCCTTCAGGCTGGACCCGAAGGCGGAGTATGAGAACCGGGGCGAGGCGAACCTCCTGGCCTGGTTGGCGCCGCGGGTCTCGCCCCGGGACCTGGTCCTGACCACCTACCTGGACGGCCTGTTCGTCCCGGCGCAAACGAATGCGCGGGTCTATGCCGGTCATCCCGACATGACGATCGACGCCCCCCGAAAGGCGAGCGAGGCGCTCGACTTCTTCCAGAGTTGGGCGGCCGACCGGCGCGACGCATTCCTGCACGCCAACGGCATCGATTTCGTCCTCACGAGCGATCCAGGCGCCGTCACCAGGCTCGAGACCGACCCGGCACTCCGGGTGGTCGACCGTGACGGACCATCGGTGCTCTTCCAGGTGACGCCCTGAGCCGCCGCGAGCGCTGGCTGCTGACCTTCGCGGCGGCGCTGGCGATTGCCGGGTCGGTCGCCGTCCTCACCCAGTCCCGAGCATCGCGCCAGGCCGCGGACTTTACCTTTTATTACAGCGCGGCGGTGCTGGTTCGCGAGGGCCATCCGGCCGCGCCCTACGATCAGCCGGCGCTCGCCGCCATGATCCACCAGGTCGCCCCGGAGAGCGCCGTCGACTGGCGCCTTCCGTTCAACCTGCCGATCGCCGCGATCCTGCCGCTGGTCCCGCTCACGCTGTTGCCCCTGGACCTCGCCTTTCGCGCCTGGCAGCTCGTCGATGTCGCCATCCTGATCCTCACGCTGCTGGTGCTCCAACGTGCCTATCCCCTCGGCCGCGCCGGCGCGGCGCTGGGTTTCCTCGGTATGGTGGCCTCCGTCCCGGCGTGGTCTGTGCTGACCGAGGCGCAGCTGACGCCGCTGCCGGTGCTCGGGGGCGCGCTCCTGGTCGCCGCCCTTCGGACCGATGGCGTGTGGCTGGCCGCCGCCGGTGGCCTGCTGCTGGCCATCAAGCCGCATTTTCTGCCCGCCTACCTGATCATGCTGGTCGCGGCGCGCCGCTGGCGACCGCTTGCGGCGGCATCGGCCGGGGCCGCCGCGCTGCTCCTGAGCCCGCTCGCGGTCGGCGGCCCGTCAGGGATGGAGGCCATGCTGCGCAACGCGCTCGGCACCAATCAGCTGGTGTCGATTCGGCTGACGGAGGCCTGGATCGGCGATCTCGCCGTGCTGCTTCCGGCCGCCCTGGTCACGCTGGTGAGCCTGGCTCTCTACCTCGGGACGCTGGCCATTTTGGCCGCCGCAGGCGCCCGGCGGCCCGGATCGGCCCCGGCCTTTGCCGCCTTCGTCCTCTGGATTGGCATGCTGGCATCCCCGCATGTCCTGCCCCACGATCTCCTGCTCCTCGTGCCCCCCGTGTGGCTGACGTTCTGGCTGTTCCGGGAGGCGCGGATGGCCTCACCCGTGACGCTCCTCATCGTGGTCGACCTCGCCTTGCTGATCGATCTGAAGGGCGTCGGCCTGGTGGTGGGCCCGCTCGCGATGACCGCGGTGGCGGTCTGGGCGGTCGTCCAGTTCAGGCGGCGGGCTGCGTCGCCTCAATCACTGCATCCGGCTGCCGCAGCGTGATCGCCGTCCGGCGCTCCCAGCGGAGCATCCGCAACAGCAGGAGCCAGAGTGCGATCAGCCCAACCAGCTTCACCGAGGTTGCGACCAGCACCAGCGCGGCCTGGCCGGGTGAGTGGACGAGCAGGTCCGAGGGCAGCGGGAAGACCCGGCGGTCGATCCAGCAGAGGGCATAGGCTCCGGCAAGCCACCAGCCATAGCGGGCGGGTGCCTTGCGCGCGGTGATCCAGGCCAGCGCGGTGGCGATTGGCAGCAGCAGGGTGACCAGGTGATGCTGCCAGGTCACGCTGGAGACGATCAGCAGGGAGGTCGTGAGGGAGGCAACCCCGAGGCGCAGGGTCCAGGCCTGGTCCTGGCCCCCTCGGGACGACCAGAGGGTCCAGCCGATCACGCTGAGGACGGCGAGCGCGATCACCGCTTTGGCCACCGACTGGGTCGCGCTTCCCGCGATCCCCGGCGCGTACTCGACCACCCGGCTGACGAGGCCGTCGACCGACCCGTTGTCCCAGTTCGCGGTCCCGAGTCCGATCCGCGGCAGCACCACGGTAAAAAACTGCCAGCTGCCGGGTGACGCCAGCATCGTGATCACGGTCACGGCGACCAGCGTTGCGCTCCCGAAGACGGCCAGCCGAACCCTCCCGATGCGGAGAAAGAATGGGATCAGGAAGATCGGCGTCACTTTCAGCGAAGCCGCCAGGGCCAGCAGGAGGCCACCCGCGGCGTCGCGCCGGCGGAGCGAGGCCAGCAGGGTTCCCACCAGCAGCAGCAACCAGACGGTCGCCACCTGTTGGAACTTCAAGTTGAGGTAGACCGGCATGAAGCTCAGCGCCGCGACCAGGAACAGGCGGCGCCCGGTCCTGGAGAGCTCCGGATGGGCGCGCAGGATGAGGCCCAGCGCCAGGAAAAATGCGAGATGGACGACGAGCAGCCAGATCCTTCCGGCGGCGACCAGGCCCAACGGCGTCAGGGGGGCGAGGACGAGCGCGAAAAATGGGGGATAGATGTAGGCGACCACCCAGGCCTGTGTGCCCCAGGACCGCTTGAAGTCGGCATAGATGTCACCCCCGTGGGCCGCGGCCTGCGCGCCGCCGAAGTAGTTGACGAAATCGAAGCGGAGCGCGGCCGCGTCGAGCGACAGCCATTGGGTCACGGACCACACGAGGTAATAGCCGCCGATGAGAACCAGGAGCACGAGCAGGAGACGCTCCCGGAAGCGCGCCTCGTAGAGGCGTCGAACGCCATACCAGCGCTTCATGCGGCAACCGCCCGCGCCGACCCCGCCGGCGCTTGCCGCAGGCGCAGGTGCCAGGCGACGCCGAGCAAGGCGACGGGGATGGCGGTGAAGCCGTTGAAATAGCCGACGTGCAAGCCGGCAAAGTAGAGCACGGGGAAGATCGCAAATGCCCAGAGGGCGATTTCCACCGGCGGGTCGGCCCACCGCTGAGCCTGAGCGCCGAGCAGCGCCAGCACGACAGGAAGCAGCAGCAGGGCGTCGTAGGAATGGGCATAGGGCGCCGCCAGCAGCGTCAGCAGCAGGAGGGTCAGCGCCACCAGCGGCCTGTCGCGATGCTGGCGCACCACTCGAATCGCGTAGCCGGCGGCGGCCAGCGCGACCAGCGCCACCGCGCCCTGGCGGAGCCCGCCATGCAGCGCCGGATAGTAGAAGGCATTGATCGAGGCCAGGTCGGCCTGCTGGAGCGCGCCCGACCACTGGCCGAAGACGACCTGAGGCCACTCCAGCAGCGCCTCACGCAGCGCGAGCGCGGCCACCACGAAGAGCGCGGCGCTGCCGAGCAGGAATCCCGTGATGAGTCGGCGGACCGGGGCCGGCTCCACGATGCCGAGCACGAGCAGCAGCGGGAGCCCGATGTGCGGCTTGATCCAGGCGACCGCCATCAGCGCACCAGCCAGCATCGGACGGTTCCCACGGTGGAGTGCCCACGCCCCGGCAAAGGCCGCCAGCAGGAAGGGCACCGGCTGTCCCTGGAAAATGTTGATGAAGGCGACGGGGGAGAACAGGATGGCGCCGACGGCGAGCCTGAGCGGGCGACCAGACCATCCGAAGAGGCGCAACAGCGCCCACCCCGAGGCGGCCAGGGCCGTGATGGCGCCGACCAGGTAGATCACGTAGGCGACCTGCCAGGGCAGCGGCGTCACCGGGATGAGTGCCATCGCGACCCAGGGTCCCTGGGGATACGGAACGGCGTCGTAGAAGGCGAGGTCGCCGGGCTTGAGATGACCGGGTTGGTTATAGAGCCGGTTCTGTTCCTCGGCCAAGGCGCCGACGTTATAGGGATCGCGCCCCTCGGCGACGAGCGTCGCGGCCGCGAAGAAGTCTCGGAAGTCCTGGCCGTGCCCTGGCGCGATGACCAGCTGCCTGGCGCTGGCGAGGGCGAGCACCGTCAGAAAAGTCACGAAGAGGCGTTGCCGGAAGGTGCCGCGCCGGGCCGAGGCGATCACCAGGCGGTCACGGGGCGCCGGACGCTTGGGCATAGGCACGGTTCGCGGGCGTATCGCGCATCATGATGGTCGCCTTGTCGAAGGTGCCCAGCTCGAACCAGCCCGGCGAGCCGGGTGCGGCGTGAATCTGTCGGAGCTCGGTAATGATCGGGTCATCGCTATGGAAGATGACCCAGTTGATCGCGTAGCGGTCGAGCAGCTGGGCCTGGTCGTGACCAAGCGACTGCAGCTGGTCGTAGTCCTTGAGGAGCTGGTCTCCGGTCACCGCGGCATCGCCAAAGATGAAGACAGGCTGTGGCGGTTGGGCGCCGGCGAGCCGGTAGATCAGGTACCCGCCCCAGCCGTAGGCGTTGAGCATGTGCCCGGGTGCCGGATGCTGCGCCAGGTAACCGGCGGCCTTGATGGGGAAGTCTCGAGCGACCAGCTTCCCGTCGACGCGTTGCAGCAGGCTGGGGGCGCTGGCCACCAGGACGATCGCCAGCAGCATGACCAGTAAGACGCTGTGCAGCGCGAAGCTCATGCCGTTGGTCGAACGCCGCCTGGCCGGCCAGTGCCAGCCGATCCGCTCAATGGCCTGCTGGCCGTAATCGGCCAACGCCGGGACGGCCACCAGCATGAAAAATGAGAGGTTTCGTACCGAGTGCAGGGAGAGGCCAAGACCGGCCAGCAGGAAGAGGAACTGTCGGAGCTCGATGCGGCGGGCGACCGCGAGCCCGCCGATCAGGAGAAAGATCATGGCCTCGAAGGCGTACATCTGCGACATCTGAAAGTTGGGGGAAAACCACTCGACGATGAGGCGCTGCTGGGCGGTGCTGGAGATGGTCTGCAGCGGATAGAGGTAGATGTCCCAGCCGTTCGGGTTCACCATGGCGGCGACCAGGGAGGCGACCAGCACGAGGGCGAGGTTGCGAAGGCGCCGGGTGGACAGTGCCGTGGGACGCTTCAGGGCCCAGCGCAGACCTTCCGCGGCGAGCGCGATCGTAAGGAAGGCATAGGCGATAAAGAAGCCGGCGTGCAGGTTGGTCCAGAGCAGGATCACCAGGGGAAGCGCATAGAGGGCGCGGCTGCGTCCCTCGCAATAGCGCTTGATCCAGAGGTAGGTGAGTGCGGTCAGCGCGAACGTGATCATCTGGATCCGTGGTCCCCAGATCGGGTTGGCGGCCGCAACGCCGAGGACGAGCGCACAGCCCGCGATGACGAAATTGACCCGCCGGTCGATGGCGAGGTAGACAAGGAGGAAGCCCGCCGCCGTGACCGTCCCCAGCACCAGGCTGACGAGCGGCAGATGCCCCGCGGCGAAGAGGACGGCCAGGATCACCTCGCTCAGCCACTCGTGGGTGATCCACCGGTGGCTGAAGACCGTGTAGGTGAAGAGGTCATGGTGGGGGACGGCGTGATGACTCAGAATCCAGTTTCCGGTCGTGATGTGCCACCAGAAGTCGGGATCCGTGACCGGCTGGATGGCGGCAATGAGCATGGTGAGCAGGACGGCGATGGTGAAGAACCGCGGCAGGTCGAGCCAGCGGACGAGGCGCCCTGGTCCACGGTCAGACCCTGGCTGGGCGGAGATGTCGTCGGCGGGGCGTGCCAGGATTGCCAATTTAACAGCCATGTAACGGCGTTGCGCGCCTTCCCCTTGCAGGGCGGGGTGAAGTTCGCGCTAGAAGATAAAGGGGATCAAACGACGGGTCTGGCGTGCGTAGGCCGCGTATTGAGGGTAGGCTCGCCGGAGCACGCGCTCCTCGTAGAACGTCCGCAGGATCTGGGCGCCGACGAACACGACGAAGACGCCCAGATGGACGGTCAGGATGGTGGGGAGCACGAGGCCGAATCCCGCCATGATCTCACCGAGGTAGATCGGATGCCGGGCGAACTGATAGGGGCCGCTCGTGACCAGGCCGCGCGCCTCGGGGACGATGCTGAACCGGTTCCGCAGGTAGCTCAGCGAGTAGATGGCCCAGATCATGCCGGAGGCGAGCAGGATGTCACTGACGCCAAGCAGGAGCAGGTTGGCGCTTCGGGGCCCACCGGGAAAGAGCCAGAGGGCGTAGAGGATGAAGCTCCCGAGCATGGCCGCGGCGATGGCGATCGGGTTGTGATCGCTGGCCACCGCGCGACTGCGCACGGCGTAGATGACGAGGAGGAAGGTGAAAAAGGCGAGCGTCAGCAGCCGGTTCAGCAAGTACATCGTCTCGGCGCGGTCGAGGGGCGCCTGCACCGCGTGCTGAACCCCGCTGGCCGCCAGCTCGGCCTGGATGGCGACGAGGAAGCCGAAGACCCCCAGCGGGAGCGCGCGACCGACGAGGAACGATGCCCGGGCGTTCATCGAGCACCAAAATTCAGCAGGAATTTGCCGATTTTCCTGCTATCATATTGCCCGCCACGCTCGGCTTCGCCGTTCCTGGCGGGCCTTTTTATATGAGTGCGATCCAGGCCACGGACGAGATCTTCGATCCGTTTGTGCTTGTCCACCAGTCGGTGACCACGCGTCTCCAACTCGTCGACGCCGAGCTGGAAACGGCCGAACAAAAGGCCCGCGAGCTGGAGAACTCGCTCGACCAGATGCGCGAGCTGGCGGAGGAATCGCGCGTCGTCGAGAAGCACCTGCTGAACAACCTGAAGCAGTTTTCGCCCTCCGAGGTGCAGGAGACGTTTGCGAACATCAGGGAGACGCAGCTCAATGTTGAGCGCGCCCATTTCGAGTACGAGGCGCTCGCCGCCCGCCGCGCGGAGCTCAAGGACCAGGGGCAGTTTTTGCGCTCGGCCAGCCAGATCCTGACCGACCTGCAGCGGATGTACGGCGAGAACGGCGGTCATCCGGCCGCCGATGGCGACAAGCAGTTCCGGGACGCCTCTCGCCAGGTGTTCCAGATCATCGAGGAAGAGCGGATGCGCATCGCGCGCGATATGCACGATGGACCGGCCCAATCGATGGCCAACCTGGTATTGCAGGCCGAGATCCTCGAGCGGCTCATCGATCGCAATCCCAAGCAGCTCGTGTCGGAGCTGGCCGAGTTCAAAAATAGCGTGCGCAACGCATTAGAAGAAACGCGACAACTGATCTTCGACTTGCGCCCCATGACATTAGATGACCTCGGCCTGATCCCAACCCTGCGCAAATTCATCAAGGAATATGGCGACCGCTACGGCCTGGCGACCCGCTTCAACGTGGTTGGCCAGGAGCGCCGGCTCCCCGGGAACACGGAGGGGGTGTTGTTCCGGATCATCCAGGAGGCCCTCACCAACGTTCACAAGCACGCCCGGGCGAAAATGGCCGAGGTGACCATGAACATGCAGCCATCGCGGGTCGTCATCGTCATCAAAGACGACGGACAGGGCTTCGACGTGGCCCGGACGGAGGCCAACCTGCACAAGAACCGGAACCTCGGATTGATCAGCATGCGGGAACGCGCCGAGCTCGAAAAAGGCGTCCTCGAGATCCGCAGCCAGCCCGGCCGCGGGACCGAGGTCAAAGTGGAGGTTCCGCTGGCGAAGCGCTAGCGCACTTCGCCGCGCTCGACCTTCTTTCTGGGCAACTTGAGACGGGCGCATGCGGCGGCCCCGGTGTCCTCACGCGGGCCCCCTCGCCGCCGCAGGAGCGGCAGGCTCGGGTTGCCCTGGTTCGGACGGGCCGCCCCGCGCCCCAAGCTAAAGCTCGCCTGCGGCGCGTGTCGGTCTGCGCCAAAGCGCAGCCCGACCTTTTTCAGAGGAGTGGGGAGTCCATCCACACCTTGTGTCGTTACAAGTTCGTGAAAATTCTTTGGCCAAGTTTTGGCTCAGCCTTCGTTGCTACGGTGACGGCCCGGTGTGAAACTGGGTCTGCACACAGTAAGGAGGTGAATCGCATGTTGACCAATTTGTACCTTAGGCTCCGTGAGCTGCTCAACCGTGAGGAGGGGCAGGGCATGGTCGAGTACGCCCTCATTCTCGTCTTGATCGCGGTCGTCGTGATCGTGGTGCTGATCATTCTTGGCAACCAGGTCAAGAACGTGTTCTGCAACATCTCGGGCGGTCTCGGACAGTAAGTAGTCAGCGCTCCGTAGAGCGGCAAGAGAGGGTCTGCGCAAGCAGGCCCTCTTTGTTTTCCCGGTGGTGCGCCGTGCCACGTCCCGTGGATGCACCGCCCATTTTTACTCGAGCAACCGCGCAAGGAAGGGCCGCCCTTTTTAGATACAGCATGCGAAGAGTCGTCACGCCCGTCGTGGAGCGAGGCGCCAGAAAATCAGGAGGTGAGTCGATTGGCGACGGAGGTTAAGCCGAAGAGCAACCGCATCCTCTTGATCTTCGGT
>DAINCX010000001.1:244823-274516 GCA_036732165.1 Candidatus Dormiibacterota bacterium | reverse complement strand
CCGATCTCCTCCGTGACAGGGAGGCATGTTGGACCGCTACACCACGGGGCCGCGGGAATCCAAAGTATATAAGGACTCCGGGGACCGCTGCCTAGGCTCGGGCGGTCTCCTTGCCGAGGACGAACCGCTCCAGGACCTCGGCTACTCCGGCCTCATTCACGGTCCGGGCGACGTAGCCGGCGATGGCCTGCACCTCAGGCGGGGCGTCACCCATGGCGACCCCCAGCCCGGCCCAGGCAATCATCTCCTCGTCGTTCTTGTTGTCGCCGATGGCGCAGACGTCGGCCTGCGCGACCCCCAGGCGATCGGCGACCATGGCCAGCGCGGTCGCCTTGGAGACCTGCGGGTTGATCACCTCCATGAACCAGGCCAGTGACCGGGTCACCTTCGCCACCGGGCCCATCCAGGCCGTCAAGTCCGCCATCCGTGCCGGGACCGTGGCCGGGTCGCTGTCCACCAGGACCATCTTGGTCGAATCACGGGAGACCCACTTCGAGAGCGTCCCGACCGCCTCGTATGGCACGCCGGAGATGCGCGCATAGAGATCGGCCTCCGGTCGGGCCCGTTCCGTGAAGACCTGCTCGTCGACGTAGACATTGACATGCCAGTCCCGCGGCTCCGCGTAGGCGAGCACGCGGCGTTGCATCTCCACCGTCAGCTCGCACTGGTACAGGACGGCGCCGCTGGCGATGTCACGGACCACGGCGCCCTGGTAATTGATCATGGGTCCGGTGAGCCCGAGCGTACGGGCATACGGGAGTGAGGACCGGAACATCCGGCCGGTGGCGATCACGACGTGGACTCCCGCGGCGGTTGCGGCCTTGATCGCCGCGATATCGCGGGGATGAATGGTCAAAGCATCGTTGACCAGGGTGCCATCGAGATCGATCGCGACCAGGCGAATCGGCACCTACCGGGACACTAGGTGCGCGCGGCCGCCGCTTCCGGGTTGACCAGGTTCGGTGGTGGCTGACCATCCACAGCGGCGATCAAGTTCTTGGCCGCCGTCTCGGCCATGGCCGCCCTGGCGCTCACGGTGGCGCTACCCAGGTGGGGGAGGAGTACGGCATTCCAGCAATCCGTGAGTCCCGGTTCAGTTTTCGGCTCTCCTTCGTAGACGTCGAGGCCCGCCCCTTTGATCCAGTTCTCCCTCAGGGCACGCACGAGAGCTTTTTCGTCCACGATCGGTCCCCGGGCCGCATTGATCAGGTAATGATCTGGGCCCATCAGGCGCAACTCGCGCTCGCCGATCAGATGCCGGGTCTGCTCGTTGAGGTCAGCGTGGATCGTGACGTAATCGGCCTTTCGCAAGAGGTCGTCGAGCGGCAGGTACTGGGCCTGGAACTCGCGCTCGACCTCCGGCTTGGCTCGGCGGGCATCGCTGTAGAGAATCGACATCCCGAATCCCAACCCCCGACGCGCGACCGCCTGGCCGATGCGGCCGAAGCCGATCACACCCAGCACGCGCCCGAAGACATCGGTGCCCAGCAACAGGTCCGCTTTCCAGCCCTTGAACTTCCCCTCGCGGAGAAAGCGGTCCGACTCGACCACCCGTCGCGCGACCGCGAGCAGCAGGGCCCAGGCCAGATCGGCAGTCGCCTCGGTCAACACGCCAGGCGTGTTCGTCACCATGATGCCCCGCCGTGTCGCCGCCGCCAGGTCGACGTTGTTATAGCCGACGGCGTAGTTGGCGACGACCCGCAGGTGGGGTGCCGCGGCCATGATGCGGTCGGTGATCGGCACATTCACCATGCCGACAATGCCCACGGGATCCGTCTTCTTGATGTGGTCCGCCAGGACGTTTTCCGGCATCCCCTCCGCCTCCAACATCGTCACATCGAACCGCTCGCGGAGGAGGTCGATCCCCGGCGACGGCAGCGGCAGGGTGACGAAAACGCTCGTCATGCGGGACGTTTGGTCCGGAGGTCGAGCAGCATGATCTCCATCGCCAGGCGGGGGTTCACATTCTGATCGATGAGCAGCTGGGTCCGCTGCGCGCCGGCCAGGGCATTTCGCAGGTGGCCAGGAGGCATTCGAGCGGTCCAGCTTGCGAGCAACGTCCGACGGGCCGCCGGCATCGGGGCGGCGAGGCCGGCATCGAACAGCATGGCGTCCCGCAAGAAGGCAATGAAGGCGCGCAGGGCATCGGACGCGACACCCCGCATCTCCGCCTGGGGCCCCTGGCCAAAGCGCGCGGCATAACTCAGGACCCCGTCGGCATCCTCGAAGGCCAGTCCCGCCAGATCTTCAGCCCAACGGTCCATGCCGGTGACCCAGTCGCCGTCAGCGTGGGCCCGCAGGGCCCATCCGGGCCGGCCGTGGGCGAGCCCGGCGAGGACCTCCGCGCTCTCCTCATCACAGTTTCGGGAGCGCAGGAAGCGAACAAGCGCAGGCCTGCCGACCGGGGACAGCGCGATCACCTGGCATCGCGATAAGCAGGTGGGAAGCAGGTGATCCGGGTAGGCGGTCGTCAGGACGAGCACCGTGTTCGCCGGGGGTTCTTCGAGCGTCTTGAGCAGGCAGTTCTGGGCCGCCTCGGTCATGCGCTCGGCGTTGGCGAGCAAGGCCACCCGCGTGGGGGCGACGAACGGCTTCAGACTCAAGAACTGCTGGAGCGATTGGTCATGCGCCTGTGCGCCCTTCTCGGGGTGGAACCGGATCTCGTCGATACTGATGGCCTCCGGGCGATCGTCTGACCAGAAATCGGGATGCACCTCGAGTCGCGGCGGCTGACCCTGCCCGAGCAAGAGCTCTTGCGCAAGGGCGAGGGCGAGGGCGGTCTTCCCGATCCCCTCCTCACCCGTCAAGCAGTAGGCATGGCCAAGCCGTGCCGCCGCCCGCTGGGCTCGCAAGGTGCCAACCGCCCGCTCGTGGCCGGCAATCCGCTCGAAGCCCACGACGGTCTCGGCTTTGGCGGCCCCCCGGCGTTTGGTCGCTGGCATCGAGCCCACCTTAACAAGTCTTTCCTTGACCGTGAGAGAAGGGCCTCCTATCCTGTAGGCGTTTTCGGATAGCCCGGATGTCACGTTTGTCGCTGTCTCGCATCAGCCATCGCTCGAGTCCCAGTTCACGTCAGAGCAGCAAGCAAGATGGATGCGGAAGACGCAAAGAAAGTAAAGCGGATCCCGGAATTACAGGCGGTTGTCGCCAGGGCCCTGGCCGGCATCAACGAGTGCCGGTACAAGAGCGAGTGCGAGTTCGCCCGAAGCTGTCCCGGAACCTGCTGATTCACTCGGCGCGGTAGCACCGCCGCCCAGGCCCGCGATCGCTTTCAGGGGAAGCGACCGGCCTGATCGTGCCCTTCCCTGGCCTTCTACCGGCGTGCTATGATACATAAAGTTTTCTTTATATGGCATCTACCGCACTGCTCTCCCAACCCTCGCTTCGTGAGCTCCGAACGCATTACCAGGCGCTCGCCAGTATCACGCGTCTCAAGATTTTGGAGCTGCTCGCGGGCACCCAGGAGATCACTGTGCAGGAACTCGCTGATGCCCTGAACCTGAGCCAGCCTGGTCTCAGCTGGCACCTGCGCATGCTCCGGAAAGGCCAGCTGGTTCGCGGGCGCCGGGCAGGTCGACTCGTGTATTGCTCTTTGAATCGCGAAGGCCTCAACGCCTTCCATCGAGAACTGTCGACACGAATCGCGCCTCGGCCGAAGGTCCGGGCGCTGTAATAAGGAGCGAGGTGTAGGAGCGATGGCAAAAAGCAACGGCACACACAAGAACGGAGCCAAAGCCAACGGGGCGGTCAAAACGGTGGCATCCCGCAACGACTCACGGTCGCGCCGCAAGGTGCGGGTCGCCATCCTCGGCGTCGGCAACTGCGCCTCATCCCTGGTCCAGGGAATCGAGTACTACCGCAATGCCAAGCCCGGGACGTTGATCCCTGGCATCATGCATGTCGACCTGGGCGGGTACCACATCCGGGACATCGAGTTCTCGGCCGCCTTCGATATCGATAAGGAGAAGGTCGGGAAGGACCTGTCCGAGGCCATCTTCTCCGGCCACAACAACACCGTGAAGTTTGCCGATGTGCCCCGGCTCGGCATCAAGGTCGAGCGTGGCATGACCCACGACGGGCTCGGCAAGTACCTATCCGAGATCATCACGAAGGCGCCTGGGCCGACGGCCGACATCGTCGGGATCCTGCGCGAGACCAAGACGGATGTCGTGGTCAACTACCTGCCGGTCGGCAGCGAGGAAGCCGTCAAATGGTACGCGGAGCAGGTCCTCGAGGCCGGTTGTGCCTTCGTCAACTGCATGCCGGTCTTCCTCGCCCGGGAACCATACTGGCGCGAACGATTCGAAAAGCGCGGGATCCCGATCATTGGCGACGACATCAAGTCGCAGGTTGGCGCGACGATCGTGCACCGCGTCCTGACCCGGCTCTTCGAAGATCGGGGGGTGAAGCTCGAGCGGACCTACCAGTTGAATTTTGGCGGCAACACCGACTTCCTGAACATGCTGGAACGGGAACGGCTGACCTCCAAGAAGATCTCGAAGACCAATAGCGTCAAATCCCAGATGGCCGTCGACATCGGGGCCGACAACATCCACATCGGGCCCTCGGATTACGTCCCCTGGCTCGGCGACCGCAAGTGGGCGTATATCCGCCTGGA
Source organism: Candidatus Dormiibacterota bacterium (assembly GCA_036732165.1). GTDB lineage: Bacteria > Chloroflexota > Dormibacteria > CF-121 > CF-121 > JALYYC01. The sequence continues at coordinate 269,898 of DAINCX010000001.1, read as the reverse complement.
GGGACGGTCCTTTGGTGACGTGCCGCTCAATGTCGAACTCAAGCTCGAAGTCTGGGATTCCCCCAACTCGGCCGGGGTCGTCATCGATGCGGTCCGCTGCTGCAAGCTGGGCCTCGATCGAAAGATCGCTGGGGCCCTGGATGCGCCCTCCTCATATTTCATGAAGTCGCCGCCGGTGCAGTTCACCGACTCGGTGGCACATCAGAAGACGGAGGCGTTCATCGCCGGGACGTCGACCAACGGTGAGACGCCGGCGCGCGTGGCGGCACCGGTGCGCGCCACGCGGGAGACCGCTCGCCGCCGATGATCCTCCCTCGGCTGTTCAGGCTGGGGAACTGGGTCATCGGGGCGCTGCCGCCGGGCGTTCGCTATCCGCTGGCGGCCCTGACGGGCCGCTGCGTCTTCTTTCTCATGCCGCGTCGGCGCCGGGTCGCCTTTGATAACTTCGCCCAGGTGCTGGGGCGGCCGTGGAACGACCCGCTGGTGAAACGGACGGCCCGCCACGCCTTTGGCAATTACTTCAAGATGTTCGCCGACTTCATCCTGATGGACTCGCTGACCCCCGAGCAGATTCGGCGGATGGTCCGCCCCCAGGGTCGCGAACACATCGACCAGGCGCTCGCCGGGGGCAAAGGCGCGATCGTCGTCACCGCCCACGTCTCGAACTGGGACATCCTGGCGGCGGCCTCCGCCGTCTACGGCTACCCGGTTAGCGCCGTGACCGATGAGCTCCCGCTCGGGCCGCTGAGCGAGGTGGTGGTCGCCTCGCGGGCGCGGATCGGAATGAAGATGATCCCGGTCGGCGCCGCCAGCCTCCGGCAGATCATCAAGGCGCTCGCCCGCAACGAGCTGGTCGCGCTGGCCAGCGACCTGCCCCGAGGCGACCACGGTGTGCGAGTTACGTTTTTCAATCGACCGGCCGTGTTTCCCTCGGGCCCAGCCGCCATCGCCCTGAAGACGGGCGTTCCGATCATCCCGGCCTGGGGACGCCGTGAGACGAACAACCTTTATGTTGCGGAGATCGAGGCTCCAATCGAAGTCAGCCGGACCGGCGACACGGCGCACGATATCCAGGTGACCACCGAACGAATCGTTCGCTTCTTCGAACGGATCATTCGCCAGGCGCCGGATCAATGGCTGGTCTTCTTGCCCGTCTGGCGGCAGGAGAGTCGGACCGAATCTCCCGGGACGCCGGTGCAGCCCGCGCTGGAATCGTCGTGATCACCTACGTCGGCTTTCGGGTGATCGAGGGCCTGATCGCGCGGATCCCCCGACGCCTGGCCTATGCGCTTGGTGTGGTGATCAGCACCCTGGCATTTCCACTGCTGGCCCGGCAACGCAAGGCCCTGGAATCGAACCTCCGGCAGGTCTGCCCGGAGCTGCCGGCGCCGCAGATCCGCAAGCTGGCCTGGAGGAACTGGCTCAACTACACGAAAGCCTGGATCGATTTCTTCAAGATCCCTCGCATGGACCGTGCCAGGCTCGGGGGCCTGCTCACACCGATCGGCGTCGAAAACCTCGACCTCGCCATGGCACGTGGCAAGGGAGTCATCGTCGTGGCGCCCCACATGGGGTCATGGGAGCTGGCGGCCGCCAGCTGGGCGGCCTCCTTCGGCCAGATCGGCGTGATGGTTGAACAGATCGAGCCCCGCCGGCTCTTCGCCCACGTGTTCCGGGCCCGCTCCAGGATGGGCATCAAGGTGATCCCCTTGAGCCAGACCGGTGCCCGCGACATCATCCGGATGCTCAAGGATGGCCGGATGGTCGTGCTCGCGATGGATCGTGACATCTTGAACACCGGCCGGCCCTTCCTCTTTTTTGGCAAGGCGGCCCGGTTCCCCACCGGCCCGGTAGAGATCGCCCTGAAAACCGGTGCTCCGATCCTGCCGGCCTACTGCGTACGTGACAGCCGGGACCGTTATGTGGCGGTCGGCGGCGCCCCAATTTTTCTCACTAAGAGTGAAGATCACGCCGGAGATGTCCGAAGTGCCATGGAACAAATCCTCCGAACGTTTGAAGGATATATAAAGATGTATCCAGACCAGTGGCACGTGCTGGAGCCAATCTGGCCAGACACCGCGGTCGTTGCCGGCGCAATGGCGACACCGCCTGCCCAGGCCGCGGTTGGCGATCAAGGAGGATCTCTTGGGTAAAGCCGACTTCCACATGCACACCTCGCTCAACGACGGCACCGCCAGCGTGCGCGAGGTCTTGAACTACGTCCGTGACCGCACCGACCTTGACATCATCGCCATCACCGACCACGACCGGCTGACCGGCAGCTACCAGGCGCTCGAGCTGGCCAATGAGTACCCCTTTGAGATCGTCAGCGGGTCCGAGATCACGACCCTTCACGGTCACCTGCTGGCGCTCTTCATCGACAAGCCAATCCCGATGTGGCGGCCCCTCGACCAGACCATCGCCCGGATTCATGAGCAGGGCGGTCTCGCGATTGCGGTGCACCCCTTCTCCATGTTGACGCGCAGCATCGGGTTTCGGACCTTCGACGGGATCATGCGGAACCCGTCGCCCGAAATCTACTTCGATGCGGTCGAGACCTTCAATCCCTCCGTTGCCGGACGGACCTGCGCGGCCAAGATCAATCGCCTGAACGAAGAGCGCTTCCACCTTCCAGAGGTCGGCTGCTCCGACAGCCACCACCTGGAGGGCATTGGCACCGGATACACCACCTTTCCCGGCAAGACGGCCCAGGACGTCAAGAAGGCGTTGCTCGCCAAGCAGACCCGCGCCGCCGGCGAGTACTGGGACTTTGTGACCCACCGCCGCATCGCGCAGTTGAAATTCCGCCGGATCGGTCGGAATTGGGCCCGGATGGGCCGGTCGGCGGTTCGCGCAGTTTCTGGCGGATAATCTTTCCAGGGAAGCAAGCAGGAAGATGAAGGTCGCGCTCGTGTCCGCCTACGACTACGCCCACCCCGGCGGCGTGACTGACCATGTACGCCACCTGGCCGCCGGCTTGCGGCGGCGTGGGCATGAGGTCGTCGTATTTGCGCCATGCTCGTCAAGCGATGCGTCGGAGCACGGGGCCGACTTCGTCAGGGTCGGCCGGCCCTTTCCGATCCCGACCCACGGCTCGGTCGCGCGCATCACCGTCAGCTTCCACCTGATGAACCGGATCAAGCATTACGTGCGCGACAGCGGGTTCGACGTCATTCATTACCACGAGCCCCTGATGCCGGTGCTCCCGGTGACCGCCCTGCGATTCTCCGAGACGTGCAACGTCGGGACCTTCCACGCGTTTGCCCGTTCGAATGTCGGCTACTACTATGGCAAGCCGCTGCTCAAGCGGTACGTCCGTCGCTTGCACGCCCGGATCGCGGTCTCGGCCCCGGCGCGCGACTTTGTCGAACGCTATTTTCCCGGCGAATACCGGGTCGTTCCGAATGGGATCGACCTCAACCGCTTCGACCATGCGACACCCCTGCCCGAGTTCAGCGATGGCATGTTCAACATCCTGTTTGTCGGACGCCTCGAATACCGCAAGGGGCTGGGCTACCTGTTACGGGCTTATGAGCAGCTGAAGCCGCTCTACCCGAACCTGCGGCTCATCATCGTCGGGGACGGGCCCCTGCGCCGCTGGTATACGAACTTCCTCGCCCGCAAGCAACTCCAGGACGTGGTGCTGGCGGGGTACGTCCCTGAGGATGAGAAGGCGCGCTATTACGCGAGTTGCGACATCTTCTGCTCGCCGGCAACCGGCGATGAGAGCTTCGGCATCGTCCTCCTGGAAGCGATGGCCGCCGGACGGCCGATCGTGGCGACGAATATCGACGGCTTTCGGGGCGTGGTCACCCACGGACGGGAGGCCCTGCTGGTCGACCGGAAAAGCAAGCGTCAGCTCGCCTATGCGCTGGAAACCCTGATCAACGGGCCCCAGATCCGCGAAGATCTTTCGCGGCAGGGCCGAGAGACCGTTCAGCAATATGACTGGGAGCGCGTCGTCGACCAGGTGACCGAGGTCTATGAGCAGGCCCGCAGCCAGGTCAAACCGATGCCGAAGGCGCGCCTCGAACCGAGCTTGAGCTCCGGCTGATGTTCACCCAGAAATTCCAGGCATGGGTCCGCCGCTGGGCTCAGCGAGGCATCGGCGTTTTTCGCGAGTCGCCGATCACGCCCAACATGCTGACCTTGTTCGGGCTGGCGATCACCGCCGCAGGGGCCCTGCTCGTGGCGATGGGGCACCTGGTCGTCGGTGGCTTCGTGCTGCTCTTCGCCGGCCTCTTTGACATTCTGGATGGCGCCCTGGCGCGAGCCGCCGGCAAGGTGTATCGGTACGGAGCGTTTCTCGACTCGACCGTCGACCGATACTCAGAAGGCGTCGTCTACCTCGGGATCCTGATCTACTTCTTGCGCGTGCACGACACCCTGGAATCGGTTGTCGTCCTGATCGCGCTCGCCGGCTCCTTTCTGGTCAGCTACGTTCGGGCGCGCGCGCAGAGCCTCGGGTTCACCTGCGACGTTGGCATCCTGGCCCGGCCGGAGCGCGTTGTGATCATCGTGGCCGGCCTCATTCTCGAGCCACTGCAATTTCACCCATGGCCCTCGGCGCTCACCATCGCGCTCTGGGTCCTGGCCATCGGGACGAACGTGACGGCGGTGCAGCGGGTCTGGGTCGTGTGGCAACAGAACCGGGCCGAGCTTCGCGCCCTGCGCGGCCAGCCGGCTCCCGAAGCCGCCGTCGCAGACCAGCCGGTCCGTGCCGCGATGCGACGCTTTTTCGAAAATCTGGGCAAGACCTGACGGAGTCGGTATCATGTCCGCAGTGCACGTCGCGATCTACGCGGATAAGGACCCGGGCGGCAAGAAGCTCATCGCGACCTTGCAGCGCCGCCTCAAGAGCGAGGAAATCCGCGCGTGGCAGCTCAAGAGCAAGGCGCCCTTCACACTGATTCATTCTGGGGACCGGTACACGAAAATCAAAGTGACCTTTGTCCCCGCCGGGACCGCCGCCTACACCCGGGCGGCCAAAGCCGGGTCCCTGGGCGCGTTCCGAATCCCGGAGCCGGCCCTCCTCGCCTCCATCTCCGACGGGCCGTCCGCCGATCGGGTGCTGGGCTTTCTCGTCGGCATGCTCACCCGTCACGCCGGTCCGCTTGGCGTCGCCGGCGTGGGCATTCCCCTGACAAAGGCGGCTCGCTAGCTTTTCTCGGTCTCGGTCTCGATGCCGCCGCGCAGTCCGAAGAGGTGCTTCTGCCAGGCGAGGTAGATCACGATGGCGACGTTGATGACCAGGAAGCTGATCCGCAGCACCGTTTGTCGATTGATAACCTCGCTGACTTCAAACGGGATTCCGATACACCCGGCAATCACCGTCAGGTATTCGGCCCATCGTCGCCGCCCGGCCAGGCCGACCGCCTCGGTCAGCTCGATGGCGGCGAAGAGGATGGCGCTGATGCCGATGATGATCACCGTCCGGGTGGAGAGCAACCCGAACGGTCGCAGGACCGTGACCAGCGCCCTCGGGATCAGCCGGCGCTCCGGGTTGAAGTCGAGCTCGGTGACCCACTGGCGGACGATGCGGCTCACCTGCTGACTGCGGGTCAGCAGCGCGATGCCCAGCACCAGCACGAGGGTGCCGCGGACGGCGCGCTCGATGATGATGAGGCGCACGACGGTCCCGACGGGTTGGGTCTCGCGGCCCAGTTCCCGGCGGGCGCGTTGCCAGAAGGTCATTGTGGAAGCGCGTCCAGCAACCGGCTGACGTCCTCGTCGCTGTTGTAGAAGTGCGGTGAGGCGCGCAAGAAGTCGGCGCGAAGGGAGATGATAATGCCCGCCTCGCGGAGCCCGGCGTGCACCTCCGCCGGGATGATGCGCGGGTGGCGGAAGGACACGATCCCGGATCGCTCTCCTGGCGCCGTCGGCGTGAAGACCAGGGCGTAACCACGGCGTGGCAGCTCGTCGCGCAGCCGGTCCGCCAGCCGCAACACGGTCGCCTCGACCCGGGCCGGATCGGCACGAAGGAGCAGGTTGATCGCCGCCCCCATCCCCAGGATTCCCGGATAGTTCGGGGCGGCCTCCTCGTAGCGGCGGGCATCCGGCTTGAACGTCAGATCGTAGTCGAGGTACTCCCGGTCGCGAATCACGCTGTCGGCGCCGATCGTAACCGGACGCATGCGCTCCAGCATTCGCCGGCCGACGTAGGCGAAGCCGATCCCGATCGGGCCCAGCAACCACTTCTGGGCGCCGGCGGCGAGGAGGTCCACCGCCATCGTGGATAGATCGATTTTTAGCGCGCCGACCGCCTGCATCGCGTCGACGACCAGGAGGACCTCGCGGCCCCGCAGTCCCTTGCTGAGCGCCCCCAGGTCGGCCCGGAATCCGCTCCAGAATTGCACCGCGCTGATCGCCAGCACCCGGGTTCGGCTGTCGCAGAGACCGAGCAGCGCCTTGACGTCGATCCGGCCGTTCTCCGGCCGGTGCAAGCGGAGGTCGACCCCGCGCGATTTCAGGCCCATCCACGGATAGATGTTGGCGGGGAATTCCCGGTCGACCCCGACGATGTTGTCACCCTGGCGCCAGTCCAGGCCGGCCGCCACCAGCCCGAGGCCCGCGGTGGTGTTCCGGGTGAAGGTGATGCCCTCCGGGCCGACCGAGAGCAGCTCTCCGACCCGTGTCCGCACCTGCGTTCGAAGCCGCTCCCAATGGGCTGGCTCGAAGGGCTCCTCCAAGAGCCGGTCGAGAAAGACGGTCATCGCCGAGCGGACGGGGGTGGCGAGGGGCGCAATTGCCGCGTGATCGAGATACGCATAGCGTCGAGCGATCGGAAACAGGTCGCGCATCTCAGACGGAGTCAGCGGCATGGCCTCGGGATGGGACACTACACTAAGCATGTTGGGAAGCGAGGGGCGTTGATCGACGTCTCTGACTTCGAGCGGGTCGAGATGCGGGTTGGCCGGATCATCGAGGCGGAGGCGTTTCCCGAAGCCCGCAAACCCGCGTACAAACTGCTGATCGATTTCGGTCCGATCGGCACCCGTCGATCGAGCGCCCAGCTCACCGTGCATTACCAGCCGGCGGAGCTGCGCGGCAAGCTGGTCGTCGCCGTCACCAATTTCCCTCCCCGGCAGATCGGGCCCGTCCGCTCGGAGGTGCTGGTCCTCGGTGTCCCGGATGAGGCCGGCGCCGTCGTCCTGCTCGAGCCCAGCCATGATGTCCCCCTCGGAGGCCGCGTCTTTTGAGGGGCAGCCCCCGCTAGCCGCGCCGCCGCTGGCCGTGCCGCCGCATGATGCAGTCGTCCATGACCACATCGAGGCCGGCCGACCTGGCGCGCGCCGCGCTCGCCTCGTCGATGACCCCGTCCTGGAGCCAGATCGACTTCGCGCCTGCCGCGATCGCCTCCTCCACGATGGCGGCCACGAACTCGGATCGCCGGAAGACGTCGACCAGGTCGATCGGTTCGGGGACGTCACGCAGCGAGGGATAGGCGCGCTCGCCCAGGACGTTGTCGATACCCGGGTTCACGGGGATGATGCGATAGCCGGCCCGCTGCAGGTAGCGCGCCACCCCGTGACTGGGACGCCCTGGATCGGGGCTCAGCCCAACGACCGCGATGGTTTTCGAGCGTTCCAGGATCCGTTCGATGATCGCGTTCGGGTTGCTGACCATCAACGTTTCAACTCTACAATGGGCCCGGTGCGGCCCTTAACCCGGTTACCCCCGATTCCGGACGAGATCATCGACGCCTTTCGTGCCATCGCGCCGCCGGTGGAGGCATTTGCGCGCGAACACGAGTTGCGCATCCAGCGTTATCGACGCGGGAAAGCGGCCTGGGAGCTGCAGTTCGCCCGTGTTCAGGGTGGGGAGGCGAGCCTGACCATCAGCTACCGGGAGCGCACCGGTCACGTCCTCGACATCAGCGCCGTCTGGTGGGTCGATGATCCACTCAGCCGGACCCGCCGCCTCCGCGCCGACAAGATCGGGGTCTATGATCGGCGGGCTCCCGCGACGGCGCTTCGCGACCTCCTCTGCGACGGCCTCGCCCGTGTCGACGGCTGGACCGACGCTGATCTCGGGCCGCCCCACGGGCCGTTCAAAACCTGGCCGATACCGAGCAGCGAGCAGGAGGAACTGCCCAGACGATGATCGACCGGGGGCCAGAGCCCACGCCGGAGGATGAATTGCGCGTTGCCTTTGGCCGGGTCCTCGGCTTCGCGGTTGCCGCCTTGCTGCTTCTCCTGGGCGGTGGCTTCGTGGTGATCCTGGTCGCCGCGGCGTTTTTCCGCTTCGCCTTCGGCGGTTAAGCGATTCGGCGCGCGACCTCCGGGCCGGGCGGCGCCACCGCCTCGGGATGCAGGATGCCGGCCATGATCTCCACGCTGTCGACCAGCCGGGGTCCTGGGCGGCTGAAGAAGGCGTTGCCATCCACGACATGAACCTCCCGTCCGGTGAGCCTCGCACGGATCGCCTCTGTTTCCTTGAGGCTTCGGTCCAGCGAGAAGCCGCAGGCCATCACCACCACCACCTCGGGATCCGCGCCGGCCACCGCCTCCCAGGTGAGCACCGATGCCGGCCGGCCCGGCGCGCCCAGCACCGCGTCACCGCCGGCGATCTCGACCAGCTGGGGGGTCCAGTGCCCGCAATTGAACGGCGGATCGAGCCATTCGAGGCACAGGACTCGCCGGGTCGGCGCCTCGGCCAGCTGCTCACGAACCCTTGAGATTCGGCTTAAAAGATGGTCGACCAGCGCTTGCGCCGGCTCCTCTCGGTCCGTGAGCTGGCCCACGAGCTTGATGTTGCCGAAGACATCCTCGAGGCTTTGCGGCTCGAGCGACACCAGCTGGGTGCTCGCCTCCAGGCGGCGGGCGGCCTGCTGGACAATCGGGTAGGAGACGGCGCACACGTCGCAGAGCTCCTGCGTCAGGATGAGGTCCGGCTGCAAGGCGGCCAGGCGGTCGGCGTCAAGCCGGTAGATGCTGCTGCCATCGTGGACCAGCCGCCGGATGTGGCGATCGATGTCCAGGCTGGAACTCATCGGGGTCAGGACACTCGCCGTGACCACCGGCCTGGCCCGCACGGATGGCGGGTAATCGCATTCGTGGGTGATGGCCACGAGGTCATCCTCCAGGCCGAGCGCGCAAACGATCTCGGTCGCGCTCGGAAGGAGGGAGGCGATCCGCACCGCTAGAAGGCGGCCGGGACGAAGGGGTTCAGGAGCATTTCCTCCTCGATGGTTGTCCTGGGGCCGTGGCCGGGGTGCACCACCGTCTTGGAGGGCAAGGCATAGAGCACCGATCGAATCGAGATGACGATCTTCTGAGAGCTGCCGCCCGGGAGATCGGTGCGGCCGATGCTTCGTTGGAATAGGGTGTCACCGGCAAAGCAGTCGAGTCCGAAGAGAAAGCAGGCGGAGCCCTGCGTGTGGCCCGGCGTGTGCAGGACTCTCAAGGTGACGTCCTGGAAGGACAATGTCGAGCCGTGCTTGATCTCCGTATCGATCGGAAATGGTTCGAAGTCCGCCGGGACGAAGGGGAGCTGGCCGAATTGATCCCAGTCCAGGATGGCTTTGTCGTCGGGATGCATCAGAACCGGGGCCTTCAGGGCGCGGCGCAGGGCGGGCACGCCGGCGATGTGATCGATGTGCCCGTGCGACAGCAGCACGTACTCGACCCGCAGCTGCTCCGACTCAACCTGGTCGAGCACCCGACGAACCTGCAAGCCGGGATCGACGACCACAGCGGACATGGTCTCCCGGCGGCGGATGAGATAACAATTTTCGCCGAACAGCTCGTCCGGGAAAACCGAGATCTGCAGCTTCTCTCGGAGCGCCTCGGCGGCAGTCATCCCGCCACGATCTCGCGTGATGCGGGGCTGATCACCTCCGGACCGTGATCGGTGATCAGCACCATGTCCTCCAGGCGCGCGCCACCCCATCCCGGAACGTAGACGCCCGGCTCATTCGTGATCACCATGCCCGTTTGGAGCGGCGTCTGGTCGCTCGGTGAGAGGAAGGGACGCTCATGCACCATGAGGCCGATGCCGTGGCCAAGGCCATGCCCGAACGCGTTGGCGGCCCCGGCCAGGCTGGTGGCGACCTCGCGCGCCTTTCGATCGATGCGGTCGGCAGGGACGCCCGGTTGCATCATGGCCAGCGAGACCGTTTGCGCCTCACGGACGGCCTCGATCACGCGGCGCTGTTCGGGGCTGGGCTCACCGAGCACGACCGTGCGCGTCGTATCGCTGTTGTAGCCCCCGGCCTGGGCCCCGAAGTCGATGACCACCATGTCCCCCCGTTCCAGAAGACGATCGGAGGCTCGCCCATGGGGTAGCGCGCCGCGCTCGCCGGCGGCGACGATCGTTTCAAACGACGCCCCATCCGCGCCCAGCTCGCGGTAGGTCTGCTCCAGGAGGAAGGCGACGTCCCGCTCGCGGAGGCCCGGCCGCAGGCTGGCCCGGATCCGGTCATAGGCCCGACCGGCGATCTCCGCGACCTGGCGGAGTTGCGCAACCTCGCCCTCGGTCTTGCGCATCCGCAGGTCCTCCACCAGCCCACTGGTGGCCTCGAGCGCAATGCCGGTCGGAAGACTGGTACGGAGCCGCGAGTGCATGTCCACGGTCAGATGCTGGGATTCAAAGCCAACGCGGGCAAGACCGTGGCTCTTGATCCGCTCGGAAACCAGCGCCCATAGGCCGACGGAGCCGCCGGATCGCGCCAGCGCGAAGGCCGGAGCCTCCTCCTCCATCTGCAGCCAGTAGCGGCTGTCGCCCAGGATCTCGGCAACCTCGAGCCCGACCAGAAGATACCCGAGGCTGCCGCTGAAGCCCGAGAGATATCGGATGTTGGCCGGGGTGGTGACGACCAGGCCATCGAGCGACCGGGCCGCCAGGCGACCACGAAGCGCGCTCAGCCGCCTGCTCGATTCCGTCGCCCTCACCGCCCCATGATACGAAGCCGTCGGAGGGTCGTCGGTCAGCGGACGATGCCTTCTGGGCGCCCCGCTCCGAGCGAGCTCAACGGTTCGGTCGCAAGCTCGGCCAGCTGCCGGAGCAGCTCCATGGAATCCCCGCCGGCCGCCGCTCGGTAGACGGCGACGGCGCCCCAGATCGCGCCCCGTTGGGCCAGGGGCGTGGCCGCGATCGATCCGGCCGGCGGGGCCACATCGTGCAGGAGGTAGCGAGACCAGCGGCTCCTACCGAGGTCGGAAACGGCGACCGGGACCTCGCTGTACAGCGTCCATTCGACCAGGGCTTGCAGCACCGGCGCCAGTTCAGCCAGTCGGTCCGCCCGTCCCGGCAGTGTAAAGCTGTCCCGGTTCCAGCGCCCGTCCGCATCCCAGAACACCACCAGGCCACAGGAGGCGTTGAGCATATGCAAGGCTCGCCCGAGCAGCAGGTTCGCGGCCATCTCCCGGACATGGCTGGTCTGACCAGGCATTGCCTGGGAGCGCGGGAGCGCCAGGTTTTCCACGGGCTTCCTCCTCCTGGATCAAGACTAAACGGCCTGCCGACGACCCTGTCAAGGGAAGCGGTTCAATTCATCCCGACACCCGCTCGCTGGCAAACCCAAAAGGGGGTTTGCCAGCTCCCGACAGCCGTGCTATGTTCCGCGACAGTTTGGATAGAGGGAGGAACTCATGAGCACGCTCGTCCGACCAGCCGGCCTTCAGCGGGACGCCGTTGGATTGGCCCCGACGCTCTTTCAGTCGATCACCCACATGGCGCCCGCGGCCGCGGTGGCCTTCTCGATCATCGTGGGGGCGCCATACGCGGGAGGGAGCCTTCCACTCTCCGTTCTCCTGGCGCTGATTGCCTGCCTGTTCGTTGCCGTCAGCATCGCGCAGCTCGCCCGTCATCTGCCTTCCGCCGGTGGCCTCTATACCTTCAGCTCCCGTGGCCTGCATCCGTACGTCGGCTTCCTGGTTGCCTGGGGCTTCATGATGGCGGAGCCGGTCGTCGCCCCACTTCTTTACCTGATCTTCGGGAACGAGCTCGCCGCCAACCTGAATTCCCACTTCGGCTGGCCGCTGTGGTTGTGGGCGCCGTTCGCCGTGATTGCCGGCCTGATCGTTTGGGTCCTGACCTACCGCGGGATCCGGCTGTCCACGCGCACCGGGGTTGCGCTTGGCACCTTTGAGATCATCGTGTTCGTCGCCCTGGCGATCACCCTGATCGTCGCGGCGGGAGGCAATAACACGCTCTCGGTTTTCGCGCCGAACACCGGGAATGCGAAGGGCTGGGGATCGGTGTTCCCCGGGATGATCTATGCGATCCTGGCGTTCATCGGGTTCGAGGCCGCGGCCCCGCTCGCCGAGGAGGCGCGGGAGCCACGCAAGACCATTCCCCGCGCGGTGATCCTGTCGGCATTGCTGATCGGGCTCTTCTATCTCTTCTGCTACTACGCCGCCACCGTTTACTTCGGTCCCACCAAGATGGCGAAGAGTTTCTTTAGCTTCAACAGCGGCGATCCCTGGTCCGGAATGGCGCAGGCGGTCTGGGGGCCGGGGCTCATCATCGTCATCCTGGCGGTGCTCAACAGCGCCATCGCCAACTCGAACGCGGGGGCGAACGCGGCGACGCGGGTCGGATATTCGCTGGCCCGGATCGGCTTGCTGCCACGCCTCCTGGCACGCGTCCATCCGCGCTTTCACACCCCGTACTGGGCGGTCAACGTCCAGGCGGCCGGCGGGATCGCGCTGGCCGTTCTCCTCGGATGGATTGCCGGCGGACCGCTGCCTGCCTTCGCGCTGCTCGGCACCATTGCCGGCATCATCGTCATCGTGATCTATATCCTGACCAACCTCAGCAACCTGGTCTTCTATTTGCGGGAGCGGCGGGGCGAGTTCAACATCCTCTGGAACGGCATCGTGCCGATCGTCGGGAGCCTGATCTTCCTGCCCGCCCTTGCCGCCGCGCTCGGCATCGATTTCGGGAACCTGGGCATCGGGGCCCTTTCGCCTCCCTCCAACCTGGCACCCGTCGTGATCGGCATCTGGATGCTGGCCGGTCTCGTCGCGCTGATTTACTTCGCGGCGCGCAACCCGGCGCGCATCACCGAGACCGGACGGGTGTTCCTCGATGACCCGGACGCCTCGGCAGAGCCGCCGGGTGGGGGCGCCCCCGCCCGGGCGTAAGGGCGAGCGGGGAGGCCAGGGGTCAGGACGACCTCTGCCTCCGCCTGCTCGTTCGACCTTCGGCTGCTCGCCGGATCGCCCCTTCGCGTTTGCTGATTCCGCCGATGAGCCCGCGATTCGCCGCCACGCGCAACAGGAAGCACGCCCACATCCGAAAGGGCCGGTATACCTCGGTCAGGGATTCGATGGTCGGGACATCCGGCGCATCGCCCCGGCCATGCAGGTGGCCGAGCGCGGCGATGGCCAGGGGTTCGTCCGGAAAGACGTCAACGATCCCGCAGCCGCGCACGTAGATCCCCGAGGCCCAGAAGGGCCCGATTCCCGGAATGTCCCGCAGGGAGGCTGGGCCCGCCTTGTGCCCCAGCGCGCGCAGGCGGTCGGCATCCAGCGTGCCGGCCATCGCCGCCCGGGCGACGCCCTTCAACCGCGCAACCTTTTCGCCGCTGAGTCCTGGCACCGCGTCGACCGTTGCCAGGCGCTCGGGCACCGGAAAGCAGCCAACCTGTTCTCCCGCGACCTGCAGGGGATGGCCGTGCTCGGCGACCAGGGTGGCTTTGACGCGCGCCGCCTGCCGCATCGAGATCCGCTGGGAGATCACCCCCCAGGCGGCCGTCTCGTAGGGCGAGGTGAAGTTCAGCGGGCGCAGACCGGGCAGGGCGGTCATCAGGGCACCGATCTTTGGATCGCGGGCGCCGACCTTCGGGTACTCGGTCGCATCGTGGTCGAGCGAGAAGATGCGCGCCACCTGCCGCTCAACCGCCGCCAGGTCGTTGGACCCGGTCACGTCGGCCCGCAGGCGGCCCTCCACAAACCGCAGCGCCACCCCAACCGGGGTGAACGCGCCGTCCAGGGGAAACGTCATCCTCACCACCTCGGTTGTCCCCTGCCAGTGCTGGGTCATCGCCTGAAAGTTGGCCATGACGTCCATCAGGGCGGCCCAGGAAAACGGCCCCGCGGGCTTGATCGCGATCGCTGTTTCGACCATCTCGGATTGACCTCCTAAAGCGCGTTGATCTCAGCCCGACCCATCATGAGGCCTTAATATGACAGCGCATGTCAGGTTTTAGGCGTGATCCTGTGGCCGATGCGCGCTGATCGGCTGCTCTCGATCCTCCTTCTGCTCCAGGCGCACGGCCGGATGAGCGCGCGGACGATCGCGGGGCGCCTCGAAATCTCGGAACGAACCGTCTACCGGGATATGGATGCCCTGAGCGCGGCCGGGGTTCCCGTGTACACCGAGCGCGGCCGCCAGGGTGGTTGTGCCCTTTTGCCCGGCTACCGCGCCGACGTGAGCGGTCTGACCGCGACCGAGGCGCGCGCCCTGTTTGTCTTCGCCGGCGGCGGGACGCTCAAGGATCTCGGGCTCGATCAGGCGTTGAAGGCGGCGCTCCGCAAGTTGATGGCCTCGCTGCCGGAGGCCCAGCGTTCCGGCGCGATGCGAGCCCAGGAACGGATCGTGGTCGAACCCCGCGGATGGATGCGTCCGGCGGAGCCGCTTCCTCACCTCGAGGCCGTCCAGGAAGCCGTCTGGGGCGAGCGGCGGCTCCAGATCCGATATCGGAGCAGCGGAGCGCCGGCCGCCCACCTCGTGACGCTTGACCCCTATGGCCTGGTCGCCAAGGCAGGGATCTGGTACCTGATCGCCGCGGAGGAGGGTGAGCCGCGCCTCTACCGCGTCTCGCGGATTGAGTCGGTGGAATCCCTTGCCGAGCCGGCGCGGCGGCCCGTGGGGCTCGACCTGGAGGACCTCTGGCGGCAACTTCGCCGCCGCGTCGAAGAGCGGGGGACGGGCCTGGCTGTCAGGCTCCGGGTGCGCGTGGAGCAGGCGGACCGGCTGCTCCGGATCTGCGGCCCGCAACTGGTCGGGCCGGTCCAACGCGACCAGGCAGTCGATGGCAGTGGCTGGACGAGCTTGCAGATGCCATTCGTCGCCGAGGGTGCGGCCCGGGGTGCCCTGCTCGGCTTCGGCACGGACGTCGAGATTCTCGCGCCATCCAGTCTGCGACAGCATTTCGCCGAGACGGCGGCGGCGATCGTCCGGCTCTACGACACATAGGTCCGTGCGGTGTTTCTCGGCCGGCTCAGGCCGCCGAATTCCGCCTGGTGAGGAGGCCGGTGCCCGACCGCAGCGTGACCCAGCTCGCCGCGACGGCGGCGATTCCAGTGAAGACCAGCATGACGAAGAACAGCAGGAGCGTTAGCTGGCCGAGGGCATCCTCGCGCTGCTCGACGAGGCGTAGCGACCGTCCGGCCAGAACGAAGCCGTTGCGGTACGCGACGATGACGGCGGCCTCGCGGACATCCGGGCGCGGCGCCCAGGTGATCTCGTGGCGCCCAGTCGACGGAACACTGCCGAAGACGCCACCGGGCGGCGTCGGCGTGTGTCCATCAAGGGTCGCCGAGGACGCCAGGGGCTGGCCATCGTGTCCGAAGACGATCAGAAACGGTGCCAGCGAACGCCCGATATCGACCGGCTGGGTTGGGATGACGGCGTTGGGACTGGCTCCGGTGTCGAGGCGCGCCGCGGCGTCTTCCGCCATCTGGACCTGGGGGTCGTTGGCGCCCATCCGGAGGTTCTGCTGTGCCGCAGTGAAGACGAGAACGATCACGACGGTGGCGGCGACGACGACCGGCACCCACACCGACAGCGCCCGCGCCATCACGGGTCGACGTTCAAGCACGCGAGTACAACGCCGGGGTTTGTCCGATGGTTTCGTCCAAACAAAAAAGGCCGCCCCTCAAAGGGGCGGCCTTCCCGGTTGCGAGGAGGTTAGGCGGCGCGGACGCGGTTCGCGCGCGGGCCCTTCTGGCTCTGCTCGACGTCGAAACTCACCGTCTCGCCGCCCCGCAGGCTATCAAAGTTCAACGTCGTGTCGACGCCACTCCGATGAAAAAAATACTCCTTGCCATCTTCCGCCGCGATGAACCCGAAGCCGCGATCCGGCACGATCTTCTTGATGGTTCCCTTACTCATCGTCCACTCCTGTTTCTCGAACAACTGACCGAACGCTTCGGCCTGTTCGAGAAAGGAACGGACGGCCGGCGAGCACCACCCGAACACCAGGTGACCGCTGTACTCTAGCAGATTTCCCGGCCGGGCTCCAGCTAGGTGCGCTGGCGCCAGGCGCAACCCCGCCGGATCGGGCAGGTGACGCAGCGTGGTGTCCGGGCGGTGCAGACCAGGGCGCCAAGGTCGATCAGGGCCTGGTTGATCAGGTATCCCTGCCCTCTGGGGATGACCGCCGCCGCCAGCTGCCAGAGGTGGGTGGGCCTCGCCGAGGGGGCAGCCGTGATTCCGAAATAGCGGCGGAGCAGGCGCGCCACGTTGGTATCCAGGATCGGGGCGTCGAGGTGGTGGGCGAAGCTCATCACCGCGCCTGCCGTGTAGCGTCCGACACCAGGCAGTTCCCGCAGCGCGTCGACCGTCCGCGGAAAATACCCCGCTCGTTCCTCCGCGACGATGACGGCGGTCCCCTTGAGCCAGCGGCCACGGATCTTGTAGCCAAGCGGATCGGTCAAGGCCCTGACGTCGCGCAGCGGCGCCCTGGCGAGGGCCTCCACCGTCGGATAGCGGTCGAGCATGGCTTCGAAGACCGGCACCACCCGCGAGATCTGGGTCTGGTGCGAGAGGATCTCGGAAACGAAGATCGCATAAGGGTCCCGCGTGTGCCGCCAGGGAAGGTCGCGCCCATGCGCGGCGTACCAGGCGAGTGCCCGGCGCTGAAAGGATCGCCGGCGCGCGGCGGAGATCCCGCCAGCGCGATCGGGCTCAGACTTCGACGGCGACCTTTTCGGAGAAGTGGCAGGCCGCGCGATGATCTTTCGCCTTGATTTCCAGCGGCGGCTCGAGGTCGGCGCAGACGCCGGGGACGCGGGCGATCGGGCAACGGGTGTGGAAGTGGCAGCCAGACGGCGGGTTCACCGGCGACGGGATCTCGCCCGTGAGCGAAACCAGGCGACGCTTCGACTGGATTTCGGGGTCCGGGATCGGGATGGCCGAAAGGAGGGCTTTGGTGTACGGATGCTTCGGGTTGCGATAGATCTCCACGCTGTCGGCGACCTCCACGATCTTTCCCAGGTACATCACCATGACCCGGTCGCTGATGTGCCGGACGACCGATAAGTCGTGGGCGATGAACAGGTAGGTGAGCTGAAACTCCTTCTGCAGGTCCTGGATCAGATTGATGACCTGCGCCTGGATGGAGACATCCAGGGCCGAAATCGGCTCGTCCGCGACGATGAGCTTCGGCCGCAGCGCCAGCGCCCGGGCGATCCCGATGCGCTGCCGCTGGCCGCCACTGAACTCGTGGGGATATCGGTTGTTGAAGTAGGGGTTGAGCCCGACCGTCTTCAACAGTTCCTGGACCCGCTTGTCCTTGGCCTTGCCGCGTAGGAGGCCGAAATTTTCCAGCGGCTCGGCGATGATGTCGCCCACCGTCATCCTGGGGTTCAGGGAGGAGTAGGGGTCCTGGAAGATCATCTGGAGTTCGCGGCGCTTCTGCCGCAGCTTTTCCCCGCGCAGTTTCGTCAGGTCCACGCCGTCGATGAAGATGTTCCCGGAGGTGACCGGCAGCAGCTGCGTGATGAGGCGACCGAGGGTTGACTTCCCGCAGCCGGACTCGCCGACGAGCCCCACCGTTTCCCCCGGGTAGACCTCGAGGCTGACCCCGTCGACCGCCTTGACCGACGCGCCCAGCCCCACCGGAAAATGTTTGGTGACGTTCTCGACCCGCAGGAGAGGAGCGCGATCAGGCATGGGCTTGCCCGTTCTTCTTGAGGGCGCGATCCATGGTCACCCAGCAGGCGGCCTCCTGCTCCGGTGAGACCTCCATCAACGGGGGATCATCGTGCAGGCACCGGCCGATCTTGAACTGGCACCGGGGATTGAAGCGGCAGCCACTGGGTGGCGCGATCAGGTCCGGGGGCAGGCCCTCGATCGAGACCAGGCGCTTGCGCCGGTCCGAGTCGAGCCGGGGCATCGACTGCAGGAGGGACCACGTGTAGGGGTGCTGGGGATTTTTGAAGATCCGCTCGACCGGCCCGTGCTCGACGATGCGCCCGGCGTACATCACGATGACCCGGCTACAGAGGCCGGCAACCACGCCCATGTTGTGCGTGATCAGGATGATCGCCGTCTTGAGGTCCTCGTTCAGGTCGCGAAGCAGCTCCAGGATCTGCGCCTGGACCGTGACGTCGAGCGCCGTGGTCGGTTCGTCGGCGATCAGGATCGACGGCGAGTTCGCCAGCGCCATGGCAATCATGGCGCGCTGGCGCATCCCACCACTGAACTGGTGGGGATAATCACGGACCCGGGACTCCGCGGCGGGGATCCGGACCTGCTTGAGGAGCTGCACCGCCCGCCCCAACGCCACCTTGCCGGGGATTCGCTCGTGGGCCTCGATCGCCTCGGCGATCTGAAACCCAACTCGTAGAACCGGGTTCAGGCTGCTGAGCGGGTCCTGGAAGATCATCGCGATGTCCTTACCGCGAATGTGCCGAACCTCCTCTTCGGGCATCGTCACCAGGTCATCGCCGCGAAACAGGATCTGGCCGGCGACGATGCGGCCGGGCTCCTGCACGAGGCGAAGAATGGAGAGCGCCGTCACGCTCTTGCCGCAGCCTGACTCGCCAACGATGCCGAGGGTCTCGCCCGCGTGGAGGTCGAAGCTGATGTCGTCGACGGCCTGCACGACGCCGTCGTCAGTGAAGAACTGGGTTTTCAGGCCTTTGACCTGGAGGACCGGTTCGGTCACCGCTTCTGCCTCGGATCCAGCGCATCGCGCAAACCGTCGCCGAGGAAATTGAAGGCCATCAGGGTCAGCGAGAGGGCGATAGCCGGTGCGAGCACGATGTGCGGCGAGATCCGCATCGCGGCGATGCCATCGGAGGCCATGGAGCCCCACGATGGGGTTGGGGGTGGGACGCCCAGACCGAGGAAGCTGAGGAACGCCTCGAAGAGAATCGCCTGCGGCACGCCGAAGGTTGCCTGCACGATAACCGGCCCGAGCGCATTCGGCAGGATGTGCTTGAAGATGATCTTGCTGGGACGCGCCCCGGTGGAGCGCGCCGCCTCGACGAACTCTCGTTCGCGCAAGCTGAGGGTCTGCCCCCGGACCAGCCTGGCCATGTCCATCCAGCGGGTGACGGCGATCGCGAAGATGATGACCCAGAGGCTGCTACGGCCGATCAGCACCACCAGGATCAATGCCACCAGCAGGTCCGGGATGCCGTAAAAGACATTGATCAAGAATGAGAGGACGGTGTCGAACCAGCCGCGGTAGTAACCGGCCAGCAAGCCCAGCGGCAAACCGACCGCCAGCACCACGAGCTGCGTGCCGACCCCGACGATCAGCGAGATCTGGGCGCCGATCATCAGCCGGCTCAGGATGTCCCGTCCCTGGGCGTCACCGCCCAGGAGGTGACTGGCGCTCGGCGGGCTGTACGGGACCGCGACGCCCTGGTGCGCCATCGGGTACGGCGTATAGACGATTGCCACCAGCGCCACCACGGCCAGCAGGACCAGGTAGAGGAAGGCGGCCAGGGCGAGGCGGTTGCGGCGCAGGCGTCGCCAGGCATCAGCCCAGAGACTGACTTGCTCGCGGGCCAGGGTCTGGCCGAGTTCCTCCGTCATGGCCGGTGCGGTGATCGCCATCAGTACCGAATCCGCGGGTCGAGCACCGTGTACAGGAGATCGACCCCGAGGTTGGCGAGTCCGACGAGCGCGGCGTACATGGTGAAGACGCCGATGACGATGTTGTAGTCCCGGCTCAGGATGCTCGTCACGAACTCCTTCCCGAGGCCAGGGATGCCGAAGATGTTCTCGATCACCACGCTCCCGGTGATGATCCCGATGACCAGAGGGCCCAGGATTGTCACCACGGGAATGAGCGCATTGCGCAGGGCGTGGCGCAGGACCACGACGCGCTCCGAAAGGCCCTTGGCGCGCGCCGTGCGGACATAGTCCTGGCGAATGACCTCCAGCATGGAGGCCCTCGTGAGCCGCGCGACGATGCTCGCGTAGGGAAAGCCCAGCGCGATGGCCGGAAGCCAGATCTGACCGGGCGTGCCATAGGTGCCCGACCATCCAATCTCATAGAAGATGGCGCCATTGGTCAGGTTGTCGAGGTAGATGCCAAAGACCAGCAGCAGAAAGGTGGCGATGACAAAGTTGGGCATGCTGTATCCGATCACCGACGTCGTGCTCAACAGGTAGTCGACCCAGGTGTTCTGGCGCATCGCCGCCAGCACGCCGAACAGAATTCCGAGGCCGACGGTGAAGATGAGGGCGGTCACGCCAACTTCGGCGCTGACGGTCGCCTCGCGGGCGACGAGTGGAGCGATCTTGACCCCACGGAAAATGAGTGACTCGCCGAGATCCCCATGCAGGAGATTTCCAATGAATGTCTTGTACTGGACCAGCAGAGGCTCATCGAGGTGGTAATGATGCAGGAGCACCGCCTCCTGGGAACCACGCAGCCGCTCGCTGAAGAAGGCATTACCCGGCAGGCGGTGGATGCCGAGGAACACGATGGAGGACACGGCCAGGACCGTAAAGACGATCAAGACCGTTCGCTGCCCGATGTAGAAGAGCGAGCCTTTCGTGAACATGAATGCAGATTAGAAGAAAAAAGGGGGCGCCTGTTTTGAGGCGCCCCCTTTTTACGTTTCCGTTCGGCTTAGTGCTGCAGGAGCTTGATCTGGTTCCAGTAGGTGTCGAAGAAGTTGTTGGTCGACGCCCCTGAGACATAGGGCTTGAAGAGGAAGGCGCCGGTGCTGCCGTAGAGCGGGATGTAGGCCACATCCCGGATCAGCATCTGGCTCATCTTGTTGTAGTCGGTCAGGGCTGCCGGCAGCGCCTCGGCGTCCGCTTTGGCCAGGGTGTCGTCGTATTCCTTCGTGGTGTAGCCGCTGGTGCAGCCCGCATCCGGGCAGCCGACGGCGCTACCCCAGAGGTTATCGAACCAGTCCTGTGGGTGGTCGTAGTCCGCCTGCCAGCCATCGCGCGAGATCACATAGGTGCCCTTGAGCCGGCCCTTGATGAACTGCGAATGGGAGACCGGTTGGATGTCGACATGGACGTTGAGGTTGGTCTGCCACTGGTCTTGCAGGAAGGTTGCCGTCGACGCGTTCAGGGGATTCTCGGGATCGTACGTGTACACGAGTCCCTTCGTCTTTGCACCGGTGGGATCCGCGCTTTGCAGCAGTTGCTTGGCCTTGGCGGCATCGAACTTGGCCAGCGGATCGCTGTTGTCACCCAGGTAGCCCCTGAGGCCCTTGAGGATCAGGCCGCCGGTCAAGGGCGTGCAGACGACGTCCTGACAGACGATCTGGGCCGCCTTCACCTTGTCAACGGCCAGGGCAAACGCCAGGCGGAGGTCGTGGGCGGTCCCGCTCGGGCAGGGGCAGGTGTCCACGAAGGGGCCCTTGGCGGGCCGCTTGCCGTCGGAGAACATGTTAAAGCTGACCCAGTAGGAGCGCACCTTGGGGTGCAGCACCAGCTGTGCCTTCTCGTTCGAGGTCTTCTGGATTCGTAGAACATCGGCGACGGGTGCGTTGCTGTACCCGCCGTACCCGTAGATGTCGTAGCCGCCCTGCTCGTACTTGGCGATCGCCGACGAGGCACTCTTGATGACCTCGAGGTGGATTTTCTGCAGCGTTGGCTTGGGCGACCCCCACCAATTGGACACGGCCGCGAAATCGACCGACTGGCCTGGTGTACGAGCCGTCATCTTGAACGGTCCGGTACCGATCGCGGTCTCTGGCTTGGTCCACCAGTTGTCGAAGTCCGTCTTGACGGCGGTCTGGTCGACGATCATGCCGGTTGAACCGGCCAGGGTGATTGCCGTCACGAACCAGCCCGCTGGCGCGCCCAGTTTGACTTGAATCGAGTAGCCGCTCGGGCCGTCGGGTGCCGTCAACCCCGAGAGGATGACGGACGGGTCGTTCTTTTCGAGCAGAGCCTCCAGTGCCGGACCTGTCACGGTGTTCTTGGCGACCTTGCTGTAGCCGGCCACCGCCGAAAGGTTAGTGGCATACGCGCCCTGCATCGCCGCGGCCCGGTTCCAGGAGTACAGGACATCCTTCGCGGCGAATTTGTCGCCGTTCGAGAAGGTGACGTCCTGGCGCAGCTTGAAGGTGTAGGTCAGTCCATCGGAGGATACGGTGGGCTGGCCCTGGGCCAGGTCGGGTACGACATTCATTCCCATGTCGAACTTGTACAGGCTGTCGAAGATATTTTGCGAGATCTCCGTGTCGGTCTCGGCATCGGCGATCCCCGGATCGAGCGTGCCGAAGTCATCAAGGATCGGAAATTTTAGCGTCTGGTCCGAGGCCAGCTGGCTCTGGTTATTGTTGGTCGAGGTTGTGCCGCACGCCGCGACCAGCAGAGAGATCGTTCCGAATATTGCCGCCCCCCGAAGGGCCCGAAATCGAAGGTTCAAATGTTCCATTCCCCTTCCTTTTCCTCCATTTCCCGATTGAGTGCCGAGGCGCGTTCGCGCTCACACCGTAGCAGATAGCAATACACCTGAATTGTTAGAGGGCTGTTAGATCCCGGCGGCCTCTAGACGCCCCCCATGACGACGCTCTTCTGCTCGGTATAGAAGTCGAGGACCTCCGTTCCATGCTCCTTGCCGAAGCCGCTGTGCTTGGTCCCGCCAAACGGCAGCTCGTCGTACGCCACCAGGTTGACCTGGTTCACCCAGGTGTACCCGACGTCGAGACGGTCGATCGCCTGCTGCGCTTTCTTGATATCTCGGGTGAAGACCGAGGAGCCCAGTCCGAACTCGGAGCTGTTGGCTTTCTCGATGGCCTCGTCAAGACTGCCAACCCGTGCGATCGGGAGCAGGGGGCCGAACGTTTCCTCCGTCCAGACCCGGGCGTCCTCGGGGACGTCAGTCACGACGGTGGGCTCGAAGAAGAAGCCTTGCTTGAAGGGTTCACCCGTCATCCGGTGGCCCCCGGCAAGCAGGCGCCCGCCCCGATCCAGCGCATCCTTGAGTTGCTGCTCGATCGTTTCGCGCCCACCTGCGGTGTGCATTGGCCCCATTTGCGAGGCGGCGTCGGTGCCGGGCAGGACCTTGAGTTTTTTGGCGCGAGCGACGACCTTCTCGATGACCTGGTCGGCGATCGATTCGTGGACGTAGACCCTCTTGACGGCCAGGCATGCCTGGCCGCAGTTGAAGAATCGACCGATCGCGATCGCCTTGCTGGCCATGTCGATATCCGCGTCCTCGCAGACGATCGCGGGATCACTGCCACCGAGCTCGAGCGTCACGTGTTTCAGGTCGGAGGCGGCCTCCGCCATCACCTGTTTCCCCGTCTGCGTCTCGCCGGTGAAGCCGATCTTGCGGACCTTCGGGTTCTTGATCAGTTCCTGGCCGACCACCGCCCCGGGGCCGACGATGACGTTCAGGACACCGGGCGGGAGGCCGCCCTCGTTGAGCAGTTCAACCAGGCGGATCGTCGAGAGCGGCGTGGTGCTGGCGGGCTTGGCGACCACCGTGTTGCCCACCGCCAGCGCGGGAGCAATCTTGTTCGCCAGCAGCGTGAGCGGAAAGTTGAACGGGATGATGGCGCCCACGACCCCGAGCGGCCTGCGGATCACGAGGCCGTAGGCGCCGGGGGCCGACAGCGGGATGTGATGCCCGCGGATCGCCCCGCTGGCCATGATGGTGGCATAGAACTCGATGTTCTCAACGAACCGCTCCGCCTCCATCCTGGAGTCCCGCAGCGGCTTCCCCTGTTCCCTCGTCAAGAGCATCGACACCTCGTCGAGGTGCTGCCGCACGAGCGCGGCACCCTTGAGCAGGATGTGCGTCCGCTTCGAAGGCAGGAGGTCTGCCCAAGCGCGAAAGGCCGCGTGGGCGGCGTCGATTGCCTGGCGGGTCTCCTCCACGCCGGCCTGCGGGACGCGATCGACCAATTCGCCCGTCGCGGGATCGTGGATCTCCAGCGTGGCGCCGGAGCGCGCCGCCGCCGCCTTACCGTCGATGACCATCGTGCTCATGTCAGCCTCTCCTCATCCGTCTGAATCGAACTCGATCGAACTAGACTTCAGGGTACACAAAGGAGGGTTCGATGCAGAATTCGACAACCGCCGCCCCCGCGGTTTCGGTCGTAAAGGAGCGCGATGGCGTGGCCCTGATCCACCTGAACCGGCCGCCCGCGAACAGCTACAACAAGGCGTTCGCCGACGACCTCAATGCCGCGATCGACCTGGTCCGGTTCGATGAGTCGATCGACGCCGCCGTCCTGGTTTCCGATCTGCCCAAGTTTTTCAGCGCCGGGGCCGACATCAACATGTTTCGGAGCGTGAGCCCGAAAACGCGGGCGATGACCATCCTCCACATGCACGAGATCCTCCTCAAGATGGAGCGCACGCCCAAGGTCTTCATCGCCGCCATTGGCGGCCACTGCCTCGGCGGTGGGCTCGAGATCGCCCTGGCCACGGACTTCCGCTTCGCCGCGGAGGGGGAGTACCGTCTCGGCGTCCCGGAGGTCACGCTCGGGGTGCTCCCCGGCAATGGCGGGACCCAGCGTCTCCCCAGGCTGATCGGAAGTCAGAAGGCGATGGAGCTGCTGATGACGGGCAAGCCGGTCGACCCGGCGGCGGCGCTGGCCCTCGGCATCGTCGACCGGCTGCTGGCGGCGGATCGGCTGCTTCCGGAGGCGATCGAGTTCGCGGCGTCCCTGGCGAAGGGTCCCACGATGGCCATCGGTGAGATCAAGGTGGCCGCCAAACAGGGAGCCGAGATGTCACTGGACGGGGCCCTGACCCTGGAACGGGGCGGGATCTTCCGGCTCTTCCAAACCGCGGACGCCAAGGAGGGCATGGACGCCTTTGCGGAGAAGCGAAAGCCCATTTGGAAAGGCGAGTGAGGCGCTGCTCTTGACGCACAGGTTGCTGCGCGAATAACTTAAAGCGGTAATCCACGACCTCCGGCATGGTCTCATCGAACTTCGAGGGTCCTACTACCAGGACGAGT
>DAINCX010000001.1:0-244723 GCA_036732165.1 Candidatus Dormiibacterota bacterium | reverse complement strand
CACGACCTCCGGCATGGTCTCATCGAACTTCGAGGGTCCTACTACCAGGACGAGTCCTGGGCCCAGCAACAGGCCAATCGCGAGGTGGCCATTAATTCCGTTTCCGATGGACCGACTACCGACCTTCCTCCCGAGCAATTCCATCGACGCGACGATTAGCTTCCCCGGGGCACGGCTGGTGCTGCCGACCCGCGAGGCAACCGACCTGACCCTTCCAGGCGCCTGATCCGGCCGGACTTGCCGGCTTACCCGTGCAAGGTGTTGAGGAAGTCGATCAGGCGCGGCCAGGCCTGCGCCCGCGCCAGGTCATTGGCGAGGGGTGTCGAGCCGTCGAGGGTCCCCGTCCGGCCGGCCACCACGTAAGGAACCAGGTCGCCGACGCCATGACCCGCAGCAGGGTAGGCGAGCACGGTGTACGGATACCCGTTGCGGGCGGCGTCGAGCTCGGCGCCGATCGCGCGGGCGTAGGGACATGACGCCCAGACTCGGTCAGCCCCACCGCACACCATGAAAAGGGGGCCTTTGATTTTCTCCACCGGAATGACCGCGGCCGGGTTGTCGGTCGGGTGCGGCTGGTTGACCTGGCCGGTGAAGGGCACCGGCTTGCCGGCGAGCGTCCACGCGGAGCTGGTGACGACGTCACTGGGGACGAGCGCGATCACCCCGTTGACCAGGTCCGGGAAGTTGGCGCCCAGCAAGAGCGCGGCTTCGCTGCCCCGGGAGATGCCGTAGAGGAGGACGCGGCTCGAGTCGACGCCTGGCTGCTGTCGGAGCCAGGTGAGTGCCTTGACGAAGTACTCGAGCGGAATATCCTTGAGCGTCGAGGGCAGGCCGGGAGCCTGGAAATAGGCGACCGCGAGGCTGGGGTACCCGTGGGCGGCGAGCATCCGGGCGGTGAGGGCACTGAAGTAGAGGCCGCCTTCCGATCCTCCGAGGACCACCACGGCCGGCATAAAGCTGGTCATGCCCCGCGGGCTGTAGTACTCACCGTAGAAGCCGTCGGGGTCCGGCCGCGTGTCAATCACCGTAAGGCCGGTGTGGGTCAGCTCGCGAACGATGGTTCGAGTCGCCGTGGCCGAGCCGGCCGTCGCCGTGAGCGTGGCCGTTTGGGTCGGAGCTGGCGGAAGATAAAAGGGCAACGCGCTACTGGAATCCGTGTGCAGGGCCGAAAACAGTCCCATGGGCTGGACACCGGAGTAATCACCGGAGACGGGCGCCTGGTCCGCGAGGTGAATCTCTCCCCGGCTATCGGCCGTAAAGCGTGCCGAGGCCGACCACCGAGCGCCCAATCGGTCGACCGTGTCGACCGAGATCGTGGCCTGGGCGCCGGCGTCGAGGCCTGCCGCGCTGATCTGGAGCGGCAGGTCGATCAGGGCGGTCGCGCGGTCGACATGCAGGCTCAGTCCGGCCGGGGGCGAGGTCGTGCAGGCCGCCAGCCCGGTGAGGATGAGGACCGGCAGCAGGCCGATCGCCACACGGGACCGGCCCTTCACCTGAGCCAGGTGCGCACCAGCGGAGGCATCAGGACCAGCACGGCGATCGTCGCCAGCGCCATGTCAAAGGCGCACCAGAGCCCGAAGTCTCGGACGGTCGGGACCGGGCTCAACCCCAGGACGGCAAACCCGGCAACCAGGGCGAGGGCCGAGGCCAGGATTGTCGGGCGAACCCTCGAGGAGGCCCTCTCCGCCGCCGCCACGGGAGCCACGCCCAGGGAACGCTCGCTCCGGTAACGGCCCAGCCGGAGCACCCCGAATTCGGTGGCGAAGGCAACCACGACCCCTCCGAGCAGAATCGTGATCGGGCTCGAGCGATGATCGAAGGCGGTCCCGCTGAGGAACAGTAACGCCGTCGCCGCGCCGGCCGCGACCACGGTTGGCAGGACGGCCAGGATGGCCGGTAACGGGCGCCGGTAGCCGCCAAGCAGAACCACCAGGATGAGAATGATGGCGAGGACGGTCAATTTCAACTGATCCGCCTGTAACTGGATCAACGCCCGGTCTGCGACCACGGCAGGAAGCCGGGGAGCCTTTCCACTACCCCCGCCGAGCGATCCCCGCGCCGCCCAGAGGGCGGCCGGTCACCCATTCTCGATTATCGTATACACGCTTGTACACATTTTCTTAACCCCTCGATCACACCTTCATAATTGGCGGCGATGGCGATCCACTACCTCGCCCTTGGCGACTCCTACACGATCGGGACCGGGACCAGCACCGAGTCTCGGAACTTTCCCGGTCACCTGGCCCGCAAGCTGGAGGAGGTGACCGGCCACCGGGTGCAGCTCCGAAACCCGGCCGTCGACGGCTATACGACCCTGGACCTGATCCGAACCGAGCTGGGGGAGGTCGACCGCTTCAGGCCGGATCTCGTCACGATCCTGATCGGCGCCAACGACATCGTCCAGGGAGTTGATGAGGTAACCTACCGATCGCGGATCGCAGAGATCTACGGCAAGGTCAAGGCGCTCGCGCTGCCGCCCGGCCGGGTGGTCACCCTGTCCATCCCTGACTTCTCGATCGTGCCGATGGCGCCGACCTTCGGCGAGCCGTTGCAGATTCGGGCACGGATCGACCGCTTCAACCAGGCGGCTCGGGAGGAGGCGTCAAGCCACGGGTTCGACTACCTGGATCTGAGCGACCTGAGCCGATCGGGAGCCGCCCGAGCCGGCTGGGTTGCTGCGGACGGCCTCCATCCGGGGGACGCCCAGTACGAAGCCTGGAGTCAGCTCATCTGGAAAGCGGTCGCCGAGCGGTGGACGGTCCAGTCGACCGAATAGAGGCGGATTTCCTTAGAGATGGGCGACGGCCTCCCGTCACATTGCACCGGCCGGCGGTGCCTATTGATTAGATGCTCCACGCAGAGGCCTGGCGCCCGGTCGTTACGAGCACGCCCCTGACCTCGGCCGGTCAGCGCGTCCCGGATCGATTCGAGCGGCTCTTCCTTACGGAGTATCCGAAGGTGGTCGCGATCGCCTACCGGGTTCTCGCCGACCGCTCGGGGGCCGAGGACGTCGCTCAGGAGGTCTTTCTCCAATTCCATCGGAGCCAGTCCTCCGGCGCCGAACATGCCTCCGGCTGGTTGCACGCGGCCGCCGTGCATTCGGCGCTGAACGTGATCCGCGGCGAGCGACGGCGGGTCAAGCGGGACACCATGCAGGCGATCGCGCAGACGGAGGCTCGCGTGGAGAACCCCGAGCATCTCGTGGTCGAGGCCGAGCGGCGGCGTGAGGTACGGGAGGCGCTCGGCCGCCTGCCGGCGAAAGCGGCCGCGATCCTGGTTTTGCGTTACAGCGGGTTGAGCTACGCCGAGGTCGCGATCGCGCTTCGGATCCGAGTCGGCAATGTGGGAACAATGCTGCGGCGGGCGGAAGACGCCCTGCGTAAGGAGGTCACGCGTGCGACATTTGAGTGAAGGGACGCTGCGTCGCATGTACGACGAACCGCTGGCGCTGGCGGCCGTTGATCAGGCGCACTATGACCGCTGCCCGGAGTGCGGGGCAGGGTTCGAGCGGATCGCCACACAGGCCCGATCCGTTGAAGCGCTCCTCGCGCTTCCCCCGTTCGAGACCCAGCCCCGGCAGGCATTGGTCCGGCTGCGGGCGCGGATCCAGCGTGAGGAGTCCGAGCGTCCAGTACGGTGGCATGAACGGTGGATGCCCGGGTCGCCGGCGTGGCGGCGAATTGCCGCCCCGGTCGCGGTGGTGCTGGTCGCCGCCGTGCTGCTGGTGGGTTTCACCGCCAGCGGAGTGATCCCGAGCCTGCTCAAGGTGTTCGAGCCGCACTCCTTTGCACCGGTGTCCGTTTCGCCCACCGGGCTCGGCTCGGCAGGGACGCTGCTGGACTACGGGCCCGTGACCTGGACACCCGGACCCCCGAAGGCCGAGCCGGTTGCCGACGCCTCGACCGCCAGGGCCCGGTCAGGCCTTCCGGTGCTGTTGCCGGCAATCCTTCCCAGCGGCGTGTCGGGCCCGGTTAGCTATGGCGTCATCTCGCACAGCACCGGCTCGCTGGCCTTCGACGCGGCCCGGCTGCGCGCCTCAGCCTTAAGCCAGGGCGTCAGGGTGGCCCCGATGCCGGCCGCGATCGATCACAGCATCATTTATGTGAATGGAGGTCCAGCCCTGGTCGAGCTCTGGGGAGCCACGGCGAGCGGTGCCACCGGCGGAACCGCCCCGACGCTGGTGATCGCGCAGACACGGACGCCAACCGTGGAATCCACTGGAGCCTCGACCAAGCAGCTGGAGGACTACCTGCTGTCGCAGCCGGGGGTGCCGCCGGAGCTGGCGGCGCAGATCAGGGCGATCAAGGATCCGTCGACCACGCTCCCGATCCCGATCCCGGCCGGCCTGGCCACCACCAGGCCGGTCTCGATCAACGGCGTGCAGGGCCTGCTGATCGATGCCGGGATCGCCGCCGGCGTGGTATGGGAAAGCAAAGGGGTAATCTACGCCGTCGGAGGCCAGCTGACCCCCGACCAGGTCATCGCCCTTGCAAGTTCCCTCCACTAATTCCCGGGATCTGAACGCCGCGCAGGCGGCCGATGCCGCCTCCCTGGCGATCCATACGCAGGATCTCGCCAAGCGCTACGGTAAGACGGTGGCCCTGGGCGGCCTGACGATGAGCGTCCGGCGCTCGGAAGTCTTCGGGTTCCTCGGACCGAACGGTGCCGGCAAGACGACCGCGGTCAAGCTCCTCATCGGCCTCGCCCTCCCGTCGGCAGGGCAAGGGTGGGTGTTGGGCGCTCCTATTGGCGACCTGAAAACACGGCGGCGGCTTGGCTACCTGCCGGAGCTGTTTCGCTACCAGGGCTGGATGAAGGCCAGGGAGGTGCTCGCCCTCCACTGCGAGCTGTCCGCCATGCCGCGCCCGGAGTGGAAGAAAGAGATCAACGGCGCACTCGAGCTGGTTGGCCTGGCGGAGCGCGCGGACGATCGGGTCGAGGGCTTTTCCAAGGGGATGCAGCAGCGCCTCGGCCTGGGCGTGGCCCTGCTGGGGCGCCCGGAGCTGGTCTTGCTCGACGAGCCAACCTCGGCGTTGGATCCGGTCGGCCGACACGACGTCCGGGAGATCATCCGCGAGCTGAAGGCTCGGGGAACCGCGGTCTTTCTCAATTCGCACCTCCTGTCGGAGGTCGAGCAGATCTGCGACCGGCTGGCCGTCGTCGACCATGGCCGTGTGATCGCGACCGGCACCATGGCCGAGATCCTGGGCGGGGACGGCGCTGTACGGGTGCGGCTCACCGGCCTTGACGCGAGCCAGCGGAACGGGCTCCAGGGGTTTGGCCGGGTCGACGACGAAGGGGAGTGGCTCACCTTTCGAGGCCTCAAGCCGGAGCGCGTGCCCGAGCTCGTCCGTGCCATCGTGGCGCAGGGGGGCCGCATCTATGCGGTTGAGCCGCGCCATGAGACCCTCGAGGATCGCTTCCTGCAACTGCTGAAAGATGAGGCGTCCGGGTGATGCCTCCCATCATCACGATCGCCCGCC
The DNA here is from genome assembly GCA_036732165.1 of Candidatus Dormiibacterota bacterium. Lineage (GTDB taxonomy): Bacteria > Chloroflexota > Dormibacteria > CF-121 > CF-121 > JALYYC01. The sequence goes on along the minus strand of DAINCX010000001.1, from coordinate 239,240 downwards.
TCACAATCCTGGAAGCCTCGAGGCGCCGGCTCCTGCTGGCGCTGGGCGTCCTGACGGTTGTCGTCATCGCGCTCACCAGCTGGGGGTTCAGCCGGTTGCCGACGATGAAGGGCGTGACTCCGGCGGAGGTGCGCCTGGCGGCCTCCCAGCTCACCATCCTCGTGGCCTTCATGTTCAGCGGGGTGCTGGCCCTCGGCTCCACCCTGGTGGCCGCGCCGACTGTCGCCAGCGACATCGAGTCGGGCATCGCGCTGGCAATCCTGCCTCGGCCGATCCGGCGCAGCGAGCTCTTGATGGGCAAATGGCTGGGACTGGCGGCCCTGGTCATCCTCTACGCGGCCGGTAGCGGCCTGCTCGAGCTGCTCGGTATCTGGCTGGCGACCGGCTACACTCCGCCGCACCCGATCCTGACCCTGCTTTTCGTCGCCGCCGAGGGCATCGTCTTGATGAGCCTGGCGCTCCTGCTCAGCACGCGCCTGTCTCCGATGACGGGCGGCGTGATCGCGCTGGTCCTCTTCTTTGTCGCCTGGATCGGGGGTATCGCCCTCGCGGTTGGCCAGGCGTTCAGCAACGACACCATCATCAACATCGGCCTCGGCAGCCGTTTGCTAATCCCTACCGACGGCCTCTGGCATGGCGCGATCTTCAACCTGGAACCTGCGCAAGTCCTCAACCTGGCCAAGGCGGCCGGTCGCGCCCGCGCCGGCAACCCGTTCCTGGCGGAGGACCCGCTACCGGCGGCCTACCTCGCCTGGTGCGTCGCCTGGGTGATCGCTGTGCTCGGCGTGGCCAACTGGAGCTTCGCTCGCCGCGACCTGTAGCTCGCCGCTCCCATTGACTTCGCCATTTCCCGACCGTACATTTAGCTCGCAAAAACCGGCGAGCCGGAATTCACAGGAGGGGAAGCATGGGAGTCGCTACCTTAACGCCTCCGGCGCAGCGCGTGGGGGAGGAGCTCGTCTATCCGGATGGCCGGCACGAGCTGGCCGACGATTCAGCGATACGCAATAGTCCCCTCTACAACGTTGATCTGGCGCCGGTGCCGATCAAGAGGCGGACGTGGACGACGTACAACTACATGGCGTTGTGGATCGGCATGGCCCATAACATCCCGACGTATTTGCTGGCGTCCGGCCTCGTTGCCCTCGGCATGGCCTGGTACCAGGCGATCCTGACGATCGCGCTGGCAAATATCATCGTCCTGATCCCGATGCTGGCGAACAGCCATGCCGGCACCAAGTTCGGTATCCCGTTTCCGGTCTTTGCCCGGGCGTCGTTTGGCGTCTTCGGTGCCAACGTCGCGGCCATGCTTCGTGCGGGGGTGGCGTGTGGCTGGTTCGGGATTCAGACCTGGATCGGAGGCGGCGCCCTCTACGCCCTGACCGGAAAGCTTCTGGGCGCGGGCTGGACGAACGCATCCATGGTGGCCGGACAACACTGGACGCTCTGGCTGAGCTTCGCCGTCTTCTGGGCGCTCAACATTTTGATCATCCTGCGCGGCATGGACGCGGTCCGTCGATTCGAGAACTGGGCGGCCCCCTTCGTCCTGGTCGTTGCGCTCGGACTGCTTGCCTGGATGGTGACGAAGGCGGGCGGCTTTGGCCCGATCGTGAGCCAGGGCGGCAAGGTGGGCTGGGGCAGCAACTTCTGGTTCGTCCTCTTTCCACCGTCTCTCATGGGGATGATCGCCTTCTGGTCGACGCTCTCGCTGAACATGCCGGACTTCACGCGCTTCGGGAAGAGCCAGCGGGCGCAGGCGCTTGGCCAGATCTTCGGGCTCCCCACCACCATGACGCTATTCCCCCTGGTGGCGGTGCTGATCACGTCGGCCACGGTGGTCGTATACGGCAAGGCGATCTGGGACCCGGTCGCCTTGACCGCCCAGTTCAGTAACCCGTTTGTCGTGATCTTCGCGCTCTTCACGCTGGCGGTCGCCACCCTGTCCGTCAACGTGGCGGCCAACATCGTCAGTCCTTCCTACGACTTCTCGAACGTCATCCCGAAACTGATCAGCTTCCGAACCGGCGGCCTGATCACGGGCGTCCTCGGCATCGTGATCCAGCCGTGGAATCTGCTGGCCAATCCGAACGTCTACATCTTCACCTGGCTCGGTTTTTACGGGGGAGCCCTGGGCGCAATCGCGGGAGTCCTGATCGCCGACTACTGGGTGATGCGGAACACCGTGCTCAAGCTGGGCGACCTGTACCGGGTCAACGGCGAATACCGCTATGCCGCCGGTGTCAACTGGCGAGGCGTGGTCAGCCTGGTGGTGGGCGGCGTGCTCGCGGTGGGCGGCGCCTACTCGACCCCCGGCAACGGGCCCTTCCCTCAAAGCGGGATCATCGGCCCGCTCTACAGCTGGTTTCCGTTCCACGTCTACGATTACAGCTGGGTGGTGGGTTTGGTCGCGGCCTTCGTCTGCTACCTGGCGCTCTCGGCGCTGTTCCCGGCGGGTGCCGTGCGACGGCATCCACAAGCGGCGGCGGCGACCTAACCTCGGCGTCAATCGCGCTGGAGCCTCGACCTCGCGGCCGGGGCTCCAGCCCTTTCAGGAATCAATGGCACGAATGAGCTTCGGCGTCTGCTTTGCTCCCGATCCACCCCCCAGCCGGTGGGTGGGCCTGACCAAGCTTGCCGAGGCGCAGGGCTTCGAATACGCGTGGCTGTTCGACTCGCACGTGCTCTGGCAGGAGGTCTACCCGATCTTCACGCTGATGGCCGCCAACACGACGAAAATCAGGATCGGCCCCTGTGTCACCAACCCGGGGACGCGCGATCCCACCGTCACGGCGAGCGCGCTCGCTACCCTGAACGAGATCTCCGGAGGCCGGATGGTGATGGGGATCGGCCGGGGCGACAGCTCCCGCCGCGTGCTGGGCCAGAAGCCGGTATCGGTCGAGGCCATGGAGACGGACTGCCGGCTGATCCGTGACCTGGCCGCCGGCCGCGAGGTGAGCTACGACGGCGTGAAGGTCCAGCTCAAGTGGGCCGAGCACGAGCTGCCCATCTGGGTCGCCGGTTACGGGCCCAAGGCGCTGCGTGCCGCGGGCCGGGTGGCAAACGGCGTCATCATTCAACTGGCCGACCCAGCCATTATCAAGTGGTGCCTTCAGTTCGTGCGGGAGGGCGCCGAGGAGGCGGGCCGGTCCTTCGACGACATCCAGGTCCAGGCCGCCGCTCCCGCCTTCATCTCGGACGACCTGGACGCGGCGCGCGAGCAGGTCCGCTGGTTCCCGGCCCTGGTCTCCAACCATGTCGTCGACCTGCTCAAGCGGTACGACGTGCAGGATCTGCCCAAAGCGCTCACGGATTACATCAAGGCGCGTGACCATTACGACTACTCGGAGCACGCGCAGCGGGGCGCCGCCCACGCGGAATTTGTCCCAGATGATGTCGTCGACCGCTTCTGCGTGATCGGCACCGTGGAACAGAGCCGGCGGCGGATTGAAGAGTTGATCGAGGTCGGGGTGGACCAGTTCAACCTTTACCTGATGGTCGACAAACCGGAGGCCGTCATCCAGAAATACGGCGAGGCAATCATCCCAGCGTTCAGCTAACGAGGAGGAGGCGAAACAATCCATGGCGAAGGTGCGGGCGGCGCTGATCCAGGCATACGCCAACATGCCCAAGGAAGAGGCCATCCAAAGGCATGAGGCATTGATCGGGGAGGCTGCGGAGAAGGGGGCCAAAATCGTGTGCTTGCAGGAAATCTTCTTTGGCCCCTATTTCCCGGCCGAGCAGGACATCAAGTGGTACGACACTGCCGAACGCGATGACGGCCCGACGGTCAAGCGGATGCAGGCGCTGGCGAAGAAGCACAAGATGGTGCTGGTCGTGCCCTTCTACGAAGAGGCCCAGACCGGCGTCTACTACAACACCGCGGTCGTGATCGAGAACGACGGCGCCGTGGTCGGCAAATACCGCAAGACCCACATCCCGCACGTCGGCCCCTGTTTCTGGGAGAAGTTCTATTTCAAGCCGGGCAACCTCGGCTACCCGGTGTGGGACACCTCGGTCGGCCGCGTCGGCATCTTGATCTGCTACGACCGGCACTTTCCGGAGCCCGCCCGGGCGCTCGGCCTCAAGGGGGCGGAGCTGGTCTTCAACCCGTCGGCCACGGTGAAGTCACTCTCGCGTTACCTCTGGGAGCTGGAGCAACCGGCGCACGCCGTCGCCAACGGCTACTGGATCGGCGCCATCAACCGGGTCGGGGTCGAGAAGCCGCTCAACGAAGCACAGTTTTACGGCTCGAGCTATTTCTGCGACCCGCGCGGGCGCATCATCGGCAGAGCATCCGAAACGGAGGACGAGGTCCTGGTCTGCGACCTCGACCTGGACATGATCCGGGAAGTGCGCAACACCTGGCAGTTCCTCCGCGACCGACGGCCCGAAAGCTACGAGGAGCTGGTCAAGGAACTGCCGTGAAGACGCTGATCAAGAACGGGACCGTGGTGACGGCGAGTGACACCAACAGGACCGACGTGCTGATCGAGGGCGAGAAGGTGGTGGCGATCGGGAGCGGCCTCGAGACCAAGGCCGACCAGGTGCTCGACGCGGAAAACCGCTACGTCATGCCAGGCGCGATCGATGTCCATACCCACATGGAGCTGCCCTTCGGGGGCACCTTCGCCTCCGATGACTTCGCGACCGGCACCGCCGCCGCCGCCTGGGGTGGAACGACAACGATCGTCGACTTCGCCACGCAAACGTATGGCCAGACCCTGCGCCAGGGCCTCGATCAATGGCACAAGAAAGCCGAAGGCAAGGCACACATCGATTACGGCTTTCACATGATCGTGCGAGAGGTCAACGACTCGGTCCTCAAGGAGATGGACGCGCTGGTCAAGGAGGGCGTCCCATCGTTCAAGCTCTTCATGGCCTACCCGGGCGTCTTCATGGTCGACGACGCCGCCATCTTCCGGGCGATGAGCCGGACGGCGGAGAACGGCGGCCTGATCATGATGCACGCCGAGAACGGCGGGGCGATCGATGTGCTGGTCAAGCGCTACCTGGCGGAAGGAAAAGGCGATCCGATCAACCACGGACTAACCCGGCCCGCCAGCATGGAGGGGGAGGCGACGGGGCGGGCGATCGCCCTGGCCCGCCTTGCCGACGTCGCCGTCTATATCGTGCACCTCAGCTCCAAGGAGGCGCTCGACGCGGTCCGCGAGGCGCGCGACGACGGCGCCGCCACCTTTGCCGAGACCTGCCCGCAGTACCTCTACCTGAGCCTCGATGATCTCGCTCGCCCCGGATTCGAAGGCGCGAAATATGTCTGCTCGCCACCCCTGCGTCCGACGTCGCATCAGGCCGAGCTCTGGAAGGGCCTGCTGCGGGACGATCTGCAGCTGGTCGCCACCGACCACTGCCCATTCCACTTCAAAAGCCAGAAGGAGATGGGGCGAGGCGACTTCTCTAAGATCCCCAATGGCCTGCCCGGCGTGGAAGACCGTTTTTCGCTGATCTACCACGGCGGCGTCAATTCCGGGCGGATCACACTCAACCGGTTCGTGGAACTGGTGGCGACCGCGCCGGCCAAGATGTTCGGGCTCTTCCCGCGCAAGGGTACGATCGCGCCTGGAAGCGACGCCGACATCGTGATCTTCAATCCGCGGGTGGAACGGACGCTTTCGGCGAAGACCCACCACATGAACGTGGATTACAGTTGCTACGAGGGGATGACGGTAAAGGGTTTGCCGGAGGTCGTGATGCAGCGCGGAAGCATTCTGGTCCGCGATGGGAAGTTCCATGGGCGCCCGGGCGCCGGGCAATTCCTGCGGCGGTCACCGTTCCACGGGGCCCCGTCTCGTGAGCAAAGCACGGTAGGAGCGACGGCATGATCGCGACCAGGACCGTGCAGAGCTTCATCGGCGGCAAATTCCGCGATTCGCGATCGGATAAGACCGATCCGATCCCGAACCCCGCGACTGGAGAGACGATCGCCAGCCTGCCCTACTCGAGCCGAGATGAGATCAACGAGGCGGTCGCCGCCGCGAAGAAGGCGTTCCCCGGCTGGAGTGAGACGCCGGTCCCGGAGCGGGCCCAGGTGATGTTCCGCTTCAAAGCCCTCTTCGACAAGCACATCGACGAGCTCTCCGCGATCGTCACCCAGGAGAACGGCAAGACGCTCGACGAATCGAAAGGCGAGGTGAAGCGGGGGATCGAGGTGATCGACTTCGCCTGCGGTGCGCCCACCCTGATGATGGGCCAGAACCTCGACCAGATCGCCAAAGGGATCGACGAGGAATTGACGCGATTCCCGGTCGGCGTGGTCGCCGGGATCACACCCTTCAACTTTCCCAACATGGTGCCGATGTGGATGATCCCGGTGGCGATCGTCACCGGCAACACGTTCGTGCTGAAGCCCTCGCAACTGACGCCGCTGTCCGCGATGCGCATTGCCGAGCTGTTGCAGGAGGCAGGCCTCCCGGAAGGCGTCTTCAACGTCGTCCATGGAGCGAACGATGCGGTCAACCAGGTGCTGACCCATCCCGATATCGCCGGAATTTCCTTCGTCGGCTCGGCCACGGTTGCCGCCTACATCTACGCGACAGCGGCAGCAAACGGCAAGCGGGTCCAGGCGCTGGGCGGCGCCAAGAACCACATCCTGGTCATGGACGACGCCGATCTCGAGCTGTCCGCGCCGCACGTCATCTCCTCGGCGTTCGGCAACGCCGGGCAGCGCTGCCTGGCGGGCAGTGTCGCGGTCGGTGTCGGCAAGATCGGCGACGCCCTGGTGCGCGAGCTCGCCCATGACGCGGCCAAGTTGAAAGTGGGCCCGGGAACGGATCCAACGTCGACGCTCGGGCCGGTGATTCGGGGCGAGCGCAAGGCGAAGCTCATCGAATACATCGACGGCGCGCAGTCGGAGGGCGCCCAGCTGGTGTCCGACGGCCGGCACGTCGACCAGAAAGAGGGCTTCTTTTTGGGGCCGACCATCTTCGACCGGGTGACGCCGGCGATGAAGATCTGGAAGGAGGAGCTGTTCGGGCCGGTGCTCTCGGTGATGCGCGCGAGCGACATCGACGAGGCCTTGAACCTGCTCAACGCCAGCACCTACGGCAACATGGCGTCGATCTTTACCGGCTCGGGGAAATACGCGCGGGAGTTCAAGCGGCGGGCCCAGGCGGGCATGCTGGGCGTCAACATCGGCGTGGCCGCGCCGATGGCCTTCTTCCCCTTCACCGGCTGGAAGAACTCCTTCTTCGGTGATCTGCACGCCACCGGCCAGGACAGTATCCGGTTCTACACCCGGCACAAGGTCATCACTACCCGTTGGCTTTAGAAACAAGTGCGCGGCCGCAGGTGCTGAGTGGCGAGGAGATCGTCGCCCTCTGCCGCCAGTACACGCTCTACGAATGGACCGCGCAGTCAGCCGTCGACCCGATCCCGGTTGACCATGCCAAGGGGGTGTACTTCTATACCCCCGACGGCAAGCGGTACATCGACTTCAACAGCCAGCTGATGAGCGTCAACGCCGGGCACGGCGACCCGCGCATCATCGACGCCATCAAGCGGCAGGCGGAAAAGCTCACGTACGCCAATCCCTTCATGGCCCACGAGCCGCGGGCCCTGCTCGGGAAGAAATTGGCCGAGCTGATGCCCGGCGACATCGACATGGTCTTCTTCACGCTCGGAGGCGCCGAGGCGAATGAGAACGCAATCAAGCTCGCCCGGACGGTGACGGGTCGCCACAAAATCCTGGCCCGATACCGCTCCTATCACGGAGCAACGGCCGGCGCGATGGCGTTGACGGGTGACCCCCGGCGATGGGCCAACGACCTGGGGACCTCGGGGGTTGTGCATGTGCTCGACCCCTATCACGGGCCGCAGCGGCCGGTCGACTCTGCCGCGGAGTCCTTGCGCTACCTCGAGGAAACGATCCAGCTCGAAGGCCCGAACACCATCGCCGCGTTCTTTCTGGAGACGGTGACCGGGACGAACGGCATCCTGATCCCGCCCGACGGGTACCTTAAGGGGGTCCGCGACCTCTGCGACCGCTACGGCATCCTGATGGTCTGTGACGAAATCATGTCGGGCTTCGGGCGGACTGGCGCGTGGTTCGCGGTCGACCACTGGAAGGTGGTGCCTGACATCATCACCATGGCCAAGGGGCTGACCAGCAGTTACGTCCCGCTGGGTGCCGTGGGCATGCGTGGGAAGGTGGCGCAGTATTTTGACGAGAACGTCTTTTTCGGCGGCCTCACGTACAACAGCCATCCCCTGGCTTGCGCCGCCGCGCTGGGCGCCATCCGCGCCTACGAGGAAGACGACATGGTCGGGAACGCCCGACGGATGGGCGAGGTGATGAAAAGGCACCACGAGGCTCTCAAGGCCAAGCATCCGAGCGTCGGGCTGACGCGGTCGATCGGGCTGTTCGGCATCCTCGAGCTGGTCAAAGATCGCCAGACGATGGAGCCGCTTGCGCCCTTCAACGGCACCTCGGATGCCATGAAGGCCGTGGCGAAGGACTTGCGTGACCACGGGCTGTACACCTTCGTCCGCTGGCACACGATCATGACCAACCCGCCCCTCTGCATCACCGAGGATGAGCTGGCCGAGGGTTTTGCCATCATCGACAAGGCCCTGCAGGTCGCCGACGAGGCGGTGGCGTAGCGGGACCGGGCACGACCCTCACCCGGGACGACCCGCTCGAGCCCGACCCCCACTTCGCCGAGCTCTACCAGCAGTTGCCGGACGCGACCGACCTCTGGCCGTGGCTGGACCTTGCCCGCACAGCCCTTCCGCCGGTGCTCTATCTCGGGATCGGCGCCGGTCGCCTGGCGGTCCCGATGGCCGGTGCCGGTGTGCAGTTCGTCGGCGTCGACGCGCATCCCGGGATGCTCGAGCACCTCGCCCACCGCCTTCCCGGCACCGAACTCATCCGGGCGCCCATCGAAGGCCTTCGGCTGCCGCGCGACTTTGACCTGGTCATGGTGCCCTCGAACATCCTCTTCACGATCGACCGGCTGCGTGGGGCGGCGAAACACGTGTCGTCGCGGGGGCGCCTCGCCTTCGAGCTGGCCAATCCCCACTGGCTTCGGGCTGGTGCCGGGGATGGGGTGCGGGTCCAGCGGCTGGATGGAAACGAGGCCCGCCTGGAAATCGACTATGTGGTCCCGGACCGTACCTATACGCAGGTGGCGGATATCAGCCTCGTCTGGCCGGAGGAGGTCGACCGCTGGCTCGAGGCCGCAGGGCTGACACTTGACCGAATGTTTGGAGCGCCGGACTTGGACCTCGTCTCGAGCCCGACCTATTACGTGATCGCCCGGGCTGCGGCTCGATTAGAGTTATCGCTCGATGATGGAGGGTGACGAGCAGCGCCGAGCCGGGCGTGTCGTTCGGCGAGGCGGGGGTAAGGAAACCGAGGACCGGCAATTCCTCGAGCGCGCAACCGTTCCGCCAGAGTTCCTGGAGTCGGATCCCTGGCGGGTGCTTCGCATCCAGGCCGAGTTCGTGGAAGGCTTCGACGCCCTCGCGGCCATCGGGCCCGCGGTGACGGTCTTTGGCTCCGCCCGGGTCCGCGAGCCCGACCCGATGTACGCGGCCGCGCGCGGCCTGGCCGCCGAGCTGGCGCGCCGGGGTTTCGCCATCATCACCGGCGGCGGCCCAGGGATCATGGAGGCCGCCAACCGCGGCGCGCGCGACGGAGGCGGTCTCTCGATCGGGTGCAACATCGAGCTGCCCTTCGAGCAAAGCCTCAACGCCTATGTCGACCTCGGGATCGAGTTCCGCTACTTCTTCGTCCGCAAGACGATGTTCGTAAAATACGCGGAGGCCTTCGTCATCTTCCCCGGGGGCTTCGGCACCCTGGATGAGCTGTTCGAGTCCCTGACCCTGATCCAGACCGGAAAGGTGGTCCATTTCCCGGTCATCCTGTTCTCGTCCAGCTACTGGCAAGGGCTGTCACAGTGGATCCGGGAGCGCGTGCTGGCCGAGGGGAAGATCTCGCCAGATGACATCGACCTCATGGTCGTCACGGATGATGTCCAGCACGCCGCCGACGTCGTCCAGCGCTTTCACGACGCCAAGGTCGAGGAGGCGGCCGCCAGGGAGCGCTCCCAACCTGGAAAGAGCGACGCCCAGTGAACGCGCCGGCGCTGGAGGTGTCGTTCCTGGAGGACGGCGCCCAGCCCGCCGACCGGACGGCGCAGGAACTCGCGACCTTCATCGGCGGTGCGCAGCGCAGCCTGGACATCGCCATCTACGACCTCAACCTTCATGACAGTCCGGCCGACCAGCTCCGGGACGCGATCCAGGCGGCGACGGCCCGGGGAGTCCCGGTCCGCCTCCTCCATAACGTGGACTTTCCGAACCCGATCCCGGTTCCGCCGCCGTCCGATCCGGACACGACCTTCATCCAGAGCCTGGGCGTTGCCATCCACGCCGTGGCGGGCGTCCCGGCGCTGATGCACCACAAGTACGTGATCCGGGACGGCAACAGTGATGCCGCCTGCGTCTGGACCGGCTCGATGAATTGGACCAATGATTCCTGGACCCGCGAAGAGAACGTGATTCTCAAACTGCCGTCGCCGCCGCTGGCGGCCGCCTACGCACGGAATTTCAATGAGCTCTGGTCCAGCGGCCGTGTCGAGACCTCAGGCCGGTACGACGTGGCCGCGACACGGGTGCCCGACCGGCCCGACGGGGTCAGGACCCAGGTGTTCTTCTCGCCCGGTCGGGGTCCCAGGATGGCCCACCTGATCGCCGACCGCCTGGGCCATGCCGAAAAACGCATCCGGCTCTGCTCGCCGGTGATCACGGCCGGTCCGATCCTGGGGACCCTGGCGGAGCTGGCCGGGCGTTCCGGCCTGGATTTCAAGGGCGTCTACGACCGCACCCAGATGCGGGAGGTGCTCGGCCAGTGGAAGGTTGACCCCCATGCCGGCTGGAAGGCCCCGGCCTTTGCGACCGTGGCATCCGCCCTGCCCTTCGCGTCGAAAGTGACAACCCCCTACGCGCCAGGCAGCGTGCACGACTACATGCACGCCAAGGTGACCGTCGTGGACGACACCGTCCTGACCGGGAGTTACAACCTTTCGCACAGTGGCGAGGAAAATGCCGAGAACCTGCTCGAGCTGGTCAGTGCGCCGCTGGCCGATCAATTCGCCGCCTTCGTGGACCGGGTCTACGCCCACTACGCGCCTGCCGTCCAGGCCGCACAATAGGGTCGTGGGTCACCGGCATCGCGCCGCCTTCGCCCTGGGACTGACGCTCGCCGTCCTCAATTTGCTGCCGCCCGTGATCGCGGTGGCTGACCAGCGAATGCTGTTCCATATTGCGCAGGAGATGCTGCTCCTGGCGCTCGTGGTCCCGCTGATCGCCTACGGCGCGGGCCCGGCGCTCGGCCGCCACCTTGCCATCCCGATCCAGCCTCTTGCCGGCATCCTGGCGTTGAACATCAGCCTCTTTTCCGCCCAGCTTCCGGCGGTGGTCAACGCGGTGTCGCGCGACCGGCTGCTGCATGCCGCCGTCCAGGTCCTCTTCATGGTGGGGGCGTTTATCTTCTGGTGGCCAATCCTTCGGCCAGGGCTCGGCCAGGCGGGTCTGACCCCGATCGCCAAGGTAGGGTACCTGATCGTCGCCAGCGTTCCACCGACCATCCCCGGCCTCGCCCTTGCCTTTTCCCGTCACCTCTTCTATGCGCCCTACCGGTCGATCGACGATCAACAGCTGGCCGGCCTGCTGCTGTTTGCGACGGCCAAGTTGGCCCTCGTGACCGGGACCTTCATCATCCTCTGGCGGCTGCTGGCCCCGGAGGCGGAGCCGCCCGACGACGACGACCGCCGGACCGCGATTGCGGACGCCCCGCCGCCCGCGCCCGCCTGGTACGCGAGCCTGGATTCGACGCTTCCGAGCGAGCCCGCCCCCGCACGGCATCCGGAGCCGCTCTCAGCCGAACGCTAGATCAGGGGCCACGGATAGGCCCACCGGGAGACGGGCTCGGGGTAGCGTCCATGATCAGCCAGCCGTCGGGCGCGTAGGGTCAGGGCGCGAATCTCGCTCGCGGAGATCAACTGCTGGAGTCCTTTGACCCAGCGCGTCCCGGTCGCCAGTTCGGTCACCAGCCGAGCCGTATCCGCCCGGAGCGCGGCCGGAACCTCGTCGCCGGCGAATTCCCAGATCACGGTTCGCAGTTTCGGCAAGGGATGAAACGTCAGGCCGTTGTCCACGCCCCAGATGTGGCCGTCGCGGTCGAGCAGGCAGTGGCCACTCTTCCGATCGGCATTGTTGACGATCACGTCGAAGGCGGCCATGACTCGAAAGTCATCGGCGCGCTTCGGCATGAGGGTGAAGTAGTGCTCGCCGAGATCAGCCGCGATGAATTGCTGGACCGAGCCTGGTCCTAAGGGGGCGTTTACCCGGTAGATGGTATGCGGAACGATCTGCCAGCCGAGCGCCGCGCTGACGAGGTGGGCGGCCACCTCCCGTTTTCCCAGGGTGCCCTGGGGAAAGTCGTCCAGCGGGGTCTCGCCCCGTGCCGGTTTGTACACGGCGAGCGTTTCCTGCCCCGACTTGCCACGAACCTGCGCCAGGTAGGTGTAATTCGAGCAATCCGGCATCAAGCCGCGTGGGGTGATCTGGCCCTCGCGAAGCAGATGGGAATGGCGCTCGCCTTCCAGGGATCGGGCGGACTCAGGCATCCCGACGGCTCAGTGGTGCCCGTTCAACCGCGGGCACATCCCACCGTCGTGGTCGATCGGTCCCCCGCACATCGGACAGGGCGGCCGCCCAGCGGCGATCAGTTCCGTCGTGTGTTGGGCCAGCGCCTGCATCTGGCCCACGGTGGCCAGGAAGTGACCGGTGGCGGGCTCGGCGCCTTCGTCCACCAGTTCCACCAGGGAGACCTCGAAGTCGTTGCGGGCCTCGTCGTAGGCGAGGGTCATCAGGCCAACCCGCCACGCCGGTCGGACCGGTTCCTGCAGGGCCATGTCGGGCATCGGGCCAGCCGCCGGCAGCGAGACCGTGGCGAACACTTCCTCCAACCGCGCCGCGAGCACGCGCAACTGATCCTTTTCGATCGCCAGGCTGACGATGGCGCCGCCGGACTGGAGCTGAAGAAAGAAGGTGCGCTTCCCCGGCTCGCCGACCGCGCCGGCGGTCACCCGGGCGACACGCTCGTAGTCGAAACTCTCGGAAGCCATCTCGCCTTATTGTCGCAGCGCCGCCTGGCTGTTACGGATCTGAAAGAGAATGCGGGCCACTGGGGGAGTGGCCCGCGATAGGAGGGGAGGGGGTTAGTGGGAGAACGCGCCGGCGATGGTGAGCGCCACGATCGCCAGGACGCCCGCCGCGCCGATCGCGGTCACCGCGGGACGCTCGAACGGGTGACGACCGCGGCGGCGGTCGATGAAGGGCAGCGCGAAGAGGGCCACGACGGCAACCAGCGGCAGCACGGCGGTGGCCAGCGCCTGAAGGGGCCCCGGCACGTACTTGAGCAGCTGGAAGGGGGCCAGGAAGTACCAGGCCGGCCGGGGCACAAAGGTCGAGTTCCCCGGGTTCGCGTTGCCGCTGTCAGGCACCGCGAAGAGGAGGGCCAGGGCAACCACTAGGAGCAGGACGAGCAGCGAGGTGATGGCGTCCATCAACACGTGGCGCGGGTAGAAGCTGTCCCCCATCCGGACGGGAGCCGGGTCGGCCGAGGGCAAGTCCGTCTCCCGTGCCCGCATCGCGCCAGGTCCCTCGCCAAGCACCGTGGGCCGCCCGAGAGCGGGGGCATGGGCCCGGCGAGGCAGCGGCGCGATCCCATTTCGGATTACCAGGAACAGGTGGCCGGCGATCAGCGCGGTCACCAGCGCGGGCAGGAACAGCACGTGGATCGCATAGAAGTGGGTCAGGGTCGCGGCCCCGACGTCCGCCCCACCTCGAAGCAGGGCGGCCATCGCATCGCCGACGAGCGGAACGGAAGCGACGATATTGACCCCGACCCGCGTGGCAAAAAACGCGGTGTTATCCCATGGCAGGAGGTAGCCGGTAAAGGCAAAGAGGAGGACCAGCCCGAAGATCATGACGCCGACCATCCAGTTGAGCTCCCGCGGGAACTTGTAGGCGCCCATGAAGAAGACCCGGAGCAGGTGCAGCACCACGAGCACAACCATCGCGCTCGCGCCCCAGTAGTGGAGGCCGAGGACGAACCCGCCGAAGGGAACCTGGTGCTGGATATAGGCCGTGCTGGCATGCGCATCCGTGATCGACGGCGCGTAGTTGAGTGCCAGGAACATCCCGGTCACCACCATCAGCGCAAAGAGCGTCAGGCTGGCACTGCCGAAGGTGTGCAGCCAGGAGATCCCCTGCGGGATACGGCGATCGAGCACATACCGAACGACCGGTCCGAGCCCGGTGCGCTCATCGACATACCGGGCGATCCTGGCCCTCATACCTCGACGAAGACGTCCTCCCCTCGCTGCTGGACCGGAAGCCGATCCAGCGGGCGCTGGGCGGGACCGTGCAACACGGTCCCGTCGGCGGCGAACTGGCTGCCATGGCAGGGGCACTGGAACCGGTTTTCGGCCGCCGCCCAGTGCACGGTACAGCCGAGATGCGTGCACCGGGCGCTCAGCGCCTCAATCGCCCCGCTGCTCGGCCTGCGCAGGTAGACGACGCCCTGTTCCTGGCTCTGCCGCCAGGCATCGCGCGCCAGGTAGGCGATGGGGACCGCCACCGGATCCGGCCCGACCTGGGCGACACGCCCAACCTTCACCAGCGTTTTCATGGCGCCGCCGGTCGCCGACGCGATGCCGAGCCCAAGCGCCGGCAGGCCGATGATCGCGGCAATGGCAAGGCCGGCGCCTTTCACCGCCTTGTCCATCAATGACCGCCGGGTGAGTGCTTTCATCGTGGTCATGGGAGTCTCTACCCAGTCTGTGTGCCGGCTAGTCGCGGCGGCCATCAGGCGCCCACCTGATTGGATCGCGCCATCGACTGATTCAGAAATCAGCCATCAAGGGTGCGCGTCATCCGTGCCTACAATGAACTGTGAGAGCCTCCCTCGACCCTCGTTCGTGGCATCGAAACCTGACGACGTTTCAGAAGGTCGCGGTGGCGAACAGCGCGATCATCGTTGTCGGAGCCTTGAGTGGTCCGCTGATCGCGCTCAATTTTTCCGGCCGTTCGCGGTTGCCGTTTCTTCTGATCCTGCTGGCCGTCGGGCTTCTCGCCATCCTCGTGGTCAACTTCCTGATCCTCAGGCTGGCGTTCCGCCCGCTGCACGAACTGGAGTCGATGATGGGCGCGGTCCAGCCGGACGTCCACGAACCGCGCGTCCACTCCAGCTACGCCGATCCGGATGTGCGCCGGATTGCGATGGTATTCAACTCTATGCTCGACCGCCTCGAGCACGAGCGACACCTCAGCGCGCAGCGCGTCCTGCAGGCGCAGGAGCGCGAGCGCCAACGTGTCGCGCGCGAGCTGCATGACCAGACCGGCCAGGCATTGACACACGAGATCATCAGCCTGGACCTGCTGCTGGAGCGGACCGTGGACCCCCGGGCACGCGAGCAGCTGACCGCGGTCAAGCGCACGCTGGAGGAGACGCTCGAGGAGGTGCATCGCATGTCGCAGGACCTGCGCCCGTCGGTGCTCGACGACCTGGGCCTCGTCCCGGCGCTCCGAACGCTGGCGCGGCAGCGCTCAGGCCCGCAGGTCCTGGTCCACGTCGACGGCCTCAAGGAGCGCCTGCCGCCCCCGATCGAAACGGCACTCTACCGCATCGCGCAGGAGGCCCTGACGAATGCCAACAAGTACGCCCGGGCCTCGCGCATCGACATCGACCTGCAGAGCCTCAACGGGAGCGGCGTCCGGTTGCGGGTGCGCGACGACGGGGTGGGGTTCGATCCGGACAGCATTCCCGACACCGAGGAGCGGGGCCGGACCGGTCTCGGCCTCTTCGGGATGCGCGAGCGCGCCACCCTGTTGCGCGGCACGCTCGAGGTCCACTCGGCCCCGTCCCGGGGCACCGAGGTCGTGGCGGAACTGCCGCTGGAGGATCGTCATGCCGGTTGAGCGGCAGCCGATCCGCGTCATGCTGGTGGAAGACCACAACCTCGTCCGGGCGGGGATCCGCGCGGTCATCGACGGCCAGAGCGACATCCAGGTGATTGCGGAGGCCACCGATGGGCGCGAGGCGATCCGCCTGGCCCGGGCGAACTGTCCGGACGTGGCGGTGGTGGACGTCGCCATGCCCGGGATGTCCGGGATCGAGGTCACGAGAGAGGTTCGCCGGATGTGTCCCCAAACCCACGTGCTCATCCTGACCGCGCACGACAACGAGGAATATTTTTTTCAGACCTTGAAGGCTGGAGCCGTCGGCTACGTGCTGAAGAAAGCCGCCGCCTCCGATCTCATCGCGGCCATCGAGGCGGCGAGCAAGGGTGAGCCTTACCTGTATCCATCGGTCGCGCGGCTGCTGGTGTCCGACTACCTGCAGCGGGCACCGGAGCGCGAGACCTTCGAGCCCCTGAGCGACCGAGAGCGCGAGGTTCTGCGGCTGGTTGCGGAAGGGAAGACCAACCGGCAGATTGCGGACAGCCTCTTCCTCAGCATCAAGACCGTGCAGACACACCGCGACCACATCATGAAAAAACTTCGGATGCACGACCGGACCGAGTTGGTCAAGTACGCCATCCGCAAGGGCTTGATCGAGGCGGACAGCTAGGCGCGCCGGATCGGCGGGGTTATCCGCCGGCCGACTCGACCCCCAGGCCCGGTTCGGTCATGCGTGCCGGGTCCAGCAGGCGGTCCAGCTCCTCCGGCGCGAGCTTCGTTCTCTGGCGGGCCACCTCCCGAACGGTCTTGCCGGTCGCGAGCGCTTCCTTGGCGATCTTGGCGGCCGCATCGTAGCCGATGGCCGGCGCCAGCGCCGTGGCCAGCATCAAACCCCGCTCGACCATCTCTGGACCGCGGTCCGTGGCCGTGATGCCATCGATGCATCGGGTGGCGAGGTTTTGCGCGGCGGTGGCGAGCAGGGCGATCGACTGCAGCAGATTGAAGGCGGCAACCGGCATCATCAGGTTGAGCTCGAATATGCTCCCCGATTGCGCCGCGATGAGGATGGTCTGATCGTTGCCCAGCACCTGGGCCACCACCATCGTCAGCGACTCGATGATCACTGGATTGACTTTCCCGGGCATGATTGAACTACCCGGCTGGACCTCCGGGAGAGTGATCTCCCCGAGTCCGGCCCGCGGTCCGGACGCGAACCAGCGGAGGTCATTGCCGATCTTCCACAGGCTGACGGCGACCGTCCGCACGGCCCCGGCTGCCGCGAGAACGCTATCCAGCGTTGCCTGCGCCTGAAAATGATTGCTGCTCTCGCGCACCGGGATGCCCGTTCGTCGGGACAGGTGGGCGCAAACCCGCTGTGCGAACTCGGGGTGCGCGCTGATGCCGGTCCCCACCGCGGTCCCACCCAACGGAAGTTCCGCAAGCTCGGCGAGCGCGCCCTGAAGACGGCGCCGGCCGCGTTCGACCTGGCCGGCGAATCCGAGGAACTCCTGGCCGAGGCGGATCGGTGTGGCGTCCTGCAGATGGGTCCGTCCGGTCTTGACGATCGGCATGAAGGCCTGGCTCTTCCGCCGGAGCGCATCTTCGAGCAAGGAGAGGGCCGGGAGCAGTTCTTCCGAGATGGCGACGGATGCCGACAGCTGCATCGCGGACGGGATGACGTCGTTGCTCGACTGGCAGCGATTGACGTGATCGTTCGGGTGAACCGGCTGCCGCGCGCCAAGCGGGCTTCCAAGCCGTTCGTTGGCGCGATTGGCGATGACCTCATTCGCGTTCGTATTGGTCGACGTGCCCGAGCCCGTCTGAAAGACGTCGACGACGAAGTCCTTGTCGAAGCGACCTTCTTCGACATCCTGGCTCGCCTGCTCGATCGCGTTGGCCAGGCGGGCCTCCAGCACACCGAGCTCTGCGTTCACGATGGCCGCGGCCCCTTTGATCTGGGCCAGGGCGCGAATGAACCGCCGCGGCAGCCGCAGATCGCTGATGGGGAAATTCTGCCTGGCCCGCTCCGTGCTGGCGCCGTAATAGGCAGACTCCGGGACGCGCACCTCGCCCATGGAATCGCGCTCGACTCGCGGCTCGTCAGCGGGCATGGAAATCCATGCTAGCAACAGTCGACGATCCCGTAATCTGTACTGGTGCCGGCCCGGATCGCCTCGATTCAACTCTGTCCAGGGCATCGTGAGCCGATGCAATCCGTGCCCTCGGCGACGCTCAGCGCCGGTGTCGGGCTGGCCGGGGACAAGCATGCCAGTCCTGCCTCGACGCGCCAGGTCCTGCTCGCCGACAAGGAGGCGCTCGATCGTCTCAACCTCGAGTCGGGCGTGATCAAGGAGAACGTGACGGTCGAAGGCCTGGACGTCATGACGCTCGACGTGGGGACCCGGCTGCAGCTCGGTGCCCAGGTCGTGCTGGAGATCACCTCTGTCTGCGAGCCCTGCTTCCGGATGGATGAGATCCGTCCGGGGCTCAGGGCTGAGCTCGATGGCAAGCGGGGCATGAACAGCCGCGTGGTCACAGGTGGCCGGATCGCGGTCGGCGAGGCCATCGCCATCCTCGCGCAGCGAGAACTCGCCTCCTAGAACGGGGTGGTCCGCGCCGTCGACCTCCATGTGCACCTCCCCACCGTGGAATGGTTGGACGGCAGCATGGGGCCCTACCGGGACGGCGCCGCCCGATACTTCCGCAGCGAGGTCCACGTTCGATCGGTGGACGAGCTGGCTGTCGAGTACGCGCAGGAGCAGGTGTTCGGGATCCTGCTTGCCTGGGATGCGGAGACCGCCACCCACCGACCGCCGTTAGGCAACGACCTCGTGGCGGCGATCGTGAAGCGTCACCCGAAACGCTTCGCGTTCTTTGCCGGCGTCGACCCGTGGAAAGCGAATGCGATCAGCGAACTGGAACGCGCCGTGACCGACCTGGGGGCCATCGGGGCAAAATTTCATCCCTCGCTCCAGGACTTCTATCCCAGCGATGAGCGGCACTTTCCACTCTGGGAAAAGGCCGCCGAGCTGAAGATTCCATGCCTGTTCCACACCGGTACGAGCGGCATCGGCGCCGGTGAGCCAGGAGGCCAGGGCATCAAGCTCGATCCCGCCCGGCCGATTCACCTGGACGCCGTCGCGGCCCATTTTCCAGAGCTGCCGATCATTGCCGCCCATTTCGGCTGGCCCTGGCACCTGGAGCTGATCGCGATGGCGCTTCACAAGACGAACATCTTTATCGAGCTCTCCGGGTGGTCGCCCCGTTACTATCCGCCCGAGCTTGTCCGCGAGATCGGCGGACGCCTCCAGGACCGGACCCTTTTCGGGAGCGACTACCCCTTCATCAAGCCGGCCCGGGTGCTGGAGGAGCTCGATGCGCTCGAGCTCAAGCCCGAGGCGAAGGTCAAGATCCTGCGCGAGAATGCGGCGAGGCTGCTCAAACTCCAGCTCTAGCCGATTCCGGATAATGCACGAATGCAGCCCGGCTACGCCCGCTACGTGCTGGGCGTCATGGTCGGGATCAACTTCCTGAACTACCTCGACCGTTACATCCTCCCGGTCGTGGCCAGCAAGATCCAGGACGAGTTTCACCTGAGCGACGCCGCCGTCGGCGGCCTGGGCACGGCCTTCCTGCTCGTCTACGCCGTGGCCGCCCTCCCCTTCGGCATCTGGGCCGACCGGGGCGTTCGCCGGACCGTGGTCGGGGTCGGCGTCGCCATCTGGAGCCTGGCCACGCTGTTCACCGGCCTCGCACGCAGTTACGTGCAGCTGTTTGCCGCCCGCGCCGTCCTCGGAATCGGCGAAGCGAGCTATTACCCGGCAGGCACCTCGCTGCTCGGAGACTATTTCGGCAAGGCGCAGCGCGGGCGGGCGATGTCCGTCTGGGGGGCGGGAACGGCGGTCGGCATCGCGGTGGGATTCGCGGGCGGCGGAATCGTGGCGAGTCGGTTTGGGTGGCGGGCGGCCTTCTACCTGACCGCCATCCCCGGGCTGGTCTTCGCCGTCCTGGCGTTCCGGCTTCGAGAGCCCCTTCGGGGCGCCGCCGAGGCCCGCGGCCCGCACACCGGACCGGCGACCCGCATCAGTATCCAGCGCTTTCTCGGCCTGCTCGCCATTCCGAGCCTGCGGGCAACGATCGCCGCGGAAACGCTGCTCTTCTTTGTCCTTGGTGGGGCCGCCTTCTGGCTACCAGAATACCTGCATCGGCGCTTTGCGCTGGGCACCGCCGGCGCCGGCACGCTCGCTGGCGGGGTCCTCGTCCTTGGGGGGCTGATCGGCACGCTCAGCGGCGGCGTCCTGGCCGACCGGTGGTCGCGGCGGCGGCGCAAGGCCTCGAACCTACCGATTGGCAGCATCGGCTTTACCCTGGGCGCCCTGTTCGTGGCCCTGGCGCTGGTGGCGCCAAGCCTCGTCATTTTTGTCCCGATGTTCCTGCTCGGGGTGATCGCGCTCTATCTCTATAGCGGCCCCTATACCGCCATCAAGCAAAACGTGGTCCTGCCAACCGTGCGCGCCAGCGCGGTTACCCTGTCGCTGCTGATCGAGCATCTCCTGGGCGACTCGTATTCTCCCTTTGCCATCGGCAGGCTGTCCGATGCACTGCATAGCCTGCAGCTGGCGCTCCTGATCCTGCTCCCACCGCTTCTGCTACTGGCCGCGCTGGCGGCCGCCACCGGAATCCGCTCCGAGGCGCCCGATGGCATGCGGATGGAAGACCAATGGGCCGCTTCGGGCTCGGACGCCGGTGCACCGGCGGCGGCCCTCTAGCCGGACTTCGCCTCGAGCTCGAGGCCGGCGAACAGGTCATCCTCCGACAAGCCCTCCGGGGCACCGACCAGCGAGAACACCTCCTCGCTCCCGAGTGCGTCGATCAGCTTGCGCAGCGGCTCCCATTCCTGCGTTTGGCTTCGGTGGGCCGTGAATGCCCGAACCTTGGCGTCTTCGAACCCATCGCAGCGGACGCGCGTCGTGATCCGCGGCGGCTGGGGCAGGTCGAGGGCCGCGACCGCCGCCGGCGTCGCGGACTGAAAGTACAGCTTGGTCGGATACCAGGGCGCCGTGCCGAGCGCGGTGGACTCGAGCTCGAACTGGGATGGGTTCCCGGCCAGTGTGCAGGCCTGCACCACCAGGCGGCTGACGACCTTGTGGTCGGGGTGCCCATAGACGCCCTCCGGGCCGAAGGTGACCACCACCTGGGGACGGTGAAGGCGGATGCAGCGAACGATGTCTCCCAGGAAACGCGCGCGGGTGGCGTCGACCTCTTCCACCTTTTCGAGGGCGCCGTCCGGGTAGTCGAACACCTCCAGGAAGGTCACGCCCAGCGCTTGGGCCGCGTCCCGCAGCTCCAGCTCGCGCACGTCGGTCAGGCGGCGCATGTCTCCCGCATCCCGGCCGTTCCAGAGGCCCGCTCCACCACGGGTCATGGTGGCCAGGGACACCGTCGCGCCTTCGGCGGCGTACCGGGCGATGGTCGAGGCGGACGCGAAGCACTCGTCGTCGGGATGCGGCATCACCACCAGCAAGTGTTGCCCCGCCCGACGCGAAATTGGCCTCTGCACCCCCGGCATAATAGTCGGGTGCCACGCCCCGGACCATCCGCCCGCGGCCGCCGCGAGGTTTCCGCGGGTGGGGTCGTGTTCCGGACAACGCCGGCGGGTTCCGAGTTTGCCCTGATCAGGGCGAACGGCCGCTGGCTCTTTCCGAAGGGGGCCATGGAGAAAGGGGAAACCCCCGAACAGACCGCGTTGCGAGAGATCTCGGAAGAAACCGGGCTCCCCATCGATGCGCTGCGGGTGGCCGGCCCGCTGCCATCGATCGAGTACGCATTCCGCTGGGAGGGCAAACTGGTTTTCAAGACGGTCTATAACTTCCTGGTGGCCTTCACGGCCGACGCACCGTTCACCCCACAGCTCTCCGAAGTCGAGGAGGCTCGTTGGTTCGGCGCCGCGCAGGCACGCCGGGTGCTCAGCTTCAAGAACTCGCTGCAGACCCTGGACGCGGCCGTCGCCGCCGTTGATCAGTCCGCGGTCGCACCGTGAACTTCCTGCTGCTCGTTCACCAGCGCCTCGCCTTGGCCGGCATCCTGATCGCGGTGATCATCGGGATCTGGGGACTGATCACCTTCTTGTTGAAACGGGAGGCGACGAGCGGCTACCGGTCGACCCTGGTCATGACGGAACTGCTCTTTGTCGCCCAGGGTGTGATTGGCATCCTGCTCTTTGTGGTTGGTGCCAGGCGTCCCCACGACGGCCTGCACGTGCTCTACGGCGTCCTGCTGGTGATTGCCCTTCCGATCGGAGCCAGTTACACCTCCGGCCGCGAGCCCCGTCGGGAGCCGCTCGTCTATGGGCTGGTGGGATTGTTCATGGTGGGCCTCACCATCCGGGCGATCACGACCGGCGGGGCCTAGGTCGCACGGCAGAAAAGCCGAGAGGGGGCTCTCGCCCCCTCTCGGGCCGCCACTAGCGGCTCTTCCGGGTCGCTTTCTTGGCCTTCTTCGGGGCCTTCTTCGTGGTCGCCATGCGTCACCTCCTTATCGCGTGAGCGGCGAACCGCTTGCGCACCTGCCGGCGGTGCGCTCTCAGAAATAACGGTGAGTCCAAAACGATCTTGCAGATTCCGTCACTCCCGGACTAGAACAGCCGGAGCTGGTCGACGCCGCCGAGGGCTTTGGCTCTGAGTCCCCGGCGTCGCAGGTGCAGGGCAAGCTCCTCATCAAAGCCCAGCACGGTGTAGGTCATGGCGGGCGAGACCTCTTCGGCGTAGCGGCAGAGCTCCTCGAAGTCGGCATGATCCGAGAGCGGAAAGACGGCATCGACCTCCAGCCGAGCCTTCAGGCTGCGATCCATGGCCCAACCCGTGAGCGCGGCCGTCTTGAAACGGCGACCATGATCGAGCAGGCCCCGGCGGCGTGCGCAGGGTGGCGCGATCACGACCGATGGCCCAGGACCGAAGTCCTCGAGGCCCCGGTACGGCGGAAAGGCGCAGCCGAGCTCTCGATACACCTCGGTGACCTTGAGGAGGGCAGGGTGCAGCACGATGCCAAGGCCCTCTTGAGCCAGGGCAGCCAGGATCTCCTGGCCCTTGCCCACCGAGTAGCCGAGCAGGAGCGGCGTGTCGCCTGCCGCGAGCACCTGGCGGCACCAGGCAATCACACCCGAGATCACTTCTGCGGTGTCCGGGAAGCGGTAGTGCGGCTTGCCGAAGGTGCTTTCCAGGATGAGCACGTCCGCCGGAATGGCGGTCGCCGGAGCGCTGGTGAAACCGGTGCGGGTCTTGAGGTCGCCGGTATAGAGGACTCGGCCGAAGTCGGTTTCCACCAGGGTCTGGGCCGAGCCGAGCACGTGTCCAGCGGGATAAAAGGTGATCTGGCAGCTGTCCAGCGCGACGGTTTCTCCGAAGGGAATGGCCTCGATGCCGCCCGTGGAGGGGCGCCGGCTGCTGACCAGACGCCGGGTCGCCGGCGTGGCGTAGGCGAGCGGGTGGGCCGCGACGTGGTCGCTGTGCGCATGGCTGATCACGGCGCGCGGCCGGGGCCGTTTCGGGTCCAGCCAGAGCCGTTGCTCGGGGAGAAAGACCCCGCTTTCCCAGAGGATGGGGTGGGAGAGCAAGGACTATTCCTGGACGGCGGCCTGTCGATCGAAGAGCTCGTCTCGCAGCGCGCAGTAGGTGCAGAATCGCTGGCCCGGAGGTCCGGCAAAGACGCTGGTTCGGCCGCAGGTCGGGCAGGTCTCCTTTGGCTCGGGCTCGGCTGCTGGCCGCACTGGTGCCTCGACGATCGCCAGCTCTGGCTGTCCCGGGTCCGCCAGGGCAACGGCAGTATCGCTGCCAGTGGGCTCCTCGACCGCCGGGGGTGGCGTCGCAGGCGTTGGTGCTACTGCGGCGGGGGCCTCAGCCTCGACCTCTTGCTTGAACAGCCGGGTCAGCCAACGAAGCACTCGCGGCTACGGTAGAACACTGGCGCTGCCGTGTCAAATACCGGTTCTACCCGAGCAGCGGGAGCTGGAGAGGCGCTTCGGGCGGCTCGGCCCGCCAGACCCGGCGGTCTCCGACGCGATAGCGGCCTTTGAGGCGGGCCACGGCGTTGATCACCGGGGCCCTGGCCGCAGCCGGCGCGTAGGCCCCCGGAAAGAGATTCCGGTAGCGGGGAACGAGGTGCGGATACTCCCGTTCGAGGAACGCCAGGAAGTGCTCCTTGGTGCCGGGCTTGAGGTAGACGATGTTCGCCCAGACAAAGCAGGCGCCGGCCTCGGCCGCCTCCGCCACCGTCGCCTCGAGCTGGGCCGGTGAATCGCTGAGCCCCGGGAGAACCGGGGCCATGCCGACGCCGGCCTCGATCCCAGCCTCGACGAGTGCCTTCATGACCCGGAGCCGCTGGCGGGGCGGGGGCGTGCCCGGCTCGGTTTTTGCCCAGACGGCCTCATCGACGGTCGGCACGCTGAAGCAGACGGTGGTGCCGGCGCGCTGGGAGAGCTCAACCAGGACATCGAGATCGCGGATCACCATCGTCCCCTTGGTGATCAGGCCGATCGGCGTGCGGTAATCGCGGAAGGCCTGCAGGCACTGGCGGGTCAGCCGGTAGGAGCCCTCGATCGGCTGATAGGGGTCGGTTGCCGTTCCGAAGGCGACCTTCTCCCGCTTCCACCGCCGGCTGGAGAGCTCATGGCGGAGTAGGTCGGCGACATTGACCTTGACGCCGACGCGGGCGGAGAAGCCCGCTCCGGGATCGCGGTCGGCCAGCTTGGCATGCGCCCGCGCGAAGCAGTAGACACAGCTGTGGTAACAGCCCTGATAGGGGTTGAGCGACCAACCGAAGCCCATCTGCTGCACACGGTTCAGGGCCGACTTGGCGACGATCTCGAAGTACTCGGTGCGGGCCAAGTCCTTCCAAGGATAGAACATTTGTTCGTAGCGATTATCAGCCGGGCAGCCGGGGTAAAAACTCGAAGGCGGGGCACAAATATCGTCGGACAGGGAGGAAAAGATGTTGCTGTTCGCATGGCGGCTCTATCGCTTGCGCAAGACGCTCCAGCTGCTCAAGGCACTCCGGCGTCGTGACGTCGACAGTCTCCTCGGGCGCTCGTTGCGCGGCCGGCTCCTCTTAAGACCGCTCTACCGGCGGTTTGCCGCGTCCCGGTTCAGTCGTTAGGCGATCGACCGGCGGAGGCCGCCTAAACCCTTTGCGCATAATGGGAAGCGGCCTTTAATGAACGTACTGGTATGCGTCAAACAGATCCCGGATCCGAATGTCCCAGGCAAACTCGATGAGACCAGCCACCGGCTGGTCCGGGAAGGGGTTGATGTCGTTCTCGACCCGGGCGACGAGCACGGCGTGGAGGCCGGGTTGCAGCTCGTCGAAAAGAACGGTGGCGACGTCACCATCGTCTCGATGGGTCCGCCGAAAGCGCTCGACGCCATTCGCAAGGCCCTGTCCATGGGTGGGGCTCGCGGCATCCTGATCACCGACCCGGCGCTGGAGAACGCCGACGCGCTCAGCACCGCGCGCTCGATCGCGGCGGCGATCAAGGGCCAGCCGTACGACCTGATCATCTGCGGGACCGAGAGCACTGATGGATACTCCGGAGCCGTCCCCGGGCAGATCGCCGAGTTACTCGGCTGGCCGCTGCTCAGCTTTGCCAAGAAGATCGAGGTCTCGGACGGCAAGGTGACGATCGACCGGCAGACCGATGACGGCTACGACGTCGTCGAGTCGCCGCTTCCGGCCGTGGTAACGGTGACCGGGGGCATCAACGAGGCCCGCTACCCGTCGCTGCGCGGCATCATGCAGGCCAAAAACAAAGAGGTGAAACAGGTTTCGATCCAGGATCTCGGCCTGGCCGGAACGGTGGGGAAGGATGCCCTGACCCAGGCGGTGGTCCGGGTGACCGCCGCCGAAGCGCGAAAGGCGGGGGAGGTCATCGAGGATAAAGGTGAAGGCGGGAAGCGGGTGGCCGACTTCCTGGCGGAGTTAAAGGTCATCTAGATGATCTGGGTCTTCGCCGAGACAGTGGACGGAGAACCCCAGCCGGTTGTGCTGGAAATCCTCACCAAGGCGCGAAGCCTTGGCGAGGTCGAGGCGGTCGCCCTCGGACCTGGCGCCTCCAGGGCGGCGGCGGCACTGGGGGCCCACGGCGCCGGCAAGGTTTACGTCCACGAGGATCCGGCCTTCCGAGACATCCTCGCCGTGCCCGCGGTCGAGGTCCTTGCGCAGCTGATCGAGCAGCACCAGCCGGAGCTCGTCCTCTTCGGCATGACCTACGACGGACGAGACATCGCCTCCCGCCTGAGCGCGAAGCTTGGCACGGCGTTGATCGCGAACGCGACCGACCTCGAACGAAAGGACGGAGGCATTGCGGTGATCTCGCCGGTTTTCGGCGGAACCCTGCTGGTCACGACGGTGGCTCGGGCGAAAGCCCCCGCGCTGGTCCTGGTCCGGCCCAAGGCCTTCACCGCCGAAGCCGCCAACGGTGCGGCGGCCCAGATCGAAACACTCACGGCTCCGCCCGAGACCGGCAGGGCGGCGGCCCGCGTCCTCCGCCGTGAGAAAGAGCAGGCCGCCGGCCCCCGGCTCGAAGACGCCGGGGTGATCGTGAGTGGCGGTCGCGGCCTGGGCGGTCCGGAAAACTTTTCGATGCTCGATGAGCTCGCTGCCGAGCTTGGCGCCGCCGTCGGCGCCAGCCGCGCCGTGGTGGATGCCGGTTGGAAGCCCTATGCCCTCCAGATCGGTCAGACCGGCAAGACGGTGAAACCCTTGGTGTACATCGCTGTCGGGATCTCCGGGGCGATGCAGCACACGGTGGGGATGAAGGGGGCCAAGACCATCATCGCGATCAACAAGGACCCGGAGGCGCCGATCTTCAAGCTGGCGGATCTCGGCGTGATCGGCGACGTGCACAAGGTCGTGCCCCAGTTGATCCAGGAAATCCGGGCTCGCAAGCGCAAATGACCGCCGAGCCTCTCAGCCTCCTGGCGGTCAAACCGCACCCGGACGACGAGGCGATCACCATGGGCGGTACCCTCGCGCGATACAGCGCTGAAGGGGTCCGCACCACGCTGGTGACCGCCACCCGGGGCGAGGTTGGGGAGATCCTCGACAAGGATCTCGACCCGGTGGAGGCCGCCCCACGGCTGGCCAGCATCCGGGAGGCGGAGCTGCGCCGGGCCTGCGAGATCATGGGTGTGGGCGAGCTCGTCTTTCTCGGCTACGAGGACTCCGGGATGGCCGGTCTGCCGCGAAACCGGGAACCCAAGACGTTCTGGCAGGCGGATGAAGAAGAAGCGGTCGGCCGCCTCATCCAGGTGATCCGGCGGGTCAAGCCGCAGGTGATCGCCACCGAGAATGAAGTCGGTGGCTACGGGCATCCTGACCACATCAAGACGCATCGCGTTGCCGTCAGCGCCTTCTATTACGCGGATAACGTCGAGCGCTTTCCGGGTGGCGAGCCCTTCCGACCGAGCAAGCTCTACTACACGGCTTTTCCCAAATCCGTCGGCCGGGAGATGGCGGAAGCCATGAAGCGGGCCGGCGTGGAGAACCGA
This sequence comes from Candidatus Dormiibacterota bacterium, assembly GCA_036732165.1. Taxonomy (GTDB): domain Bacteria; phylum Chloroflexota; class Dormibacteria; order CF-121; family CF-121; genus JALYYC01. The sequence continues at coordinate 211,713 of DAINCX010000001.1, read as the reverse complement.
TGGGGGGCCGATGGTGAGCCGCCCCCGTTCGCGATCGGCGACGATCGGGTGACCACATGGCTCGACGTCAGCGCCTTTACCGACATCAAGATCCGCGCCATGCAGGCGCACCGGACGCAGATCCCGCCCGACAGTTGGTTTATGAAACTGCGCGACGTGCTTGGGCCGAAGGCCTGGTCACGGGAGGCGTACGAGCGGGTGCGATCCAGCGTCGATACCCCGCTGCCGGAGGACGACCTCTTCGCCGGCCTTCGATGACGGCGCTGACCGAGCGCGCGGCCGAGATGCTCGCCGGCGCGCGGGCGGCCATCGCGTTTACCGGTGCCGGCGTTTCGGTGGAGAGCGGGATTCCGCATTTTCGTGGCGAGGGCGGGCTCTGGACGAAGTTCGATCCATACAAGGTGGCCCACATCGACACCTTTCGTCAGGATCCCTCCCAGTACTGGACCTACAGTCTCAACCACCGCCGAGCCGATGCGGAGCCGAACCCGGCTCACCATGCGCTCGCCGGCCTGCAACGCGACGGGCGTCTTGGCGCGGTGATCACCCAGAACACTGACGGGCTGCATCAGCAGGCCGGCAGCACGGAGGTGATCGAGCTCCACGGTTCGTCGAAGGCTGTCGTCTGTCTCGACTGTGACAGGCAGTTTCCTCGAGAGGAGGCGGATTCGATCAATCGCCGGCAGTGCCCTCCGCGTTGCCCCGCATGCCGTGGTGCCTTTCTCAAGCCGACCGTTGTGCTCTTCGGTGAGGCGCTGCCTGTCGACGCCCTGCGGCGGGCGCAGGCGGCCGCGCGCGAGGCGGACCTCGTCCTCGTCGTCGGAAGCTCGATGCAGGTGTACCCCGCCGCCGGAATTCCGCGGCTCGCGCTCCAGCACGGGGCCGACCTGTGCATCGTCAATGCCGAACCGACCCCGCTCGACGGGCTGGCCCGGGTCGTCATTCACGGGAAAGCGGGTGAGGTGCTCCCCGAGATCGCGAGCCGGGTCGCCCCGCTCAGCCGGCGTCGCTCGCGCTGACCGGGAAGGTTTGTCCGCAGCTCGGGCAGACGATCAGCGCCTGGTCACCAGGGGCGCTGAAGAGGGCCTCGCAGCTCGGGCAGGCATACTCGCGCGCGGGATTGTCCAGGAGGACCCGGTCTTCCGCCATGGCCTCGGGCACCTCGCCGAGATCGATCGCGGGGCTCCCGCACTCGGTGCATCGATAGAGCGGCGCGTCGGTCACCCGGTACTCGAGGTAGCGGCCCAGGGTATCGACGAACACGGAGGCATTCCAGAGCTCAAATCGGTTGCTCATGCAGCGGTTGGGACAGGCGAGAAACATCAGGCCGGCGCGGGTTGCCACCGCCGCAGGCGCTCCGCCGTCCGCCGCAAGGTCTCCATCTTTTTGGGGAAGGAAAATCGGATCTGGTGGCGGCCTCGCTCGGGATCCAGGTAGAAGCTGCTTCCGGGAACGGTGGCGAGGCCGATCTCTCGGACCATCCGGTGCGCCAGCGAGACATCGTCCTCGTGGAAGCTGCTGACGTCGGTCATGACGTAGTAGGCGCCGTCGGGCGGGTAGCTGGCAAAGCCTGCCTCGTCCAGGATCTCGAGCATGAACTCCCGGCGCTCCCGGTACGCGCTCAGCAGGTCGACGTAGTACTGGTCCGGGAAGGCCAGGGCGGTGGCGGCGGCGACCTGGAGCGGATGGGGCGCCCCCACCGTCACGAAGTCGTGCACTTTGCGAATGGCGTTCGTCATCTCAGCCGGCGCGATGGTGTAGGCCAGCCGCCACCCCGTGACGCTGTACGTCTTCGAGAGGCCGCTGATCGTGACGGTGCGGTCGCGCATTCCTTCCAGGGTCGCCATGGCGACGTGCTCACCGCGGTAGACCAGGTGCTCATAGATTTCGTCGGTGATGGCGAGCGCGTCGAATTCCTGGCAAAGGTCCCCGATGATCTTCAGTTCCGAGCGGCTGTACACCTTGCCGGTCGGGTTGTGCGGGGTATTGATGATGATGGCCCGTGTCCTGGCGTTGAAGCTCCGGCGTAGCTGCTCGGGATCGAAGTGCCAGTCGGGCGGCACGAGCGGGACCACCACCGGCGTTGCGCCTGACAGGATGCAGTCCGGACCGTAGTTCTCGTAGAACGGCTCAAAGATGATCACCTCGTCGCCTGGGTCGACGAGGGCCAGGATGGTCGAGAGCATCGCCTCGGTGACCCCGCAGCACACCGTGATCTCGGCTTCGGCATCCACCGCCACGTTGCGGAAATGCCGGGTCTTGGCGGCGATGGCGTCGCGCATGACCTTGGCCCCCCAGGTGGTGGCGTACTGGTTGAAGTCCTCGCGGATGGCGTCGACCGCCGCTTCCTTGAGCGCCGCGGGCGCCGGGAAGTCCGGGAATCCCTGCGCCAGGTTGAGGCAGTCGGTGCCGTGCTGCTTGACGCACAACCGGGTCATCTCCCGAATCACCGATTCGGAGAACAACATCGACTTCTTGGAGGTGACAGCTCGCGCCACCTGACTAGAATGCCAGAAGTGTCGACTGGCATCGCGCACACCGATGGCGTCGCCGCGTTTCGCAAACAGTTCCCAATTTTCGAACAGCAGATCTACCTCAGCAGCTGCTCCCAGGGAGCCCTGTCGCGACCGGTTGAAGCGGCCCTGCAGGAATTCGTGCAGACCTGGCACGCGCATGGGAACCCCTGGGAGACCTGGGTCGGCGAGATGGAGGCGCTCCGCGCGCAGTTCGCTGCGCTGATCAACGCGCGGCCCCACGAGATTGCGGTGACGTACTCCGTCTCGACCGCCCTGAATTCCCTGGCCAGCTCGCTGGACTACGGCCAACGCGCCGCGGTCGTCACGAGTGATTTCGACTTCCCCACGGTGGGGCACATTTTGCTGGCGCAACAACGACGGGGGGCTCGGGTCCAGTTCGCCAAAGCGCGTGGGGGGCGGTTGCCCCTCAGCTCGTTCGAGGACCTGGTCGACTCGCAGACGGCCCTGCTGGCGACCACCCACGTCTGCTACAAGAACGGGTTCAAGACAAATCCCAGCGCCCTGGCGGAGCTCGCCCACGAACGGGGCGCGCTCGTCCTGATCGACGCGTACCAGAGCATGGGCACCCAGCCGATGGACGTGAAGGCGCTCGACCTCGATTTCCTGGTGACCGGCGCCTTGAAGTACCTGCTCGGCTCGCCCGGCGTCGGCTTCCTGTACGTGCGCGAGGAGCTGATCGACCGCTTCAAGCCTTCGGACTCGGGCTGGTTTGGGCAGCAGAACGTGTTTGCTTACGACGTGCATCAGCTCGAATACGCGAACGCGGCCCGCCGCTTCGAGACCGGGTCACCGCCGATCCCGGCCATCTACGCCGCCCTCGCCGCCCTCCGGCTGATCGAGCCGATCGGCCTTGACGTCATCCAGGCGCACGTCGAGGCGCTGGCCGGTCGCCTGATCGCGGGAGTCCGCCGGCGAGGGCTCGATCTGCTGACGCCGGTGCAACCCGCCGAGCGGGGCCCCCTGGTGATGGTCGGGTCGACCGACGCGTCCAGGCTGGTGGAGGCCCTGGCGGAGGAGGGCATTCTGTGCTCCACCCGGGATGGTGCGTTGCGCGTGTCGCTGCATTACTACAACACCGCCGCGGACGTTGACGCGGTGCTCGACGCCCTGGATCGCCATGCCGACCTCCTGCGAAGACCCGGCGATTAGAAACGGTTAACGATGGTTGCTCTCCGTGATGCAACCGTGTATAAAGAGCGAACGATTTAGGTTTTAAACGAAAGAGGGAGAGGAGGTCGACATCAGGATGGGCAAGCCCAGAATTCTCGTGTTTGCCGTGGTTGCCAGCCTTGGCCTGGCGGCGTGCGGTGGAACCAGCGGTGGTGGCGGGACGCCGACGCAAAACAAGCCGACCAAGGTCCAGATCGCGGCCGAGGGGCCGTTCACCGGTGACGAGGCATCCATCGGGGCCGGGGCCCTGCAGGCCATCAAGCTGGCGGTCAAGGATTTCAACAACAAGGGCGGGGTCCATGGCACGCCGGTGACGCTGATCCCGTGGGACGACCAGCACAGCGCGCAGACGGCGCAGACCCTGCAGGCGCAGGGCATTTCGGACCCGACGATCCTCGGCATCGTGGGGCCGATGAACTCCGGCGTGGTGCTGGGCTCGGTCCAGGGGCTGCAGAGCGCGAGTCCGCCGCTGCCGTTCGTCAGTGAATCGGCCTCGAACGTCAAGGTCACCGATTCCGGCAACAGCGTGGCGCACCGGGTCAACGCGCGCGACGACGCCCAGGGTCCGGCCGACGGCAAGTTCCTGATCGACCAGGGAGCCAAGAAGGTCGAGGTCATGGATGCGAAGTCGGACTACTCGACGGCCCTCGCCGACGCGACCCAGAAGTACCTATCGGATCACAACATCCCGTTCCAGCGGGACGCCGCCAAGGCTGGCCAAACGGACTTCAGCACCATCATCCAGAAGATCAAGTCCTTCGGCGCCGATTGGGTCTATTTCGCGGATGAGGGACCCGAGACCGCTCCGTTCGTGACGCAGTTGAAGCAGCAGGGATTGACCATCGGGCAGACCATCAATTTCCTGGGCACTGACGGCGAGGAGGATCCCTCGATCATTGCGAAGTCGCAAGGCGCCTACGACGGGGCCTACGCCACGAACATCACGGCTGATCCGGCGGGCGTCGCCTCGGCCGCGGCTTACGTGACGGAATTCAAGAACGAGTACGGCGCGGACTCGATCAGCAAGGCCGGCCCGTTCTATGGCTCCGCGTACGAGGCGACCCAAACCTTGCTCCAGGCGATCGCGAATTCGCCGGTCAACAATGGAAAGATTTCCCGCAACGACGTCATCAGTCACCTGGCGAGCGACACCTTCAGCACCATCTTCGGGCAGGTCAAGTTCAATGCCAAGGGTGACGTGCAGGGCGGCGGGATCTACGTGTACCACGCGGAAGGCAGCAACATGGTGGTCAAAAAGCAAGTCTCCGGCTAAGGAGTAAAAAGAGGGGGACGGACGCTCCGTCCCCCTCCAGGTTCCAGTGGAGTACTTCCTCCAAAACTTTCCCCAACAGCTCGTCAACGGGCTCGAGACCGGGAGCCTGTACGCGCTTATCGCCCTCGGCTACACGCTCATCTACGGCATCCTCGAGATGCTCAACTTCGCCCACGGCGATGTCTTCATGATTGGCGGGTTCCTTGCCGCCGGGGTCACCGCCGTCCTGGTCCATGGCGGGGTCGCGTCCATCCCGGGAGCCCTGATCGTCATCCTGATGATGACGGTCGCGATGGGAGGGACAGGCCTCCTCGGGGTCGGCATTGAGCGAGTCGCCTACCGCCCCCTCCGCAACGCGAACCGGCTGGCGCCATTGATCACCGCCATCGGCGTGTCGCTGTTCCTCGAGAGCGCCGTGCAGGTCTGGATCAGCCCCGCCCCAGTCCTTGTGCCTAACAACGCGATCGTTCCCCAGACGGTGGTCCGCCTCGGTAGCGTCGAAACGCCTCTCACCGGCGTGATGCTCTTCGCCGTCTCGGTGGCGCTCATGGTGGCGCTCGACGCCTTCGTATTCCGGACCCGGTTCGGCAGCGCGATGCGTGCCACCGCCCAGGATCGCGAGGCCGCGACCTTCATGGGCATCGACGTGGATCGCGTCATCATGGTGACCTTCTTTGTCGCTTCGGCGCTGGCGGGGATGGGCGGGGTGCTCTTCGGTTTGCGCTTCGCGACGGTCAACTTCTTTATGGGTTACCTGCTTGGCATCAAAGCGTTCACGGCCGCCGTGATCGGGGGAATTGGAAACCTGCGGGGAGCCATGCTCGGCGGACTGCTGCTGGGCGTGCTGGAGAGTCTCGCCGGTGGCTTCATCAGCACGGAGTTCCAGGATGCGTTCGCGTTTCTCGCCTTGATCATCGTTCTCCTCATCCGGCCGCAGGGCCTCTTCGGCCAGCCGCTGGCGGATCGGGCGTGAGCGCGACGCCGGCGGTGATCGAGGTGGAGCCCACCCGGGGGCAGCACCTGTGGCAGTCGGGCCCGGCCGCCTGGAACCAGGCGCTGACCCGTCCCCAGGTGCTGATCCCGTTCTTTACCGTGGCGGCGGCGGCCCCCCTGGTGCTGCGCTACCTGGAGGACAACTCGAGCTGGATCGGCGCGCAGTTCTGGACCACGATCCTTGCCAATTGCGCCATGTATGCGTGCCTGGCGATCAGCTTGAACCTTGTCGTCGGGTACGCCGGGTTGCTGAACCTGGGCTTCATTGCCTTTTTCGGTATCGGCTCGTATGCGTATGCGCTGGTGGCGAGTGACCAGCTCAATCAGCACTATCCACTCTGGGCGGCGCTGCTGGTCGTGATCCTGGTGACGCTGGCGTTCGCGCTCCTGGTCGGCGTGCCGGCCCTCCGACTTCGCGGGGACTACCTGGCGATCGTCACGCTCGGCTTCGGCCTGATCATGCGGGACTTGATCCTTGATCTCGACCGGCCGCCGACCCTTGCCGGTCACCAGTTCGGCCCCAGCACGCTCAACCTGACGGGAGGGACCAACGGCATTCACCAGGTCGATCCCTTCAAGCTCCCGACGGCCCTCCCACTGATCGGGCCGGTCCCGCATTACCTGATGTACTACTGGCTGTTCGTCGGGTTCCTCGCCGTGCTGGTCTTCTGCATGCTGCGCTGGCGGCAGTCCCGCACCGGCCGGGCGTGGGTGGCGATCCGGGAGGACGAGCTGGCCGCCCGCGCGATGGGGGTCAACACGTTCAAGTACCGGCTGCTCGCCTTCACCATCAGCGCCGTCATGGCCGGCATCGTGGGGATGATCGACGGCGCCTTTATCTTCAATGCCTTCCCCGGCAATTTCGACGTACAGCAGACCGTGACCGTGTTCATCATGGTGATCCTGGGCGGCCTGGGCAGCATCCCGGGCGCGATCCTGGGGGCGATCGCCTTCACGGTCCCTCCGTTTCTGCTGCAGCAATTCGTCTTCATCAAGTACTTGATCATCAGCATCGTGCTGATCGCGGTGATGGTCTTTCGCCCTGAGGGGCTGCTCGGCACCGTCTCGATCCGGCCGCGCCGGGTCATGGGCGGGACCCTCGACCTATTCTCCGCGGACGCCGAGGCCGAGGCCTCGACCGGGCGGCCCGCGACGCTCGGGCAGGCGGCTGACCTGGAGGCCGCCGCCGGCGCCATCGTCCAGGCTCCGGAGCCGAAGCCATGACGACGGGATCGCCGGTGCTCCAGATCCGGAGCCTGCGCCGCCACTTCGGCGGCCTCGCGGCGGTCGACGCCTTCGACCTGGAGGTGGGCGAGGGGGAGATCGTCAGCCTGGTCGGGCCGAACGGGGCCGGGAAGACGACGGTGTTCAACTTGATCTCCGGTGTCCTGAAGCCGACCGAGGGCTCCATCCGGCTTCTGGGTCGGGAGCTGGTCGGGGTGCCTCCGCATCGGATCACGCACTTCGGGATCGCCCGGACGTTCCAGAATATTCGGGTCTTCCCGCAGCTGACTGTCCGCGAGAACATCCTGCTCGGAACTCATCACTGGACCAACAGCGGCATGTTGGGCGCGGTCACCTTCTGGCCCCCCACCCGCCGGGCGGAGCGGGCCGCGCACGCCGAGGTCGACCGCGCGATTGCGCTCTTCCAGGAGCGGCTCGGGCCGCGACTGGACGATCCGGCGTTCAGCCTCTCCTATGCCAACCGGCGTCGCACCGAGATCGCCCGAGCGCTCGCGGCCCGCCCCAAGCTCCTCTTACTCGACGAGCCGGCGGCGGGCATGAACCCGTATGAGCGGGTCGAGATCGCCGGTCTGATCCGGTCGATGCGGGACCAGGGGTTGACCATTTTGCTGATCGAGCACCACATGCCACTCGTGATGGAGATCTCGGACCGCGTGGTGGTCATGGATCACGGCGTGAAGATCGCGGAAGGCCTGCCCAAGGAGGTCCACAGCAATCCAAGAGTCATCGAAGCCTACCTCGGCCGACGGGCAGCGACCGCCTAGCGGCACGGCGGCACAGGGCGAGGTCGTCCTGCGCTTGCAGGACGTCGAAGTGCGCTATGGCCCGGTCCCCGCGCTGCGCGAGGTCACCATGGAAATTCGCCGTGGGGAGATCGTCTGCCTGCTCGGCGGCAATGCCTCCGGGAAGTCCACCACCATGAAGGCGGTGATCGGCTCGATCCGATGCAGTCGGGGCTCGATCTGGTACGAGGGGCAGGACATCACCAGCTGGAATACCGCCAGGAGGGTCACGCGAGGCATCGCGATCGTGCCCGAGGCCCGGCGGATCTTTCCGCGGCTCACGGTCCTGGAAAATCTGATGCTGGGCGCCTTTACCAGGCACGAGAAGGACGAGATCGACGCCGACCTTGAACGCGTGCTGGAGATGTTTCCGCGGCTGCGCGAGCGCCGGGGCCAGCGTGGTGGGACCATGTCGGGCGGCGAGCAGCAGATGCTGGCCATGGCCCGGGCCTTGATGTCACGTCCGCGCTTTCTCTGCATGGACGAGCCCTCGATGGGGCTGGCGCCGGTCCTGGTCGAGCAGCAGTTCGAGACGATCCAGCGGCTCAACGCGACCGGGATCACGATTTTCGTCGTCGAGCAAAACGCGACGATGGCGCTGGGAATCGCCGACCGGGGCTACGTTCTCCAGAGCGGCCGGGTCGTGCTGGCGGACACCGCGCAGCGCCTCCTGGAGAACCCCCAGATGCAGCGCGCCTATCTGGGCATGTGATCAGGCCTGGGCTGGCTTGACCTTGGCCTCGGGGGAGCCTGCCGGTGAGAAGGCCCCGAGCACTTTCATGTCGGCCCTGCCGGTATTTTCCAGCGTGTGGCGGACGCCAATCGGAAAGAAGACGACGGAGCCTGACCGCAACTCACCGGCCGGTGCCTCGTCGATCCAGAGCCGGCCATCGCCCTCGAGGATGTAGACGGCCTCCTCATGCGGATGGGCATGCAGCGGCGCCCGGCCGGTCGGGATGATGCCGGTAAACTGCGTCATCTGCCGGCAACCCACATCCGGGCTGGCCAGGACGCGGAAGCTCCGCTCGCCCATCAGAGTCGGCGTTACCCGGCGCTCGTCCATGAGCCTCGCCGGGACGCGTCCTTCGTCGACGGTCACGCCCGCGAGCGCCGCGTTCAGGTCGAGCCGGGGCATGACGGGGCGAATCGCCGCCGCATCGACCGGTGGCGCCATCGCCCCGACCACGATCAACGCGGCGGGACCATGGCTTGCGTAGCTGTGCTCCGCACCGGCGGGGATGAAGACAGCCTTTCCCGGGGACACCTCGTGGACCGCCGCCTCGACCGTCACGGTGCCGGAGCCCTGCAGGACATAGAGCGCCTCCTCGGCGCCGTCATGGACGTGACTCGCCGAATCGCCAGGGTCGACGCGGAGCCGGTACGACATGATGTGGGCGGCGCCGAGTCGCTGGTCGACCAGCCATTGCATTGCGCCTCCGGGAAATGCGCGTGCGGGTACCTGATCCTGGTGGAGGAGGCGAGCTTGCGCCTGGACGGACATGTTCCTGCCGATGATAGCGTTGCGAGGATGGAGTACCGGCTGTTCGGGCGGACCGGGATGCGGGTGTCGGTCCTCGGTCTGGGCTGCGGCGGCTTTGGCGGCGTCGGCTCGGCGCCGGAACTGTTCGGGAAAGGCGAGGACAAGGCGACGGCCTTTGCGCTGATGGACTATGCCCTCGAGGCCGGGATCAATTATTTCGACACGGCTGACAGCTACGGGGGTGGGGTCTCCGAGACGATCATTGGCGCCTGGTTGCGGGAGCGCAAGGTGCGGGACCGGCTGGTGCTTTCGACCAAGGTCTTCTACGCGATCGCCGAAGGTCCCAACGATCGGAGCCTTTCACGGCGGCACCTCATGCAGGCGATCGACGGCAGTCTCCGCCGCCTGCAGACCGACTATGTCGATCTGTACGTGACCATGGAGCCCGATCCGGCGACCCCGGTCGAGGAGACCTTGCAGGTAATGAATGACCTGATGCAGGCTGGCAAGGTGCGGCATATCGGGGCGAGCAACATCACTGCCCCGGTGCTGCGCGAGGCGCTGGCCGTCAGCGACCGGAAGCGTGTGCACCGCTACCAGTCGGTGCAGAACGGCTACAGCCTGCTGGAGCGCGCCATCGAGGCCGATATTTTGCCGCTGGCGGCGGCCGAGAAGATCGCCGTCACGCCCTTCAGTCCGACCTCGGGTGGGTTGCTGACCGGCAAGTATCGCTTCGGTGAACGGCCACCGTCCGGGTCTCGGGTCGACCTCCGGCCGCAGCCGTACAAGCCGCTGATGACCGCGGAAACCTTCCAGGCGATTGACGCGCTCCGCACGGCCGCCACGGCACGCGGCGTGGACATGGGTGCGCTCGCCCTGGCCTGGGTTCTCAGTCACCCGGCGATCACGTCGGCCCTGATCGGCCCGCGCACCGTCCAGCAGTTCCGGCCCTGGCTCGAGGCCGTCGATATGCACCTGACAGGCCATGAGCGCGAGGCGCTTGTCGCCCGGATGGAAGGCGCGGTGGCCTGATGGACCTGCTGGTGCTCAACGGCCAGGACGTGGCCCGCCTGTTGCCAATGCGTGACTGCATCCAGGTCATGCGCGATGCCCTGGCCGCGCTGGCGCGAGGCGAGGCGCTGGTCCCCCTGCGCATGGTCATGCGGATCCCGGGTGCCAGTGGCTTCCTCGGCTTGATGCCGGGCCATCTCTCGGCGCAAGCGGGACGGCCCGGTGCTCTCGGTCTGAAAGCCGTCTCGGTTTTCCCGGGGAATGCCCGGCGCGGGATCGACACACACCAGGGGGCCGTCCTGCTCTTCGATCCCGAGACCGGGCAACTCTCGACCTTGATGGACGGCGCCGCTATCACCGCGATCCGAACCGCGGCCGTGTCGGGGCTGGCCACCGACGTGCTTGCTCGGCATGATGCGAGCGAGCTGGCGATCCTCGGCGCCGGGGTCCAGGCCCGCACCCATATCGAGGCGATTGCGGCGGTCCGCCCGCTTCGCCGCGTTCGGATCTGGAGCCGCAACGACGAACGGGCCGCCATGCTCGCGTCGGAGGAGCGGGGCCACTTCACGTTTCCCATTGAGGCGGTGACGAGTGTCGAGGCCGCCGTGCAGGGCGCGGACATCGTCGCGACGGTGACCGCCAGCGCCGAACCGATTGTCCAACGCGGCTGGCTGAAAGAGGGCGTCCATATCAATGCGGTCGGGTCGTCGATTCCCACCAGTCGTGAAATCGACACCGCCACCATGGCTGCGTCGCGCCTCTTTGTGGACCGGCGTGAGTCGGCCCTGGCGGAGGCGGGCGACCTGCTGATCCCCATGCTCGAGGGGGCGGTGAAGGGGGACCATGTCCAGGCGGAGTTGGGCGAGGTCCTCATCGGCAAGAACCCGGGCCGCCGCTCGCCGCGGGAGCTGACGCTCTTCAAGTCGCTCGGGCTTGCGGTCGAAGATGTCGCGTCGGCCGCCTTTGTCGCGCAGCGCGCCAGGGAGACCGGGACCGGCCAGACGGTCACGATGTGAAAGCCACCGGGTTCGGCATCGATCAGATCCGCGCCGCCCAGCCGGCGGTCGCCCAGGCCGCCATCCGCACCCCGCTGGTGCGCCTCAACGCCTGGGACCGCCCTGCCGGGTCAGGCGAGATCTATCTCAAGCTGGAGAACCTTCAGCCGATCGGTTCCTTCAAGATTCGAGGCGCGGCCAATGCGATGAGCTCGATGTCGAAGGCCGAGCTCGCCAGGGGCGTGCTGGTGGCAAGCGCCGGCAACATGGCGCAGGGGGCGGCCTGGAACGCGCGGCGGCTCGGCATTCCCTGCACCGTGATCGCGCCTGACTACGCGCCGGACACCAAGGTGCGGGCGATCGAGCGGCTCGGCGGTCGCGTGATCAAAGTCCCCTTCGACCGCTGGTGGCAGACCTTTACGGATCGGAGCTATCCAGGGATTGACGCCGTCTTTATTCATTCGTTTGATGACGACCGCGTGATGGCGGGCAACGGGACCATCGGCCTCGAGCTCCTCGAAGACCTGCCGGGCGTTGACACGGTCCTGATCCCCTGGGGCGGGGGCGGTCTGGCGGTGGGGATCGCGACCGCGCTCCGCGCGCTCAAGCCGTCGGTGCGCATTTATGCCGTGGAAGCCGAGACCGGCGCGCCGCTCGCGGCGTCGCTGAAACGCGGCTCGCCCCAGGTGGTCGATTATCAGCCTTCCTTCGTGGACGGCATCGGCAGCAAGACCGTCTTTCCCAACATGCTGGCGCAGGCGCAGGAGCTGCTCGATGGTTCCATCACCGCCGGCCTCGATGAGACTGCCGCGGCGCTGCGACTGATGGCCGAGCGCAATCGGGTCATTGCCGAGGGGGCGGGCGCCGTCGCCCTGGCGGTCGCGCTTTCCGGGAAGGCCGGCCGCGGAAGCATCGCCTGCATCGTGTCTGGCGGGAACATCGACCTGTCCAAGCTGGCGAAAATCCTGGGCGAGCCGTGACATGGCCGACCTGACCGGCCGGGTCGCGCTCGTCACCGGAGGGAGTCGCGGTATCGGTCGCGCGACCGCCCTGGCCCTGGCGGCTCTTGGCGCCGACGTCGCGGTGGCGGCGCGATCGCAACAAGAGCTAGAGGAGACGGCGGAGGCCGTTCGTGGCGCGGGCCGGCGCGGCGAGGCGTTCGTCTGTGATGTCTCGCGACGGGGCGATGTTGAGAAGACGCTGGAGCAGGTCCGGGCCTCCCTGGGCGATCCGTTGATCCTGGTCAACAATGCCGGCATCTCCGCCGGCGCGAAACTCGCGGACACGACCGACGAGCTCTGGGAGCGGACCCTTCAGGTGAATGCGACCGGCGCCTTCTACTGGACGCGCGCCGTGATGCCGCTGATGCTCGCGGTAGGCTGGGGCCGCGTCATCAACGTGGCGTCCATCGCCGCGAAGGCCGCAGCGCCCTACATGGTTGCCTATGCGGCCTCGAAGCACGCCCTGCTCGGGCTGACCAGGGCAGTCGCCTCAGAAGTGGCCAGTCGCGGCGTCACGGTCAATGCCATCTGTCCGGGGTACGTCGATACGCCGATGACGCAGGGCTCGATCGAAAACATCCACGCCCGAACCGGCCGGTCGCCGGAGCAGGCAAAAAAGATCCTCGAGGGATTCAGCCCGCAGGGCCGGTTGATGACCGCGGAGGAAGTCGCGGGGATCGCCGCCTTCTTATGTACAGAAGAGGCGCGTGGGATCAACGGACAGAGCATCGTCATCGACGGTGGCGGCGTGCAGGCGTGACCGAGCCCGAGTCGCTTGGGGTCGAGGCGACCGCGGTGGCCGCTCGCCTTAGCGAGATGGGCCACGCAGGTGTTGAGGGACGGGTAAACCGACCCCTGATCCGCGCCATCGCCGAGGCCGGGCTGCTGCCGCGACTCTTTCCGCGTCGGGCCGGCGGGAGCCGGGACCGTGATGTGCTTGCCACGGACCTGTGCACGGTGAGGGAGGCCCTGGCGGCCGTCTCGACCGAGGTCGAAAATGCCGTCGCGATCCAGACCCTCGGCGGATACCCGATCGTGCTGTCGGGTTCCGACGAAGCCGTCAGCCGCTGGGTTACGCCGCTGGCACGGGGCGAGACCGTCGCCGCCTTTGCGCTGACCGAGCCTGGGGCCGGGACCGATGCCGGCGCTCTCGAGATGCGGGCAGAGCGCGATGGCTGGGGCTTTCGTCTGACCGGGACGAAGGTCTTTATCTCCAACGCGCCCGACGCGGACGTGTACACGATGTTCGCCCGGACCACCCCGGGCAGCGGTACCCGCGGCATTACGGCGTTCATCGTCACTGGGGACGCCGCCGGGCTCAGCGGCACGCCGCTTCAGCTCCTGTCCGCGCATCCCATTGGGCGGCTGGAACTGGATGGAGTCTTCGTGCCGCGGGAGCAGGTCCTGAGCGAGGTCGACCAGGGATTCAAGCTCGCCATGCGGACCCTGGATCTCTTTCGACCCAGCGTCGGGGCATCGGTTGTGGGCATGGCCCAGGCGGCGCTGGACGCCGCGGTCGCCCACGCCGGAACCCGGACGGCCTTCGGGCGTCCGATCCGCGAGTTCCAGGCGGTGTCCCACCAGCTGGCCGAGATGGCGACGCGCCTCGAAGCGGCACGGGCCCTCGTCTATGCGGCCGCCGCCGCGTACGACGCCGGGGAGCCGCGAGTCTCGCGACGGTCGGCGATGGCGAAGCTCTTCGCGACTGAGACAGCCCAACAGGTCGTGGACGTGGCGATCCAGGTGCACGGCGCGATCGCCCTGGAGCGCGGCCACCTGCTGGAGCACCTCTATCGGGAGGTGCGCGCGCCCAGGATCTACGAGGGCACGTCCGAGATCCAGCGCGAGATCATCGCCCGCGATCTATTCAAGAAATAGATCCGGCGATTTGACAGACAGCTGTCACAGGTGTGACGCACGATGGCAGCATGGCCGCGTCAGGCGCTCGCGATGACTCGTCGGTGATGACGGAGCTGCTGGCGGCTGCCGACAACCTGCAGAGTGCCGTGGCGCGCATGAGAGCGGCGCTGGGCAGGGCGCAGGGGACGGCGCTGGGGGAAGGGCTGATCAAGATTCGCGAAGCCGGCATCGATGCCCTGGAGGCAGTCTTCGCCGAGGGGCTGCGGCGCTTCGATCAATCGGGCGAGTACGCGGCCGACAGCGCGCTGGACCTGGTGGCCTGGCTGCGCTGGAAATGCAAGCTCTCCGGGGCGGCCGCCGCCGAGCGGGTCACGATCAGCCGCCAGCTGGAGCGGCTGCCTGCCACGCAGCAGGCCTTTGCCAGCGGCGACCTCGGGTACCACCACGTGTCCTTCCTGGCCCGCACCGCGGATCACGTGGGCGCGGCTGCGGTCCGCCAGTCCGAGGCCAAGCTACTGAAGGCGGCCGGGACGATGGACCCGGGCCGGTTCACCGGCGTGCTCAAGGATTTCGAGCACCGGGTCGACGCGGCGGGCGCGCTCGCCGAGGCCAACCGGGCCTTCGAGCGGCGTTATTTCCGTGTCAGCGAGCCGCTCGACGGGCTGGTGCGGCTCGACGGGCTGCTCGATGCCGAAGGCGGGGCGATCATCACGACCGCCCTGAACGCCCTGATGGGGCCGGCTGGGAAGGCTGAGGCTCGGACGGCGGGTCAGCGGCGGGCGGATGCCCTGGTCGAGCTGGCCCAGCGCAAGGCGGGTGGGTCCGCCGACGGGGCCGGGCCGCGGCCGCACCTGGTCATCCGGGCCAGCCTCGAGACCCTGGCGGGGACGCCGGGGGCCCCGGCGGGCACGCTGGAATGGGGCGGGACGGTGCCAGGCGAGACCGTCCGCCGCCTGGCCTGTGATGCGGCCCTGACCCGGATCACGGGCAAGGGCGAGCTGGATGTCGAGATCAGCCGGGCGACGCGTACCATCGCGCCGTCGACCCGGCGGGCGCTGGCGGCGCGCGACCAGGGCTGCGTCGCGGCAGGCTGCGGCCGGCCGCCGCAGTGGACCGACGCGCATCACGTCAAACACTGGGTCCACGGCGGCGAGACCACCATGTCGAACCTGGTCCTGTTGTGCCGGCGCCATCACCGGATGGTCCACGAAGACGGCTGGGCGTTGCGAAGATCGAATGATGGCACGTGGGTGCTGAGTCGACCAATCGGGGCGCACGCGCGCTCGGCGTGACGCCCGCGCGCTCGGCCTGACGCCGGCGTAGGCGATCAGCCTGAAGGCAAAGTTCTCAGGCCATGACCGCGATGCACATCAGCTCGACCTTGGCAGCGGGATCGAATAAGCGTCGCACCTCAAGGAGGGTCATGGCCGGGTAGTGCCGGCCGAAGTGCCGCCGGTATGCCTCCCCGATCTCGCGGTGGGCCCGGCGATATTCGTCGATGCTGGTGACGAAGATCTGCATGCTGACCATGTCTCGTGGATCAGCGCCGGCGGCCTCGAGCGCCTTCGCGACATTGGCTGCCGCCAGGTCGAACTGCTCGACGATCGTCTCCCCCGTGATGCGGCCGTCGGCTCCCTGCGCCACCTGCCCGGCCAGGTAGACCGTCCGTCCTGCCTGGGCAACGACCGCGTGGGTAAAGCCGGATGGCGCCGGCAACGATTCCGGGTTGACGAGCTGGTGGGGCGTTTCTAGCGGCCGGTCCATTTTGGCTCGCGGCCCTCGCGGAAGGCAGCATAGAACTCCGCGTGATCGGCACTCTTCATCAAGAGGGCCTGGGTCATGGCGTCCAGCTCGAGCGACGCGGTGAGGTTCATGTCCTGCTGGCGCGCGAGCAGTGTCTTTGTCGCAGCGTACGCCAGGGCCGGTCCATCGGCAAATCGGCGTGCCAGGACACTAGCACGATCGGCGAGTTCGGCGTCGTCGATGACCTCGCTGGCCAGGCCCATGGTAAGCGCCCGTTCGGCATCGACCCGATCGCCAAAGAGCAATAGCTCCGTTGCGCGACCGAGGCCGATCAACCGTGGCAGGAGATATGCCGATCCCATGTCGCCCCCGGAAAGCCCGACTTTCGTAAATAAAAACGCGAAGCTCGCGGAGCGAGCCATGATCCGGAGATCGGCTGCCAGGGCGATGACCGCGCCGGCGCCGGCGGCGACGCCGTTCACGGCGGCTATGACGGGGAAGGGCGCCTCGCGCAGTCGCTGGGTCACGGTCCCGGTCATGCGCGTGAAGGCGAGCAGGTCGCGCGGGTCCATCGACTGCAGCGCGCCGATGATCGCGTTGACGTCCCCGCCCGAGCTGAAGCCGCGCCCCGTGCCCGTGATCACGAGCCCACGCACGTCGTCGCGCTGGCTGAGATCGTTCAGTAGGTCCCGCAGATCGGCGTAGACCTCGAATGTCAAGGCGTTCAGCTTGTCCGGCCTACTGAACGTGACGGTCGCGATCCCCGCCTCCAACACGAAGCCGAAGTGCTTCCAGGCTGGGACTGGCGAGGCCGAGCCGCGGAACGATCCCATCGGCGAAAACTTATCATCTCCCACGGAGTGAGAATTGGTGTCGGGCTGCCGACTTCGACCCCGGGCACGAGTGCCGAGCTCCTGATCGAGTGGGCCCGTCGGGCCGACCACGCGTCGTTTTCCAGTCTGGGCGTCGTCGATCGGCTTGCTTACCAGAACTATGAGCCGCTGACGGCCCTCGCGGCCGCCGCGGCGGTGACTCGGCGCATCCGGCTCGCGACCATGATCGTCATTGCGCCCTTACGCAATACGACGATCCTCGCCAAGCAGGCGGCGACGATCGATGCACTGTCCAATGGCCGGTTGACGCTCGGCCTCGCCGTGGGCGCCCGGCAGCAGGACTATGACATTGCGGGCGTCGATTCCAGGGGCCGGGGCCGCCGGTTCTCGGAGCAACTCGAAGCCATTCGCGAGACCTGGGAACTGGGTCGGGTCGGACCGACGCCGAAATCCCGGGGGCCTGAGATCCTGGTCGGCGGCTCGAGTGGCGAGGCCCTGGCACGGATGGCACGGTACGCCGATGGCTACATGCACGGGGGTGGGCCGGCACGCGCCTTCGCGGGCAGCGTGGCAAAGGCGCAGGCGGCCTGGCGGGACCTCGGCCGGCCGGGGAAGCCGGCGCTCTGGGGGATGGGCTACTTCGCGCTCGGCAACGACGCCGGCCCGGGTGCCGAGTATTTGCGCGATTACTACGCGTTCACGGGACCGTTCGCGGACAAGATCGCAGCGGGCAATCTCACCTCTCCAGGGGCGATCGTGGATTTTGTTCGCAGCTACGAAGACGCTGGTTGCGATGAACTGGTGCTGTTTCCCACCCTGTCGGCCATCGACCAGGTTGACCGGCTTGCCGAGGTGGTTGGCCGGGCAGCGTGAAGTACGCCGTGCTCGGCGGTGGGCCCTCCGGGTTGTATTTCGCCCTGCTGACAAAGAAAGCCGATCCAAGCATCGATGTCCAGGTGATCGAGCGAAACCCGCCGGACGCAACGTTTGGCTGGGGCGTTGTCTTTTCCGAGGAAACGCTCGGGGCCCTACGCGACGCGGATTACGAAAGCTATTCGCAAATTGTCGAGAGCTTCGCGCGCTGGAACGCGATCGATATCGTCTATCGCGAGACGCGCATCCGGTCCCGCGGGCACGTTTTCACCGGTATTTCGCGCAAGGTCCTGCTCGGCATCCTCCAACGACGCGCAATCGATCTGGGTGTCCGGATCGATTTCCAGCACGAGATCCGCAATCTCGGCGAGCTCGGCGACGCCGACCTGATCGTTGGCGCGGACGGGGTCAATGGCATAACCAGGCGCAGCCACGAGCAGGCCTTCTTGCCGCAGCTCACGGCGCACAAGACCAAGTACATCTGGTTTGGCACGGACATGGCCCTGGACGCGTTCACGTTCATCTTTCGGCGCAGCGAGCATGGGCTCTTCCAGGTGCACGCCTACCCGTTCGACGCCGAGACCAGCACGTTCATTGTCGAGTGCCAGGAGCAAGCCTGGCGTGCCGCCGGCCTCGACCAGGCCAGCGAGAGCCAGAGCATCGCGTACTGTACGAAGCTCTTCAAGCCCGAATTGCGTGACCGTCAATTGCTCTCGAATCGATCAACCTGGTTAACGTTCATGACTTTGCGATCCGGGTCATGGCACCACGGCAACGTCGTCCTGGTCGGTGATGCAGCCCACACGGCGCACTTCTCGATCGGGTCGGGGACGAAGCTCGCGATGGAAGACAGCATCGCCCTGGCCGATGGCCTTCGCCGACACAAGGACGTCAAAACGGCAATCACGGATTATGAGTTAGAGCGGCAACCGATGGTGGAGCGGTTCCAGGAAGCGGCCTCGGAAAGCGCGACCTATTTCGAGCATGTCTCCCGTTATGAGGGCTTCGCGCCGACCACGTTCGCGTTCAACCTGCTGACGCGGAGCCGCCGGATCACCTACACGAGTCTTGGCCAGCGTGATCCCAGGCTCTTGCGTTCCGTGGACTCCGAGTTCGCCGTGGCCGCGCCCGGCGCCACGGACGGGGCTCTGCGGCTCAGTCCTCCACCAATGTTCGTCAGGTTCAGGCTCCGCGACCTGGAGCTCCCTAACCGGGTGGCGGGGTCAGTCCCGGGGGCAGGCCTCTTGATCAGTGCCTTCACCGCGATCAGCCCGGATGGCCGCATCACCCCGGAAACGGCGGGGCTTTTCACCGGCGAGCAGATCGCGAACCTGAAGTCCCAAGTCGATCATGCGCATGCCGAGCCGCCGGCTCGCTTTGCTCTGCAGCTCGGGCATGCCGGATCCCGTGGAGCGACGAGGCTGTGGTCGGCCGGTGTCGATCGGCCACTCCGATGGGGTGGCTGGCCGCTTGTGTCCGCGTCGCCGCTGCCCTATACGACGCGCGCGCGCGTGCCAAAGGAAACCTCTCTGCCTGACATGCGCCGTGTGATCAGTGCCTTCGAGCAGGCGGCGCGCATCGCCGCCCAATGCTCCGTGGACGCTCTGGAGTTGAACTTTGCGCACGGCTATCTACTCGCGAGTTTCATTTCGCCGCTGACCAATCGGCGCCTGGACGAGTACGGCGGCGGCCTGGAGAACCGGATGCGGTTTCCGCTCCAGGTTTTGGACGCGGTCCGAGTCGCCTGGCAGGGCCCGTTGCTCGTCCGATTCACGGCGAATGATTGGGTCGATGGCGGAACCACGCTTGACGACGCCGTGCAAATCGCGCAGACGCTGCGCGCGCACGGCTGCGACATGGCGCACCCCGTGCTCGGACAGACGGTCCTCGAAAGCCGGCCGGATTACAGCCGCCTCTTCGGCGTCCCGGCGAGCGACCAAATACGCAACGAGGCCGGCATCCCGACGCTGGCTTCCGGGAACATCACCAGCGCCGACGAAATCAACACGATCCTGGCTGCCGGCCGTGCCGACCTCTGCTGGCTGGATGACGCCTAGAGCCGATGTTCCGCTTAGACTTTCGCGGCGGGTTGCTCGGAGAGAATGGTCTGGATCTCGGCCTTGGCTCGCGCGATCACCTCGCGGATGCGGCGCTGCCGCTCCGGATCCGGCCAGCGATTGCGGGCCTCGCTCGCGACGGAGCGGCCCAGGTCACGCATGTCGTTGCGCAGGTCGTGCATCAACCGGTGTGCTTGGGGGCCCCATTCGGCGCCCCAGCGCTCCTTCACCCGGCTGAACATTTCGTCGACCTGCGGCTGGCGCTCGGCCATGAAGGTGCGACCGGCGTCCGTGATGCTGTAGATTTTCCGGCCGTCCTCCTGGACGGCGCTGACGTAGCCCATGTCCTCGAGCATCTGGAGGGTCGGGTAGACGGCGCCCGGGCTGGGAGCGTAGAAGCCGCCGAAGCGCTCTTCCAGAGCCTTGATCAGCTCGTATCCGTGGGCGGGCTTGGCCTGGAGCTGGTCGAGGAGGACGTACTTGAGATCCCCACGCTCGAACATCTGGCGGCGGAACTGGTCAAATCGAAATTCGCGTCGTGACCACATTGGAAACCCTCCTGTTGTTGCGCACTATCACGATATATCGCGATAATACTGCTTGTCGAGGCCAGGGTCAAAGTTGAATTGACGGTTCGGCTCTCCCAGGGCCAGGTCTGGCTTGGCGGGCCGTCGGCCGCGTGGAATGCCTAGGGCTTTGATGCCACCCAGTCGGACTTCAGGACTTCGGTCAGGATCTCGTCACGCCACGACCCGTCGCGGAACTCGTGCTCGCGATACCGACCGACCTGCCGGTAGCCGGCCTTTTCTTGCGCCCGCCAGCTGGCCTGGTTCCCGTCGATGAAGCTGGAGTGGAGCTTGCGCAGCGGCAGCTGGGTAAATGCGTAGCGCGTCCGCAGGGCCATGACTTCGCTGGCGATGCCCTGGTGCCAGGCGGTCTTGTCGCCGATCACCGTGCCGGTGCCGGCTCGCTGGTTGGGCCAGTTGATCTGATGCAGCCCGGTGGTCCCGATCAGGCGGCCTTCCCGTTCGATGCCCCAGATGACATGGTCGTTCGCCTTGCTCATGGTTTCGATCCACTCTTTTTCGCCCGCCAGGCTTGGCGGGAACTGCAAGAGCAGGAACCGGGTGATCTCCATGTCGTCGAACCACGAGACCATCAGCTCGGCTTCATCCAGTCTGGGCGGCCGGAGCGTGACCAGCGCGCCATGGATAACCGGGCCGAACATCAGGCGCCGATGTCGTAAATCTGGCCCGGATCCATGTCGAGGCCGTTAGCCACCTGCCAGAGCGCCGCGACGGCTTTGAGGGCATTCCGGCGCTCAAACGGGGCGAGGTCGGCAGTGTCTTTCAGAATGCGCACCAGCGTCTGGTAACACTCGACGAGCGCCCGCTCTGCCGGCGTCAGCTCGACCCCCATCGCGTTTTTCATGCCGTGGTCCGCCGTTCGCCACTGGTGCCGATGACCGTTCGGTCGTCCTGCAGGCGCTTGGCCTTGAGCTCGAACCGTGGCAGGGTGTTCTGCTCGACCTGCTTGACCCCGAAGCGTAATCCTTCGTGGGCCGCCGAGAGTCCCTTGCGTAGCTCGTGCAGGATGCGCTCGTTCCGGGCGGCGTCCGGGCCGGGGATCTCGACCAGGACTTCGATTTCATCCTGGCGCCCGTCGGCCGTGTACAGGTGGATCCGGAACTCATCGATCTCCTTGTACTCACGGACGATCGCCTCGACCGCCCGGGGATAGACGTTCGTCCCCCGGACGAGCTTCATATCATCGACGCGGCCGCGGATGCCGCCCTCATAGATGTCCCAGGTCCGGCCGCAGGTACAGGTGCTGGCCGGCACGCGGACCACGAGGTCACGGGTCCGGTAGCGCAGCACCGGGATGAAGCCGCGGCCAAATGACGTGATGAGACGCTCGCCGAGTTCGCCGTAGCCGACCGGGGCACCCGATTCGGGATCGACGACCTCCTCGATGTAGTGGTCCTCGATGATGTGCGTGCCGCCCGGCTGTCGTTCGCACTCGAAAATCATGATCGTTCCCACTTCAGTCATGCCGGCAGTATCCGCGGCCTTTGCGCCCCACTCGGATTCGATCAGGCGCTTGGTGGCAGGGATCGACCCGGCCGGTTCGCCAGACAGGATCAGGCGCCTGACAGAACTGCTGGCCAGGTCGACACCCATGCTTCGGGCTTCCTGCGACATGCGCAGGGCATAGGTCGGCGTGGAGCAGACGACGGTCGCTTTCATGGTCAGGATCTGCTTGACGCGGGCCTCGGTCGTCATGTTGCCGCCCGGTAACACCAGGCAGCCGATTTTCTCGCTGGCGTAGTGCGCGCCCCAGAACCCGACGAACGTCCCATAACTGAACGCAAAGAAAACAATATCTTTGGGCCGCACGCCGAAGCCCCAGAACCCATAGCACCACATCTCCGCGATCCATTCCCAATCCTTCATGCTGTCCAGGACCTGCAACGGAATTCGTCCCGTTGTGCCGGACGTCAGGTGGTACCGGATCGCGAGCTCCTCGGGTGCCGCCAGCAGCGGCCCGTACGGGGGACGCTCGAGTTGCGCCTGCATCCACTCATCGCGGGTCATCATCGGGATCCGCCGCAGATCATCCAGGGTCCTGATCGAGTCGGCGCTCACACCCGCGGCTTTGAGTCGTTCGGCCTGCCAGGGGACGGTCGCGTCCGACCACGCCACGAGCTGCTTGAGCTTCCGGAGCTGGAGGGCCTCGATCTGGTCGCGGGGCATCGTTTCATGCCGTGGATTCCAGTACGGTGATTCGTCCATGTCTGCCCATTATCTTCTCGCACTTGATCTAAGCTGGCAGCGTGCCAGCCGCCGAAGAACCGGGTCGCGTGCCCTACCGGCTTGGCGGCATGGGCTACCAGGACGAGTCCGGCCGGCGGCTTCACTACGGGTCGTATCTCCACATTCCAGAGCTGCTGAACCTGCAGGCTGGACTGACCGAGGCGCATGACGAATTGCTCTTTATCATTGCCCACCAGGCCTACGAGCTCTGGTTCAAGGAACTCATCCACGAGCTCGTCGCCGTTCGGGCGGCGATCGATCGAGACGATCTCCACGGCGCCCGCTATTACCTGCGCCGCGTGTCCGTCATCGAGGCCCTGCTCGTGGAGCAGGTCGGCGTCCTGGAGACGATGGCCCCCCGGGACTTCCTGGCCTTTCGGTCGGAGCTCGCCCCGGCAAGCGGCTTTCAGTCAACCCAATTTCGCGAGATCGAGTTCCTGTCCGGCCTGAAGGATCCCGGGTACCTGAAGACGTTGCAGAGCCTTCCGGATGACCAGGCCCGTCTCCAACGACGCCTCGACGAACCGTCCGTCCGTGATGCCTATGCGGCACTGCTCCAGCGCCGCAGCACCACGGTTCTCGAGGTTTATCGACGGCCGGAGGAGCATGTCGAGCTTTTTGACCTGTCCGAGGCGCTCCTCGATCATGACGAAGGCTTCAGTCTCTGGCGTTCGCGCCACATCCACATGGTCGAGCGTCAGATCGGGGACAAGCCGGGGACCGGCGGATCGACGGGCGTTCGGTATCTGCAGACCACGCTCACTAAGCGCTTCTTTCCCGAACTCTGGCAGGTCCGTTCGCAGCTCTGAACGGCGGCCTGGTTCGGGCATCCTCAGCGGCGGTTGGCGACCATCCGGCTGAACCAGGTGATCGCCACCGGCACGAGGAGGGCCAGCACGGATGTGATGACCGCCAATCCATCCGGGAGGTGCGTGGGGTTGCTCATGCCAATGTAGGTGAAGATCGCGGCCCCGATCGCGCTGCCAATGACAATGATGGTTGCCACGATCGTGGCCCAGTCCCGATGCTGCAGGTAGATCGAGACCGACCTGCGACCTGCCAGGCGAAGCAGCCATGAGGCCGTCAGCCCATTCAGCACCAGTGAGCTGACCAGCGCGCAGACGGCGATGGCGATCCGAAACTGGACGAGATTACGCATCACGAAGGCGGCCGCGTTGACGATCAGGATGCCGATCGGCGTGATGACGCCAACTGCGACAAGAAGAAGCCGGCTCCCAAAGTAGCCTCGAAGCAGCCGATCGCCCTGCCGGTTGGTCATCAGGTGACCGTCATGTGCGTCCCATATTCGGGCCGTGCCCACGACCGCGAGACCAGGACATCACGCAAGATTGCCACGGCGTCGTAGACGTCCACGTAGCGGGTGTAGAGGGAGGCAAACCCGAACCGCATCAGGTCGGGCGTTCGAAAATCCCCGATCACGCCTCGATCGATCAGCGCCCGCGTAACACGGTACCCGTCCGCGTGGCGCAATGAGACCTGGGACCCGCGCCGCGCCGCGTCCCGGGGTGAGACGACCTCGACGCCCAGGTCGCGGCAGGTTTCGTCCACTTGCTTGATGAACAGGTCGCCGAGCGCCATCGATTTGCGCCTAGCCTCCCGCTGGTCGATGCCCAACCAGAGGTCGATGGCGACCTCCAGCGCCAGCATGCTCAGGATCGGTGGCGAGCCCGCCAGCTGACGCGCGATTCCGGGAGCCGGGCGGTACTCCGGCTCAAACGCAAACGGCGCGGCATGCCCCATCCACCCGGACAGGGGCGACTGCATTGCCTCCTGGAGGCCTTTCGCCACGAACAGGTACGCCGGCGCGCCGGGGCCGCCGTTCAAGTACTTGTAGCCGCACCCCACGGCGAGGTCGACCTGAGCGGCGTTGAGATTGACCGGCACCGCACCGGCGCTGTGCGACAGGTCCCAGAGCATCAGCGCGCCCACCTTCTGGGCGGCTGCCGTGACCTGTCGCATGTCCTGGATCTCGCCGGTGGCGTAGTCGACGTGGGTCAGCATCAGGACCGCCACGCTCCCGTCGAGCGCCCGCTCGATCTCCGAGCGCTCGACGACCCGCAGCGCATGATTGCCGCCGAGCAACTCGATCAGCCCCTGGGCGATATAGACGTCCGTCGGAAAATTTGACGCCTCGGTCAGGATAAAGTGCCGCCCCGGCTGGACGCGCAGCGCTCCGGCCAGGAGCTTGAACAGGTTGACTGACGTGCTGTCGGCGACGATCACCTCGCCGGCCTTGGCGCCGATCAGCGACCCGATCTTGCCGCCGATCCGTGCCGGTGCGTCGATCCAGTGGGCGGCGTTCCAGCTGCGGATCAGCCCGCTACCCCATTCCTGCGCGATCACCTCCTCCAGCCGAGTCGCCGTGCCGCGGGGCAGTGCCCCGAGCGAATTGCCGTCGAGATAAATCACACCGTCGGGCAGGGCAAATTCATTTCGGACGGCAGCCAGCGGATCCTGCCGATCGAAGGACAGGCAGGTGTCGCGGTCCACGAGCGAATTATCGAGCCTGTGGGCTGGCCTCGCCGCTTAGAAGTGACTTGGGCACCACGGAGTTCGATCCGTGGCGAACATCGCATCGGCGCGGGCGATTGCCCCGGGGCGGAGTTCCTCAACGCGGCCGGCGTCGGCCAGGGTTCGAAACCGATTGCCGCCAAGATAGAGAGTGCCGAGGTCGGCGGCGTCCAGCGCCAGCTCAGGCGAGGCACCAGCAGGTGCTTTGCATTCGGCGCCTGCCGGGCCGCCGACCAGATCGTACGTCCCTTCGTTCCAGGCACAGAACGCGTCCCGGACGCGCAGGGCCAGCCGACCCTCGACCGCATAGCGACGTCCGGCCAGGGCCGTGGCGACGTCGACCAACCGCAACCAGATGCCATCTTCGACCCTGGTCTTCGGCTGCCTGGAATCGGCCAGCAGGAATCGCAGAAGCTCATCGACGGGGCGCATCTCGGCCGAGACGCGTGCGATCAGGTCCACATCGAGGATGTGGCGCCAGAGCGCCGCGTAGGCCTCGGTCGTGGCGGCGATCAGCATCTCGAGGCGCAGCGTCCCGTTCGGGCCGGAGGCGTCCCAATCCATCTTGATCCGGTAGAGCGCAAAGCCGGACGGCTTGTCGTTGCCCTGGTAGAGCACGCGATAGTGCGGGCTGGCGCCACCCCGATTGATCTCGAGATCGGCCAGCTGGTTGCGGATCCAGCGCTCATCGAGGGCCAGCATGCCCGGCTGGTTGCCCCGAGCCCTCTCCCAGACCCGAGTGAAGGCCGGGATCGCGGTTGGCACGTCCACCATCGAGAGCCGGCCTGTATCAGGACTCGTTCTTGCAAAGGCTGCGTGCGACCGTGCGATCTCCAGCTCAGCCTGGTAGGTGGCCAGGCCGTAGCCGAAGCGTCCGTAGATCGGCGCTTCGGAAGCATAGAGCGCTGCCAGCGGCTCGCCGCGTTCGTGCATGTCATCGAGCTGGCGCCGCATCATCGCGGTCAGCAGCCCACGCCGGCGATGCGTGCTCAGGACGCTGACCCGGGTCACCCCGCCGCACGGCAATGCGCCCCCCGGGACAGTCATGACATACGAGAAGATGCCAGCCGTCGCGACGATCTCCGGGCCATCGAAAACCGCCAGGGTCCGGTCGAACTCCGTGATCTCCCGGCTGGCCGCCAGCTCCTCGTCGGTTGGCAAGGGCGAGCCGAATGCACGCCGCATCAGTGCCGAGTAGGCCCGTTGCTCCTCCGGCGTGACGGGCCGGAGCTCTAGGCCGGCCGGCGCCTCTATCGTTGGACCAGCGCCAGGGCTCGGCAGGGGCTTCCTGATCCTTTGACGAGCTTGAGTGGCGCGACCACGAGGACAGCGCCGGTTGGCGGCAACTTGGCCAGGTTGGCCAGCTGCGTCAGCCCGTACTTATTGGCGCCCAGCAGGAACTGGTGACACGGAAATGGGGGCGTAAACGAGTGCGCCGCCCCGGCGTCGGTGCCGACCGTTTCGACGCCCACGCCCACCAGGGGGCTCTCGTTCGCCAGCCACTTGGCGAGCTCGATGTCGATGCCCGGCGTGTGCGGACCGGTGTCATTGGCGTTCAAGAATGCCTTCTGATCCTGCGCCCTGGCATCCCATCCGGTTCGATAAAGCAGCCAGCCACCCTTCGGCAGTGGCCCGTGCTCACGCTCGAACACGGTGATATCCGCCCGGGTGAGCAGGAAGTCCGGATTTGCCTGGGCCTCTTTGGCCTTGTCGATGACCACGGCAGGCCCGATCAGGCGCTTGACCGGCACCTGGGAGACGTCGTCTTTGTCTTTGCCGGTGACCCAGTGGATCGGGGCATCGAAGTGCGTCCCGGCATGCTCGCCACCCTCGAACCAATTCCAGTACCAGGCGGGCCCCTTCTCGTCGTAGCGGCTGATCTCGTGCGTCTTCCAGTTGGGCGTGTTGGCGAATGGCGGCGGCAGCTGGATCATTGGCGTCGCCTCGGACAGCGGCTGGGTCAGATCGATCACCTCGATCGATCCCGACATCAGACCCTCGGTAAACGCGGTAAGCGTATCGACCCTGGTGCTCAACCGTTCACTCCTCCCTTGATTTCAGTCCCGGAATATTCGTTGGTTGCGTGTCGGTGACGCGAGTGGGGCGCCGCAGGTCGTCACGCTGCCGTGGCGGCTGCTGCAGAGCCCGCGGAAACTCGAACCGATTCTCGAGCATGTGGATGTCCATCAAGAAGCTGGCCGGCATCTCGGCGTCGACTTTGGCCACGACGCAGCTGAGCTCGTCGCCTTGGATCGCGTCGAGCGCTGCTTTTTCGAAATCATCCAGCTCGCGAACCAGATGCGCGTGGGGAAATCCCGCGGCCCTGGCGATCCCGGCAAGGTCCGTGCCGGTCGAGGTGGCCGTGGTGAACCATTTGTGGCCGCCGGGCGCGCCGCCGCCCACGGACAGCAAGGTCTCGTTGTCAAAGATCAAATGCACGAGATTCCTCGGGCGCGAGCGAGCCATCGTCGTCAGCCCGCCAAGGTTCATCAGCACCGAGCCGTCCCCGTCGATGACGACGACCTTCCGGTCGGGCTGCGAGAGCGCGATGCCCAGCCCGATCGACGACGCGAGGCCCATCGCGTGCTCCAGGTAAAAAAAGTTCGCCCGGTGGCCCAGCGAGTACAATTCGGCCGCCACGGCGCCCATGATGGTGACGACCGCGCAGTCTTCGAGCGCCGGATAAATGGCCTTCAGGCAATCAAGGCGTTTCACTTCGGCTCCTCCCACATCAGGTCCCGCTGGAGGAGCAGCGCCACCGGTGAGAGCGAGCTCTGCGCCAGCGTCATCGCCTTGGTCAGCTTCGGCAGGACGTCTTCGGGTCGCGCGAGGTCGTCCCGGGCGATGTTCAGGGCGTCCAACACCGGCCGCGTGTGCTTGCCCCCCTCCGTTTGCCAGGGATCTTTCTCGCCGAAGGTGCCTCGATCCGTGATCAGCATCAGGAGGGGAACCTTGTAAAGCAGCGAAATCCCGACGATGCCGTTGATCGCCTGCAGGAACCCATGGTTCTGCAGCAGCATGGCTGAGCGGACGCCGGCGAAATGAGCCCCGGCCGAGATCCCGACGCCTTCTTCTTCTTTGGCGAGGCGGACGAGGGTCATCTCGGGGTCCTCATCGGCCATCCGGATGAGGTGGACCAGCCAGGTCTCCGGGAGGGCGCTGACGAGCTTGACGCCGGTTGCCTTCATCGCGTCGTAGACGATCTTGGAGTTGGCGACCGAGACGGGCATGAATTCGGATTCTAGTCTCCCCTCCCGCCTAGAATGGGCGCAGTGCAGGTCCTCGACAGCATTCTGGAGGCCGTCGGGCACACGCCGCTGGTGCGGCTCCAGCGGGTCACCGCCGGGCTGCGGCCCACGATTCTCGCCAAGGTCGAGACGCTCAACCCCGGCGGCAGCGTGAAGGATCGGATCGGCCTGCGCATGATCGAGGACGCGGAGCGTTCCGGTCGGTTGAAGCCGGGCGGGACCATCATCGAACCCACCTCGGGCAATACCGGCCACGCCCTGGCGATCGCGGCCGCGCTCAAGGGCTATCGGATGATCTTTGTGATGGCCGACAAGCAATCCCCGGAGAAGATCGCGCTCCTGCGGGCCTACGGCGCCGAGGTCGTGGTCTGCCCGACCGCGGTGCCGCGCGATTCGCCCGAGAGCTACTACTCGGTCGCCGAGCGGCTGAGCCACGAAATTCCCGGCGCCTTCCAGCCGAACCAGTACTTCAACCAGGCCAACCCGAGGGCGCACTACGAGACCACCGGTCCGGAAATCTGGCAACAGACGGACGGCCGGGTGGACGTCTTCGTGGCCGGATTGGGCACCGGCGGCACGATGACCGGGACGGCACGCTACCTGAAGGAGCAAAAACCGGCCGTGCTGACCGTCGGCGCGGACCCGGAAGGGTCGCTCTATTCCGGGGACACCATCCGGCCCTACAAAGTCGAGGGCATCGGGGAAGACTTCATTCCCGGAACGATCGATCTCACCCTGATCGACCGGATCGTGCAGGTGAACGACCGGGACTCGTTTCTGTGGGCTCGCCGGATCACCCGTGAGGAGGGCATCCTGGTGGGCGGATCCGCGGGGACGGCGATGAAGGCGGCGATCGAGGTGGCCAGGGAGTTCGACGAGAAGACGGTGATGGTCGTGGTCCTGCCGGACACCGGGCGCAACAACCTCAGCAAGATCTACTCAGATGAGTGGATGCGGCAGAACGGCTATCTCGAGCGGTTCCCGCGTCAACTCGTCCGTGACGTGGTGGCCGCGCGCGAACGGCAGCTCCCAAAGCTGGTCACGGTGTCCTCCCGCGAGAAGGTTGGCCGGGCCATCGATCTCCTGCAGGAATACGGGATCTCGCAGATGCCGGTCATCGAGGATGGAAGCGGTCCGGGCCGCAAGGTCGTGGGCAGCATCCAGGAACGATCGTTGCTCGACCGCGTGTACCGGGACCCGGGACTGATCGAGACCACGGTGGGCGCGGTTATGGACGGCCCGTTCCCGACCATCGCGGCCGGCGGCCACATCGACGACGCCTTCAACGCGCTACTGGGCGGCGCCTTTGCCCTCCTCGTCATGGATGCCGACCAGCCCGTGGGCATCATCACCAGGCTCGATCTGCTCGAGTTCATGGCCCACACCCGGGCGGCGCCGTGAGCGATACACCCGAGTCCGGCTTTTCGACCCGGGCGATCCATGCCGGGCAGGATCCTGACCCGCAAACCGGCGCCGTGGTGGTCCCGATCTACCAGACGTCGACCTATGCCCAAGCGGGCGTCGGCCAGCACAAGGGGTACGAGTACTCGCGAACTGGAAATCCCACGCGGGCGGCCCTCGAGCGCTGTATCGCGTCACTTGAAGGGGGACGCCACGGCCTCGCCTTCGCCTCGGGGATGGCGGCTGAATCGACGATCATGCAGCTGCTCAAGCCTGGCGACCACACGATCGCCGTCGACGATCTGTATGGCGGGACCTATCGCCTGTTTCGACGCTTGCTGGAACCGATGGGGCTGACTTTCTCCTTTGTTGACGGGACCGATCTCAACGCGGTCGAGGCCGCGTTCGCCGACCGGACCCGGATGGTCTGGCTCGAATCCCCGACGAACCCGCTGCTCAAGCTGGTCGATATCGCCGCGGTCAGCCGGCTGGCCCACCAGCGAAAGGCCCTGGTCGTGGTCGACAACACGTTTATGAGTCCGTTTTTGCAGCGCCCCCTGTCGCTGGGGGCGGACATCGTGGTCCACAGCGCGACCAAGTTCCTGGGCGGCCACAGCGACGTCATCGCCGGTGCCCTGGTGGTCGATCGAGAAGACCTCCGCGAGCAGCTGGCCTTTATCCAGAACGCGGTCGGCGCCGTGCCCGGACCCCTGGATGCCTGGCTGGTGCTCCGCGGGCTCAAGACCCTGGCGGTGCGGATGCGCGAACACGATCGCAACGCGCGCCTGATCGCCGAGTTCCTGCAGGAGCACGACCAGGTGGAGCGGGTCTTCTACCCGGGCCTGCCGACTCACCCGCAGCACGACCTGGCCAGGCGGCAGATGTCCGGCTTCGGTGGCATGATCTCGTTCGAGGTCAAGGGTGGCCTGCCTGCGGCCCGCCGGATGGTGGAACGGACCCGGCTGTTCACCCTGGCGGAAAGTCTTGGTGGGGTGGAGGCGCTGATCGAGCTGCCGGCCGCCATGACCCACGCCTCCATCCCGGCTGAAATCCGCCGGGCCCACGGGGTGGCGGACGGCCTGGTCCGGATCTCGGTGGGCATCGAAGACGTCGCCGATCTGATCTCAGACCTTGACCGGGCCCTGTCCGAGGCATGAAGCTCAGCAATAGGCTGAGCTAACAAGCCAGTCAGTTAAGGAGGGTCGAATGAAAGTTATCGTCAACTTCGCGAATATCCTGGTGGCCATCATCCTGTTGCTCCTGGGCCTCTCCGTCTTCACCCGGCACCGCATCGCGTCCTACATCGTGGGTGGTTTCATCATGGTCCTGGCGGCGCTCAGCATCCTGGCCTTTCTCAAGATTCTCAACGTCCAGGGTGGCCCGATCACGATCGGCTGAGGAACCCCAGGAACAAGCACTCGCGAGGCGTCACGCTTCGGTAACGGTCGATTCGCGGATTCGGAGCGCGGGTAGACTCCAATCGTGGACGTCCTCAAGATCACGCCGCGTGGCTACTGCCACGGGGTGGTTGAAGCCATCCGGGCTGCCAAACAAACCGCGAAGGCCCGACCGGGCGAGAAGATCCGGATGCTCGGCTACCTGGTTCACAACGTTCATGTCACCGACGAGCTGCAGGAGAACGGCATCGAGCTCGTGGATCGCGACAATCGGCTCGAGGGCCTGGACCAGATCGACCAGGGGACGGTCATCTTCACGGCCCACGGGGTCTCGCCCGCTGTCAAGGCGAGGGCCGCGGAGCGTGGCCTGAACATGGTCGACGCCACCTGCTCGGATGTCGTCGTGACCCATGACCTGGTCAAAGACCTGGTCGAACGGGGCTACGACGTCGTCTATGTCGGACGGCGCGGCCATCCCGAGCCCGAGGGTGTGGTCGGGGAAGCCCCGGACAAGGTGCACCTGGTGCAGGATCCCGAAGACGTGGACGCGCTTAAGCTGACCAACGACAAGATCGCGGTCACCTGCCAGACGACGCTGAGCATCTGGGACACCGCGGCGATGATCAAGCGCGTGCGTGACCGGTATCCGCACGCCGAGGCCTACAACGAGATCTGCCGCGCAACACAGGACCGGCAGGAGGCGGCGGTCGAAGCGGCCAAGGACTGCGACCTCGTGATCGTGGTGGGCAGCGAGCGAAGCTCGAACTCGAAGCGCCTGGTACAGGTCGTCCAGGAGCTGGCCCACAAGCCCGCCTACCTGGTCGACACCGCCCGCGACATCAAACCCGAATGGCTGGAGGGCAAAAGCCGGGTTGGCGTCACCTCGGGGGCCTCGACGCCCACCCAATTGACCCGCCACGTCATCGAGTACCTCGAAGCGCTGTAGACTTCGCGCGTCGTTGACGTTTAAGCCTCTACAACCTGAAGGAGGCTCCTGATGCGCCTGTACCCAGACATCTACAGCCGGCGGTTCGGATGGATGTTCGCCGACCTCCTCATGGTCGCGTGGATCTACCTCAGCGTGCAGGGCGGGCTGTTCGTCAACCACCTGGTCCTCGAGCTCGACGCGCTCGCGCAGGGCGTGATCAAGGCCGGCCAGACGTTCGATGGGTGGATTCGTTCCTTCGAGCAGTCCGTGCCGAACGGCGTGCCGTACATTTCGGACTTTTTGCGACGGACCGGAGACGCGCTCAAGACGCATTCCGGCGATTCCTTGATCTCCGCCGGCCAGGCGGGATCCCATGCGGTGCACCTGCTGGCGCTGATTCTGGGGATCCTGGTCGCGGCAATTCCCATCCTGCTTGCCTTGATGGTGTTTCTTCCGAAACGCGTGCGCCTGATCTACGACATGCAGGGCGTCCACGTCACCCTGCGGCGCGCCCTCGCCCGTCCCGAGCTTACACCCCAGATGCTCGAGATCCTGGCGGGCCGCGCGATCTACACGCTCCCCTATCACCGGCTGCTGGCGTACTCGCGCAACCCGGCCGAGGACTGGTACCTCCGCCGGTTCGAGCCGCTGGCCCGGGCCGAGCTGGAGCGGCACGGGCTCTCGGTCGAGCGCTATTTCGGGGCGCGTCCGACGCTTCCCTCATAGCAAGAAACGCTCGCAGCGCCCGGTTGCTCTAGGGAACCGCCCCTGGCGGACCAATTGCTTATGGCCATTCAACCAACGCCGCATGACCCCCACGCCGTCCACGCCCTGCCTGGCCAGCCCCAATTCATCCCCATGGCACCGGCGAGGATCGAGGATTCTGGACTCCCTGTGGCCCGGCTGGCTGAATTACTGCTGAAACACCTGTATTTCAAGTCGCCCCTTTCCGCCAAGGACTGGGCGGCCGCCGCCTGCCTCCCCTATACGACCGTGACGCCGGCCATTCAGAGTCTGGTGGAGCAGGGTTGGTGCCAGACGATCGGCCGGATGGCCGGTCCGGCGATGAGTCACGACTTCGGCGAGTCCCTCGGCTACCTGATCACGGACCCCGGCCGCGGGCGGGCTCGGGACGTGCTCGCTCGAGACCATTACGTGGGTCCGGCGCCGGTGCCGTTCAGCCAGTACGAAGAGTCGGTGCGGGCCCAGGTCAGCCAGGCCGATGTGACGGCGGCCTGGCTCACGCGGGCGCTCCAGCACCTGACCCTCAGCCCGGACCTGCTGGTCCAGCTGGGGCCGCCCGTCAATGCCCGTGCCCCGCTCTTTCTCTACGGGGCGCCGGGGAATGGGAAGACCACCATTGCCGAAGCCTGCGCCGACTTGCTCGGCGAACCGATTTTCGTTCCGTTCGCCATTGACATCGAGGGCCAGATCATGCGGCTCTTCGACCCCTTGCATCACCAGCGCGTCAACCGGGAGCTGGGCCCCAACATCGACAGCCGCTGGGTCCTGATCAAGCGGCCCTTCGTCAAAGCCGGCGGCGAGCTCACGACGGCGCAACTGGCGCCGTCATTCGACCCCTTGATGCGTTTTTATGAGGCTCCGATCCATCTCAAGGCCAACGGGGGCATCTTTCTGCTCGACGACTTCGGTCGCCAGGATTCGTCGCCGCGAGCCCTCCTGAATCGTCTGATCGTGGCGCTCGAGCGTCGGATCGATTACTTGACCCTGGCTGGGGCGGGCATGGCGGTCGGAGCGCCGTTCGAGGCGATGGTCGTCTTCAGCACCAACCTCGAGCCGGCATCACTCGTCGACGAGGCCTTCTTACGCCGGGTGCGCTACAAGATCCATGTGCCGGATCCGACTCCGGCCGAGTTTCGCCAGATCTTCGAGCGGTCCTGCAAAGAGTATGAGATCGTCTTCAACGAGGCGGGCTATAACTACGTGTTGGATCGCTACTACAAGCCGTTCAAGCGCCCGTTTCGTGGCTGCCAGCCACGCGACATTCTCAATCAACTCGACGAGGTCGCGTATTTCCTGGGGCGGCCTCCTCGCCTCGAGCCTGATCTGATCGACCTCGCCTGCCGGTCTTACTTCGTCCAGGCCTAGCTAGCCGCGGATCTGGTTAAAGAACTCGACCTGCCAGCGCCATTCCTTGCGATCGTCGGCGTGCCACCAGGCTTTGAGGATGCCGGCCTCCCCGCCCGGCAGGATCACGACGCGCCCGATGTCGGCCGACGTGGGCCAGCCATCCTCCAGGCTGATCGCGGCGCCGCGTCGGACCAGGTAGCTCATCGGTCCGGGCTCGTGGCGCTGCAGCCCGTCCCCCCGGGCAAGGACGGTGCCGGTGTCATCGCGAACCGTGACCTGCAAGCGCTGGGGCGCGGCATGGACGAGGACGCGGTCGGCCGCGTCGTTGCCGCTGATGCGGGAGCGCGCGAACGGAAGGCCCGTCGACCCCGGCCCGGGGAACCACAGGTCCCACACCTCGATCGGTTGCGGCATGCCCGTAATTTACAACGCGACGCCCACACGCAGAACCGCCCGGGGAATTCCCGGGCGATTCCGCAGGAGGCGAAGCGTTCGAGGGATTTAGTAGGACTCGGTGCGAACCTGCTTGATCAACCGATCCTGGGCTTCGAAGATGATGTCCTGGATATCGAGGGCGCTCGGTCCGGCCTGGTCGATCCGGTAGGCCAACTGGGGGTCCACCGCGTCGACGATCTGGCGAAGGCGCACCTGCATTTCGAGCGGCACTTCCATCATGTCGGTCTCGAGGAGTCGCTCGACTTGCTCCAGGGCCTGGTACAGCGAATAGCGCAACGTTCGGCGTGCGGACTCTTCGCGCCGCAGCTGGTTGAACCACTGGTCCTGCTGGTTGATCATCCTGAGTGTGTTCCTGAGCATTGGTTCTTCCCCTAGTCCACAACCGAGCGAGTGCGCCGATGAGGCGCATGCCCGACGTCTGCCGCCGCCGGTGACATCCCCTTCGCGTGAGCCTTGGTTCGCTCCCCTCCCCTAAATGTGGGGTAAACGCATGGACCCGGATACCAAATGTAGGTTTGCCGCATTGTAGCGCTGGCTCCGCACAGTGTCAAGCCAGCGGTTCGTTCCCCGTATTGTCAACGCCGATTGCTGCAACGCCGCCCGGTCGAAGGGAACAAAAATAGCCGCATCACTTTCTCAAGTCCAGACGGAACGTTTGTTGGTCCCGTTTTTCCACTGTGAGCTAACAGGCGGTGCAAAACTCCTGTGGAAAAGCGGTGCAGCGCTCGCCCGCGTTGAGTCAATCGGCCAGGCGGTGCTCATATTTTTCGAGCGTCTTGAGGAGCGTCGCCTGCAGATCGATGCCGAGGTCGTTCGCCAGGAGGATCGTGACGAACAACACGTCACCGAGCTCATCAGCAATGCTCCCATCCGCATCCTTGACGGCGCGCGGCTTGTCGCCATAACGAAAGTTCAGCTCTCGACCAAGCTCGCCAACCTCCTCGGCCAGGCGGGCATACTGGGACAGCGGCGTCCAGTAACGCCCGCGCTGTTTGATCCAGGCATCGAGGCGCGCCTGCAGGTCGGCGAGGCTGGTCGGTGGCGTCATCGCCGCATCAGAGGGCCGGCAGGCGCTGGCGAAGCGTCAGCGCCTCATGGAATAGGTCGCCGGACTCCAGCAATCGATCGCCAAGCGTCTTGATGGTCCACTTGTCAGGCCGAAGCTTTGGGTCGTCGAGCTCCTCCCAGGCGATCGGGGTCGACACGGGCGCGCGCAGCGCCGGCCGGACGGAGTAGGGGCCGGCGAGGGTCTTATTGATGACGTTCTGCGTGTAATCGATGCGGATCTTGCCGGTCCGGCGCTTGACCTCCCAGACCTCGGTTACCTTGTCCGGCATCAGCTCGGCGATCATGTGCGACAACTTTTCGACAAACCCGCGACTCTCGTCCAGGGTGTACCGTCGCTCGATCGGGATATAGACGTGCAGGCCGGTTTGCCCGGTCGTCTTCAGCAAGGCCTTCAGCTTGAGGTGATCCAGCGCGCTCTTGACCACCCTGGCCACCGCGATGACGTCCTTAAAGGTGGCGCCTTCGGCCGGGTCGAGGTCTACCACCGACCAGTCGGGATATTCGGGCTTGTCGACCCGCGAGTACCAGGGATGCATGTCGATGACGGCGTGATTGGCCAGCCAGGCGAGTGTGGCCACTTCCTCGATCAGCATCCAGTCTTTGACATTCTTGCGATCTTCGTAGGTGAAGGTCGGGATCCAATCCGGGGCGTAGGCGGGCTTGTCCTTCTGCCAGAAACTCTTGCCATGGATCCCGTCAGGATGGGGGTTCATCGAGAGCGGCCGCCGGCTGTAGTGGGGGATCATGACCGGCGCGACCTGGACGTAATAGCGGATCAGGTCCCGCTTGGAATATTTGTCCTCCGGGAAGAGCAACTTGTCGAGGTTGGTGAGGTGGACGACGCGCCCGCCAATTTCCCAGTCGCCGTTCTTTGTGATGGCGTCCAGGGCCTCGAGCTCGGCGGCCGTCGCCCCGCGAATCGTGGTCCCCAGCGTCTTCGCGATCTTTGCCGCGGCCCGGCTGAGCGGCGTATCCGGCACGTCGGCCGGGACGGACCGGGTGCCCTTCCTGGCTGGTGCTGCGTCCGGCTTGGGGGCCTTTACTGCGCGGGCCGTCACGATTGTCGCGACGTCGGCACTCGTCGGCTGCTCCCGGCGGACGTTCTTGCTGTCCACGTCATCGCGCATTCCCTGAAAGACCGGTTGGCGCATGACCCCGTCGCGGGTCCATTCGGCGAACTTGACCTCGGCGACCAGCTCCGGTCGGACCCAGGTCGGCTTCTCATTCGTCTTCGGTGGCGTGCCAGTGAACGGCGACGTCTTCACGACCAGCGGCTTCATCAGCCGGGAGACCGTGGTCAGCGTCTGCTCATCGAACCCGCCGCCCGTGTGTCCCGTGTACACAAACCGTCCCTGGTCGTCGTAGACGCCGACCAGCAGGGCGCCGAAGTGCTTGCGGCTGTTGCGGGGGGCGGTAAAGCCGCCGATCACGACCTCCTGTTGCGCGATCGCCTTAATCTTCAACCAGGCGCTGCTGCGAACGCCCGGCTGGTAGGGACTGTCTCGCAGCTTGGCCACGATCCCCTCGAGCCGCTTCCGTTTGGCGGCGTCGTAAAAGGCCTTGCCGTCGGCCAGCACGTGCTCGGAGTACTTGAGGACGTCCGAATCGGCAACGACGTTCCGGAGCAGGCGCTTGCGATCCTCGAGCGGCACCCGGAAGAGCTGCTGCCCGTCCAGGTAGACGATGTCGAACACGACGTACTGCATGGGGCGCGGCTCTGTGCCGCGGTTCTGGAGCAGTTGGAAGGAAGGCCGTCCCTCGTCGTCGAGCACGACCACCTCGCCGTCGAGCACGGCTTGCTTGGCCGAGACCAACCGGCTGATCGCCTGCAACTGCGGGTACTCGGCGTCGACCGCGCGGCCGGCTCGCGTCTGGAGCGAGACCGTGCCGTTGTCGATGAAACTGACCAGCCGGATGCCATCCCATTTGACCTCGAAAAGCCAGCGGTCGTCGTCGAATGCGTGGTCGACCAGCTGCGCTTTCATGGGGTCGAGGCTCCTGGGCATCGGCCCCTGCTGCGCCTTGGCCAGGTTGATCAGCCCCCCTTCGCCTTCCTCGCGGCGGCTGGACCAGACCGCATCCTTTCCCTGCTCGATCTCCTCCTTGGTGCGGCCCGTTTTCACCGAGGTTATGAATGCCCCGATATTGAAGGTCGGATCGGCGGCCTCGTCTTTCTTTTTGATCAGGAGCCAGTCCTTCTCGGAGCGCGTGCGGATCAGGGCGTAGCGTCCGCGCAGCCGGACTCCATGAAGCCTGAATTTCACCTCGCCCCGGCGTAGCGACTCCGAGGGCGTCGACTCTTCCAGCTCGAACGTCCCCCAGTCCCAGACCATCACGGTTCCCCCACCGTACTCACCCTTCGGAATCGTGCCCTCGAAATCGTAATAGCTGACCGGGTGATCCTCGACGTGGGCTGCCAGCCGGCGTTCCGCCGGGTTGAGGGTCGGCCCCTTCGGAATGGCCCAGCTGACGAGGACGCCGTCCATTTCCAGCCGGAAGTCGTAATGGAGCCTCGTCGCCCAGTGCTTCTGGACGACGAATCGGTTCTGCCCGCGCGGCTCCGGCGTGCCTTTGGGCTCGGGGGTCTTGCTGAAATCGCGTTTTCGCTGGTACTCGGCAAGCGAACGCGGCATCGAAACCAGTTTGCCAGAATGGTGCGATGGCATCCGAGCTCCAGCGGGCACTCCTCGAGGTGGATGCGGCCACCGAGCAGCACCTCACGACGCACCGCCGCGACTTGCATGCCGAACCTGAACTGGCTTTCAAGGAAGTCGAGACGGCCGCCTACCTTCGCGAACGCCTGGATGCGCTAGCCCCGGACCGCCTGGAGACCGGGGTCGCCGGAACCGGCATCGTCGCTGACTTCAAGGGCCAGCGTTCCGGCCGCGGCGTGCTGGTGCGCGCCGACATGGATGGGCTGCCGATCCAGGAGGCTGGTGACCTCGGCTTCAAATCGACCCGGCGGGGCGTGATGCACGCCTGCGGGCACGATGTGCACATGGCGATCGCATTAGAGGTCGCTCGGGCCCTGGGGGCGAATCGCGATCGGCTCCCCGGCACCGTTCGGTTCGCCTTCCAGCCTGCCGAGGAGTGCGCCGGGGGCGCGAAGCCGATGATCGATGCCGGCGTCCTGACCGGCATCGACCGGGTGATCGGCCTGCACGTCTGGTCCGAGTTGCCGGTTGGGCAGGTCTGCGTCCGACCCGGCGTCGTGATGGCGAGCGCCGATATGTTCACACTGACCATCACCGGCAAGGGGGGCCACGGCGCCCAGCCACATCTGACGGTCGATGCCGTGGTCATCGCGGCGCAGGTGATCAGCGCCATCCAGACGCTCGCCAGCCGGGAGACGGCGCCAGCCTCTCCGGTCGTGATCACCCTGGGCAGCGTGCACGGCGGAACAGCGGCCAATATCGTGGCCGACTCGGTCATCCTCCAGGGCACCCTTCGCACCCTCGATCCCGACTTGCGCGCCCACCTGCTCCAACGAATCCCGGAGCTCGCGGCGGGCATCGCGGCCGCGATGCGTGGAGGCAGCCAGTTCCGCCATGAGTCCGCCGCCCCGCCGGTGATCAACGACCCGGGAATCGCCGCCGCGGTCGCCGACGAGGCCCGCCGCGTGGTCGGGGTCGACGGCGTCGTCCCCTTTGAGCCCCTGATGGTTGGGGAAGACTTTGCGTACTTCCTTATGGCCCGACCGGGCTGCTTCTTCTTGCTTGGCGGGGCGCCCGCGGGACCCCGCGTCGGCCATCACACCGCCGAGTTCCGGATCGATGAACGCTGCCTACCGATCGGCTTTCAGGTGATGACGGCGGCGGTGCTCCGGCTGCTGCAGCCGGACTAAAACCGGGGCCGGCGGAGGCTCGGCCTGACGCTGTAGCCGATCAGCACGAGACTGAGGAGGAGGGCGGCCAGCATGCTCCCCCAGTTCAACGGGAAGCCGGCCACGGCGGCCAGCAGCCCCAACGTGGAGCCCAGCAGCGTGACCATGCCCAGGAGGCGGACGACCCGGTTGAATCGGCTTCGGTAGGGAACCACGATCCGCGCCTTGTGGTCGACAAGATCGGTCGTTGCTCGCTGTGCGATGTTCTCGGCCAACTCCGTGGGTATAACGGAGCGCCGCGACGAGCCCCGTGACGGCCCCGTGACAGTCGTCTGTCGGGCATATGACGGCCATCGCCGGTCGGGGCCCTCGTGCCACCTATAATTTCGGGTTGATGCCCACCGCCATCCGCGAGGCGCGCACGGTCGAGCAGGTGATGTCGGCGCAGTTTGCCTTTTGCTTTCCGAACACCAGCCTGGCGCAGGCGGCTCGGATGATGGCGCAAAACCGCGTCTACGAACTCCCGGTCATCGTCGACCAGCGGAGCCTCGGCTATGTCTCATACCTCGACATCCTGCAGCGCTACGTGAAGGCCAGGCTGGGGGTGCGGGTCGCCGATGTCATCCGCACGCCGCTGCCGGAAGTCCGGCCCGAGGCGACGCTCGACGATGCGGTCGCCCTCCTGCGGGAGACGGGCCGCCACCTGGTGCTGGTGACGACGGAGGCCGGGATGCCGATTGGCGCCTTGACCCTGCGGGACCTCAGCCGCGCCGTGAGAACCCCCTAGTGCCGACCCTCAGCAAGCTGCTGCAGCCGATCGCGGCAACCTGTCCTGCCGAGACACCCGCGGCCACCGCGCTGGCCGAACTGATCGCCCTGGGAGCGGACGCCCTCGTTGTGGTCCGCAATGGGGCCCCGATCGGCCTCTTCTCCCATCGGGAGGCGCTCGCGATGTTCGGGGACGGGGCGGGTCCCGTTGAGCACTTCATGCGGCGGCCGTTGCCGGGGCGGAACCTGGCGGACTCCATGGAATCAGGTGCCGACATCATGGTCCGAGAGGACACGCCGGCTCTGCTCCTGAGCGAGGACGAGGGGTCCCTGTTCAAGAAAACGTCGCGCACGGTCGGCATGGTCAGCGCCTACGACATCCTGGCGGAGATCGGCAAGACCACCACCGACACGGCCTCCAACAAGGTCTTTTCCGGACGGAAAGACCTCGGGCTCAATGTGCCGGTCTCGCCGTGTCAGCGCGCCTGCCCGATCCACCAGGACATTGCCACCTACGTCGACTACGTCTCGCAGGGCCGCTATCTCGATTCCTGGCTCGTCATTCACGAGACCAATCCCTTCCCATCGATGTTGGGACGCCTCTGCAACCACCCCTGCGAAACCGACTGTAAGCGCGGCTGGGTGCAGGGTCCGGAGAACGCCGTCTCGATCAAGTCACTCAAGCGATTCGCCACCGACTATGCCTGGGCCCGCCGGATGAAAATCGATTACCGTCGGGCACCGGACAACGGCAAGCGCGTTGCCGTGGTCGGGTCCGGCCCAGCCGGCCTCACCGCCGCCCAGGACCTGCGCTTGATGGGCTACGGCGTCGACCTCTATGAGCGGGAAAAGAAACTGGGAGGACTCCTGTCCGCGAGCATCCCGCACTTCCGCTTCGAGATGGAACAGCTGCTCTGGGAGATCGAGATGATCGTTGACACCGGCGTCAATGTCCTCCTGGAGAAGAACGTGGGCAAGGACATCAAGGTCGAGCAATTGCTGAGCGACTACGATGCCGTGTTCCTCTCGGTCGGCATGATGACCGGCCGGATCCTCCCCGTTCCGGGCTCGGACCTTCCCGAGGTGATCTCGGCCATGGAGTTCCTTCGGATTCGCTCCTACGAAGTCATCCCGGAGAAGTTCCCCCGCGGCGATGACGTGGTCGTCATCGGTGGCGGGGCGGTCGCCACGGACGCGGCGCAAACCTCGATCAAGAGTGGGGCGCGGAAGGCCTGGATGGTGTCCATCGAACCGGCGGATCGCCTTCCGGCGTTCGGCAACGAGCTCGTCGAAGCCCGCGAGATCGGGCTCCAGCTCCATACCGGGGTCATCGTCAACGCCATCAAGGCCGATGAGCGTGGCCACGTCAACGGGGTGGAATTCATCCGCGTGGATGAGAAGAAGCTCGAGTTCGACCCTGAGAGCGGGAAGTTGCTGATCAACACCGTGCAGAAGCTGCCCGGCAGCGAGCACGTGATTCCCTGCCGCTACGCGATCTTTGCCTCCGGGCAGATCATGGACTTTCCGCAGGACCAGGGCGTTCCCCTCACCCCGAGAAAGTTGATGGAGGCCGATACTGCCGGCCACACCAAGGTCACCAAGCTCTTTGCCGGCGGAGACTGCGTCGAGGGCCCGTCCTTCATTGTCAACGCCGTCGCCTGGGGTCACCGCGTCGCCCGATCCATCAACGAATACCTGGGGGCGGCCGTCCCGCGGGACGCGACCCCGCTGACGGTGATCGAGGCGACGGACGATCACCGGGAGGCGGATTACTACCCGCGTGAGGAGCCGCCGATCCTTCCGGCGGAGAAGCGCATGGACATGAGCCCGGTCGAGCTGTCCTGGAATGATGAGCAGGCCATCACCGCGGCCCTGCGCTGCTTCCAGTGCGATACCGTGCACCATGTCGATGAAGCGACCTGCATCCTCTGCGGGGCCTGCGACGACGTCTGCCCAGAGAAGGCGCTGGACGTCGTCGTGTTCGGCGAGAACCGCGACACGTCGAGTGGGGGCTTTGTCGAGATTTGCAACACCGTGCTTGGGGAAGAGTTCGGGGGCAAGGCTGGGAAAATCTTGGTCAACTACGATCGCTGCACCAACTGCCGCATCTGCGAAGATCACTGTCCCGTGAACTGCATCACCTTCCAGCGCGTACGATTCCCCGATGACACGATGCAGATGATCCCTCTGACTCCGGTCAGGACACCGCTGAAGGCGGGCGTCTGATGGCCAGGCTGACCGTCACCGACGGCGTCGGGACACGGACGGAGGCGGCGGCCCGACCTCCCTTGATGGCGTGGCGGCTCACCCCGCTGGCCTTCTACCTGCTCGGATTCCTCCTTATTCGTGGCGACCTGGCCCGCCTGCCGGGATCCGTCGCCGACTTCTCGCTCCACCTGTACTTCGCCGCCATGCTCTTGTATCTCGGCGGGATGTTCTTCTACTTTGCCTACTTTGCCTATCGGCGGGAAGGCTTGCGCTGGCTTGGCCTGGTGCTCGTGGTGCCCGGCGCGGCGGTCCACCTCGGGGCCATCATCAGTCGCGGCTTTGCGGATGGGCATTACCCGCTGGCGAACATGTACGAGTACAGCTCGATGTGCGCGCTCGTCGCGGTGACGGTGTT
Source organism: Candidatus Dormiibacterota bacterium (assembly GCA_036732165.1). Taxonomy (GTDB): domain Bacteria; phylum Chloroflexota; class Dormibacteria; order CF-121; family CF-121; genus JALYYC01. The sequence goes on along the minus strand of DAINCX010000001.1, from coordinate 168,712 downwards.
TCTGCTGATGACGGTGCGCTATCCAGTCGCCTCGCTCGGCGGCGGTGTCGCGCTCTTCGTGGTGGTGGCCCTGATGGGGGTCGGCTACGGCCTCTACCAGTCCCCCGAGCCCCTGGTTCCCGCGCTGCAGAGCTACTGGCTCAAGATCCACGTGAGCAGCATGATGGCCTCCTCGGGCATCCTGGTCTCCAGCTTCGTCTTTGCCGGGATGTACCTGCTCAAGGATCGCAGTGGGAGTGCCCGGTCCTGGCTGCATGATTCCGCGATCGCCGCCAGGCTTCCATCGCTCGAGACGCTCGATCGATTGACATTCCGCGCCATCCTGCTCGGCTTTCCCATCTGGACCTTTGGGACGATGGCGGGGGCCATCTGGGGGGAGCACGCCTGGGGCCGGTGGTGGGGCTGGGACCCGAAAGAGACCTGGGCCGCCATCACCTGGATGGTGTACGCGATCTATCTCCACGCCCACGGGCTGCGCGCCTGGCGGGGCCGTCGCACCGCCCTGATCGCGACGGCCGGCTTCATCTCGATCATGGTGACGCTCTACGCCGTCAACCTCTGGATCGTCGGCCTGCACAGCTACGCCAAGGGCGCTGGCTAGAGACTCCCCGCTAAACTCGAGCCGATGCCCCTGATCGATCCATCCCTCGTGGACAGCGTCATCAAGCGCGCCCTGCGATCGGGCGCGGATTTCGTGGAATTGTTTGTCGAGCGCAAGCGCAACCAGGCCATCAGCGTGGAGGAGGGCAAGGTGCAGCGCGTCAACTCGGGGAATGACCACGGCGCCGGACTGCGCATCATTCATGGGGGCACGGTCAGCTACATCTATACGGAAGACTTGAGCGAGGACGGGCTGCTCAAGACCGCGGACCTCGCCGCGGCCATCGGCCGGCGGGGCGGCGGGACCTTCTCGCTGACGCAGGTGACGGGAACGCCCCACAAGCCCCAGCCGGTCGATGTCCCTCCGGATTCGGTTGGACCGGAGGCGAAGATCGAGCTGCTGCTGGAGGCCGACCACGCGGCGCGGGACGTCCACGGGGCGATCAAGCAGGTCGGGGTCGGCTACGGGCAGAGCGCTCAGGAGGTGCTGGTGGCCAACTCCGAGGGCCTTCGCCATGGCGACTCCCGGACCCGAATCCGCCTGATGATTCACGCCGTCGCGGAACGCAACGGCGAGATCCAGACCGCGATGGAGGCGCCCGGCTCGCAGCGGGGGTTCGAGTTCTTCGACGAGACGTCACCAGCGGTTTACGCGCGGGCCGCGGCCGAGCGTGCGGTGGCCTTACTGGACGCGGGTCCGTCGCCGGCCGGCACGATGGCGGTGGTGATCGGGAATGAGTTCGGCGGCGTCCTGTTTCACGAGGCCTGCGGACATGGGTTAGAGGCGGACTTCGTGGGAAAAGGCTCGACCGTGTTTGGCGGCAAGATCGGCCAGCCGGTGGCAAGCCCGATTGTCACCGCGATCGACGATGGCACCCTGGCGAGCCGCTGGGGCACGCTCGCGGTCGACGATGAAGGGGTGCCCACCCGCCGCAATGTGCTGATCCAGGATGGCGTCCTGGTCAGCTACATGTACGACCGCCTTCGGGCCGGCCAGCAGCAGCACGTGCCGACCGGCAATGGGCGTCGCCAGTCCTACCAGCACCTGCCCATCCCGAGGATGACGAACACGTTCATCGCCGCGGGGGCCCATTCGGTTGATGACATCATCGGGGCGACACCGCGCGGCCTGTATGCGAAGAAGCTGGGCGCGGGCCAGGTCGACGTGACAAGCGGGGACTTTGTCTTCGCGGTCACCGAGGGTTATCTGATCGAGGGCGGCAAGGTGGGCCGGGCGGTCCGGGGCGCGACCATCGTCGGCAATGGGCCCCGGGCGCTCCACAAGATCGACATGGTCGGCAATGACCTCAAGCTCGCGCCCGGCACCTGTGGGAAGGAGGGCCAGGGGGTGCCCGTGTCGGTCGGTCAACCCACGATCCGCATCAGCGAATTGACGGTCGGCGGCACCGGGGTCGTTCCTGGTGGCGCCATGCGTCCGTGAACCCCGCGGCGGAGCGGGTCCTTGACCGCGCCCGTCTCAAGGGTGCGGAGGAGGCGGAGGTTTACCTCTCCCAGGGGACCGAGTTCACGGTCAAGGTGTATCAGCACGAGATCGAGTCGCTCGTCTCGGCGGAAAGCCGCGGCATCGGTCTGCGCACCCTCCGTGAGCACCGGCTGGGATTCTCGTACACCTCCGATACCGACGACGCGGCGCTCGACGCGCTGGTCGACGAGGCGCTCGAGAACGGCCGCTACAACCACCCGGACGAGGCCAATGTCCTGCCGGAAACCCAGGCCGTCGAGCCGCTGCCGGGTCTCTTTTCCCCGGCCCTGTCCAAGGTCGATCCGCAGCGCAAGATCGACTTCGCCCTGGAGATGGAGCGGCGCGCGATCACCCTCGATCCACGGGTCCGGCGCGTGAGCGAGGCCGTCTACAGCGACGGCTCCGGCCAGGTGGAGATCTACAACAGCCGTGGGCTGGCGGTCGATTACCAGCGCAGCGTCGCCTACGGCGTGCTGGCCACGATTGCCGAGCAGGACAACGAGATGCAATCCGGGTTCGCCTTTACCCATGGCCGCGACATGGAAACGCTCGATCTCGAGGCCGTGACCCGGGAAGCGGTCGAGAACGCCGCCGGGTTGCTCGGGGCGACCCGCGTTCCCACGGCGCGGGTGCCGGTGGTGTTCCACCCGCATGCGGCGGCGATGATCCTCGGGATCCTGTCCAGCTCGTTCTCGGCGGACGCGGTGCTGAAACGACGCTCGCTCCTGGCCGGGCGGGTCGGCCAGTCGGTGGCCAGCCCGCTCGTCACCATCACCGATGACGCCAGGCTGGCCGACGGGCTGGCCAGCCGTCCCTTCGATGGGGAAGGGGTCCCGGCGCAACGCACCGAGCTGGTCAAGGACGGGATCTTGCGGGGGTACCTGCACAACACGTACACCGCCCTGCGCAGCCAGGAGCGTTCCACCGCGAGCGCGGTCCGTTCCTACAAGAGCGTCCCGGAAGTCGGCGTGACCAATCTGCTCTTGACCCCCGGGAACATCTCGCGCGATGTGTTGCTCGCCCGCGTCAGCGACGGCTTGCACGTGTCCCAGCTCCACGGCCTGAACACCGTGAATCCCGTGTCGGGCGAATTCTCGCTTGGTCTCACTGGCCACTGGATCGAGAACGGTCAGCTCACCCGGCCGGTGCGCGAGTTGACCGTGGCGGGCAACCTGCTTGATCTCTTGAAGCGCGTGGTGGCCGTCGCGGATGACATGCGGTTCATCTTCGCCGGCGGGTTCGTGGGAAGCCCCACCGTGTTGATCGAGGAGTTGCCGGTCGGCGGAACCTAGTCGACGGCCAGGGCGCCGGGCGGCGTCCGAAGGAGCGTCATCACCGCCAGCAGGCCGATCCTGACGTCATCCTTGTCGATCGCGGGGCGGCCCTCGCGTAGCGCGCGGGCCATGGCGATGACCTGGCCGCTGAAGGTGAGATAGCTGGTCAGCATGCTGCCGCGGACCGGGTGCAATTTCCCGCTGGTGGTTTCGGCTTCCACCGTCCCCACCAGCCGGCCGGCGCGGCGCAACAGCGGATAGGCGCTGTCCTGCGTCAGCTTGATCCGGCGCAGGCGGTGGAAGTACGCGATGTCGGGTTCGGGGCCCGCGGCGCGCTGCATGAAGTCCTCCGGGCTCTGGAGCAGGCGCAGCATCGCGTTGTAGATGACGTCCAGTCGTCCCGACCCGGTGCGCGCCTGCGTGTGGCCATAGTGCCAGAGGATGACGGCGTCGGCGTAGGAAAAAAAGACATTCCGATACAGGGTGTCCCCACTGAGTGTAGAGGCCAGCGCGTTGCGCAGCCCGGCCCTGGCGTTCTTGAGCAACGGGCGCTCGAACAGGTCATCGGCCAGTCCGGCCCACTGGGGCCGCGCGGCCAGGGAGGCGGTCGCCATGACGGTGAAGGCTGGCACGGCCCCCAGCCCCTCGATACTGGCCGCCAGGGGTGTCGTCTCGCGGCCGCCAATCTCCAGTAGGGAGGCGCGGGCCTCTGCTACCGCGGCGTCGACCAGGGTGGGACTCAGACCGCCTGCTCCATCGCCGGCCAGCTGATGCGGGCGCCCAGCTTTTCCAGGTACCGCCCGTCGATCATCACCCGGGGCGCCTCGTAGGCCTCACCGTTGAACCCGTGAAAATCGGTGCCGACCGTCATCAGCAGGCCGTGCTGTCGGGCCAGCTCTTCATACACCGGGATCTGCTCCGGCTTGTGGCGCCGGGTATAGACCTCGAGGCCGTCGACCAGGGGCAGCACTTCCTTCATCAGGTCCTGGTCGGGGACCGACCCCGGATGCGCCTGGACGGCGAGCCCACCGGCGCCATGGATTGTCTCGATCGCCTCCTGCGGCGACGGGATCGGGGTGTAAAAATCCGCCGGCATGAAGTCGACCGCCTTTCGGACGCTGTCCCAGGCGTCTTTCTCGGTCATCAGCCGATGCTGCAGGACCACCTTGAGGACAGCGCCAGGCATAACCATCGCCTTGTGCTGATAGGCCTCCAGCCCCAGCTCACGGCCGATCCCCTGGTCATGGAGGACGGCGATCCAGGCTTCCGTTTGCCGGCGGAGCACGCCCTGGGTCCGCCGGAGCATGGCCAGCAGGCGCCGGTCCTCCATGTTCACGCCGTGGCCGAGGATATGCCGCATCTGGTTGGGCGGGTAGGTCGTGACCTCGAGGGCCGGGAGGTAGCCTAGGCCCCGGCGATGGGCGGCCGCCCAGGCCCGCGTCACCCCGTAAAAGGAGTCATGGTCGGTCAGGGCCATCACCCGGACGCCGTGGTCCGCGGCCAGCTCGGCGACCTCGTCCGGGTCACGCCATCCGTCACTCACAGTGGAATGCATGTGGAGGTCGGCCAGCACGATCTAAGTGTACCGGGCATCCGGCGAGTTCAGGTCGAGACTGTATTTTTCACAGTGACAGATTTTTCTCCTGCCAGCGTTGGGTATCAGTAAGAGCAGGTAGCAACCGGTTTCTGTCACAGGTGGGAGAACACAACGATGCTTGGGGAACTCGAACTCACGCGGTTGATCGACGATAACGAATATCCGGCCCGGGTGGTCCAGACCGGCATCCTCTGGGTTGAGCTGGAGATCACGGACATCAAGACCGGCGCCGTGCGCCGGGAGCGCATGTCCAAGTCCGCCTTTGCCGACGTCATCCTGGACTGGCGCGATCGGCGCAACCGGGACACGCGGCAGATCGGCCCGGCCCTGCGCAAGATCGGCATCGCGGCCTAAAGTCGGACCGATCGACCAGCCCGCCCCGCACACAGCCCCTAAGGGGTAAGGATCAGCTTTCGACCCGGGGAACTCGCCTGGCGGCGCCAGGCCTCGGGCGCCTGCTCCAGCGGTAGGGTTTCATGCTCCAGCTTGAGACGGCCGGCGGCGGCATGTTCGGCCATGGTCCGAAACGCCTCCGCCTTGACCTTCCAGGGAACCGCGAAATTTGTGTGCCCGAGGATGGTCAGCTGGCGGCCTCGGAGTAGGGACGAGGGCAGGGCCACCTCTGGTCCGGCCGCCTGACCCAGCTGGACCAGCCGGCCACCGACCCGCAGGGCGCGAAGCGCGGCGAGGCCCGGTGCGCCCCACAGCGGGTCTATGACGATGTCCAGCTCGCCGCCGGCTGCCTGGGTGAATCGTTCGGTGAGTCCGTTGTCGTTGTTGAGTTCCACCGTGGCATCGGCGCCCAGCTCGGTGGCCCGACGGCGTCCATCAGCAGACCGGGCCGCCGCGACCACCCGGCCCGCACCAAGGATTTTGGCCGCCTGCACCGCCACCGTCCCGAGCGCGCCGCTGGCGCCGAGCACCAGCACGCTCTCGCCCGCGCGGAGCTGGGCTCGCCACTCGAGGCCGAGCCAGGCGGCCAGCGCGGGAATGCCGAGGCAGGCGGCCACGGCATCGGAGACGCCTTCCGGAACGTCGGTCAGCAGCGAGGCGCTGGTCAGGCTTTGCTCCGCGAAGGACCCATGGGCGCCGTCAACCTCGAAGTAGACGCGGCTGCCGTGTTGCGCTCCGGACCCGGCCAGCACGCGGCCAATCCCCTCGCGCCCCGGGACGTAGGGTGTCGGCGGCGACGGGCCGTAGAAACGACGGTTGGCGATCGCGAGGTCGACCGGGTTGAGGGGTGCCGCCGCGACCTGGATGAGCACGGTACCGTCCGCCGGCTCTGGCGGCGGGACCTCGCGAACCACCGGCGGGTCGCCGTAGCGCTCGATGACCGCGGCCCGCATCGCTAGCGGCGGCGGCCGAAGATCCGGAGCAGGATGAGGAAGAGGTTGATGAAGTCGAGGTAGAGGCTCAACGCCAGCAGCAGCGCGTTGTTGTCGCCCGCCCGCTGGGCCTTCACCCGCCAGAAATCGAACAGGGTCAGGCCGATGAAGATCACCCCGAGGCCCAGGCTGATCGCGAGCTGACTGATCGCCAGGTGAAAGAACAGGGTGGCCACGCTGACGAGAATCCCGACCAGCAGGGCGCCGAAGAGCCAGCGGCTCCAGGCGGCCAGATTGATGCTGGTCAGGTAGACGACCGCCGCAGCGACCAGGAAGATCCCGACGGTCCCCAGCAGCGCCTCGCCGACGGCATCAGGCGTTGTCCCCAGGTACAGCTGGATGATGGGTGCGATGAAGAGGCCCTCGACGACCGAGAACACTGCGAACAGGCCTCCGGCGAGCACCTGGTTCTTCGATCGGGCGGTGGCCTGGACGGCAAAGATGAGCCCCAGCGCGACGATCAAGAAAATCCACGGATTAACGTTGATGGCGATGATGCCGGTGAGATACAGGGAGACGCCGCCGGTCGTCAGCGCCAGCGATAGGGCCAGCCAGGCCAGGACGCGGCTGAGCAGCGAGCGCTCGACCTGGACCTGACTTTGCAGCATCTCGTGCGGCAGCATGCTCTTAGGATAGCCCGGCGCCGGCGAAGCCATAGGCGGCACGTAGACTGAGGAAGTCCTCCATGCCGGAAGCTGTCATCGTTGCCTACGGCCGGTCGCCGATCGGCCGGGCCCACAAGGGATCGCTCGTCGGTGTGCGCGCCGATGACCTGGCGGCCGTTGTTGCCGACAAGGTCCTGCAGAAGGTCCCGGCCCTGGACCGGACCACCATTGATGACCTGCTTTGCGGCTGCGGCCATCCCTATGGCGAGCAGGCGTTCAACATCGGGCGGGTGGTGAGCATCATGGCTCGCCTGGACGTGCCCGGCACCACGGTCAATCGCTTCTGCGCCTCCTCACTCCAGACGACGCGGATGGCGTTCCACGCCATTCGGTCCGGGGAGGGGGAGGCCTTTTTGTCCCTGGGCGTGGAATGCGTCTCGCGCTACCCGAAGCCCATGACGGACGCGCGGAACCCGCGGCTGCTTCCCGGGAATGCGGAGGAGTACCCGGACATCTACATCGCCATGGGCGAGACGGCGGAAAACGTCGCCGAGTTGAAAGGCATCACCCGCGAAGAGATGGATCAGTTCGCCGTCAAGAGCCAGACGCTCGCCTCACGCTCGCAAGATGATGGGTTCTTTACGCGGGAGATCATCCCGGTCCCCCTCCCCGACGGATCGATGATGACCCGGGACGACGGCCCTCGACCGAACACGACCCTCGAGGTGCTGGCCGCGCTCAAGCCCGCCTTTCGCGAAAACGGCAAGGTGACTGCCGGCAATGCCTGTCCGCTGAACGACGGCGCGGCCGCCGTCGTGATCACCTCGGACCGCATGGCGCACGCGATGGGCCTGCGCCCGCTGGCGCGCATCGTGTCCACGGGTGTCTCCGCGGTTGCCCCCGAGATCATGGGGCTTGGCCCGATCGAGGCGTCGACCCAGGCGCTCAAGCGGGCCGGCATGTCGATCAAGGACGTGGATATCGTCGAGATCAATGAGGCCTTCGCCGCCCAGGTCATCCCCTCGGCCCGCGCCCTGGGGATCGATCCGATGAGCGACAAGCTGAACCCCCACGGTGGGGCGATCGCGCTCGGGCATCCGTTTGGCATGACCGGGGCGCGCATTCTCTGCACGCTCCTCAACGAGCTGTCCAGTGCGGACCGCGCGATCGGCCTCGAAACGATGTGCGTGGGTGGTGGCCAGGGGATGGCCATGATCGTCGAGCGGCTCAACTAGGCGTTGACAACGCACAGGAGGGGAGGGAACGACATGAGCGACGACACCAGCCGGGTCAGCCTCGAGCGGATGCAGAAGGTTTACGACGCGACCCGCGACGACGTATCACGGACCCCCGTGATCACCCAACGGGCGGTGGCCCACATCGATCAAGACCTCCACATGGTCGGTCGGGTGGGCCGCTTCACGATCGAGTCCGACGAGCCGCCGGAGCGGGGCGGGCATGACCTGGCGCCGGCACCGCTGCAATATGTCCTCGCCGGCGCAGCGTTTTGACTACTCACGCAACTGGCGAAGTTTTCGCCACTCTACAACGTGCCCGTCCACTCCGCTGATGTCGACGTGCGGGCTCGCTTCAGCGTCGCGGACAAATACGATCTCGGCGGGCCACCCGGCGCCTTCCAGGACGTCACGTTCGACCTGAGGGTCGAGAGCTCGGCGCCCGCGGCCAGCGTCGTCCGGCTGATCGCGCATGCCGAGCGGGCCTGTCACGCCGCGCAGACGTTTCGCGCCCGGGTGCCCACGCACCTGTCGGCGAGCTTGAACGGCGCACCCTTGCCCACGGCGCCGAGCGATAGGTGAGCCAGGTCGACACCTCGCCGTGGGGCACTTTATACTCATACGTCGCGTGACACGGATCTCTCAACGTCTTCGTATCGGTCTCGCCGCCGGCCTCGTTTTGCTGGCAGCCTGCGGCACTCCTGCCGCGACGCCGGCCGCTACGCCAACGCCGACCCCGACGCGTCCGGGGCCGGCCATGGTCCAGATCGAAAACTCGCCGCTGGCGAGGCCGCTCTCCGGTCTCCAGCAGGCGAACCTCGTCTTCGAGTACCTGGCCGAAGGCGGGATCACGCGCATGACCGTCATCTACTTCCAGCCATCGGGCGGCCAGCGGATCGAACCGGTCCGAAGCGCCCGGCCCGTCACCTTGCGCCTGCAGCACGCCTACCATGGCGTCATCTTTTTCTCCGGGGCCAATACCAAGGTCCTGCAGCAGATCCAGCAACAAAACATTCCGGCCGTCACCGAGGGCTCCGACGGGGGTGTCTACTTCCAGCGTGACCCGGCCCGGCGCGCCCCGCACAACTTGATGACGACCGGCGATCGCCTGGCGCAAGCGCTGGCGAAATACGCGCCGCGCGTGACCTATCAGCTTCCCGGGCCGGGTCAACCCGCGGCCAGCCCGCCCGCGCCGGCGGCGGGTCGCATCCAGTTCGACCAGACGTCCTTCCATCGCGTCATCTACACCTACTCCGCGAGTGACGGTGCCTACGCTTATGCCACGGTTGACGGACCACTGCTCGATCGCGATACCGGCCAGGCCCTCAAGCCGGTCAACGTCATCCTGGTCCAGGTCTCGCATCACGATGCGGGCTTCACCGATGTCCTCGGTGCGCCCGCGGTCGACTTCGACCTCCAGGGCAGCGGTCCGGCCGACGTGTTCAGTCAGGGCCACCGCTACACGGCCACCTGGAACCTGGCCAATCCGGATCTTCCTCTGCGGTTCCTCGGCGCCGACGGCAAGGCGCTGCGACTGCCGGCGGGCCTGACCTGGGTCCACCTGGTCGACCCGGGAACAGCGATCGCCGTCAGCTAACCGGCAGAGGGTGGCCTGCCGGTCAGCCGCGCAGCGCGGCCGCCATCACCGGTGGCAGCCGCAGCCAGCTCCCCGTCGCCTCGACCCTTGCCAGCCGCCGCCCCAGCGTGCCCGCGGCGCGATGGCTTGGAAAATGGACTGGCTTGGGAAGGTTCACGATCGGCTGCTGGAGCACTGTCTTTTCGATCCCCTCCAGCATGGCGGTGTTATGGACGAAGCCCAATCCGCTCTGGATGTCGGCGAGGGTCGCCGTCGGATGGCCTCCCCAGGGCGGACCAAGCGCAAAGCCGTAGGCGCCCCAGATGTTGACCCCGACCGTGCCATAGCGGAGCGCCGCGATCGCACGATCGAGGGCGGCGCCGATGACCGGGTCCGCCCGGGTTGCCGGGTGCACGACGATCGACGCCACCAGCGTTCCCCAGAGCCGAGAATTCGCCAGGCGGACGGCTGAATCCAGGAATTCGACCGGGTCGCTGGTGTCCAGCGACGTCTCCGACAGGATCGAGCAAAACGGCTCGGTGCGAAAGGCGGGATCACTGAGGTCGCCAGGGTCCAGCTGCGACAGGATGGTCCAGGGGAGGCTGCCCGGATCGCCCGCCCCCATCTCCTCGACGTGCTCGCGACCGGCCGTCAGGGCATGGTAGCGCGCGTCCGCGCCGGGGTAATAGGCATAGCGCGGGGGCACCGACCGCAGGACGCGTTTGATGGCATCGATCAGCTCGGCGCGACCCGCGGTGGGCCCGCCGGTGATCAGCATCTTGTGGGCGTTGCAGTTGAAGGACGCGTTATTGGTCACGCCGCCGGCGATGTTTTCCGCCTGCCAGGCCAGTTGCCTGGGCGTGTACGGGCCAGGGACCACGATCACGGGCGAGATGTTGCCCAGCTCGGCGGTCACCGGCTTGATCAGCCGCGGCGTCCCCGCGGCCTTGCGGGCCTCCCGAGCAGGGCCCGGCGGTCCCCAGACCAGGGCGTCGTGGGTGCCCTCGGATCCCGTGAGGTGGACCTCGTCGACGGCGGCGTGGTCGGCGAGGTACTGGCCCTCCGCGGCGCCTCCGTAGGTGATGGCGAGGTATCCTAACCCGATGACCTCCGCGAACGCCGTCTCGAGGAATGGCCCGAGGTAGGCGTTGACCGGGTTCATCTTCACGAGGCAGACCTTGCCCTCGTTGAACATCTTGGTCGTCACGTCGAGCGGGGTGATGGCATTGACGTTCCCGGCCCCGAGGATCAGCACCACGATGCCGGCGTGATCGGGCCGGTGATAGCAGCGGGCCCGTTCCTCCGCGGTCGCGCCGGGCTGGAGGTGCACGTCGGCCGTGATCCCGTAAAACAGCAGGCGGTCCAGACGCGTCGTCGGGAACACGCGAACGCGGGCCCGGCCGTCCACCGTGCGGCCCACCGCACCGATGGGGGTTGTCCCGGAGTGCGTCAACGATGCCAGCGAGGCGCGTAACAGGCGCATGTTGTGCAGCGTGATCACCGGGCCCAGTGACCACTCCTCGCCCTCGAGCGGGCTGCCCCGGGGAATCCGCTTCGCATCGCAGGCGGCGCGAACGGATGCCGCCGCAATGCTGGCATAGCCGGTCGACATCCCGCCCAGCAATCGCAGGCGCTCCGAGGCCGGGAGCATGGCAAAGCGGGGCGCCGCCTCCTTGAGCCGGTTCGCGATCCGGTCGAGGTCCGCTTGCGCCGTCGACAGCGGACGGCCCGCCAGGCTGATCATCACGCGAGTCTAAGCCAGAAAACCCGCGGGCCTCTGGCTACACTCTGGTGATGCCGGATGCGGTTGCGGGAGTCCTGCTTGCCGCAGGCGCATCACGGCGGTTTGGTCGTCGAAAGCAAATCGAGCCGTGGATGGGGGAGACCCTCGTCGCCCGTGCCGCCCGATCGTTTCTTGGCGGCGGGCTCACCCCGGTCGTCGTGGTCGTCCCACCCGGCCCTGCCTTCCAGAACGCCCTGGCGGCCTTCGAGGTGACCCTGGTGGAGAATGCCCAGGGCGAGCTCGGCATCGGCCATTCCATCGCGCTCGGGATCGGGGCGCTGCCGGGCGCGTCGCGGGCCGCCCTGATCGGTGTCGCCGACCAACCGCTGGTTGACGAACACGTCATCCGGCGGCTGGTCGAGGCCTTTGTTCCAGGCGGGATCGTGGAGCCCCTCTACGGGGAGCATCCGGGGAATCCTCGGATCTTCGATCGCCGATTTTTTTCCGAGCTGGCCTCGTTGCGAGCCGACGTCGGCGGTCAGCTGGTTGCCCGCGCCCATCCCGACGCGATCGTCGAACGGACCTTCCCGGAACGGGTCGGGATGGATATCGATCGACCGGAGGACTGGCGGCGCCTACTCGGCGCCCTGCCGGCCGACGGCGACGGAACCCTGCCATGAGCGCCCAGAACCGGCCGCGAGCGCGGCCGGCGGCGCTGGCGGATGCCAGGGACATCGCGCGGATCTACAACCAGGGAATTGCCGACCGGACCGCGACCTTCGACGTCGAGATGCAAACGGAGGCCGCGGTGGCCGCACGCCTTCGAGACCACGCGAGGTTTCCCGCGGTGGTTGTGGAAGGGGATGGCGGCGTCGTTGGGTTTGCCTGGACCTCCGCCTACCGGCCACGGGCCTGCTATGACGGGGTGGCGGAATGGTCCGTCTACGTGGATCGCGGCGCTCGCGGCACCGGCGTCGGCCGCCTTGCCCTCACCACCCTCATCGGCGAGGCGGAGCGGCGCGGCTTCTGGAAGCTCGTCTCACGGATCTTTCCGGAAAACCTTGCCAGCCGCCGGCTCTGCGCCGCGGCGGGCTTTCGCGAGGTCGGTGTCTATCGCCGGCACGGCAAGCTGCAGGGTCGATGGATGGACTGCGTGATCGTCGAGGCTGATCGGCGAGGCGGCTGATTAGCCTGCGCGGGCCTCGCGGGCGGACTCCTGCGCGCCGGTCTCCTCCAGCACCCGCAGGAATCGCTCGACGAGGTCGGCGTCCCACTGGGTACCGGCTCCGTCCTGCAGCGTCCGGATGGCTTCGTCTTTCCGCATCCGTCGGCGGTACGGCCGGTCCATCGTCAGGGCGGTGAAGGCGTCGGCGATCGCGATGATCCGCGCGAAGAGCGGGATCTGGTCGCGTAGCAGCCCATCGGGATAGCCACCACCGTCGAGGCGCTCGTGGTGATGTCGCACGGCGGGGAGCAACCGCTCCGCGTGGGGGAGTGCCTCGAGCAACTCCTCGCCGAGGATCGGGTGTTGCTTCACCTGCCGGAACTCGTCCGCATCGAGCCGACCGCGCTTGGCGAGGATACCGGCCGGGACTCCGAGGGTGCCCACGTCGTGGAGCAGCGCCGCCTTGTAGAGCAAGGTCAGCTCGTCCTCCGGCAGGCCCAGGCCGGCGCCCAGGCGCATGGCCCAGTGCGCGACCCGCTCCGACATCCCGGCGGCTCCCTGGTCCCGATCGTCGGCGGCGCGAGCCAGCGAGACGACCACGCCCTCGAGTTCCTGTAAGCGGTCGTTCAGGCGGCTGATCTGGAGCTGGGCCCTCACCAGCGCGAGGACCATGGCGCGCTCGGCCGGCTTGACGGTGTAGTCATCGGCGCCGGCCTGCAAGGCCCGCTCCCGCTGGACGGCATCGCCATTCGCGGCCAGCATGATCACCGGGATCTCCCGGGTCGCCGGGGCTCCCTTGATCGCCCGGCAGACGTCGAGGCCATCCATGTCGGGCAAGCTCACATCGCAGAGCACCAGGTCGCACGGCTGGGCGGAGAGCTCACGCAGGGCCGTCGCCCCATCGCGGGCGATCACGACTCGATGTCCGGCGCCCGTGAGTTGGGCTTGCAACAGGCGCGTGCTCTCGGGGGCCTCGTCTACCACCAGGACGGTCGCGATCGGCCGCTCTTTGAGGGCGTTCGCCGCCGTCATCGGCGGCTGGCTTTGAGCAGTCGCGCGAGGCTGGCAAAGTCTCGCTCGGCGGCGACCCGCATGAAGGCGAAGCCGCGATCAACCTCACCGCGATCGCGCAGGACCTGGGCGTACATAGCGCAGACGTCGGCCAGCTTTCCCGCAGCCTGGCGGTTGGCCAGCATGGCCAGGGCCTTCTTGAATTTCCGATCGGCCTCGCCTGGTTGGCCCAGGCGGTCGGTGGCCTGGCCCTCGATGGCCAGCGCCAGCGCCTGGTGCAGGTGATCACCCGCGCGCGCGGCGGCCTGCTGGCTTTCCGCCGCCACGCGAAGCGCGCTGTTCAGGTCGCCCTGATTCAGCAGGTAGGTAGCCAGCGCACTCCCTGCCACCCCGATCTCCAGGTCGTCGCCCAGCTGCCGGGCCCGGTCGAGGCACTGCTGCTGGACGCGGCGTGCTTCGGATTTCCGGCCGGCGGCATAGTGCGCGTCACCCAGGTTGTTCAAGACGCGGTTGGCGACCTGGGCGTGGCCCAGCCGGGCGTGCAGGTCGAGCGCTCGGTTGCAGTGTTCGACAGCGCGGTCCAGGTCGCCCACCGCCCGCGCCGAGACTCCGAGGTTCATATGCGCATTGGCCAATCGAACCAGGCTCTCGGCGTCGGTCGCGGCTGCCAGCGCTTGTTGGAAGTACGCGTCTGCCTGTGAGAGCTGACCGAGCGCGTAGCATGCTCGCCCCAGGTTGGTGAGGACGCGCGCGCGCAGAGCCGGGTCCGGATGCTTCGAGGCATCAACCCAGTTGATGCCGCGAAGATTTGCTTCCATCGCGCCATTGAACTGCTCCATCTGGTGGAGGACCGTGCCGATCTCCGCGTAGATGGCGGCATTCAATTCCGGGTCGTCGGGCGGGGCGATGGCGGCGGCGGTCTGGTGCGCGGCGAGGGACTCGGCCAGCCGGCCCAGCGCGTCGAGCGCGGTTCCCTTGATTCGGTACAGATCGGCGCGTTCGTTCGCGGTGGCCAGCAGGGTCATGGCCTCCTCAACCAGCGTGAGGGCGCGCGCGGCCTCCCGCGCCTTGACGGCGAGCACCGCGCTCTTGCGCAGATAGGTCAGTTCTTGAGGCGACGTCTCTCCCGTGAAATGGCTGACGGGAAGCCCGAGACGTTCCGCCATGACACGAAGCTTGTGCAGCGAGGGAGTTGCGCGGTTGCGCTCCACCTGGCTGATGAAGCCTTTGGTCGCGACCCCTTGAGCGAGCTCGGTTTGGGTCAGGCCTCGGGAAAGCCGCGCCTCGCGAAGTCGGTCGCCAACAGAGTTCATTTTGCCTCCCACGGTATAGCTTTACTACACAGGTCCACGAAAAGTATATTGACACCAAATTCAACCGGGTGTTACATTCCGGCCAAACGGACGGAGCACCCGGTGCCCACTAAGGAGGGTGCCATGTACCGTTATGCCGCATTTCTCGCCGCCGTCGCCGCCGCCGTCCTCGCTGTTGGCGACACGCTGTCGGGAGGCCACTAAGCCAGTTCCGGGGGCCTTGGCAGGACGCTTGCATGAGCAAGCGTCCTTTTCTTTTGGCGGCTGGTTAGGGAGAGGCGGAGGCCGAAGGGCTCGCGCTGGCCCCCGGCGAGGCGGAGGGCTGGAGCGCGGCCAGCTGCTGCAGCAGGGCGCCCACCGCCTGGATTTCCTTGGCGTAGTTGGCGAAGTCGCCGGCCTGGAGGTCCTTGAGCGCCGCGGTGTAATGCTGGTTCGCCTGCGCGATCAGCTGGGCAGCCGTGCCGCTCACTGGAGGGCCGCTGCTCGGCGTGCCGCCGGTCGTTGAGGCTGCGGCGCTGCCGAAGAGGGAGGCCAGCGCCTGGTCCAGGGTGTTCTCCATCGCCACCCGCTGTCCGGTCGCCACGATGACCTTCTTCAGCTGTGGGATCTGGAGATTCTCGGCCTGCAGATAGATCGGCTCGATGTAGAGCAACGAGTTTTCGATCGGCAGCACCAGGAGATTCCCCCGGATGACGTTCGAGCCTGGCGTGTTCAGCAAGCTGAATTGCGACTTGATGATCGGAGCCTGGTCGATGTTCGATTCAATTTGCTGGGGCCCGACGACCAGGCTGTCCTTCGGGAACCGGAAATCAAAGAGGGTTCCGTAGTTTGGCGCGTCGGAGCGGGCTGCCAGGTAGGCGATCATGTTGTTCTTCTGGTTCGGGGTGTAGGGCAGAATGGTGAGGAACTCTTCCTTCGGTTCACCCGGGAGGCGGGCGATCACGTAGAACGGGCGTAGGGCGGCCGCCACTTGCCCCTGCTGCTGGTTCTCGGAAGCGATCATCCAGAGGTCCTCCTTCGTGTAGAAGACCGTGGGGTCCTGGGCATGGTAGAGGGTGAACATCTCCGCCTGCGTGTTGAACAGGTCCCGCGGGTAGCGGACGTGCGCCTGCAGGCCGGCCGGCATCTGGCTGAAGGGCTTGATCAAGCCAGGGAAAATCGCGGCATACGTATTGGCGATCGGATCCGATTGGTCGATCTGGTAGAAGCTCGTGCGGCCGTCGTAGGCGTCCACGACGGCCTTGATCGAGTTCCGGACGTAGTTGACCCCGACCAGCGGTCCCTGGGTATCCGGCGACATCTGGCTGTAGGGATAGTGGTCACTGACCGTGTACGCGTCCTGGATCCAGTAGAGACGGCCATCGACGACGGTGATGTAGGGGTCGGAGTCAAAGCTCAGGAACGGCGCCAGTGCGGCGACGCGGTCCTGGATCTGCCGCTGGAAGAGCACCTGCGTATCGGAGGTGAGCTGGGGGCTCAACAGCATGTTGACGTCGCCGAATCGGATTGCAAAGGCCACGCTGCGAAGGCCCGACGAGAGCGGCACGCCGGTGGTGCCGTTCCAGTGCGTGTACTGATCCGTCTCGCCGGGATAGTCGAACTCCGGCTGCTTCGAGTGGGCCAGCACGTAGTCGGTCGTATGCCGCCCGAAATAGATCGCCGGTTGGGTCACGGCAGGCTGGCCGGCGGGCGGAATGTCCTTCAGGGTCAGCACCGGGAGACCTTGATCGGTGGCCTGGTTGGCGCGCACCGCCACCACCCCGTAGCCGTGGGTGTATTGAAGCTTGAGGTTGACCCAGCTCTGCGCGGATTGCGGCAGATTTTGGGGTGAGAGTTCGCGGGCCGCCAGCAGCAGCTGGAGATACTGCCCTCCGAGCTGATAGCGATCGACCGCGACCTCGGAGAAGTCGTAGTAGGTCCGCAGGCTCTGGATGTTCTGGATGGTTTTGGGCAGCGCGAGCTGCGGGTCCCAGAGGCGGGCATTTTGCACCGTCTGGGGGTTCCGCGCGATCGCATCCGCGGTGACGGTGTCCTGGGGCGAGAACGGTTTGTCCGTGATGTTGGCCAGCCCAAAGGCCTGGCGCGTGAAGGCGATTTCATTCTTGATGTAGGGAGTCTCCCGGGCCAGCTCGCTGGGCGCCACGGCAACCCGCTGGATGATGCCGGGGAAGATCACCAGCACGATGAAGGCGGCCCCCAACCAGAGGGGGATGGCGAGGGCGAGTGGCGCGAGCGAGCCCCGGCCGGCGTTGAGCAGCAGGCCGATCGCCACCAACGCCATCAGGACCACCATGATCCAGTAGGCGGGAATCCGCGCCGCCACGTCGGTGTACCCGGCGCCGTAGACGAAGCCTCGTTTGCTCAGCAGCAGTTCGTAGAGATCCAGCCGGTAGTGCACGGCAAGCAGGGCCGCGAAGGCCGCGCCGAGGACCGACAGGTGGCGGATGGCTCGGGGTGGAAAGGTCAAGGCCTGCAGGCCGACCCGGGAGCCATACAGCCCCCCCACGACCAGGATCATCAGGATCACGACCGCGAGCAGCCACCCCCAGAGGAATCGATAGAAGGGAAGGGTGAAGATGTAGTAGCTCACGTCCTTATGCCAGATCGGGTCCGCAATCCCGAAAGGTTTCTGGTTCAGGTAGGTCAAGGTCGTTTGCCATTGCGCCGAGGCGATCCGGCCGAAGAGCAGCCCGAGGAGAACGACGATCAGAAGCGCCAGGACCGTTCCAGGCGCGGTCAGCTGCCGCTGCCGGATGCCGATCGACGAGAGCCGCCGGCCCGAGTCGAGGGCGACCAGGATGTTCGCCCCTCCAATGATCCAGAAGACGATGGCGAAGACGAAAAAGGTGATCACCTGCGCCTTGAAGCGCGTCCCGAACACGTTGCCGTACCCCAGCGCGTGGAACCAGAGGTAATCGGTGTAAAAGGTGGCAAACGGTTTCAGGAGGAAGAGCAGCAGCAGGATAATGGCCGCCAGGACGATCCAGAAGACGGCGCGACGGGAGACGTGGATCTGCGGAAAGTTCGGCTCGGTCGGCAGCCGGCGTAGCGGCGATTGCCCGCCGTCGAAGAAGCCTCTCGGGGGGACTCGCCTAGACACGGTTGAAGGCGCCACGCCCGGGGTACCGCGCGGTTTTGCCCACCTCTTCTTCGATCCGCAGAAGCCGATTGTACTTGGCCACGCGCTCCGAGCGCGAAGGCGCCCCCGCCTTGATCTGCCCTGCCCCCGTTGCGACCGCCAGGTCCGCGATGAACGTGTCCTCCGTTTCCCCGGAGCGATGGGAGATGACGGCGCCGTATTTGGCGCGACGCGCCGTCTCCATCGTCTCGATTGTCTCGGTCAGGGTGCCGATCTGGTTGACCTTGATCAGGATACTGTTCGCGACGCCCGTTTCGATGCCGCGCTGGAGGCGCACCACATTCGTGACGAAGATATCATCGCCCACCAGTTGCAGGCGGGACCCGAGGCGCGCGGTCAGGGCCCGCCAGCCGTCCCAATCGTCTTCCGCGAGTCCGTCTTCCAGCGAGATGACCGGGTACCGTCGTGCCCAGTCTTCCCAGAGGTCGATCAATTCCGTCGAGGTCAGGGAGCGCCCCTCGCCCTTGAGCTCGTAGCGGCCGTCGCGATACAGCTCCGACGCGGCCGGGTCCAGGGCGATGAACACCTCGTCCCCAGGGCGGTGACCGCTGCGTTCGATCGCCTCGACCAGCAGGGCCATGGCATCCTCATTGGCGCCAAGCTCGGGGGCAAACCCTCCCTCGTCGCCCTGGCCGGTGCTCAGTCCCCGCGCGTGCAGCAGGGACCGGAGCGCATGAAAGACCTCCGCGCCCCAACGCAGCCCCTCGCGAAACGACGGCGCGCCGGCGGGGACCACCATGAACTCCTGAAAGTCGACCTTGGTCTGGGCGTGCTTGCCTCCATTAAGGATGTTCATCATCGGGACCGGGAGGAGCGTCTGCGGCCCATTGGCAAGCCGCCGGTAAAGAGGTTCACCCCGACTGGCGGCCGCGGCTCGCGCGACGGCCAGCGAAACCCCGAGGATGGCATTGGCGCCCAGCCGGGACTTGTTGGCGGTCCCGTCGAGGCTGATCAGGCCCTCGTCGATGGCGCGCTGGTCGAGCGCATCCCGGCCCTTCAAGGCGGCCGCGATCTCGCCGTTGACGTGGCCGACTGCCTTGAGGACGCCCTTGCCGTTAAAGCGGTGCGGATCGCCATCGCGGAGCTCGACCGCCTCATGCGCGCCGGTCGAGGCGCCGGACGGGACGGCGGCGCGCCCCCGGGTGGATTCCAGCCGCACCTCCACCTCGACCGTCGGATTGCCCCGCGAGTCGAGAATCTCCCGGGCGTGGATGCCGGCGATAGACCCGCTGCTCATAAGTCGTCGCCCAGGTCGGCGCCCTCGCCGCCGACGCCGTCGGGGCCCGTGCCGTCGCCCATCTCGTCGACAACCTGCTCGAAGTCGTCGCCCATCTCGTCGTCACCCATCTGCTGACCCATGGTGCGGGCCCAACGCGCCATGCTCTTCGGGTCGTTCTCATCCACGTCGGCCATGGATCCCTCATCCATGCGCTCCAGGCGGGAGTCCTCGGACAGGACCTGGGCGGTCCGGGAAATGAGCCGCGTGAGCCGCTGGCCTCCACACTCCGGGCAGGCCGGGGCCGCCTCAACCGTGGCGAAACTCAAAAAGAAGATGGACGGGCGCTTGCCACAGTCGGCGCAGCGGTACTCGTAGATGGGCATGCCTGTCGCCTAAACTTAGCGCATGGCAGAACAACGACCGTCAGACGGAACGGAACGCGTGCGTGAGGTGGTTCGCGACGGATTCACGATCATGGTGGGTGCCGCCAGCTGGGCATTCGAGCAGGGCGACCGGCTGGTCGGGACCTGGATGGACCAGGGTCACGTCAGTCGGGAGGAAGGCCGTCGTCGCTTCGATGAATTCGCGAACCGCACCAAGCATGCAGGCGAGGATCTGAGCCGGCGGGTATCCGAAAGCGTTCGGACCGCCCGGTCATCGATGCCGCTCGCGACTCGGGAGCAGGTGGCGAGCCTCGAACGGCGCATCGAGGAGCTTACCCAGCAGCTCGAGTCGATGAAGGCAACCGGGGCAAGCTCCGGCAGTACCGGCCCCAGGGATCCGCGACCGCCGCTGAGCTAATCACCGCCGCCGTCACCGCCGCCGTGACCGCCGCCCTCGCCGCCTGAAGAGGGTGGCGGTGGCTGGGCGGCCTGGGCCACCTGCTCCGTCCCCGGGATCAGATAGGCGGTGGAGCCGGCCATGTCCATCGTACGCAGGCCGGCCGGCACGGCATACCAGGCATCGGGCTGGCCATTGAGCGCCTCCGTCATGAAGCCGTGGAAGATCGGGGCCGCGCCCACGATCCCGGTGACGGATTGGTCCACTTTGGCTTTAGGGTTACATTATAACGTTAGGCTCAGGCCGGGACCACCGTGGCGCCCAGGACCCCCTTGAGATGGGCCAGGGCGAAGCGCTGCACCTCGTCGCCGGCGTGGCCGGGCCCATCGAAGGTCGCCACGGCTCGAGCCGGGACGGTCACGGCGTAATCGCGGTTTCGGAGATCCGCCACCGTGTGCATGACGCAGATGTCCGTGCACACGCCGACCACCGTGACCTGGCCCGGGTTGGCGGCCTTCAGCACGGCCTCGAGGTCGGTCTCGAAGAACCCGGAGTAGCGGCGCTTGCGGATCAGCCGGCCCCCTTCGAGATAGGGCCGCAGCTCGTCCACCACCTCGGCTTCGGCCGTTCCTCGGACACAATGGACGGGAAAAACCTCGAACTCGCGGTCGTGTGGGTCGTGGGTGTCGGCGAGGAAGATCACCTGGTCTTTCGCCTGACGTCGATCCTCGAGTACCGCCTGGACGGCGGGAATGGCGGCCCGGCATCGAGGCGAGGCGAGGTTTCCCTGCTTGCAAAAGCCGTTGAGCATATCGACCACGATGGTGACATCAGCCATCAGGAAACCAGTTCGAGCCGCGGATTGGGACGATATCGACGGCCGACCTTGCCGCACGGCCGGCCCTCCAGCATGACCACATCGGCGGTGAAGTCATAGCTGCCCTGATAGAACGCGCTGCCGACGCCGTAGGCGTCCACCGGAACGCCTTCACGCTCGAAGCGCTCGATCTTGGCCACGTTGAATCCCCCGCTCGCGACGATCTTCACGTGCTCGAACCCCTCCCGGTCCAGTGCCTTGCGGGTCAGCCAGCACAGCTGGGCGTTGACGCCTCGCGGGTCGAAGTCCCCCATGGTCCGCTGGACGCTCAGGTCAACCAGCGTCTCCGAGGTGTCGAGCCGCACGCCCCACAGCCGGTCCTTGAGGGCGCGGGCAACCTCGAGCGAGGTTCGAACGCAATCGTTCTCGAAGTCCACCAGCACGACGAGATTGATCGAGGGATCGGTGTGCTCGGCAAACTGCCGCGCTGCCAGGACCGTGTCGCCGCCGTAAGCGGCAATCAGGGCGTGTGGCACGGTGCCGATGGCGCGGCCGCCCCACCAGGATGCCTGGGCATCGGTCGAGACCCCGATTGCGCCCGAAATGTGCGCCGCATAGCCGTCGCCGGTTTGCACCAGGTGGTGGTCGTGCCGAGCTGGCATGAAAATGATCTGTTTGCCGTTGGCGGCTTCCACCACCTGGCGGACGTTGGTGGCGATCTTGGTCCGCCTGGTGAGAACGCCCAGGTAGACGGTCTCCAGCCGCGCAAAGAGGGAATAGTCGCCCTCGATCGTCATGGCGGTCTCCCAGGGGGTGATCCCGTCACCGTCGTAGAGGGCGTGGACCCGAAGCTGCGAAAAATCCTCCGCACACAGCTTGAGGATCGCGATCGCCTCGTCCATCCCCCCGATGACTGCCTGGTTCTTCTGGAACACCTGCATGAGGACGTGCGGATGGCGCTGGTCGGCGCGGAGCACGTCGACCGTGCGGTTGAAGTAGACGTCGCTGTAATAGCCTTCGCGGATGCGCTCGACCGGGAGTCGGAAGACGGCCGGGTCCAGCCGCTCTCGACTGAGGCGTGGGACTCCGCGATCCGACAGCGCGTGTGTGGCCAGGCTGTGCTCGATCTTATCGAATCAAGCGCCGGCGCCGATCAATCGATAGCGTTGGTAGCGCTCGTCCAGCAGCTGATCCAGCTCAATGTCCTGCAGGGCTGCCAGGTGCTGACGGAGCGCGGCCGCGGCGGCGTCGGCCGCGAGCCCAAAGTCGTTCTGGGCCCCCCCGGGCGGCTCCGGGATGACCTCGTCCACCAGCCCGAGCTTTTGCAGGTCAGGGGCGGTGAGCTTGAGCGCTTCGGCCGCCTCCATCTTCCTGGCGATATCCCGCCACAGGATGGAGGCGCAGGCCTCGGGCATGGCCACGCTGTAGATGGAGTGCTCCATCATCAAGAGCCGGTCGCCGACGCCGATGCCGAGGGCGCCGCCGCTGCCGCCTTCGCCCAGGACCAGCGTCACGATTGGAATCCGCGCCTGCGCGAAGGCCACCAGGTTCTCGGCGATGGCCCACGCGATCCCGCGTTCCTCCGCCCCGGCACCGGGGAACGCCCCGGAGGTGTCGACCAGGGCGATCACCGGAAACTGGAACTTCTCCGCTTGCCGGATCAGCCGCATGGCTTTCCGGTAGCCCTCCGGGTTCGCCATCCCAAAATTGCGCATCGCTCGCTCGCCGGTGGTCCGGCCTTTCTGCTGGGCGATCACCATCACCGTCCGGTTGTCGAAGGCAGCCGGCCCCCCGATGATGGCGTGGTCATCCCCATACAGCCGATCGCCATGCAGCTCGAAGAAGCTCCCGAAGATGGCATGGATATAGTCGAGCGCATAGGGCCGGTCCGGATGGCGAGCGAGCTCGACCTGCGCCCAGGTGGCGGCCGCGGTGGAGCCGTTCGCGCTCATTCCGTCAGAGCGGAGGCCGTGGCGGCCGCTCGGGCTTGCCCCTCGAGCTCGAAATCGGAATGAAAGCCCGTCCGGGTGTAGAGATCGAGCAATTGCCGCAGCATGGCGGGAAGTTCCGGCCGGGGAACGACCAGGTCGATCATGCCGTGCCGCCAGAGAAACTCGGCGGTCTGAAACCCCTCCGGGAGCGTTTCGTAGGTGGCCTGCTGAATCACGCGCGCACCGGCAAAGCCGATCATCGCCCCCGGCTCCGCCAGGATCACGTCGGCCAGGGTCGCAAAGCTGGCCGTGACTCCGCCCATCGTGGGGTCGGTCAGGAGCGAGAAGTAGGGCACGCCGGCCGCGGCCAGCCGCCCGAGGGCCGCGGCGGTCTTGGCCAGCTGCATCAGGGCCAGCATCCCCTCCTGCATCCGGGCCCCGCCGGACGCCGAGACGATCAGCAGGGGCAGCCGCCTCGCGGTCGCCCGCTCGATCCCATTCGTGATCTTTTCGCCAGTCGCGGCTCCCATGCTGCCGCCCATGAAGGCGAAGTCCAGGCAGACGATCACCAGGGGATGCCCCGCCAGCCGGGCCTCGCCCCATGTGACGGCCTCGTTGGCTCCCGTCTTCAGCCGGCTCTGTTCGATCCGGGTGGCGTAGGGTTGGGAGTCCTTGAAGCCCAGGACATCCCTGGCCGTGATCTCCGAGTCCTCTTCAACAAAGGATCCCGGCTCGACGAGCATCGCGATCCGTTCCTGGGCACGCAGGCGGAAGTGGTACCCGCAGCGGTAGCAAACGCCGAGGGCGGCCGTCAACCGAGCCGGCTCGAGCGCGGTGTCGCATTTGGCGCAGGTGAGCCGGTTGACCTCCTCGCCCACGCCTGCTCGAGGCGAGGGCAGCGCGACGTACCGAGTTTTCGCCCGGAACACCGCTAGGCCGCCACCCCGGCGGCCGCCCCCTCCCACTCGATGACGCACGCGCCCCAGGTCAGGCCGGCGCCGAAGCCGACCAGCACGATGTGGTCGCCCTCCGACACCCGACCGGCCGCGACCGCCTCTTTCAACGCCAGCGGGATCGAGGCGGTGGAGGTGTTGCCGTACTGCGCGATGTTGTTGGCCATCACGTGGCTCGGCACACCCAGTTTCTTTCCGGCCGCCTCGATGATGCGGGCATTCGCCTGGTGGGGCACGATCAGCTTGACCGCCTCGAGCGGGACGTCCGCCTGGGCCAGGGCCTCGAGCGTGGCCTGGGCCAGGATCTCGGTCGCAAAACGGAAGACCTTACGACCGTCCATCCGGATCTCGGGCCGCCCGGGTCCCTCGGGGCCGTCCGGCCCGGGCGCCACATAGATCAGGTCGCCCCCGGTACCGTCCGATCCCAGGAGGCAGGACTTGATCCCGGCACCGTTCCGCCCGGGGCCCAGCACGACCGCGCCAGCCCCGTCGCCGAACACGACGCAGGTCCCGCGGTCCTTGAAATTCAAGATCTTGGTCAGCGTTTCGGTCCCGATCACGAGCGCCTGCCGGGACTCGCCCCCGCTGACGAACCGATCGGCGATGCTCAGGCCGTAGAGAAAGCCGGTGCAGGCCGCCTGGACGTCGAAGGCGGGGCCATGGCCGCCCAGGCGCTCCTGGACGCGCGAGGCGACCGATGGAAAGATGGTGTCGGGCGTGGATGTGCTGCAGACGATCAGGTCGGTGTCCTCCGCGCGCAGACCGGCCGTCGCCAGGGCATCGAGAGCGGCGCCGATCGCCAGGTCGGTCGAGGTCTCATCGACGGCGGCGATATGGCGCTCGACAATACCCGTCCGCTCACGGATCCACGTATCCGAGGTCTCGACAATCTTCTCGAGATCGGCGTTGGTCAGGATCCCGGCGGGGACATAGGTCCCGACCGACTTAATGCTGGTGCGCATGCGTCTCCCCGGGCGAAGAATCTGGCTGACCAGTATATACCGGGATTTCGTCCGGAGTTACGGGTCGTCACGATCCGTTAAGGGCCCGTCGCGATGCCTCGGAGCGGCTCCAAAACGTAGCGGGAACAGGTTCCTGTTCAGCCGGGGACGACCGTGATGCGCACCTGGCGCTCGCGCGGCCCGTCGAATTCGATCAAGAAGATGCCCTGCCAGCGCCCCAGGGCCAGCTTGCTCTGGCGGACCGGGACCTGTTGTGAGGTTCCGATGAGGGTGGCCTTGATGTGCGCCGCGGCGTTGCCTTCCGCGTGCCGGTAGGCCTTCACCCACGGGACGAGCTGGTCCAGGCTGGTCAGGAAATCGTGCAACACGTCAGGGTCGGCGTTCTCGTTGATGAAGACGCCGGCCGTGGTGTGGGGGACGTAGACGTGGCAGACGCCGCGCTCGATCCGGCTCCGCCCGACGACGCCTTGCACCTGCCCTGTGATGTCCAGGGCGTCCGCTCGCTGGCGTGACCGAACGGTCAGGACATCGGGCTCCGACTCCGCCTCGGCCACGCCCGGCATCGTACCAATGCGGGCCCGGCGCCGCGATGCGGGCCGCGCGCAACGGATAATGTTCCGAATGTCCCGGGACCTGCCGATCGGCAACGGTGCCCTGCTGATCAACTTCGATCACCACTACCAGCTCCGCGACATCTACTATCCGTGGGTCGGGCAGGAGAACCACACGAACGGCGAACAGTGCCGCTTCGGGGTCTGGGCCGATGGCGCCTTCTCCTGGCTGGACGATCCGGCGTGGACCCGGCAGCTCGTCTACCAGCCTGACACGCTGGTCACCAACGT
This sequence comes from Candidatus Dormiibacterota bacterium, assembly GCA_036732165.1. GTDB lineage: Bacteria > Chloroflexota > Dormibacteria > CF-121 > CF-121 > JALYYC01. The sequence continues at coordinate 143,102 of DAINCX010000001.1, read as the reverse complement.
CACGCTGCACCATCCAAACCTCCAGGTCAGCCTGACGTTCAACGACACCGTCGACCTGGGGCGCGACCTGTTGATCCGCCGGGTCAAGGTGCGCAACGAGGGCTCCGAGCGGGAGATCCGGCTCTTCTTTCACTACGACTGGCACATCTACGGCACCGAGGTCGGCGACACCGTCATGTACTACCCGGCGGTCAAGGGTCTCGTCGCCTACAAGGGCCGGCGTTATTTCGCCGCCTGTGGCCAGGTCCAGGACCGGATCGGGCTGGACGCCTACGCCTGCGGAAAGAAAGAAGTTGGCGGGGCGCGGGGCACCTGGATCGACGCGGAGGACGGCGTGCTCGGCAACAACCCGATCGAGCAGGGGTCCGTCGACATGACACTGGCGCTCCACCTGGGGCGTGTCCCCGCGGGGCAGTCCGCCACCGCCTACCACTGGCTGATCGCCGCCAAGGACCTCATCGGCCTGCAGGCGGTAGCGGATGCGGTGGCACTGCGAACCCCGGAGGCCTTCCTGGAGCGGACGCGGTGCTACTGGATCGCCTGGGTCAACAAGGAAGAGCGCGAGTTCGCAGACCTGTCGCCCGGGGTGGCGGAACTGTACCGCCGGAGCCTGCTCATCGTCCGGACGCAGGTCGACAACGGGGGTGCGATCCTGGCTGCGAACGATTCGGAGATCATCAAGTTCGCGCGCGACACCTACAGCTACATGTGGCCGCGGGATGGCGCGATGGCGGCCTACGCGATGGACCAGGCGGGCTATCTCGACGTGCCGCGACGCTTCTTCGAGCTCTGCGCCCGGATCGTGACCGCCGATGGGTACTTTCGCCACAAGTACACCCCGGCAGGCGAACCGGGCAGCAGCTGGCACCCCTGGGTCGATGCCGCGGGTCGGCCGCAGTACCCGATCCAGGAGGACGAGACCGGGATCGTGCTCTATGCGCTCTGGCAGCACTACGACGGCCATCGGGACTTCGAGTTCTTCAAGACCTACTACCGGGGCCTCATCATCCTGGCCGGCGACTTCCTGGCGCGATACGTCGACCCCGTCACCGGCCTCCCGCAGCCGAGCTACGACCTCTGGGAAGAGCGTCGAGGCGTGATGAGCTTCACGGTGGGGGCGGTCTGGGCGGGGTTGCAGGCGGCGGGCAACTTTGCGCAGCTGTACGGGGAGATGGCGCTGGCCGATAAGTACCGGAAGGTCGCCGCGGCGATGAAGGTCGCGACCACGACCTGGCTGTTCGACAGCGAACTCAACCGCTTCATCCGCCGGATCTACATTCGGCCGGACGGCACCACCGCGAAGGACCTGACCATCGACTCGAGCGTCTACGGGCTCTTCTACTTTGGGATGCTGCCGGCCGACGATCCGCAGGTCGTCAGCACCATGCAGGCCGTCTACGATCGACTCTGGTGTAAGACCGAGGTGGGCGGCATCGCCCGCTACGAGAACGATTACTACTACCAGGTCAGCCAGGACATCCGCAACGTCCCCGGTAACCCCTGGTTCATCTGCACCATGTGGTACGCGCAATGGCTGGTTGCTCGAGCCACCAGCCCTGACGAGCTGACCCGCGCGCGCGAGATCCTGGACTGGGTCGCCAGCTCGGCGATGCCGAGCGGCGTGCTGTCGGAGCAGCTGGATCCCTATAGCAAGGCGCCGGTCTCGGTTTCCCCGCTCACGTGGAGTCACGCCACGGTGGTCTCCCTGGTCCATGAGTACGTCACCAAGCGCAAGGCCCTGACCGAGGGCCGGGCGGGCTTGAGGCCCCTGACCCGGGGATAGGGCGGAGACCCGATGTCTGCCTGCCGGGCTGCTTTGCTATTCTCGTCACCGTGCGCGGCGCTATCGAGGCGATCAAGGCCGACTTCGGGTGCCTGCTCGTCGCCGTGCTGTTCATCGTGATCATGGCCTCGACCATCGTCTTCGCCACGATCTTCACCCCACCCGCTCATAATCCGTTCGTGTAATGGCTGCTGGCCTCCGACGCCTCCTGACCGACAGCCGCCAGATGTCGCGGCGCAGCTTCTTCGCCATGTCGGGCTGGCTGGCCTTCGCCGGCGCCTCGGCGCTGGCGCTCTTCCAGAGTGTCCGATTCCTGCAGCCGAACGCCCTGTACGAGGATCCGGCCGCGTTCAAAGCCGACGCCCCGGGCAGCTATGCCGTCGGGTCCACGACCGTGCTCACCGACAAGCGGGTGGTCATCAACCGAGACCCTGATGGCTTCTACGCAATCAGCCTGATCTGCACCCATCTCGGCTGCACGCCCCGGTACTTTCCCGATGTCACCAGCGATCTGATCGCGCAGGGGGTCCACGGGCTACGGGCGAATCAGCAGCAGAACGCGCTGCCGGGCTTCAAGTGTCCCTGTCACGGCAGCCGGTATTATCGGGACGCGGTCAACTTTTTCGGCCCAGCGCCGCGTCCGATGGACCGCGTCCACGTGGAGGTCGCCCGGGACGGAAAGCTGTTCATCGACCGGTCGATCGTCGTGGCTCGGAGTTTCCGCCTGAAGGTTTGATCGGGGAGGGTTCATGAGGGTCATCCGCGCTGCCGTTGACGAGATCTATTCGGTCATCGAGCAGATGGTTGGCGCGGTATTCCGCCACGGGTTGCCGCTGACGGACAAGATCGCGGCCCGGACGGCGCTTACCAACTTCGTCCTGCATATCCACCCGGTCAGGGTGCGGCGATCCTGGATCCGGATGTCGTACACGCTCTGCCTTGGCGGCCTGTCCTTCTTCCTCTTCATTGTGCTGACGGTCACCGGGCTGTACCTGATGTTCTATTACGTGCCGAGCACCAACCACGCCTACCAGGACATGCGCGACCTCCAGTTCGTGGTCACCTTTGGCGGCCTGATCCGGAACATGCATCGGTGGGCCGCGCACGCCATGGTGATCACCGTCTGGCTGCACATGGCGCGGGTCTTCCTGACCGGCGCCTACAAGAAGCCACGCGAGTTCAACTGGGGCGTTGGGACCCTCTTATTGCTGATCACCCTCCTGCTGAGCTTCACCGGGTACCTGCTGCCCTGGGATCAGCTCTCGATCTGGGCCGTCACGGTCGGCACCAACATGGCCAAGTACGCGCCGATCGCCGGACCCTACACGCGCTACCTGTTGCTGGGTGGCAAGATCGTTGGTGACGCGGCCCTGCTGCGTTTTTACGTGCTGCATGTGGTCGGCTTGCCTCTTGCGGGCTTCCTCCTGATGGTCATCCATTTTTGGCGCGTCCGCAAAGACGGGTTCAGCGGAGGGCTCTGACCACGGCTACCGACGCGCGAGAACGCATCGAGGCACGGGAGCGAGCCGAGGCCCGGCGTCGCCAGCGGTCCGCCGACACCCCCGTCGCGATCCGGGACGACAGCGACGACGAGATGATCGTGTCGTTCCCCGAGTTTGTCTTCAAGGAATTCATCGCCGCCGTGGCCATGACGATCTTCCTCCTGCTGGTCTCGATCTTCCTGCAGGCGCCGCTGCTCGGGAAGGCGAACCCCGGCATGACGCCCAACCCGTCGAAGGCGCCCTGGTACTTCCTCGGGCTCCAGGAACTCCTCTCCCGGTTCCCGCCGCTGATGGCCGGCGTAGCGTTCCCCACCTTCGTCATCGTGCTGATGATCCTGGTGCCCTTCCTCGACCGGAACCCGAGCCGGCGTCCGGCCGAGCGGAAGCTGGCCATCATCCTGTTTGCCCTCTACATGACCATCGTGGTCGCGCTGGTGATCATCGGCACCTTCTTCCGCGGTCACGAGTTCAGCTGGGACTGGGGCTGGGTGCTCGGTAATCCGCAGTGTGCCCCGGGGACCTCGTGCTAGGCCGGGCCTTTCTCGTCGTCAGCGCGCTGTTCCTCGCCCTGCTGGCCTTCGCCTTCTATCAGGATTTCAACCGTCCGTGGCTGCCGATCCAGCAGAAATACGCGCAGCAGTACGGGGCCGATTTCCCGATCGGCGTGCAGCAGCTCTTTCCCAAGGTGCAGGTCAACAGCCAGTTCGTCGTGGAGCGGTGCATCACCTGCCACGTCCCCGACATCGCCAAGATCGGCCCGGTGGAGGCGGCCAAGCGGATTGGCCCCAACCACCCCTCGGTCATCAACGACGTGGTCTTCGCCAAATACGGGCAGGACACCCTGGTCTGCCGACCGGCCCCAGTCGTGAGCACCACCGTAGCCAGTCCCTCGCCCAAGCCGTCCGCGTCGGCCGGCGCGAAACCGTCGGTCGCGGCTAGCGCCAAACCCTCGCCGTCGGCCAGCCCCGCCAGTGCGGGCGGTCCTGCCGGTACGCCGGCGGCGACGACCGCGTCGGCCTGTTTGAACCCCCAGGCCCAGCCGTACTACGTGCTCGACACCAACGGCAAGGTGGTGACCGACCCCCAGACCAATAAGCCGGTCGTGGCCCAGATCACCGGCTTCATTCCCAGCGCCTACAAGGGGCTCGGCATCGACGAGACGGGTTGCATCATCTGCCACAACGGCAACCGCCAGGCCACGACCCAGGCCGGTGCCCACACGAACCTGGTGAAGAACCCCTTCGGCGTCTACGACACCGCGCCCCAGTTGTACGAGAACAGCTGTGCCCAGTGCCACGGCGCGACCGGAGAAGGTGGGAAAGGGCCGCCCCTCAATGACAAGGACCGGCTCGGATTCTTCAACGACGATTACTATCACCGGTGCATCTACTTCGGCAATCAGGGTGAGGAGCACAAGGGGACGATCATGCCGGCCTGGGGTCTTCAAAAACTCTTGCCGCAGCCGATCAATCAGAACATCGATTTGCTGGTCCACTGGATTCGGATGTGGCAGCAGTACGCGACGCTGCCATGAGACGCCAGCAGCTCAAGGATCTGATCGGAACCCTGGTCGCCTTCGCGATCCTGGTCGGCTTTACCGCCATGGTGATCGTCGCGGAGAATCTGCTCGACATCACCAAGGCGCACAAGGCAGGCGGCTGAGTGCTGGGCCTGATCTACCTTCTCAATCTGACCCGAGACCCGGGAGTCGGGGACTTCTTCTTCGTGCTGATCTGGGCGGTGGGCACCCTGCTCATCCTTGCCTACTACTGCTACCGCATGTTCCAGCGCTAGGCCCATGGTTCAACCGCACCCCACGCCGCTCCTGGCCGCGCGACGCCGCGCGAGCGTCCGGCTCGCGACCTGGTTGTCGGTGGTCCCCGGCCTCGGTCAGCTCTACCATCGCCAACCCAAAAAGGCGGTGATCTTCCTCGCCGGCGTGCTCGGCCTTTTCTATCTGACGCTGAACATCCCGGGCGCTACCGCGGAGTTGCTGGCCTGGTGGAAACCCCGCGGCAGCACGATGGTCCTGCTGTCGCTCTTCGTCGAGATCCTTTCCTTATTGGTCTTCATCGCGACCTTCCTTGGCGCGCTCACCTTCTGGTACGACGCCATGCATGATGCTCGGGCGACTGCCCAGGAGCGCAATGGGGTGCGGCAGCCTGGAGGCCGCTGGTGGCTCTTCCATCGATGAGCGCGCAGATCGGGTCCTTACCGGCTTGCGGGTGGCGCGCGGCCATCCTTAGACTGCAGGCATCGTGATACCAGCCGTCGATGTCAGCCCGCTCGACTGCGCAGGCCCCAACGCCTGCGAGATCCTCAGCATCTATACCGGTATCTTCTGGATCGCCATGGCGGTCCTCATCATCGTCGGTGGGCTGTTGATTTACGCCGCGTTGCGCTTCCGCCGCCGGGACGAGCGGGAGCCCGCCCAGATTCACGGCAATACCCGGCTCGAGATCGTCTGGACGCTGATCCCGGTCGTGATCCTGTCCTTCCTCTTCATCCGGACCACACTGCGGATGGACTACGTCCGCAACGGCCCGCCACCGGCGATGACCGTCAAGGTCGTCGGCGTGCAGTTCGCCTGGCTGTACACCTATCCGGACAGCCGGGTCAGGTCGGATACGTTGGTGATTCCCACCGGGGAACCGATCCAGCTCCAGGTCACCAGCCGCGACGTGCTGCATTCGTTCTGGGCCCCCCGACTGGGCGGACAGATCTACGCCATCCCCGGCCAGATGAATCACGGCTGGCTCCAGGCCGATCACCCCGGCTTCTATTACGGCGAATGCAATGAGCTGTGCGGCGTCGGGCACTACCTGATGCAGGTCAAGGTCCAGGCGATGACGCCGAGCGCCTACCAGGCGTGGTACGCGCAACGTCAAAAACAGGCCAGTGGCCAGGGAACGCCGCCTCCCGGCGGCGGCCCCGCGACGGCGAGCAAGGTCACCGGGGTTGCCGCGGCGAAGACGGTTGGCGAAACCGACGAGTTCAAGTTCGTCCCGACCAGTGCCACGGTCAAGGTCGGGGATGTCGTCCAGTGGGTGAACCAGGGCTCATCCGCGCACAACGTCACCTTCGACAATTCGCAGGTCCCGACCTCGGACACGATGAATGGCGGCGACAAGTACGAGCTCAAGTTCGGCAAACCGGGCACCTACCATTACGTCTGCACCTTCCACACGGCCTTCAACATGCAGGGCACCATCACCGTCACCCCATGACGAGTACCAGGGCAAGGAGTTACTGATGGCAAGCATCGCGCTTCCCCGCCGGAGCACCGCGAGATCCAGCGGTGTGATCGAGTGGCTGACGACCGTCGACCACAAGAAGATCGGCATCATGTACCTCTACACGACGTTTTTCTTCTTCCTGGTGGGCGGCATCATGGCCCTCTTGATGCGGACCCAGCTGGCGGTCGGGAACAACGACTTCCTCTCCGCGAAGCTCTACAACCAGATCATGACCCTCCACGGGACCACCATGATCTTCCTCTGGATCATCCCGGTCTTCTCCGGCTTCGGGAACTATTTCGTGCCGCTAATGATCGGCGCCCGCGACATGGCGTTCCCGCGGATCAACGCCCTGTCCTTCTGGCTGATCCCACTTGGCGGGCTCACCATGTACAGCGGGCTTCTCACCCAGACTGGCGCCGCGGCCGCCGGCTGGACCGGCTACGTGCCGCTGACCGAGCGGGCCTATGCCGTCGGCGTCGGCCAGGATCTCTGGATCCTCGGCCTCCATATCCTGGGCATCGCCTCGATCATGGGGGCGATCAACTTCCTGGTGACCATTCACAACATGCGGGCCCCCGGCATGACCTGGTTCCGGCTCCCCCTCTTCGTCTGGTCGGTGGAAGTCACCGCGGCCCTGACGCTGCTCGCCAGCCCCTTCCTGGCCGGCGTGCTCGCCATGGTGCTCATGGACCGGCAGCTCGGGACCCACTTCTTCCAGCACGGCTCCGACCCGCTGCTCTACCAGTTCATCTTCTGGTTCTATTCCCACCCGGCGGTCTACATCATGATCCTGCCCGCCTTCGGGATCGTCTCTGAAGTGATCCCCGTCTTCAGCCGCAAACCGATCTTTGGCTACCGGGCGATGGCCTTTTCCATGGCGGCCATCGGCGTGCTCGGTTTCATGGTCTTCGCGCACCACATGTTCACCACCGGGATGCCGCTGGCCCTGCAGGAGTTCTTCATGGCGACGACGGCCATGATCGGCGTGCCCTCGGGGGTCAAGGTGTTGAACTGGCTTGCGACCCTCTGGGGAGGGTCCATCAAATACACCACGGCGATGCTGTTCTCGGTCGGGTTCGTGTTGATGTTCCTGATGGGAGGGGTCGACGGCGTCTTCATGGCCTCGCTGGCGGTCGACTACCAGGTCCATGCCACCTACTGGGTGGTTTCCCACATCCATTACGTCCTCTTCGGGGGCAGCGTCTTCGGCGTATTCTCGGCCTTTTACTACTGGTTTCCCAAGATCACGGGCCGCTACCTGAATGAGACGCTGGGCAAGCTCCAGTTCTGGATCCAGCTGGTCGGCTTCAACGTCACCTTCATGCCCATGCACTTCCTCGGGCTCGAAGGGATGCCGCGCCGGATCGCGATCTGGCAGAGCAACCGCACCGACTGGGCGACCTGGAACCTGGTGGCCACCATCGGGGCGTTCATGATCGCCGCGGCGATCCTGATCTTCATGATCAATTTCGCCATCAGTATCCGCGCCGGGCGTCGGGCTCCGACCGATCCGTGGGAAGGAAACACGCTCGAGTGGGCGACCTCGTCGCCGCCGCCGGCGCATAACTTCGACACCGTGCCGCCGGTCCGCAGCGCGCGGCCGCTGCGCGATGTGCGGCGCGGGGCCACGGCGGCGGCCGAGCACGCGTAGCCCGGGGCGGGGGTGAAAGCGTTTCGCGCGTTGACGGTGGTCACCGCGGTGGTCACCTATGCGCTGGTGGTGCTCGGCGGCGTCGTCCGCGTCTCCGGTTCGGGCCTGGGGTGCCCGGACTGGCCGCTCTGTCACGGGCGTCCCTATCCGCCGCTCGAACTCCACGCGATCATCGAATACTCGCATCGCACCACGGCCTCACTGGCCAGCACCCTCGTCGTCGTCACCGCCGGCGTGGCCTGGCTGGCCTGGCGGCACCGGCGGGACATCGTGGCGCCCGCCACCATCGCGCTGGCCCTGCTCATCGTGCAGGTCCTGCTGGGTGCCATCACGGTGCGGCTCGAGTTGCCGCCCATCATCGTCCTGGCGCACCTCGCCACCGCCATGGCTCTGCTGGGCGCGCTCTGCGTCACGGCGACCGCGACCTTTACCGAGCCCGGGCAACCATCGATTGACCGCGTGGCGGCGCGATGGGCGCGCGCCGCAGCCGTGGGAACCTACCTCCTCATCCTCAGCGGGTCCCTGGTGGTCGGTAGCGGGGCCAGCGGGGCTTGCAACGCCTGGCCGCTGTGTGGCGGCGGATTCACCTTTGCCTTCGATCGGTTCCCCGCGGTCCAGCTGCTCCATCGCGGCATGGCCGCCCTGATCGGCGTGCTGATCATCGCCGGGCTGATCAATGTGGTGCGGCGCCATCGTCGCAACCCGGCGGTGCGGGCCACGGTGGCGCTGACCTTGACGGCCCTCGCACTCCAGGTGGCGGTTGGGGCGGCTGTCGTGCTGCTGCATCTCCCCGCCGCGCTCCGCGGTCTTCATCTCGCGCTGGCCACCGCCGTCTGGGCGGGGACGGTCGTGCTGGCCGTGCTCGCCAGCCGGCTTCCGCTGGTTGACGAGCCAGTCGGGCTCCGCGGCGCGGCCGCGCGGTCGCCACGTCGTCCGGCGCGGGACGTCGTGCGCGACTACGTCAGTCTCGCCAAGCCGCGCATCATCGTGCTCCTGTTGATCACCGCGCTGGGCGGGATGATGATCGCCAGCCGCGGCTGGCCCTCGACCGGGCTCGTGATCCTGACCCTGCTCGGCGGGGCCCTCTCGGCGGCCGGTGCCGGGGCCATCAATTGCTGGATCGACCGCGACATCGACGGCGAGATGTACCGGACGCGACGGCGCCCCATCCCCGATGGCCGGATTGCCCCAGCGCATGCCCTGGCCTTCGGCATCTCGCTTGGCGTTGGCGCCTTTGTGCTCCTCGCCTTCTGGGTGAACGTGCTGGCGGCCACGCTCGCCGTCAGCGGCCTGCTCTTCTACGTGTTCGTCTACACGCTCTGGCTGAAGCGGTCGACGGCGCAGAACATCGTGATCGGAGGCGCCGCCGGCGCCGTGCCGCCGCTGGTCGGGTGGGCCGCGGTGACGCACTCGCTCGACCTGACCGCCCTCTACCTGTTCGCGATCATTTTCCTGTGGACCCCGCCGCATTTCTGGGCCCTGGCGCTCCGCATCCAGCGCGACTATGCGCGGGTCGGCGTCCCGATGCTCCCCGTGGTTCGCGGTGAGGATGAGGCGAAGCGCCAGATCCTCCTGTACACCCTGCTGCTGGTCACCGTGACCCTGATGCTCTTCGTCACCGGGGCGCTGGGCGCCCTCTACCTGGCCGGGGCCGCTGTCCTCGGCGGTGCCTTCATCCTGTTCGCGGTCCTCAACCTGCGCGATCATCGTCGCCGCTGGTCGCGGCCGCTCTTCGACTACTCGATCGCCTACCTCGCGCTGCTGTTTACTGTCATGGTGGCGGACCGGATGGTTGGTAAACTTGGCTAACCAGGTGGCCGATGCATAGGGAAGAGGCGCGGAAAAACGTCCGGCTCGGCGTTCTGTTGTTCGTCACCGCCGTGATCATGCTGGGCCTGTCCTTCGTCTGGGCCATGCTCTACAACAGCTTCGTCTGATATGGCCGCCCACGATCCGATGCACGAGTCGCCTGAAGGGCACGACGCCATCCATCTTCCCCCGCCGAGCATCTGGCCGGTTGTGCTGGCGATCGGCATCGCGGCGCTGCTCCTCGGGCTGGTGCTCAACCTGGTCCTTCTGGCCATCGGCGTGCTGGTCACGGCCGGCTCGCTTGTGCTCTGGGTCCGAGATGCCCGGCGGGAGTTCCACGACCTTCCCGAGTAGGGTAGGCACCTGATTCCGCGTCGATTCCGGCTTATCGGCTGGCGTCCGTGGCGGATCGGCCCGTAGACTCAGGGTCGTCAGTTCGTCACCAGCAAGGAGGCAAGCGTGAGCGCATGGAAGATGGCGATCGTCGCGGCCGGGAGCGGGATGCTGCTCGCCGCCTGCGGCGGCAGCGGCAGCGGTAGCACCGGGGATAACAGCGGCAGCAGTTGCACCCCGAAGGGCGCCGGAAGCGGCACCGCGGCCCAGACCGTCAAGATCAACGCCGACCCGAGCACCATCGGGGCATACGCCCCCGCAACGGTCTCGGCCAAGAAGGGCGACACCGTGGAATGGGACTGGGTCGACAACTCCGCTCAGCACAGCGTGACCTCGGATGACAACACCACGTTCGACTCCTGCCTGCAAGGCTCGGGCTCGAAGTTCGTGGTGACTTTCAATGCGGCCGGCGACTTCAAGTACCACTGCATCATCCATTCCGGCATGGTCGGAGACGTGAAAGTCAGCTAAATCCCGGATTGCGTCAGTAGGGCGGCGCTCAGGCGCCGCCCTTTTGCGTATCGTCGTGGACGTGAGGCGGTTGCTGAGCCTCGGCCTGGCCCTGGCGCTGGCGGCCTGCGGGTCGGCACCGACGGCCGATGACGCGGCGATCGTGCAGGATTTCCAGAACCACCAGTCGAACGTCGAGGTGACGGCCGATGGCACGGTGGTGCGCATGCTGTCCGACCGGACCAGCGGCACGGGCGTCCATGAGCAGTTCATCCTGCAGCTCGCCTCGGGAGGCATCACGGTCGAGGTCGAGCACAACATTTCGATCGGCGCGCGGGCTCCCCTTCAGGAAGGCGACCATGTAGTGGTGCACGGGGAATACATCTGGAACGCACAGGGGGGCCTGATCCATTTCACCCACCATGACCCGCAAGGAACCCATGCGGGCGGCTACATCCAGGACAACGGGAAGACCTACGACTGACCGACAGTCGGTATCGCTAGGACCGCACCGTGTGCACCTCTCCGGCGTACAGCCGCTGCCGGGTGCCGTCATCCAGCCGGACCAAAAGGGCCCCGTCGGTCTCGATCTCCTCCGCGATGGCGGCACGGGTGGTCCCATCCTGCTGGTAGCTGACTCGCTGCCCCAGCATGGAGCTAGACGCGCGCCAAGCCGGGACGATCCAGGCGGTTCCCTCGCGCTCGACGTGGGCCAGCGCATCGCCGATTGCCCCGAGGATAGCGGCGAGCAGCCGTTCCCGGCCGACGTCGCGGCCCAGGACGATCTTAAGGGAGGTCGCGCCGGGCGGCAGTTCCACCGCGACGCTGTTGACATTGACCCCCACGCCGAGCACGGCGGCGCCGCCCGCCCCACGTTCGAGCAGGATCCCGGCCAGCTTTCGTTGGTCGGCGAGCAGGTCGTTGGGCCATTTCAGATCGAGGGACAACCCGGTTTCGGCGCGCAGCCCCGCAGCGACCGCCAGGCCCGCCAGCAGCGGAAGCAGGCTCAGCAAGGGCCCCGGCGGACGGAGGACCGCCGAGAACAGCAGGTCACGCCCAGCGGTCGCCACCCACTGCCGGCCGAGGCGTCCACGGCCCTGGTGCTGCCAGTCGGTGACGACGGTCCACCCCTCCGCCGCCCCGGCCGTTGCCGCCGCTCGAGCCAGGTCCTGGGTGGAGTCGGTCGACGGCTCATACCGGATCAACCAGGAGACCGGACCGGGCGCCAACAGGGGGCTCACATGGTCCAGGCCGAAGGGGTGGACGGACTCCCCGGGGGGCATTGAGTTCTTGACCAATTCGATCTTTGACCGTACAGTAATCGTTCGGGAAGCCATGCCTCGCAGAGTCGGAACCGGCCGCATGATCGAGGAGACCTCGGTCCAGATCTCGGCGCTGCGCGAGCGCTGGCATGTGGAACGGGAGCAGCGCTACGCGCGTCGAAACCGAATCCGGTATATCGACCGCCTGCTGGATGAGCTCGAGATGCTCAACATTGCCGAGGAGACCCAGATGCCGGCCGAACTCGCCGTCCGAGTTCAGCGGCTGGCGGCCGAGATGGAGCACCCACTCGGGAATCGAGCGCCCGAGGACCTGACGATTGCGGAGTCGATGGACGCCCTCTATGACCTGCAGGACGGGCTCATGCTGACGCTCGACGGCGTCGACGACGAGGACGAGGTCTAAGGCCCTACCCGGTTACGGCTTGGCCGTCGGATGGGCGCCCGACTTCCCGTGGGAAGCGCCACTCTTGCCATGGGTTGCGTCTGGCTTCGTGGCCTTCGGAGCCGGCTGGGCTGTGGGCGGGGTGACATTCGCGACCAGGGCGCCGTCATCCGCGTTCGATGAGGCCACGTCCGCGATCTTGATCAGCATCGCGCTCTGCCGAGCTCCGTTGGCGGTCAAGACCGCATCGTCGGGTCCGGGAGCAAGGTCACGCCCGGCCGCCGCCTGCTGCCTCTGGTAGTCGCGCAGCAGGCTTTTGATGATGTCGTCGGTGGAGCCGCGGCCCTCGAGGTGGACGAGGCCCTGGTTCATCCAGCCGAGCACCGAGCCGATCGGGGCCTTCACGTGGACGCCCGAGATGAAGCCGTAGACGCCGGAGAGCATCGGATCGATCAGGGCAACCGGGTGCGGGCCAGGATCGGCCTGCTGCTCCTGCAACAGCGTGTAGGCATTCAACAGGTCCTCGTTGTCCTGCGCCAACTCCTGCAGGCCGCGCTGCCGGGGGTCCCGCTGCGTCCCCCGCGTCAACCCATCCCACCAGGACTGGACGATGTAGAAGGCGCTATCGACGCGCGCCCCTTGTGGCTGGTTCCAGAGGGAGTCAACCTGGGCGCTGGTGCTCGAGGTGGAGTCGGCGGCCACACCCGTCGGCATACCCGCCAGCATCAGGGCGGCGGCCCCGACCAGCGCCAGGCCGGCACGTCGCGGCAGGATGCGAGTTACGGCCACCATTCCGGTCTCGGTATTGATTCTGAATCAGGCTGACCGGCGGCGGGCGACCGGCGTGTCGCAACTCGCTAACGCTCCTGTAGCCCCGCCCCATAAAATCAGCACGTCTAATGAGCGATCTCGCGCGCCAATACGACGCCGTCAACCTGATGGCCGATCCCCTGCATGGGTATATCAAGATCACCAAGCACGTCCACGGGGACAGCGCCGCCGAACAGGATCTGCTGGACCATCCCTGGCTGCAACGCCTCCGGCGGATTCACCAGTTGCAGTCCGCCTGGTGGGTCTTCCCGGGCGGCGAGCATTCCCGCTTCCAGCACGCGCTGGGAGCGATGCATTTGAGCGGCGAGTGGGGGCGGCAGCTCTACCCCAACCTCAAGCTGGTCGCCGCCGATCTACCCTCCGCCTCCTGCGTGGAGGAGACGCTCCGGGTGGCAGGGCTCCTGCACGACATCGGGCACGGCCCCTTCGGCCACTTCTTCGACCAGAACTACCTGGATCGCTTCACGATTGACCATGAGGTCATCGGCCGGACGCTGATCGAAGGTGAGCTGGCGCCCATTATCGCCGCGCTCGACGCCGGGCCGAGCGGGCCCTTCGAGCCGGGCGAACGCATCGATCCACACTGGATTGCCGAGCTGATCGCCGAACCCGCCCTGCCGGGTGATGCGGCGCCCAAATGGGTTCGGCTGCTCAAGCCAGTGCTCAACGGCATGTATACGGCGGACAACCTCGATTACGTCCCTCGCGACGCCTACATGTGTGGCGTGAAGGTTGGGCCGGTCGATGTGCAGCGGCTTCTCCACTACTCGTTCATCGATGAGCAGGGTATGCTGCTGCATCAGCACGGGGCCCAGGCGCTCCTCATGTTTCTCAACGCGCGTCTCTACCTCTACAACAACATCTACTACCACCGGACCGTGCGCCGTATCGATTTGCACATGCGGGAGATCTTCCGCGAAACGATTGACCGCATCCTGCCCGGGAATCCGCTCGACCACCTGGAGGCGTACCGGGAGTTGACCGATTGGTCGCTCATCGATACGGTCGATCGCTGGCAGCACGACAGTGGGCGGGCGCGCGATCTGTCCCTGGAGTGGGCACGGATCGTGCGCCGGGAACTCAAGTGGCGGCTGATCTTCGAGGACTATTACGAGTTCTCGAATCCGCCCGCGGCGTTCATGTATCCAAAGCCGGCCGATTACGTGGCGCGCATCCGCGAAGCGCTGCCTGCCTCCCTCAAGCACGTCTCCATCGAAGTCGACCTTGCGTCGGTGGACCCGCGCGCGCAAAACCCTCTCAACGATCCGTTTCCCGTGAATATCTATAACCCGGTGAGCCGTGCGGTTGAGCGAAGCGCCGTCGCCGACCTCTTTCGGCGCCTTCCGATTCGCACCACGCTGGTGCGCGTCTTCACCGACGAGACTGCCCAGTTGCAGGCGCTCCGGCGTGCCGTCGAGCAGGCCCTCTACCGCCCTGATGCCAATCTCGCCGAGGCGGTGCCCTGATGGCGGTCCGGCCGGAGGATGCGATCAAGCCCCTCACGGTGGTGGAGCTGAACAGCCGCATCCACGACCTGCTGGCGGCCCGCTTCCAGAGCGTCGTGGTCAAGGGGGAGGTCAGCGGCGTGTCCCCACGTACCGGGCACGTCTGGTTCACCCTGAAAGACGCGTCGGCCACCATTGGCGCCGTGGTCTTCAGCAGCACCGCCCGACGGCTGCCCTTCCTCCCGGAAAACGGCCAGGAACTGGTGGTCACCGCGCAGGTCGACTATCACACCCTGTCCGGCCGGGTGAACCTCGTAGTCAGCCGGCTCGATTACGACGGGGCGGGAAAACTGCGCGAGGCGATCGAGGCGCTCAAACGGCGGCTCGACGCGGAGGGGGTGTTCGCGCCGGAACGCAAGCGGGTGTTGCCCTTCCTTCCGCGCTGCATCGCCCTGGTGACGTCGCCGAGCGGGGCCGTCATTCACGATCTCCAGCAAACGATCTGGGAACGCTTTCCGAATGTCCCGCTGGTGGTGTACGCAGCGCTGGTGCAGGGGGTGGCGTCGCAGCGGAGCCTGGTCGCTGCGCTGCGGCAGTGTGATCGGGATGGCCACGCGGACGTCTGCATCGTTGCCCGCGGAGGCGGCAGCTTCGAGGAATTGATGGCGTTCAACCAGGAGTCGGTGGTGCGGGCGATCCAGGCGATGCGGATTCCCGTCATCACGGCGCTGGGCCACACCTCGGACCGCACCCTGGCGGACCTCGTGGCCGATCGCGAAGCCAGGACGCCGACGGCGGCCGCCGAGCTGGTGGTGCCCAGGAAGGCGGACCTGCTGCAGCAACTGGGTGAGCGTGGCCAGCGACTGCAGCGGGCGGGCCTGAGCTTGTTGATCGCCCCGCGCCATCAGCTGGACGCTCGCCGCCAGTCGCTGCAACGGCTCGCCCGGGACACCGCCGGCCGCCGTCGCGAACGGCTCGCCAACCTGGGGCTGATGCTGCGCCAGCGGGACCCCCGCGAAGTGCTCCGTGGCCGCGAGCGGGCGCTGACCGAGTGTCATCGGCGGCTCGACCGCGCCATGGAGACGGCCGTCCGCCGCGTCGGAGCGGACCGCACGAAGATCCGCGAGGGCGGCGAGCGGCTGGCCGCGACCATCGCCCGGGCGCTCCGCGATTACCAGCGCGGGCTCGACAACCGGACCGCGCGGCTCCAAGCGCTTGGCCCCGAGCAAACGCTGGGGCGGGGGTACAGCATCTGTGTCGATGGCGAGGATGGGCGAATCATCCGGGCGGCGAGCGAAACGGCACCCGGCCAGGGGGTCAAGGTGCTGCTGTCCGCCGGCCGCCTGGACTGTACCGTCGACGAGGCGCACCCGTGACCGCGGATCCCCAGCTCACCTACGAGCAGGCGCTCGCGCAGCTCGATCGCACCTTGCGATCGCTCGAGGAAGGCAACCTCAGCCTGGAAGAGGCGATTGCCGCGGTCGCGCGCGGCCGGGAGTACCTGCAGCTCTGCGAGCGAAAGTTGGACGAGGCACGCCAGCGAATCGAAAGCCTCCCGGTCCAGGAGGAGCCGGGCGCTGACGACGAGCCGCCCCATCCAGCGAGCGTGGCGCAGTTACGGACAGGCCGCGACGCAACGCCGGGGACGCCCCAGGGCGAGATCCCTTTTTAGGAGCCTTCGGGTTGGTCGGTACGCCGCTCGTGCTCGACTTCAGGTCGGGCTGCTGGCGGGACCTGGCCCTGCTTGAAGACGCCCCATTCGTGCAGCGAGCGCCGCAGCATTTCGGGCGTGGTCTTGTAGGCCGCGGCCAGCTGCTCGAGGTCGTCGCCGCGTAGCGTCACGACCGCGGTGTTGAAATCGTGGCGTTGCTGCTGGAGCCGTGCCACGTGGCGGGCGAGGATCGAGCCCTGGCGTTCCGGCAGACCCTGGAGCTGGTTGAGGTCGATGGCCAGCTTCGGCGGGAGGGCCGGCTCGGCCATCGCGTCCGTCTCCTCGGGGAGGAGTTGGTTCACCGGGACGCTGTAGAGCGTCGCGATCTGCGCCAACCGGGTCACGGAGATATTCCGGTCGCCACGTTCGTAGGCGGCCAGCAGGGACCCTTTGAGGCGTTTGTTGGACAGGACCTCAACCTGTTGCAGCGTCAAGCCACGTTGCTTGCGAAGGCTCCGCAGCCTCGCTCCGACTTTGCGCGAGTACCCGTCCATGTATCCCCCTTGACTATCTGTGCTCAGTCTATCGCACTGCGCGAGCTTGTACGAATGTTCGCGGCGAACTCCGCCGGAAGGTGGCGGGGGGCTCGCCCGCGGGGCGACACCACCATCCGTGCTCGCCATTATGGCGGAGATGTTTTCCCGATGTCAAGTGCTACTTACCTTTAGCGATGCGCGGGTTTACAGCGTGTCCCGCCTCATACGCCTCACGGAATCGGGCCGCCGCCTGGGGGGCGTCGCCCTCTTCTTCCAGCGCTCGCGCGTAGTCATAGGCAACCCGGGCGCGCAGGTCGGGGCTGTCCACGGTGCTCGCCACCTCGAGCGCCCGATCGAAATGTCGATGGGCGGTCGCGTGCCGGCGGCGGGCGTGATGTACGCGCGCGGCGACCCGGTGGGTTCCGACCGCGACGATCGGATCCGTCGATTGGTTGGCGAGGTCGAGCGCCTCATCGATGAGCTCGGTGGCACGGGCAAGCGCGTCCTGATCCAGTGCCGCCTCCGCCATGCCGGTCACCAGCAGCGGCAGCAACTGGCGATCGCCGACACGCCGCAACTGCGCCGCCCCCTCGGCGAACACGGCCTCGGCTTCCGCGGCCCGGCCTTGCTGCAGCAGCATCTCGGCCATGTTGAGCCGGAGCTGCCCGGTCATGCGCAGGTCCTGGAGGGTTTCAAAGATCCGAAGGCTCTTCTGCGCGTATGACAGGGCTCGCGGATACTGGCCAGTCTGCTGAAACGAGAGCGCCAGGCCTTCATAGATGCCCGCCAGCGCTGGCATGTCGAGGACCTGCTCAGCCGCGGCGATGGCGGCCTGGTAGGAGGCGATCGCATCTTCGGGCTCCCCGGCCACGTAATGGAGGTTGGCCCGGTGCCCCAGGATCCGAGCCTTCAGCACCGGGTCCGCCAGCCCCGCGGTCTGATACAGCTCGTAGGCCCGGTCGAACCAGCGGCCCGCTTCGTGCGCCCGGCGCATGACGTAGTACGCCCGGCCCTGCCAGTCGTACAGCTCCACCAGCAACGCCGTCCACTCCGCCCGCTCGGCCGCGGCGATTGCCTCCTCGAGGATGGGCATTGCCTCGGGTGCGGCGCCTCGCCGGATGTACGCGCCGGCCAGCACCAGCTGGGCGCGGGTACGTACCTCCAGGGAAAGGTCGTTGCGGAGGATCGTGGTCATCAACTGCTCTGCCCGGCGGTGGTCGCCCTGGTGCAGGCGCATCTCCGCTTCCGCCAGCGTCAGTTCCACGGCCGCCGCCGAGACCTCCGGGCCTTCCAGGAAATAGTCGATCGGCTGCTGCAGCCGCCGGGCGATGATCTGGAGCGTGTGGGTGGAGGGTTGGGCACTGCCCAGCTCGATCTGGTTGAGGAACGCGCGGCTGAAGTCGGTCCCGGCCACCGCCGCCAGGCTGAGCCCCAGGTCCTGGCGGGCTTTCCGAATCCGCAGGCCCAGCGAGGAGGGAGGAGCGTCCCGCAAAGGACGCTCCCGACGCCGCTTTGTAAGCACCGCCTACAGTCTAACGACTGTTGATTGACATGAAAAGGGGCCCGTAAGGGCCTTCGCTACGGGTTTGGCCAGACGATTTCGGCGCAGGCTACAAAGGCGGAGGCGATCGCGAGCAGGATCCACGGGTTCAAAAGTCGCCGCACGGTGCACCTCCAGGACGGGCAGCTACGAGCCGGTGGAGCCCTATCCGAAATCAGCTTAGGAATGGATCGAACGCGACAGGGTGACATCCCGTAACGGATTTCGTAAGGTCGGTCGCGAAGCGCTGACTGCCTCTGGCGATGGCTGCCTATAATCGAGTCCGATCAGCGAGTCCCCGTAGCTCAGCCTGGATAGAGCACTGGCCTCCGGAGCCAGGAGCACAGGTTCAAATCCTGTCGGGGACACCACTCAAAACAAGTTTTGAACCGGGCTGGGCGAATTCGAAAAGCTGCTGAAAAGGGTTATTAAGAGCCCACCCGCGCAGCCGAGAGTTCCCGTCGACGGAAGGTTAGGAGATGGTCAGCGGACGCTGAGGCAGTGGGCGGTCTGGGTCGCTCTGCTAGCTCGTTATAAAGCTCGATATGGTCTTCACGCACGTCAAGTCGCCAGTTCTGTGGATCGTCTTCGCCGCCCATTTGCGGACTCATCGTAGTCACCGAAGATGGGGCCGGTCAGCGGACGGCTTCAACGTCGGAGCGGCCCCTTATTGCCCCGGGGAGCCGGAGATGTTGCAAAACACGTTTGCGTGATTTCCGCTTGAGAGAATGAGAAGTCCAATTACGACTCCGGCAACAATCAACAGGATCAGGGCCCGTTCAACGACGCTCCTCCATCCATGAAGCTGGCCGAGTCGGTCCAAATAACCCAGTGGGCCACGGGGAGTCACGTACCTGTAACGTGCCGAAAGGTGCTTTCCAGCATTGCACTCTGTCGGGATGTCTAGCGGTTCTAGGCTGGCGCCGTGGCTTGCACGCCGTGACGAAGCAAGCTCGCATGCGAGAGCGACGGATCTAACGCTGCGGCCCGTTCTGGACATGTGGTTCCAGCAGCCTGTGCATCAACTCCTGTCTGGAAATAGCGGCGGCCGACGGCCCATTCGTCGTTCTGCTCCTCGAGGCCGGCGCCCACATGGCGGAAGACCGCGGGCCGGTTGGGGAAAGATGCCGACCACCTCGCAACGAGGACCGACTTCCCGGTTGAGACGCTCGAGGGCGTTGGTCGACCAGATCTGCCGGCGGTGCTCAAGCGGGAAACCGTGAAAGGCGAGGATGTCGACCTCGGCCTCCTGCGGCACGGCGACCCACTAAAGTAAGAGGCGGGGCTCCGATCCGTAACGTCGGGGTCACGGCTCAGCGCCGCACGCAGGAGGTCAGGAAACATCATGGCTGAGAGGAGACTTGGAACGAAGGCTACGCAGAAGTCCGCCAAGAGCACCACTGCGATCGGCAAGACGCGCAAGGGATTCACGGACGAGGAACGAGCCGCGATGAAGGCGCGCGTCCAAGAGCTGAAGGCGGCCGCGGACAAGGCGGACGGGGAAAGCGACGTGCTCGCGAAGATCGCCGAGATGCCGAAACCGGATCGCGCCATTGCCCAGCGGCTCCATGCCATCATCAAAGCTAGCGCGCCAGCTCTCTCGCCGAGAACCTGGTACGGGATGCCCGCGTATGCCAAGGACGGCAAGATCGTCTGCTTCTTCCAAAGCGCGCAGAAGTTCAACACGAGGTACGCGACGTTTGGCTTCAGTGACAAGGCGAACCTCGACGAAGGCGCCATGTGGCCGGCCGCCTTCGCGTTGAAGGAGTTGACCGCCGCCGAAGAGGCAAGGATCGGCGCGCTCGTGAAGAAAGCGGTGAGCTGAGGACTGAGCTTGCCCACCCACAGGACGCATTAGGCGGGAGTCGGCTGAGCGTCCGCTAACCGTCCGCTAACCGTCCGTCTAGCATCCGCTGGAGCTCGACCGCCGAATACTAAGCGCTCATCGCGGATGGCAGGTCGAGTTCATAACTTGAACGGTTCGGGACACCACTCATTCCGGGTGTTACTTCTTAATTCGTTGAGATTACCCACGGCCACGAATCTGGCGCCCGGTGGAGTCAGCGGTGTGGTTGGCGAAGCTGGCGATACTGCCTGCGGCGCTGCTGGCGGTGTTGCAATGGCCATGGCCGGCATCACAATCACCTCGAGGTCTCGAAGCCGTTTCGAGCGGCACTGGTTCGCGACCACGCGAGCCCAACGGCTGCGATCGTCGTCCCGAGAACCAGGTAGAAGGCCCAGAACTGAAGGAGCCATACGCCATCCTGTCATCGGCAGCGGGAGGCGGTGAGGGCGGAAGATCCTAGAGTGCTCGGGACCTTTCCACTTAGAGGGGCATCGCGATTTTGATGGTGGTCCCCTCACCGATCACGCTCTCGATCGCCACCTGACCCCCCATCGCGCTGACGCGCTCTCGAAGGTTGCGCGTCCCCTGACCGGTGTGCGGCGCTGCGGTATCGAAGCCGTGGCCGTCGTCCTCGATCTGCAGCACGCCCTGGCCATCCTCGCGAAAGAGACTGACCCGGCAGGTTGCGGCCTGGGCATGCCGGCCCACGTTCGAGAGCGCCTCGCGGGTTAGCTGCACCAGGTCTGCTGAGCGGGGCGCCAGTTCGGCAGCAAGTCCCTCGTCGACGTCCGCGACGATCGTGACCCCGCTCTTCTCCGCGAAGTCCGCAATGAGGTCATCGAGGGCTTGGCGTAGCTGGCGATCCGCCAGGAGACCGGGTCGCAATCCAAAGATGTAGTTGCGCAGGTCCCGGATGGCGCGGTCGATCTCGCTGACGGCCAAATCGATCCGGCTCTCGATCTCGCGGTCGCCGCTGCGTTGGGCCGCCGCCTGCAGCCCCATCCCGACGGCGAAGAGCGATTGAATGACGCCGTCGTGCAACTCGCGCGCGATCCGTTCGCGGTCGTCCATCACTGCCACGCGCTGCCGATCCCGCTGGGCTCGGGCATACTCGAGCGCCACGGAGGCCTGGTTCGCGAACGTCTCGACGAGTCGAACCTCCTGCTCCTCGAACGCTGCGCCACCGACTGGGTTCGCGACAGCCAGGGTGCCGATTGAGCGCCCCTGCACGAGGAGGGGCACCAGCACCATCGGGCCCATGCGGCCGAGGCTGACCATCGGTTGGTATGTCCGGGGGTCGGTCGACCCGTTGGCCAGTACAGCGGTTTGTCGGGTGCGCATAACGTCGCCCGACACCGACCCCTGCATCGGCACCCGTAGCCCGTCCAACTCATCGGCATAGGCGCCGTCGGCGATGGCAATCATCAAGTCTGATTCACTGTCCTCCTCGAGGCTGGGCACCACGATAGTCGCCGTCGCTGCCCGCGCCAGTTCGCGGGCGTCGTGGGCCACGGCCTTGAGGACGGCTTTGAGCTCCTGGCCAGCGAGGATGGCGGTTCCAATCTCTCGGACCGCTTCCAACCAGCGCTCGCGCCGCCGCCCTTCCTCATAGAGGTCGATATTCTCGATGGCCACGCCGGCCTGGGTCGCGAGGACCACCAGGGCGGCCTCGTCCTCGGCGTCGAACTCGGCCGCACCCTGCTTCTCGGTCAGGTAGATGTTGCCGAAGACCTTGCCTCGCGCCACGACGGGGGCGCCGAGGAAGGACGACATCGGTGGATGATTCGCGGGGAAGCCGATCGAGCGCGGATCGTCAGTGATACGGCGCAGCCGCAGCGGCTTCGCGTCACGAATCAGCGCGCCCAGGATGCCCTGGCCCAAGGGCAGCGGACCGATGGCGCGCCGCTCCTCGGCATTGATGCCGACGGTGATGAACTGGCGGATCCGGCCGCCGGGACCGAGCACGCCAAGGGCGCCATAGCGGGCCCCACTCAACTCCACAGCAAGATCAATGATTCGTTGGAGAACGGTGGGCAGCGACAGACCCGAGGCGAGAGCGAGCCCGGACTCCAGGAGCTGATCACGCCGGTCCTTGCCCGAGGTCGACATCGAGGCCATCACACTCACCCCTTCCGGGCGCCGGCCGTGGTCACTAGCTCTTGGGCGGCCCCGAGGCTATTTTAGGAGGCGAACGTTCCAGTCCGCCTCATGTACGGGCCCCCAAAGGCCGCCGCGGCTCTCTGACCACGAACACGGATTGCAGTCGAGCTCGGCAATCTTGGGATCCGCTTCGACCATTGCGCCCAGGCGGAGAATGAAGTCCTTGAGTGCGCGATGTCCGTCGGCGGAGGTCCTCGTAACTGGGAACGAGCGTCGTCTCTACACCTGCTAGGCTTCGGCCAGCGTGCGGCGGTTCCTAACGGCGGTACTCCTGGCGGGTGGCGTCATGCTAGCGCTGAGCGTCGTTGCCGAGGCCCATTCCCTGGTGCGCCTGTCGGACCCACCCGACGGAGCCAGGCTGGCGCACGCGCCGAGCGTGGTCATCATCACGTTCACCGAAGCGCCAGATCCGAAGCTCTCGCAGGTCCAGATCCTCGACACCTCCGGTCGCCAGGTGGCCGGCGGGCCCGCGTCAGCCGTGTCGGGCGCTTCGACGACCGTCGCCATCACGCTCCCTCCCCTTGGCGATGGGGTCTACACGGTCAGCTGGCGCACCGTCTCTGCGATTGACGGTCATGTCGCCACCGGCGTGTTCGCCTTCGCGGTCGGCGCCCAGGCAGTGCCACCCATTCCCCTGGCCGTCGCCCCACCCGCCGCCCCGCCGTCACCGCTCGGGGTCACAGGTCGATGGGGTCTGGATGCCGGCTATGGGCTTCTCCTGGGCGGCGCCTGGGTCGATCTGCTGGCCCTCCAGGATTTCTCTCTCGCGGTCTTGCTCGTGGTCGGTGTTGGCGACGTGCTGGCCCTAATCGGGGCGTTCATGGTCGTCGAGTCGACGCGTGAGAACGCCGGCGTCGACTGGTCCTTTTTCCTTGGCACGTCGCTGGCGCATGGGATGGAACTCGTGGTCGTACCTCTCGTCGCGGCGGGCGTGGCGGTGCTCGCCGCCTGGAGACTGCAGGGAACCCCTCGGCGGGTCGCGCTCGGAATTTGTGCCGCCCTCAGCGCCATCGCCATGCTGGCCAATGCGACCGTGAGCCACGCCGCCTCCAGTCCTCTGGCCTGGCTCATGATCCCCACCCACTGGTTGCACCTGTTGAGCTACGCGGTGTGGATCGGCGGGCTGGTGGCCGTGCTCGTCGGGATCCGCGGTCTGCCGACGATCGACAAGGCGCGCGCCGTGGGCCGTTTCTCCGTGGTTGCCGGGTTCGCCTTTGCCGCCATGATCCTGACCGGACTGGTTCGCGGGATCGACGAGGTCGGGAACTGGTCGAACCTGTTTACGACGACCTTCGGCTGGTTGCTACTGGCCAAGACGGCGCTGTTCATCACGATCGCGCCGCTGGCGGCGACGAACCGCTGGCGCTACGTGCGAATGGCTGTTGCCGGCATTCCCCGGCTGCGCTGGGTATCTCGAGGAGAGCTCGTGCTGGCTGCGGTGATCATGGTCGCCGCGGCGTTTCTTACCACCCTGCCGCCACCGAGCTTCGTTCGAGCGGCAGCGTCGCAGAATTTTCCGCACCTCGTCGTGGCAGGCGTCGATCACGGCACCGCCGTCCGGGTGAACCTTGACGTCGCCCCGGGATACGCCGGCCTGAACCGGTTCACGGTGACGGTCCGCGACTACAAAACGGGCCGGCCGCTCAGCGGAGCCCGCCTCTTCCTGCTGTTCGATCTCCAAAGCCGCCCGGAGACCGGCGAAACCGTCCTCGAGCTGCGAGGCCTGGGGGCTGGGATCTACAGCGCGGAGGGCACAAGGCTGTCGCTGGCAGGGAACTGGATGGTGACGGTAGTCGTGGAAACCTCCAAAACCTCCTACGACGCCGTGTTGCCGATCAAGACCGCCGAGCGGCCGTAGGGGCGGGCCGCGTAGGGCGCGGCGGGACCTTTGGCCTACGCAGGTCAGGACCCATGGCCCCTTGGGGAAATGGAGCGATCACCGGATACTTCTCCCAATACTGACTGAGGAGCGCTCGCATGAAAATTCTGTTGATACCCCATCGCCTTGCGGCCCTGGCCATGTTTGGCACCACCGTCATCCTTGCCTCGTGCGGCGGGGGGTCCGGTGCGTCAAATCCCAGCGGGAGCGCGGCGGGCCTGCCGAGCACGGCCGCCGTCACGATCCCACAGGCCGATCGCTTTGAGCCATTCCTGGTCGAGATCGCGGCAGGAGGGACCGTGACGTTCACCAACCATGATACGGATGCCCACACGGTCGTTTCGATGCCGACAGACCAGGTCGACTTCAAGCTGCTTGTGGGGTCCGGCAAGTCGGTCACCCACACGTTCAGCCAGCCCGGGATCTACGGCTACTACTGCGATGCGCACTCCGATTACGATCGGACAACCGGTTTGATCAAGGCCAAGCGGGGGGCGAGCGCCTATCCCATATCGATGTACGGGATCATCCTGGTCGCGGGAGACAACGGGCCCCTGTCCGCCGGCAAAGCCAAGATCGTGATGCCCAGTGCCGACCGGTTCGAGCCGCTGGCCATCGCCGTCAAGCAGGGCACCCAGGTCACGTGGACCAACCTTGACGCCGACGCCCACACGGTCCTGACGGATCCGGGCGTTAGCGTCCAGTTCAAGTTCGTCGTCCCGGCCAACGGCAATGCGTCCTACACCTTCGACAAGCCCGGCATCTATCCCTACTTCTGCGATGCGCACGCGACCTGGAACAGCGAGGTCAAGCGGGTGCAGGCCAGACCGGGGAGCTCGGAGTTTCCCGCTGCCATGGAGGGCGTCGTCTTCGTCCTTCCCTGACCCTGAACGAAGCGGGTCACGAGCCGGGGGTCGTCGTGCGGCGGGCGAAGTAGGCGGCGGCCTCGGCCCGGCGGGCCACCTCGAGCTTCGAGAGGATGCTCGTCACGTAGTTCTTGACCGTCTTTTCGGCCAGGTGGAGTTCCTGTCCAATCTCTCCGTTCGTTTTGCCTTCGGAGATGAGGGTCAGGATCCGCTCCTCCTGGGCCGACAGCCGGGCGAGCCGCTCGTCCTTGAGGAAGTGCTTGCCCTTCCGAAGCCGGTCCAGGACGCCCTTGGTGACCGCAGGGTCGAGGAGACTCTGTCCGGATCCGACAGTCCTTACTGCCCGCACGAGGTCTGCGCCCTTGATCTGCTTGAGGACGTAACCGGCGGCGCCCGCCATGATTGAGGCGAATAGCGCATCGTCGTCGGCGAACGTCGTCAGCATCAGGACCTGCGTCTTCGGCAGACGAGCGCGAATCTCACGGGTCGCCTCGATACCGCTCCCATCCGGGAGCCGGATGTCCATGATGACCACGTCCGGACGAGCCCACTCCACCCGGGCGATTCCTTCCTTGACGGTCCCGGCTTCGCCAACGACCGTGATGTCGGCTTCGGGTTCGAGCAACGACTTGATCCCATCCCGGACAACTTCGTGGTCGTCAACCAGCACAACCCGTAGTGGTGTCTCGCTCACCGACATATCGTCGCAAATTCGGAGGTGCGGCTGAAAGGTCCCCCCGAAGGAGGGACCTTGGTCGGTGTCCTCCTCCGGCAGCGGTGCGTACCGTAGAAACCACTATGGATACACCTGCCGGCTACCTGCACTGGGGCTTCATCCTCATCTCGATCCCGAACCTACTGCTGATCGGCCTGATGATCGTGCTGTTCGTGATCGCCCTGTTCGTCCCCCTCCCGGGTGAGAAGGAGAAGTCATGAGACCAACCAACGCCTCCGGACCGATGGGCGAACGCTCCAGCAGCTGGACGGCCCGCGCCCGCGAGGAAATCGCAGAAAGGCTGCCGATGGAAAACCTTCTGCCTGACCGCCAGCCGTACTACGTGGGCTCGTGGGTCTACGTCTTCGGCGTCGTGACCATCGCCGCGTTGGTGCTGACGGTATTGAGCGGCGTCATCCTGGCGATCGCCGGGCCCGATTGGTGGCACATCTCGGCGGCCGGCCGATTCTTCAACAGCCTGCACTTCTGGAGTGTCCAGCTCTTCTTCGTCTTCATGGTGCTGCACCTCTGGGGTCAGTACTTCATGGCCAGCTGGCGAGGCGGTCGGGCAGCGACCTGGATGATCGGGGTGATCATCTTTGCGATTTCAATCGGGGCGGCCTTCACCGGCTACCTCTCGCAACAGAACTTCGCCTCGCAATGGATCGCGGTTAGCGCCAAGGACGCGCTCAATGCTGCCGGTTTGGGCGCCTTCTTCAACGTCCTCAACTTCGGCCAAATGTACGGCATCCACGTGTTGCTCCTGCCCGCCGCCATCATCGTGCTGGTTGCCCTGCACATCGTCTGGGTTCGCATGAAGGGCGTCGTCCGGCCGATCGAGTCTTCCCAGCCAGCGACGCACTCGACTTCGGAGGTGTGACAAATGTTCAAGAAGGGCGCGACGTCAGAGGGCTCCGCGTCGAGCATCCGGACGGTGCCCTATGACCTGCTCAAGGAAGTCGCGATTGCCATGGCGGCCTGCCTCGTGCTGGTAATCGTGCTGGCGGCGGTCCTGTCATCGCCGGACGTGCCGTCGGTCACCATCCAGAGCTGGGCACAGGCTGACCCGGTTGACTTCACCACCACGGCGGCCGGCGAGTTGGCCGGCTCGACGACAAGTGCCGGCTATGGCGCGCCGTACAACGCCACCGATGCGGGACAGACGCTGGGCCCGATCGCGCCATCGAAGTGGGCGGGCGTCCGGCAACCGGTCGACAGCGCGAACGATTTCGTGATCAGCCCGCTGAAGCACGCCAGTGTCGGGGATTCGCAGTTGACCACCGCACTGGGTGATTTCCAGGCGGCCTCCGACGCCCAGAAGACCACCTGGCTGACTGCCTACACGACGGCGCTCGGCGACGCGAAAGTCCAAGACGGAAAGGTCGTGGTCGCGAGTGGCGACTACGGCGCAGTCCCCGTGTTGATGGACCGACTCCTGGCCGTTGCGCGCTCGGGTGGCCTCGATGGTCTCTTGCTCAGCAGTGGACATTTCTATCAGACCGATTTCACCAAGCCGCTCCTCTTCATGGCCGACGGTTCGTACCTGGCCGGCCTGGCCGACCAACAACACCTGAGCGGCAGCCAGTGGGGCATGATGAATGAGACGGGTCAGTACCCGGGGCAGTCCTGGTTGTGGCTGTACACGGTTTGGTACCAGATCCCACCATTCAACACGGCGCCCAACGGCGACTTGCTGGTGGTGATCCTGATGGGCGTGCTGACGCTCGGTCTGCTGGTGGTGCCGTTCATTCCCGGGCTGCGCGACATCCCGCGGCTGGTCCCGATCTACCGGCTCGTGTGGCGCCGGTACTACCGGGAAGAGGGAGGGCGGTGATACCGTGTTCATCCGATACTACGTCGAGCTGGCGCACCCGATGCCGAACCTGGAGCGCTCATTGCTCCAGGCACCGTCATCGTGGTTACCGAATCTCGCTGAGAACGCCGACGTGCGCGGCCAGTGGCTGCTGACCGAGGTGGGATTTCCGATGGATGGCCACCGGATCGTCAAAAGGATCTCGATCGGGCTGGGAGACCCGGTTCGGTCGTCCGCGCGGACCTGGATTCCGATTTCGTGGCAGGCGACCGGTCCCAGCGGGCTCTTCCCCGTACTCGATGGTGACCTCGAGCTCGCCACCTTAGGTGCCGAGCGCACCCAACTCGCCTTCAGCGCCCGGTACCGTCCGCCGCTCGGCCTGATCGGCCGAATGGTGGACCGGGCCCTCCTGTCGCGGGTAGCGGAGGCGACCATCAAGGATTTCGTCGACCGGATCGCGGAGCGGCTGGACGCCCAGATGGCCCTGGTCGTCCGACCAGCGGCAAGCTAGCCACCGAAGGAGACTGAGTCCCGCCCGAATCGGCACCATGGCCGCTGCCGCCTAGTTAGGCGTCCAAGCTTGGTCAGCGGTACGGAAGCGCATTAAGGCTCGTCTTTGTATTGCCGCTTGCCCGTCGCAGGATCCTCGTAAACGCGGGTCAGCTTGCCCGTCGTCGGATCCTTGAAGACCTCGTTTGTGGGCGTGAAGTTTTCTCCTCTCGCGCCGCGGTACCGGCGGTCCCAGATGAAGTAGCCGGTGATCGCGAAGACAATCACGACAACAAGGAAGACGAGCTGCACCCAGGGGATCACGTGGCACTCTTGTCGATGATGGCAGCGGTGCCGTAGGCGACCACCTCCGTCATTGTCTTGCCCATCTCTGATGAATCGAACCGCATCATCACGACCGCGTTGGCGCCCATAGCCCGAGCGTTCTCGACCATGCGGTCGATCGCGTGGCGCCGGGTGTCCTCGACAAGGCGCGTGTACTCCACGATCTCGCCACCGCCGAGTGAACGAAGACCCGCCATGATGTTGCCACCCAGGCCGCGGCTGCGCACCACGACGCCGAACACTTGGCCCAGAGTCTGCTTGACCTCATAGCCGGCCGGGCGCTCGGTCGTGGCTACGATCAGGGGAGCGGTAGACGGCAATTGCGACATGGTGGCGACCTCCAGTACCGACTTCGGTCGCTCGACTGAGATGGTCGAGCGAGACTCGATGCAAAGGCGCTTCGCGCCGGACGGATCGTTTAGGGAGCACAGGCATCATATCTCCCGGCGTTGGAAGACGGCCTAACTTGTACGGTTGGGGACACCACCCATTCAGGCTGTAATTTCTTATTGAGTTCAAGACCCGGGCATCTGGCTAGAAGGCAGAAACAAGCACTGATTGCGGTCGACTTGGTTCAGCATGAAGGAGGTCTGCCGTGAGACGAGAAGACATCGTCGATATCCTGGACGACCCGCTCGCACAAGAACTGCTCCATTCGCCCCTTCTCGCCCATCTCGCATACAACGGAAGGGATGGATACCCACGAGTAATCCCCATCGGGTACCAGTGGAGGGGCGGTCAGTTCATTGTTTGCACCGCCTCGAATGCACCCAAAGTGCGAGCGCTGCAGACCAACCCGAAGGTCGCGCTGACCGTGGATACCGACACGCAGCCACCCCATGTGTTGTTGGTGCGAGGCACAGCCTCCGTCGAAATAGTCGACGGAATACCAGCTGAGTATTTCGAGGCATCTAAGAAATACATTCCGGTGGAGCAATGGCAGGCGTTCGAAGTTCAAGTGCGCGACCTGTACAAGCAGATGGCGCGCATCACGATCACGCCCGATTGGGCGAAACTCCTCGACTTCGAGACGCGACTCCCGATCGCCGTGGAGCAGATTGTTGCGCAACGAACTTGACCGCCATAGGGGTAGCGGCATCGCGGCATAGTAGGAGCGTGGACCGTGCTGCCGCTGAAGCCTGGATTCGCACGTACGTCCAACCGGTCGGCGCCCTCGAGACGGCGCGCGAGCGACCGTGGGCGACGGTGCTGCGCGTGCCGCTCGCAACCGGCGTTGCCTGGTTCAAGGCGTGTAGTCCGGTGCAGGCCTTCGAGCCCCGGCTCACGGCCGGGCTCTTCGCGCGGTGGCCCGACCGCGTCGTCGAGGTGCTTGGCCACGATGAGGAGCGGGCGTGGCTTCTTCTCGCCGACGCCGGCGCGCCGATTGGCTATTACCTCAACCCGCCGGAGACCTGGCTCGCCACGTTGCCGCTGTACGCCGAGCTCCAGCGCGGCGAGGCCGCATACACACCAGAACACCTGGCACACCACGTCCCCGACCTGCGGGTCGCCAAGCTGCCGGCTCGCTACGAGGACCTGCTGCGGCACGATCTGCCGCTCGAGAGCGACGAGATCGATCGGTTGCGGCGGTTTGCGGCTCGCTTCGCGGAGTTTTGCGAGGAGCTCGCCGCACACAATGTCCCGGAGACGGTTCAGCACGACGACCTCCACGGGGCGAACCTCTACGTACAGGGCGAGCAGCTGCGCCTGCTTGACTGGGGCGACGCGTCGATCGCGCACCCTTTCGCGTCGCTTGTCGTGACCTTCCGGTTCCTCGAGGAGATCAACAAGCTGCCACCGGCCGACCCGTGGTTTGCGCGGCTGCGCGACGCGTATCTCGAGCCGTGGGGCCAGGGTCTCGCCAGCGCATTCACTCTCGCGATCCGCGTCGGCACGTTCGCGCACGCCTTCGCGTGGGTGCGGCAGCGAGACGCGCTGCCGGGGGAGGTACCCGCCGGGTTCGACCGCGAGTTCCAGGTCGTGCTGCGGCGCGCCGTCGCCCGAACTCGAACTTAGCGTGTGCTCCACCGAAACCAGCGGATGCCAACCCCAGCGAACACGATGGCATACAGCACGCTCGCGAGAAGGGCCCACCAGGTGTCCCCGCTCCACGCAGCCGGCCGCATCGCGCCCGCGAGCAACGTCGCCACTGCCCCCCCGGGTGACCAGCGCGCGATGGTCTCAAAGGTGGTGCCGAAGATTGCGGAATGAGCAAACAGGCCGAGAGCGAAGAGCGGCAGAAAGCTCAGCCGTCCGACGGCGTTGACCGTGTCCGCCGATTTGATGAGCCCGACCAGGGCCTGTCCCACGCCGAGGAAGACAGCCGAACTGAAAATCACGGCGAGGAGGGTCAGGAGGTACGCTGCCGGATCCAGAGAGACGTTCTCGACGACGGCGGCCGCCACGAGGACCACCACGCTCATTGCCAGCATTGAAACGATCTGAACGGCCAGCCGGCTGACCATGATGGTCCAGGTCGGAGCCGGCGTGACCCGGAGGCGCTGGAAAACACCCAGC
Source organism: Candidatus Dormiibacterota bacterium (assembly GCA_036732165.1). Taxonomy (GTDB): domain Bacteria; phylum Chloroflexota; class Dormibacteria; order CF-121; family CF-121; genus JALYYC01. The sequence goes on along the minus strand of DAINCX010000001.1, from coordinate 111,977 downwards.
TCGCGATCCCTGGCGACGGACGCAGTGTAGCCAAGGATGGCAATCAACGCGATGCCGAGCGTGAGAGCCAGCGCCACGTTGACGATCGGGCCGCCGAGTTGAGCGCCGCGTTTGCCAGCGGACAGGCCGTAGAGGACGGCGAGCGGCGGAAGGAACGTCAGCACCAAGGCTCGCCCGTTCCGTAACTGAACGGTGAGGTCCGCCTGAAGCAGGGCTCTGAGGATCTCTGATAGCGTCGGAGGGTGGATGGGTGGGGCGCTCGGCTGGCTGCTCATCTCAATCGCGAAGCTCACTTCCCGTTAACCCGATGAAGACGTCCTCGAGCGTGACCTGGCCATGGGCCACCTTGCGCACGCGTGGGTCATCCTTGTGCTTTTCGATGAGCCCAGCCGGCGTATCGACCGTGAGCAGCTTGCCTGTGTCGATGATCGCCACGCGGTGACAGACAGCCTGCGCCTCTTCCATGGAATGCGTCGTCAGGAGGATGCTCCGGCCGATGTCGCGGAGCCGTTCGATCCGATCCCACAGCTGCCGGCGAGCCTGCGGGTCCAAGCCGGCCGTGGGTTCATCGAGGAGTACCAGTGGCGGGCTGTGGATCGTAGCAATCAACAATGAGACACGTTTCTGCTGTCCCCCGGACAGCTGGCTGAAGCGCTTTGGTGCTTCCTCCCCCAGGTGGACGTCGGCAAGCCGTTCGTCGATTCCGGCTCGGGTGAGCGGTACGCCGTAGAGTCCCCCGTAGAGTCTGACGATCTCGCGGATGGTGAGATCGGATTGGAAGCTCGTCGACTGCAGCTGGACGCCCATCCGCGCTTTCGCGATGGTCGGGTTAGCTCGAGCGTCGACATCGCCGATTCGGATCGAGCCAGAGTCGGGCCGCAGCAGACCCTCAATTGCGCTGAGCGTGCTCGTCTTCCCTGCTCCGTTCGGGCCCAGCAGGCCAAAGATCTCCCCTTCGTTGATGTCGAGGGACACGCCGTCAACTGCCCTCTTCGGACCATAGCTGACGTGGAGATCTTCGACTTGAAGAGCCAGACGGTGCGTCGCGGTCTCACTGGTGGAAGACACGGTGGAACCCAAATTATGCGCGCGCCCGCCATACTCGAAGGCTCTATGTCACGTGGCTTAGGGAGCTATTAACAAAGGAGCGTCGAAGCCGGCTCTGTATTGAAATTTGGAGCCGACGGGGAGACTCGAAGCCCCGACTTGCTGGGAGTCAAGGGAATTATCCTGCCGCCGCCTTATAGAGGTGCCATTCGTCGGGAACGCCCTTGAGGACGTGTAGCCCGCGATCCTGGAACCTGAGCCCCGAGCCGACGACGAGGTCCTTGATGGTGTATATTCCGCCGCGGGCGCTGCTCGATCTTGACCTCGCGGACCTCGTAACACTGCGGAACGCCGTCGCCAAGCTGCCTTTACGGGGTTAGACCGTCGGCCTCAACCGGGCGTTTGTCGTCGGTCGGGATCCAGCACGCGCAGGATCGCAGAATGGTCGGATGAAGGCTCGCGCGGCGATCGTCGCCATCTATTCGGTCGCGATGGGCTACCTCGAAGGCGTGGTCGTGTACTACATTCGCTACGCGCTTGGCAACGTCCGCGGCGCGGCCGGGGTGTCCTCGTCGCTGCTGGTGCGCTTTCCGTGGAACATCGAGCAGACGCGCGAGGCGGCCACGCTCGTGATGCTGCTGACCGTTGCCCTGCTCGCCGGACGTGACCTCCGCGAACGCCTGGCGGCCTTCCTCTGGGCCTTTGCGATCTGGGACGCGATGTATTACCTCGCCCTCGAGCTGCTGATCCGGTGGCCGCCGTCGCTCAACACCGAGGACATCTATTTCCTGCTGCCCGTGCCCTGGGGCGGACCCGTCTGGGTGCCGCTGCTGGCGGATTTGTTGATGGTGCTGCTCGCCGCTGGCTTGGTCAACGGGGCGCGACGACGGTGGTCTGCCTCGTCTGCTCGTAAGCATCGGCGGTAATTTGGGATCATGGCCACACGAGGCCATGACCCAACTCAACAGCAACACTCGTGACAAGCTCCCCGACAGGGCGTTCGCCTACGTTGATTCAGGCGGCAACCGGCGCTTGCCGATCAACGACGAGCCCCACGTCCGCAACGCGCTCGCGCGCTTCAACCAGACACGCTTCGAGGATGAACCAGCCCGAGACCGGGCGCGAACGCGGCTGCTCAAGGCAGCCAGGAAGTACGGCATCGTGCCGGTTGGCTTCATGACGGGCCAGCTACGCTCGCAGAGTCTGCAAGCGGCGGCGGGCAGAGCGGTCATCGAGCTGGGCGGACTCGGGACGCCGGGCCAGATGGAGGAGCGGCTTCGGATCGTGCTCGGTGACCCGACGCTATCGGTCCTGTACTGGTCCGAGTCTGGTGTGGGGTACCTGGACCGCCGAGGTCAGGCCGCGATCCTCCCCGGCGAGGGCGAGATGCGAGCCATCACGTTGCTCGAGCGCGATGGCCGGCCGATGGCCGCTCTCGTGCACGCCCGCACTGTTCTCAAGGATCCGGACCTGGCCAGGACGGTAACCGCCGCGGTGACCCTCGCCATTGAAAACGAATGGATGCACGGTGAGATCCGGGCTCGGGCCAGCGAAGCGCGCACCCTGCCGACGGGCATCGTCACGTTTCTCTTTACCGATATCGAGGACTCGACCGGTCTCGTGCAACACCTTGGCGACCGATACGACGCGTTCCTGTCCGATGCTCGACACTTGCTCCGGGCCGCCATCCGCGCGTCCGGCGGCCGCGAGGTCGAAACCCGCGCGGATGAGATGTTCGCGGTCTTCGAGCAAGCACCCGCCGGCCTCGAAGCCGCGCTCGCCATCCAGCGCACGGTTCGCGGCCGGCCCTGGCCGGACGGGCTGCAGGTGCGCATTCGGATCGGTCTACATACCGGCCGTCCGACTTTGACAGACGTTGGATACATGGGGCTGGCTGTCCACACGGCCGCTCGCCTCTGCTTTGCCAGCCACGGCGGCCAGATCCTCCTATCAGGCGCGGTTCGAGAGGCGGTCGCAGGCAATGAGCCAGTCGGAGTCCGCTTCAGAGACCTGGGATTGCATCAGTTACATGGCCTGCCGGCGCCGGAGTCGCTTTTCCAGCTCGAGGCGGCGGATCTCCCAACCGACTTTCCCTCGCCGCGAACCCTTGACCCTCCGTCTCCGCGGACGCGAGACCGCTGACTCTCGACGACCTCCACCGTCAGATCCGGGGCTGCACCCGCTGTGTCGAGGCGGGATTTCTTCCCCACGCGGCGCCCGTCCTCAGTGGCTTCCCCGATAACCGGATCATGCTGATCGGCCAGGCCCCGGGCGTCGTGGAGGAGGTCCGTCGCCTGCCATTCCAGGGCCGTTCCGGACAGGTCCTGATGCGCTGGTTGATGCGGGCCGGCTTTCGTTCCGAGGAGGACATTCGCCGTCGGGTCTACATGACGTCGATCACAAAATGCTTCCCGGGCAAAGGGACCGGGGGAGGGGACCGGCGTCCGAGCCGCGCCGAGGTCGAGCTGTGTCGGTCGCACCTCGACCGGCAACTGCGCCTGATCGACCCGGAGGTGATCCTGCTCGTCGGAGGGCTCGCGCATGAGCGCTTCTTCGCCGGGCGCCCGCTGAGCGAGCTCGTGGGCGCCGTTTTTGACCGGTTGGGGAAGCCGGTCGGTCCCCGTGCCCGCGTCCGCCCGATCCTCGTTCCGCTTCCCCATCCGTCAGGCGCGAGTCGATGGCTCAACGATGCCGCAAACCTCGCGCTGCTCGACCGCGCTTTGCGGAAGCTGCGGCCAATTGTCCGCCCCTACCTTGACGCCCCGTTGGCTGACGCATAAACTTCCGACCAATGCGCGGACCGTCAGAACGCGACGCGGTCGAGCCCGAGGAAGCGCCGCCCGCGCCCGTGCGGCTGCCCGAGGACATCCCCGCTGGCGGCAAATCGGCCGACGAAATCCTGGCCTCCATCTTCGCGCCCACGCCGGAGGCCAGCCCGCTGGAACAGCTCGAACAGACCCTCCGGCATCCGAAAAAACTGATCTACATCGCCATGTCGAACCGCAACTTCTACTGGCGGATGCATGTCTCCAAGGTCGTCCTCGACGAGGGCTACGTTCCCATCAACCCCTTCATGCTCTTCGACTATTACCTGCTCCACACCGTCCCGAAACAGCTGGTCCGCGAAGCGATCAACAACTTGCTGGCCCGCTGTGATGAGGTCTGGGTCTACGGCACCATGAGTCTCGGCGTCAAGGTGCAGGTCGGCATCGCCAAGCGACTGAAGAAGCCGCTGCGCTTCTACGACGTGGCCGACCTTCCGGAACGCGTCTTTCGGATTTCCGAGAAGCTTGCCCAGGAGGAAGGCCGGGAATAACCGGCGGGCGCGGGGGCGCTAGATCCGGATGATCAATTCGCGCTCGAGACCTTCCCGGGCCTTGATCACCAGGCGGCGGAGCCCGGGGCTCTCGACTACGGCCCACTCGATCTGGCGCAGCGCACTGTACAGGCCCTTGACCGCCTTGACGGCATCCCCGAGCTCGATCCCCTGCGGCGCCTGCATGGCCGGAAGCGGCTCCCCATTACACCAGTCGTAAACGAAGTTGACATAGTCGCTCGATAGCGGCCGGAAGTTCTCCTCGCCGCGATCCCGCTCCCGAGCAGAGAAACGGTAGTAGATCACCCGGAGCCGTTTCTGGGCCAGGGCGACGGCGCTGGTGGGGAGCCGCCGGCGTGCCTGCGGCCGGTCGCGGTTGCGGTCCTCCGCCGTCACCATCACCACCGAGGCGGCCAGCTCGGCGGGTGTCAGCTCCTCGAGCCATCCATCCGCGATCGCCTGGGTGATGATCAGGCTGTTTTCGCCGTAGATCCGCGAGGCGAGCAGCCCTTTGTCGGTCGGCACGGAGTCCGCGAGGAAGCCGAGCTCCTCCAGGATGGCGCGCAGCGCGGCCATCCGCCGCCGGTACTCACCCTGGCTTCGCTCCGCGTCCCGGTTGGAGGCGTTGAGCCGCGCCTGGAGCTCCCGGATCTCGTTGAAATGGGCCTGGTGCTCGCTCAGGAACGGGCATTTGCGACAGGGCAGGGCCGCTACCGTCGCCTGCCAGTGGGCGAGCTCGTCCTTGAGCTGGGCGAGCGTCCGTCCGTCCGCGCCGCGCGTCGATCGGCCGGAGCCTCGGTGGCGGCCACCACCCTTGCGCCAGTGATCGCGCCGAAGCCGCCGCATGTGCACTCGCAGCGCGGCGATTTCGTCGTTGGCTTGGGTGAATTCGGTAAACGTCTCCGGCGCGCAGCAGGGATCGCCTTCCGTCTGGAAGCGGCCGCTCGCGACGTCGTCGACCCGGCGACGCAGATTGGCGAGCCGGTCCTCGAGCTCGCGGCGGGCCAGGCCCTTCTGGTACTGGCCGAACGATCGCTCCATCAGGAGATCCACAGCCTCGGGCCGGTGGTATCGGAGCAGGTTCAACGCCATGTTGTAGGTGGGCGCGAACTTGCTTTCGACGGTCATTTCCTGCCCGGTCGCTGCCTCGTAGATGGTGCCGATGTCGATGTCGGGCTCCTTCAGGATGATGCCGTGGCCGATCGGGTCGATGCCCCGCCTGCCCGCGCGTCCCATGAGCTGGGTCAGCTCGCCCGAGGTCAGGGCCATGAAGTTCTGGCCGTCGAACTTGGTGAACGATGAAACCACCACCGCCCGGGCCGGCATATGGATGCCGAGCGAGAGCGTTTCCGTGGCGAACACCACCTTGATGAGGCCCTGGGCAAACAGGTCCTCGACGATTTCCTTGAGGTAGGGGAGGAGCCCGGCGTGGTGCATCGCCAGCCCGCGCCGCAGCGTATCGCCGTCGAGCAGGCGTTGATAGAGGTCGGCCTCTTCGCGGTCACGAACCTGTTCGAGCCGGCGGCTGACGACGCGGTCGATGACGGCCTTTTCCTCGTCGGTGGTCAGGTCCAAGCCATGCGCGGCGCAACGGCCCAGGGCCTCGCGGCACCCACGGCGCGAAAAGATGAAGTAGATCGCCGGAAGGAATTCTCGCCGCCGGAGCCCTTCGACCACCGGAAGCAGGTCATTTTCGGGGGCCCGCCGTACTTGCGACAGGCGGACGTCGGTCGCGGTTTCATTTTGCGCCCGCAAGCGGGTCTCCCTCGGGATGCCTCCGCTCGCGTCGAGCAACGGATAGAAGTCGTTGCGCATGGCCAGCCAGAGTCGCAGCTCGACCGGGCGCTTGCGGACGCTGACGGTGGCGACGTCACCGCGCTGCAGGCTCATCCAGTCGGCGATCTCCTGGTAGTTGCTGATGGTGGCCGAGAGGCCGATGAACTTGATGTGTGCCGGCGCCTGGATGATGATCTCTTCCCAGACCGCCCCTCGCGGGAAGTCGTCGATGTAATGAACCTCGTCCAGGATGACGTAGCGGACCTGCGCCAGCCGCTCCGGCTCTTCGTAGATCAGGTTGCGCAGGATCTCGGTGGTCATGACCACCACCGGCGCGCCCGGGTTGATGGTGTTCTCGCCGGTCACGAGCCCGACGTAGCCCTCGCCGTGGCGGCGCGTGTAGTCGCGAAACTTCTGGTTGGAGAGGGCCTTCAGCGGCGTGGTGTAGATCGCCCGCGCCTCGGTCGTGAGGGCGCGGAAGATCGCGTAGTCCGCGATCACGGTCTTGCCCGAGCTGGTGGGCGCCGAGACGAGCACCCCCTGGTGGGCTTCGAGCTTCTCGATCGCCTCGACCTGGAAGGGATCAAGCGGCCAGGGGAGCGTCGCCTGAAAGGCGTCGATCAACGGCCGGGCCAGGTCGCCCGCTAGCGTTTCCGCGGAGGTCCGACGAGTTGGGCGGTCGGGGCGCGCTGACGGTCCTTCAGCCAGCGCAGGCGGGTTTCCTCGACCTCGTCCGTGTAGCGCTGCCGGCAGCGGCGCATCGCCTTGGCGACGGCGTTCCGGACAAGGGGCTCAGGCCCTTTCGCCAGGCGTTCCAGGATGGCCTTGGCGGCGGGCCAGTGAAAGGATCCGATCGCGCTGGAGAATGCCATCGCGACGTTCCATCGGACCATCGGGTCTCGATCTTTCGACCACTCCCGAAGACACGTCAGGGTTTGTTTCGGATCGACACGGAGGAGGGCATCCCCGATCGCGAAGGGGCCCAGGTTGCGCCGGACATACGGCTCGGGGTCCCGGAGCAATGGCTCCAGCATGCCGAGCAGCGCGTTGACGCGCTCGGGCTTGTCCCGGCGCGCCGCGTATTTCGCCGCCAGGACGACGGCGCGGCGCAGATTCTCTGAGCGCGCGGAGCGGACCACCTCGAGTCGGCCCCGAATGCGGTCGAAGTCGCGATCGAGCAGGGTGCCCAGGAGCCCGCCGGCGGCCTCGCGAACCTCCCAGTGGGGGTCGTCCGCGAGCGTCTCGGCGGTGCGCAGGACGCCGGCGGGGTCTTGCTCGTAGCGGCTGGCCAGCAGCAGGCAGGCGACCTGCCTGCCGGTTGGCGAGGGGGAGGAGGCCAGCAGGTCGATCCAGCGGCTGATCCGGCCGGTCTGGGCGGCAAGCGCGGTCGCCAGTCGTTCACCCACCTGCTGACGTAATGACGCCGGGCTGCCCGGTCGCCCGTGATGGAGCTGGCCGTCGAGGGCGCTGACCACGCCGTTGGGGTCATCCCGGGCGAGGGCGGCCAGGATCGCGGCCAGCGGGCCCTCCTCGACCGTCCCGAGGGCCTCGGGGCCCGTCCGAATGGCCGGTGTCACGTGCTCACGATCTCGATCCGGCTGTGCTGCAATATGGCTCCATCGGTTTGATCTTCGGCGAAATGGATGACCTTGCTCAAGATCTCGTTCGCGTGCCGGCGATCGTTCGTGGCGCAGGTCACTCCCAGTGAAAGGACCTGCCAGCGTCCAGCGCGGCAACTTCCGCGACCGAGACATTGAAGCGGTTTCGAATGCGTTGCGCGATCGAGCGGCTCACCTGGCGCTTCCCCTTCAAGCTGTGATTGTCCGGAAGGTGGAAGTCGAGCTCGCAGGTCCCCACGACCACCAGGTAAGGATACGTAATGCCGCGCCCGATCCTGATGGCACCCCGAAACTCTCTTATAGTGGCGGCATGAAATCGGCCGCGCGGTTGGACGAGCCAGCCCGGGATCCCACGGCACCGCTGCCGGAAACGGTTCCCGCGCTTTTCCAACAGACGGCTGGACAACGAGCGGAAGCGCCCGCCCTCTTTTTCAAGGCCGGCCAGCGCTGGGTCGGGATCAGCTGGACGGAGTACGCGCGCGCGGTGGCGCGGCTTGCCAATGCGCTGCTTGGCGAAGGCCTGCAACCGCAGGATCGCGTGGCGTTGTGGTCGGCCAACCGTCCGCAATGGCAGATCGCCGACCTCGGCATCATGCATGCCGGCGCCGTCACCGTCGCCGTCTATCCGACGCTGGCGCCCGAGCAAGTGAAGTACCTGCTCGCGCATTCCGAGTCGAAGGTATTGATCGTTGAAGAGCGCAAGCTCCTCGACCAGGTCGCCTCGATGCGGCCGGAGCTTCCTGACCTCAAACGGGTCATCCTGATCGAGGGCGAAACCCCGGAGATCGAAGGCTGGGTGATCGGCTGGGAAGACGCGCTCCGGCGAGGCGATGAGTTCGGCCGCGGCCGTCCCGGCCTGCTGACCAGCCGCTGGCAGGCGGTGCAGCCGGACGACATGGCCAGCCTGATCTACACCTCGGGCACGACCGGCACGCCCAAGGCGGCGATCCTGAGTCACCGAAACCTGACCTGGACCGCGGACACGACGATGCGCTGCCTTCCGGGTGACGCGAGCGACCGGGCGCTCTCTTACCTGCCGCTCGCCCACGTCCTGGAACGCGTCGTCAGCCACCTGCGCCAGCTCTGTACCGGCTGCGAGGTCTATTTCTGCCCCAGTGTCGACCAGGTGATGACCCTCGTGCGCGAGGTGCATCCCACCTATTTCACCTCCGTCCCCCGGCTCTGGGAGAAAATCTACGACGGCATCCGAAGCCGGATGGACAAGGTGACCGGAACCCGCCGGGTCATCCGCGATTGGGCCCTGCTGCTGGGGGCCCGCCGAGCCGCAGCCTACGATCGGGGCCGCCGGCCATCGCCCTGGGTGCAGGCCCAGTGGAACCTGGCGGACCGGCTGGTGTTCAGCAAGATCCGGGAGGCGATCGGCCTCGACCAGGTCAAGATCTGCGTCAGTGGATCGGCCCCGATCTCGCCCGACATGCTGCGCTTTTTCTACGGCCTCGGGATCGAGATTCTGGAGGGATATGGCCTGACGGAAACCACGGCGCCGGCCACCCTGAACCGCCCGGGGGCGGCGCGGTTCGGCACGGTCGGACCCGCGTTACCGGGCGTGGAGCTCCGGATCGCGTCCGATGGCGAGGTCCTGATCAAGGGCAACAACGTCTTCCACGGCTACCTCAAAGACGAGAAGGCGACCAAGGAGGCGCTGGCGGACGGCTGGCTGCGCAGCGGCGATGTCGGCGAGCTTGACGTGGATGGCTTCCTCAAGATCACTGACCGCAAGAAGGACCTGTTCAAGACCTCGGGCGGAAAATACGTGGCCCCGGCTGCGATGGAGAACAGCCTCCGTGCACGGCCTGGGATCGCGCAGGCGGTCGTCCTTGGCGACGGCCGGCCTTTCGTGGCCGCGTTGATCACGCTCGATCCCGATGTCGCGGAGGCCAAGCGCGGACGGGAGGACGCGGCTGCGACGCGCCTGGTCGACGAGGCGGTCGCGCAGGTCAACCAGGGCCTCTCCCATCCGGAGCAGATCAAGAAATGGGCGATCCTCGATGGCGACTTCATCGTCGGCGACGAGCTGACTCCCACCATGAAGGTCAAGCGCAAACGCATCGCCGAGAAGTACGCGGCGCAAATCGAGGCGCTCTATCACGACAAAAAGACCACCTGACGAGCTGGACCAGCGCGATCAGGCCCTGAGGGACGAGGAGATCCGCGCGGCCCACGTCGGCGAATTCCGTCCCCGGGCCGGACCCATCGTGCTTGCCGAGTACGACCGGGAGTGGCCCCGGCTATTCCGGCTCGAGGCGGCACGAATCGCATCCATCCTTTCGGGTCGTTCGGTTCGCGTCGAGCACGTCGGATCAACCTCGGTGCCGGGGCTGGCGGCCAAACCCATCATCGACGTCCTCCTGGTGGTGGCAAACGCGGCGGACGAGGCCGGCTACGTCCCCGCGCTCGAGGCCCACGGCTATGTCCTGCGGATCCGAGAGCCGGCCTGGCATGAGCACCGGATGCTGAAAGGGCCTGACGCCGACATCAACCTGCACGTGTTCTCGTCCGGTTGCCCGGAGATCGATCGAATGCTGCTCTTCAGGAACTGGCTACGCGCCCACGAGTCGGACCGCCGCGGGTATGAACTGACCAAGCGGCGGCTCGCCCAGCGCGAATGGCCCGACGTGCAGCACTATGCGGACGCGAAGTCAGCCGTCGTGGAGGCGATCATCGCGCGGGCGACTCGATCACCGGATCCGTAGATACGGATTCCCGACCCGCTCGGCGCCAATCGTGGTATTTGCGCCATGGCCCGGGTAGACAACCGTATTGTCCGGGAGCGTGAGCAGCTGGCCGTGCAGGCTCAACAACATCTGTTGAGGGTTCGATCCCGGCAAATCGACCCGGCCGATTTTTCCCGCCATCAAGGTGTCACCGGTGAACAGGTGGTTGCCGACCTTGAAGGAGAGCCCACCGGGCGTGTGCCCCGGGGTGGCGATCACCTCCAGGGCGAAGCTCCCGAAGGGCAGCTGCTCCCCGGCCGCCAGGTATCGATCGGCCGACTTCAGGTTGGCGGTGGCGTCCGCGAGGTGCATCGCGGTCGCCGCTCCGGTGGCCCCCTTGATCGCCTCCTTCGCGCCGGTGTGCCCGGGGTGGGCGTGGGTGAAACAAATCCAGCGGACCGTCTTCCCGGCGAGTTGCCCGGCGATCTTCGGCGCGTCGTCCCCCGGGTCGATGACGACGGCCTCGTGGCTGTCGCCGCAGGCCACGACGTAGCAGTTGGTGTCCTTTTCACCGACGTGAACCTTCTGAATCGACAGGCGAGCCATCAACCTAGATTAGGCCGGACGAGCCAAGCCCTGCTATTGCTACGCTGAAGCCATGCAGGAAGCGCGACAGGTCGTCAAGTACACGTTTTTGAAAGTCGATCCCACCGTGCTGGCGTGGGATGAGGCGGATCGGGCTGAGGCGGGCGCCGAGTTCGGCGGCCTCCTCGAGGAGCGCGCCGGCGCGGGCATGCTGCTGACCTACAGCACGGTTGGGCTCCGGGGCGATTGCGATCTCCTCGTCTGGCACGCGGCCGACACGGTGGACGAGATTCAGCAGGTCGAGTCACGCTGGCGCTCGACGCGGCTGGGACCGCGGGTGCGGGTGGCGCACTCCTTTCTGGCGATGACGAAGCCGTCGCCCTACCTCGGACGGCATCGCCATCCCGACCAGGAAGGGCTCCGGACGCGAGTCAAGCCAACCGGCGGACGATACCTCTTCGTCTACCCGATGGTGAAGAAGCGCGCCTGGTACCGGCTGCCCTACGAACGCCGCAAGGCCATGATGGTCGAGCATTTCGGGATCGGGCACAAGTTTCCGCAGGTCAAGATCAACACCGGCTACTCCTTCGGCCTGGACGACCAGGAATTCGTGGTGGCGTTCGAATGTGATGAGCCGGCCGTCTTCCTCGACCTCGTGATGGAACTGCGCGAGTCGCAGGCCAGCCGCTACACGGAGCGGGAAACCCCGATCTTCACCTGCGTGCTGATGCCGGCCCAGGCTGCCCTCGACCTCGCCCTCGGGCTCGGCCAGGTGACGGCGCAACCGGACCTGGCCCAGCAGGTCAGCCTGATCACGGGCGGATGACCCCGGCCGGGGAATCCCTGGAGCTGGCGCACCGCGAGGTGGCCGGTGCGGTGGAGCCACTGCTGCTCCGCGCCGCGCGCCTCGAGTCGGTTGAGCATCGCCCCGTCTGGTTCATGCGCCAGGCCGGCCGTTCGCTCCCGGAGTACCGCAAGATCCGCGAGTCCGCCGACCTGTTCACAATCTGCCGTGACCCGGCTCTCTGCGCGGAGGTGACGCTCCAGCCGGTCCACCGCCTCGGTGTCGATGGAGCGGTCCTCTTCGCCGACATCATGCTGCCCGTCGCCTTCTCCCTCGGCGTGGACGTCCGCCTCGTCGAGGATGTGGGGCCGGTCATCGACGAGCCGATCCGGAGTCGCGCGGCCATCGAGGGCCTGCTCGAACTGCCTCCGCAGGAATCGGTTCCCTTCGTGCTGGAAACGATTCGCTTGCTCCGGCGGTCGCTCGATCCCGGGGTGGCCGTCATCGGCTTTTCGGGCGCGCCCTTCACCCTGGCCGGCTACCTAATCGAGGGCAAACCCTCGCGCGATTTTCTCCTGACTAAAGCGATGATGCTGGGAGAACCGCAGCTCTGGGATGCGCTGATGGGTCGGTTGAGCCGCCTCGTCCTCGCCTACCTGCGAGCCCAGATCGAGGCGGGCGCCCAGGTTGTCCAGCTGTTCGACAGCTGGGTGGGCGCGCTGTCCCCCGCAGACTATCGGCGCTCGGTGCAGCCGTACGTCGCGACCATCTTCGAGGGATTGCGTGCCACCGGAACGCCGACGATTCATTTCGGCACCGGGACCGCCGCCCTGCTCCCCTCCATGCGGGATGCCGGCGGCGATGTCATCGGTCTCGACTGGCGGGTGGACCTGGGCAAGGCCTGGGCGGAAATCGGCTTCGACCATGCTGTCCAGGGCAACCTCGACCCGGCGGCCCTGCTCGCGCCCTGGGCGGTGGTGGAGCAGAAGGCCCGCGAGGTCATCGCGCTGGCTGGTTCGAAACCCGGTCACATCTTCAACCTCGGCCATGGCGTCTTGCCGAGCACGCCGGTGGCTCACCTGCAGCGTTTGGTGGAGCTGGTCCACGCGGCCTCTTAGAATCTCTCCCGCATGATGTTCCTCTCCAGGATGCTGGCGATCACTCGAGGCCACCGGGGCTTGCTGGCGATCGCGATCGCCGGATCGGTCCTCTACACGGCGCTGAGCGTGGTCCCCGCGTTGATCATTCGACAGATCCTGGTGACCGTTGGTCATCCGGGCGCCTCGACGGGCACGCTGGTCCTGCTCGGGCTGGCGATGGTCGCCACCACGGCCTTGATGGCGGTGGCTCGATACCTCGAGGGCGGGTTCGGGCATCTCGCGGCCTTCCGCGTGCTCCACGACCTGCGCATGCGTTGCTACGACCAGCTGCAACGGCTGTCGATGGGGTTCCACACCCGGCAGCAGTCCGGGACCATGGCTGCCAAGGTGATCGGCGATGTCGAGACCATCGAGTTCTTCACGGCGCATGCCGGCATCCAGCTGATCAGCGCCGCGCTCGTCCCCTTCCTGATTGGAATCCTGATGCTGATCGTCAACTGGCGCCTGGCCCTCGCCGCCCTAGCCCCGCTTCTGGTCATCCTGCTGATCCTGGGGCTGTTTCGGGGAGCCGCCCATGAGGCGTTCAAACAGTACCGCGAGGAATTGGGCCGGCTGAACGGCATCATCATCGATCACATCCAGGGGGTCGGTGTCTTGAAGGCGTTTGCCGCGGTGGCGCACGCTCGGCGCGATATCGACGAGCGCAGCCAAAGCCTGGCTCGCGCCGCGATTCGTGCCAACCTGCTGCACACCTGGTACTTCGCCGGCGTGGAGTGGATGGCGGCGATCCCGGTTGCCCTGGTCCTCCTGGTCGGGGGCCTGATGGTCGTTGGTGGCCAGCTCACGCCGCCGAACCTGGTGCTCTTCATCTTTCTCACCACCTACCTGTACCGGCCCATCACCGAGCTCAACCGTCAGCTCGAAGGGCTTCGCAACGCGCAGGCCGCGACCGATCGCATCTTCGAGGTGTTGACAGCACCGGTCGAGGTTGACGAATCGCCTCGGGCGACGCGGCCGCAGAACCCCGCCTACGACATCAGGCTGGACGCCGTGACCTTCGCCTACGAACCAGGCCGGCCCGTCCTGCACGACGTGTCGCTCGCGCTCAAGGCGGGGACGGTCCTGGCGTTGGTCGGGCCGAGCGGGGCCGGGAAGACGACCGTGGCCAACCTGATCGCGCGCTTCTGGGACCCGCAGCAGGGCGCCGTGCGGCTGGGCGGCGTCGACCTGCGCGAACTCCCGCTCGACTACGTGCATCGGATGGTCGGCCTCGTGTTGCAGGACGTCTTCCTGTTCAACGACACGGTGGCAGCCAACATCAAGATCAGCGACCCGGACGCCGACGACGGTCGGGTCGAAGCGGCGGCTCGCGCCGCCTACGCGCACGAATTCATCACGGAGCTGCCGCATGGCTACCAGACGATCATTGGGGAACGTGGCGTTCGCCTGTCGGGAGGGCAGAAGCAACGGATCTCCATTTCGCGTGCCCTCCTCCGAGACGCCCCGATCTTGATCCTGGACGAAGCGACGTCCTCGGTCGACCCCGAAGCCGAACATGTGATCCAGCAAGCGCTGGCCAGGCTGGTCGTCGACCGCACGGTGCTCGTGATCGCGCATCGGTTGTCCACCATCCGCCAGGCGAGTGAGATCGTGGTGCTCGATCGTGGGCGGGTCGTCCAGCGGGGGCGGCACGACGACCTGGTCGACGTGCCCGGGCTCTATGCCAACCTCTACCGGGCGCAGCAGGTCGCGCGCCACTGGGATGTGGCCGGCTCGCAGCGCGGCGAAGAGGAGTTAGCGCAAGCCGTCGAGTAGGGCCTGGCGCAGCGCCTCGAGGCGCTCGAACTCCTCCATGCTCAACTTGGCGGTGTTCTTGAGGGTGTGCGGATACTTGATCTTCTGCACCGCATCGATCAGCTCGCGAACCTGGTCTTCGGTGAGGTTGTAGCCGTAGGTCGGAATCGGTTCCTGGATGACCGGCAGATGATGGATCGCGGCGCCCGGCTCGGGATCGGTCTCCGCCAGGATTTCGGGGGCGCGTGAGGTGTCGCGAAACAGCTCGGCGGACCCCGTCAGGGAGACCCGCTTAAACACGAGTGGCAACGGGCTGCTTTACCTCCACTTCGGGGGCTGGTTCCCGTTTGATCACCGCCTTGGCCAGCTCCCGGTAAGCAGCCGCTCCTCCGGAGCTTCCTGCGTACTGCAGGATCGACATCCCGGCGAGGGGCGTCTCCGCAAACCGGATGCTGTCTTTGATCACGACGTCGAAAACGATGTCCCCGTAGCGCTCGCGAACCAGTTCGAGCACCTCCTGCGAATGGAGCGTCCTCGATTTGTGGATGGTCGCCAGGATGCCACTGATCCGCAGCTTCGGGTTGAGCTTTCCACGCACCCGCTCGATCGTGTTCTGCAAGAGCTGCATCCCCTTCATCCCGAAGTACTCACACTGCAGCGGGATGATCACCTCGTCGGCGGCGACCAGGGCGTTGACGCAGAGCAAGCCGAGGGAGGGCGGACAGTCGATCACCATGAAGTCGTACTCGTCCTGGCCCGGCGCCAGCTTCTCCCGGAGGAACGTCTCTCGTCCCATCTCCTGCACCAGCTGGATCTCTGCGCCGGACAGCTCGATGTTGGCGGGGATGAAGTCGACCCCCAGGTTGCTGTGCTTGATGACGTGACCGAGCGTGACCTGCGGATCGAGCAGCAGGTGGTACAGGGTCAGCTCGATTTGATCCGGCTGCTTGAACCCCATGTTGATCGTCAGGTGTCCCTGGGGATCGAGGTCGATGCAGAGGACGCGCTTCCCGAGCTCGGCGAGTGCGCATCCAAGATTCACCGCGGTCGTCGTCTTACCAACCCCGCCTTTCTGGTTGGCAACTGCGATGACTCTGCTCAAACGGGGGCTAGGCTCCTGTGTACCGTGGTTGCGGCTATTTAACGTCAATACCGGACATAGAGTCAAGCAGCAGGTTCCAGCCTCGCCGGCGCTCGCGCCCGGGGCGCCCTCCTGGGACTCAGCCTGCGGGATAAACTGTACGTGGCGTGATCTTTTATCCCCTGGCCGCCGCGTTGATCAGCGCCGCCTTCGCGATCACGCTTTGGATGCAGTACCGGAGCAAGCCGCGGGCGTACCTGGCGGCCTGGTCGGTCGCCCTGGCGGTCTACGCAGTTGCGGCGTCCACCGAGGTGCTGGGCGCCGCCGGGGGCTGGAATCCGGACCTCTACCGCCTCTACTACTACTTTGGCGGCATCACGGTGGTCGGTGTCCTGGCGTTGGGCACGGTCTTCCTCCTCGCCCCCCGATTCGGGCGAGCCGCCCTGCTTGTCGTCGTGATCCTGGCCGGGATCGGGCTTGCCGGGATCATCGGGGCCCGCTTGCAGGTCTCACTGCTGCAGACCCACGAGGTGCCATCCGTCGACACCATCCGGTTGGAACACGGCCTCTTCAACGTGGTGGCGCTGCTGACCGCGGCGTTGCTCAATATTGTCGGAAGCGTGGTCTTGATCGGTGGCGCCCTCTGGTCGGCGTACGCCGCCTGGAGGCGGGGGGCGGCAGGTTCGCGGCTGGCGGCCAACGTGTTGATCGCCGGGGGCGCCTTCATCGTGGCCGGCGCCTCCACGTTGACGCGCTTCCATGTTTACGAACTCTTCTACGTGGGGCAGGCCTTCGGCGTGCTCGTGATGTTTTCGGGCTTCCTTGCGGCACAACGGGCGCCGCGGCCGGCGACCACGCTCAAGGCGGTTCCGTCCCGCTGAACGGGCTCGACCTCATCCTGGTGGTGGTGGCCCTGGTCGCCGTCGCCATTGGATGGACGCAGGGATTCCTGCGGCCCGTGTTCGCCGAGATCTCGTTTGCCGCGGCGGTCGCCGTGATGGTGCTCGTTCATCAAGCCTTGCTCGACGCCCTGTTACCGCACCTCGATGTGCCCCCCTACCTGGTGGTCGTGATGGCGACGATCCTGCTGGCCTTCCTGATCAACATCCCCGCCTCCCGCCTGGCCGCGCGAGTGCGCGGAACGCGTCTCGGCCGGCCAGATCGGATCCTGGGGGTCGGCCTGCAATTGCTCAGCGCCGTGGTCGTGGTCACCTTGGTCCTGATCACCTCCCAGCACGCGGAGCGGGCCGTGCGGCCGCTGCTCGTCCAGGGCTCGAACCGTGCCATCATCCCGGCCCAGATCGATGCCTTCGCCGCAGGGGTCCGCCGGGACAGCATCCTCAGTACGCTGGCCCGCCCGGATCAGCTGGCGGCTGATCGCGCCTATGCGGGGACCGGGCACCTCACCCTCGACCTCCTGGAGCAACAGCATCCCTGGCTTCGGGCCTACCTGGGGGTCAGGCCGGCGATCCTCACCTCGCAGCTGGCCCCCCTCGTCCTCCGTTACGGCGCCAGGCTGCCCTGGGTGGCCGGCTAACTCGCGGGTCCGGCTAGTATTAACCGGCCATGAACCACGCGGGAATCACCTGCGCCTGGTGGGCGTCCACGGACGGACAGCCTCCACCCGACCCCGACCCGATCCATCGCGAAGGAACGGACGCCGGATCAAGGAGGCCATGTGAAACTCGTCAAGGAACCCACAACAGGCGATAACCAGGAAGATTGGTTGGCGCGCGAGCGCGCCCACCTTTCCCAGGTGCTCTACCGGTACACGCCACTCGTCATCGACCATGCTCGCGGCTCCTATCTCTACACGGTCGACGGCCAGCGGTATCTCGACTTCGCCTCGGGGATCGCGGTCACGAATCTCGGGCACGGGCATCCCGATGTCATCAAGGCCGCCCATGCGCAGCTCGACAAGCTGGTGCACATCTCGGTCGTGGCCCATCACGAGCCGAACATCCTCCTCGCCGAGCGCATCGCCGCGCTCGCGCCAGGCAAGCTGGACAAGGTCTTCTTCTCCAACAGCGGTGCGGAGGCGGTCGAAGGGGCCATCAAGCTCGCCCGCTATGTGAGCGGTCGCTCGGCGATCGTGGCCTTCCAGGGCGCGTTTCACGGGCGGACCTATGGCGCCCTCTCGCTGACCGCCTCGAAAAGCTATTACCGGGAGCGGTATGAGCCATTTCTTCCCGGGATCTACCACGTGCCGTACCCGTACGCCTACCGGAACCCGTCCGGACCGGGGGACGAGGCCACCCTCAAGTACGTCTTCGACTACATCGACGAGATGCTCGACACCAGGGTGCCGCCGAAGAATATCGCGGCCTTCATCGTCGAACCGGTCCTGGGCGAGGGCGGGTACGTCGTGCCTCCTGCGGGGTTCATGCCGCGGCTGCGGAAGCTGTGTGATGCCCACGGGATCCTCCTGATCGCGGACGAGGTGCAGAGCGGGTACGGCCGGACGGGCAAGATGTTTGCCTGCGAGCACACCGGGGTCGTGCCCGACATCATGACCCTGGCCAAGAGCATCGCCTCGGGGTTACCCTTGAGCGCCGTGGTGGCCAGCAGCCGGCTCATGGACCAATGGGAGCCCGCCGCCCACGGCTCGACGTTCGGCGGCAATCCCGTCTCCTGCGCCGCCGGTGTGGCGACGCTGGACGTCTTCGAGCGGGAGCAGATCCTCGCGAAGGCCACCTTAAAGGGCGCCGATCTGCTGGCTCGGTTCCGTGCCTTGCAGGCCACCACGCCGGCGATCGGTGACGTGCGCGGCCTCGGCCTCATGATCGGCGTCGAGCTGGTCAAGAAAGACGGCGCGCCCGACAAGGATTTGATGACCAAGATCCGAAAGGTCTGCCTCGATTCAGGCCTGGTGCTGCTCAGTTGCGGTCCGCACGACAACGTCCTGCGGCTGATCCCCCCGTTGAATATCTCGCAAGCGGAGCTCGACGAAGGATGGGACATCATGAACGGCGCGTTCCAGGAGGTGGCAGCGTGAGCCAGACGATGACGAGCGAGCGTGGACAGCGAACCGACGCGAAAACCTACAAGAACTACATCGGCGGGCGCTGGGTGGAATCGAAGAGTGGACGGACCTTTGCCTCCTCGAACCCGGCCCACAAGGACCAGGTTCTGGGGGTGATGCAGGCCTCGAATCCCGATGACGTCAATGCGGCAATCGAGGCGGCGCACAAGGCGTTCACGGGCTGGCGGCGCACGCCGGCGCCGGCCCGGGGCGAAATCGTCCTGAAGGCCGGACTGCTGCTGGAGGAGCGCAAGGAGGAGCTGGCCCGGCTGATGACGCAGGAGATGGGCAAGGTGCTCAAGGAAGCCCGTGGCGACGTGCAGGAGGCCATCGACATGGCGAAATACGCGGCCGCGCTCGGTCGCCTGCCACACGGCGAAACGGTGCCCTCGGAGCTGAAGAACAAGTGGTGCATGACCGTCCGCGCTCCGCTGGGTGTGGTGGCCTGCATCACGCCATGGAACTTCCCGATGGCGATCCCGTCCTGGAAGATCTTGCCGGCCTTGATGGCCGGCAACGCGGTCGTGTTCAAGCCGGCGTCGGACACCCCGATCATCGCCACCAAGCTCGTCGAGATCCTCGAGGAAGCCGGTCTGCCCGGCGGGGTGCTGAACCTCGTCACCGGGAGCGGCAACGAGGTCGGTGATCCGCTCGTCAAGGACCCCCGGGTGCAGGCGATCTCCTTCACCGGATCGACGGAGGCCGGCCGCAAGATCGCCGAAAGCGCCGGGCGAAACCTCAAGCGACTTGGTCTCGAGCTGGGGGGCAAGAACTGCATCGTTGTCCTGGACGATGCCGATGTTCCCCTTGCGGTCGACGGGGCGCTCTGGGCCGCATTTGGAACGGCGGGCCAGCGCTGTACGGCCGCCTCACGATTGATCGTCGACAAGAAGGTCGAGAAGGATTTCACCGATCTGCTCCAGGAGCGCGCGGCGAAGATGAAGGTCGGCGATGGCCTGTTGCCCGACACGGACATGGGCCCGGTGATCAACGAGGCCGCGGTCAAGAAAGTGCACGAGTACACCGAGATCGGGAAGAAGGATCATGCGCGCCTGGTCCACGGCGGCGAGTTCGCGGGCACGGACGGCTGGTTCTACCGACCGACGATCTTCGCCGACGGCCGCAAGGAGATGCGGATGGCCCAGGAGGAGATCTTCGGCCCCTCGACGCTCGTGATGCCGGTGAGCGGACTTCAGGAGGCCCTCGACGTAGCGAACTCGACCCAGTACGGGCTCTCGATGTCGATCTACACCAACGACCTGCGCAAGGCCTTTCACGCGATGGACGAGATGCAGTCGGGGATCGTGTACGTCAACGCGCCCACCATCGGCGCCGAGATTCAGCTGCCCTTCGGTGGCGTGAAGAATACCGGGAACGGCCATCGCGAGGCGGGCACCGTGGCCCTGGACGAGTTCACGGAGTGGAAGACGATCTACGTCGACTACAGCGGCCGGCTCCAGCGGGCCCAGATCGACACGGGGGAATAGTCCCGTCACGGTCCAGGCCGACACGATTCACGTCATCGACGTTGGGCAGCGGAAGGTCCGGTACCTCGACGAGGGATCCGGCCATCCGCTGCTCCTGTGCCATGGCTTCATCGGGTCGCTCGAGAATTTTCATTCCTGGGCCCCGGCGTTCGCGGGGCACCGCCGAGTCTTGATCCCCGATCTCCCCGGCTGTGGCGAGACTCCGGCTGGCGACCCGCCCCATACGGTGGTGGCCCACGCGACCTTCCTCGACGCCTTCGCCCAGCGCCTCGGTCTGGGAAGCCACGACGTCGGTGGCATCTGCCTGGGGGCGACGGTCGCGCTGGAGTATGCGTCTCGTTTCGCCGACCGCATCAGCCGGCTCGTCCTCCATACGCCGATCTACTCCCCGGCCACGCTGCGGCCGGCCTTCAAGCGCCAGGTCGCGATCCTCACCTCGGGGCCCGTGTTCTGGAGTGTGAACCGGCTTCGCCGTAACCGCCTGGTGTCCGATCTCTACAAACGCTTTCTCGTCGAGGGGCCAGGGGTGGATCCCTACGACGCCCAGGTGAACTTCCAGAATCAGCGTCGCGCTGACGGGACGGCGGCGCGGGCGTGGCTGCGTGACGGCGTCAGTCGTGACTACCGCGCCTTTCTCAGCTCCTGGCGCAAGCCGGCTCTGGTGGTGGTGGCCGCCGACGATCGAACCGTCGATGTCGACGCCATCAAGAACCTGGGCCGCCTGATGCCGCAGGCCGAGATCCGGGTCATCCCCGCAGCCGGCCACGGATGGACCCCGGCACTGATCGCCGCGCAGGTCGAGGCCATCACCGCCTTTCTGCAGCCATGACTGATCCCGAGTTCAACACTGCCGGTCTGCGGCCCTGGGGGGGCCTGAAGGCGGCCGATCCCGGGCGCCTGGCCGACTTCCGGATTCTCGGCGTGCCGATCGAGGCCGGGTCGCTCTACCGCCCGGGGCAGGCCGCGGC
Source organism: Candidatus Dormiibacterota bacterium (assembly GCA_036732165.1). Lineage (GTDB taxonomy): Bacteria > Chloroflexota > Dormibacteria > CF-121 > CF-121 > JALYYC01. Next base: position 90,723 of record DAINCX010000001.1, on the reverse strand, counting down.
CCCCTCGCACCTCCGCCACCTCTCGGCCGTCCTGGCGCCGGTCACGGAACGCGCCGAGCGGTTCGATGACGTCACCATCCAGGACGACGGCAACGTGCCGCTGGTCGACGGCGACATGGGGGCGAACGTCGATGCGGTCGCCGCCGAAATCGAGAAAACGCCGGTGGGCACGCTGCCCATCGTGCTCGGCGGGGACCATACGACGGTCAGTCCCACGCTCGTCGCCCAGCAACGGCGGCACAACGGCCGGCTGAGCATCCTCTATATCGACGCCCATCCGGACCTGAACGACACCTCGCGACACTCGCGCTGGTCGAACGGCTGCGCGCTCCGTCGCGGCCTGGAGCTCGGCGAGATCGATCCGCGCAAGGTGACGTTGCTCGGATGCCGCGACTACGACTGGGAGGAGGTCGAGTACATCAAGAAGATGGGGATCACCCTGATCACCAGCGCGGAGGCCAACCGGCTGGGCGACCGCGACCTGCGCGAACGCATCCGGGCGACGATCGGCGCGGATGCCCTCCACATCTCCCTGGACATCGACTCCCTGGATCCCGCCTACGCACCCGGCACCGGCATCCCGTCGGCCGGTGGCCTGACCTCCCGCCAGCTGCTGGACTTCCTGTACCAGCTCCGCGGGATCACGCTCGCAGGCCTGGACGTCGACGAGGTTGCCCCGCCGCTCGATACCGGGCATCTGACCAGCCTGGCGGCCTTGAAATTCATCTTCGAATTCATGGCGATGGCCAGGCCCGGCCGGCAAAACTGACATGACCCGGCGCGCGGACGTCGTGATCGTCGGCGCCGGGGTGGTGGGATGCAGCCTGGCGTTCTACCTGGCACGGGCGGGCCGCCAGGTGGTCGTGCTCGATCGCGGCGCCATCGGGCAGGGGTCGACCGGGGCCTGCGCCGGCGGGGTCCGGGCGCAGTTTTCCACCGAGATCAATATCCGGATCGGCATCCAGGCGAAGCGCATCCTGGCTGCGTTCGAGACCCAGGTTGGCCGCTCGGCAGACTTTCGCCGGGTCGGCTACCTGTTCCTGCTGACGACGGCCGAGGAACGCACGCAGTTCGCGGAAGCCGTCCGCCTCCAGCGTCACCTCGGGGTTGACGACGTCGTCGAACTGACACCGCGGCAGGCGGGCGAGCTGGTACCGGGGCTGCGCTCGGACGACCTCAGCGGCGCCACCTTCTGTCCGAGCGACGGGCTGGCCGGTCCGAACGAGGTCACAGCGGGGTACGCGACTGCGGCGCGGCGGCTCGGCGCGCTGATCCTCGAACACGCCGCCGTGACCGCGGTCAGCCGTCGCGCCGGAACGATCGATGGCGTCGAAACCGCCCATGAACGCATCGCGGCGGACGAGGTCGTGATCTGCGCCGGGCCCTGGACGGCGGAGGTCGGCGCGCTGGCCGGGTTCACGCTGCTGGTGTCCCCCTCGCGGCGCCACATCTTTACCACGCAGCCCTTCCCGGCCGTCCGTCGGACAAGCCCGATGACGATTGACTTTCACACCTCCTTCTACTTCCACCCGGAGGGTGATGGCCTGCTGTTCGGAATGGGCGATGCCGAGCCGGTCGAGTCTTCCCGGGCGGTGGTCGACTGGTCCGTGCTCGACCGTATCGTGCCGCGTGCCGCGCACCGCTGGCCCCCATTGCTCGAGGCGCGGATAAAAACCGGTTGGGCCGGTCTCTACGAGAACACGCCCGATGCCCAACCGCTCGTCGGTCCCCTGGGCCCCGGCCTTTGGGTCGCTGCCGGATTCTCCGGCCACGGCTTCATGATGGGCCCGGTGATCGGCGATTGGCTGGCGCGCTGGATGACGGCCGGCGCGTCTCCGGTGGACCTTGGCAGCTTCAGCCCGGAGCGCTTCGCGACCGGGCAGTCGAGCCCCGAGCATCATGTCGTCTGAGGATCCTGACACCGGGAAGGCCGCCATGTCACGCTGGCGGCTGTTTGTCGCCGCCGCGCTCACCGAGCCCATCCGCACCGCGCTGGCCGAAGCGATCGGCCAGCTCCGCGTGCTCGCGCCCTGTGTCAGTCCGAGCCAGGTGGACGCCATCCACCTGACCCTGCATTTCCTGGGCCAGGTCGAGAGCGGCAGGGTGAGCCAGATCGCTGATGGCGTGGGCCGGGCGATCATCCCGTTCCCGGCCTTCGAGCTCCGGGTATCGGGCGTGGGGGTCTTTCCGGCGCCGAGTCGCCCGCGCGTCCTCTGGGCCGGGGTCGCCGGACCGGGCCGGACGGAGCTGATCGCGCTCCAGGGTGCGATGCAGCTAGCGCTACGATCCGCGGGCATCGAGTTGGAGAACCGGGTCTACGCGCCACACTTGACGCTGGGCCGCGTGCGTCGCGAACCCCGGGCCCGGGAGCGAGCATCGCTCGCCGAGTGGATGCATCGCTGGCAGGACGTCCAGTTTGGGGCCCTTCCGATCGATGCCATCAGCCTGATGCGCAGCGAGCTTTCCGTTCGACCGCCGCGATATACCCGCCTCGAGAGCTTCCCCCTACAATAGGGTTCCGCAACGCGCCCATAGCTCAGCCTGGATAGAGCACCGGGCTACGGACCCGGGTGCGGGGGTTCAAATCCTCCTGGGCGCATTTCTTCAAGCCGGGATCCCGGCTTAATATTGACCGCCATGCCACGTCCCATTCGAACCGACATCCTCCAACCGGATGGGCGTCACGTCTATCTCTATGGTGAGTTCGAGCCGCCACCCACCGGCTACCAGGCTCCGGCGATCGGCGAAGGCGCCTACGAGCGCCGCTGGAACCCGCTGCGCCGCGAGTGGGTCCTGGTCGCGGCGGCCCGCCAGGCACGCACCTTCCTACCGGAGCGATCCGCGTGTCCGCTCGACGCCTCGGCGACCGGTCGGTCGACGGAAATCCCGGCGTCGCGCTTCGACGCGGCCGTGTTCGAGAACCGTTTTCCGGCGATGCTCTCCTCCGCCGGCGGCGGCGTCTGCGAGGTGGTCGTCTACACCGACGCGCACGATGGGTCCTTCGCGACGCTCGCCGGCGATGCCCTTGATCGCCTGGTCGACGTGTGGACGGATCGGTACCGCGCTCTCGCCAACCGAGCTGACGTCCGGTACGTGTACATCTTCGAAAACCGTGGCGAAGCGGTCGGCGTCACCCTCCACCATCCGCACGGCCAGATCTACGGCTACCCCTTTATCCCGCCGGTCGCGGCCACCGAGCTCAGGCGGCAGACGAGCGGCTGCCGCCAATGCCGCCTCATCCAGGATGAGCTCGAGGATCGCGAGCGCGTCCTGGTACAGGAGCGTGGGGTCGTTGCCTACGTGCCCGCCTACGCCCGCTGGCCATATGAAGTCCACGTGATGCCGGTCGCGCATCGCGCCTCGCTCCCGGACCTCGGGCCGGCGGCGCGCCTGACGCTGGTCCATCTGATGCAGCGCGTGGCGCAGGCCTACGATCGCCTGTTCGACGTGCCGATGCCCTACATGATGGTCATGCACCAGCAGCCGACCAATGGCCGGGCGTACCCGCAAGCCCATCTCCACGTGGAGTTCTATCCGACCTTGCGTGACCGCGGCAAGCTGAAGTACCTGGCCGGCTCCGAGTCGGGCGCCGGCGTCTTCATCAATGACACGCTGGCGGAAGAGTCCGCGGCCCGCCTTCGCGCCGTGATCCGCGCCTCGGGCTAGCCTCAGCGGTCCTGGCGCAGACGGGTCAGCAGACGCTCCAGGCGGCCGACGACATCGGCAAGCTCGGACGACAGGGCTCGCAACTCGACCTCGGATTCCGGCGGGAGCTCGCCGGAGCGCGCCAGCACGGTCAGGCGGTGGCCCGCACCCATGATGGTGTTCTTCAACCGCCGGAGCTGCTCCAGGGACTGGGTCATGCCGTCGCCAGGCGGGCGGCCAGCTGCGCCGCCAGCCTCGCGTTCTGCTCCAGGAGCGCCACGTTGGCCCGGACCATCCGCGACCCCAGCCGCTGGCGCAACCGACCCAGCTCCGCCGGGGTCCGGTCCGGTCCGCGCTCGTCACCGCCGTCGTCGACATCGACAAGCTCGGCCGGAATGGCGGCCGCGCCCGTCAGCGGCTGACTGACCACCACGCCCTGGCCGCCGAGTTCCCAGTGGGCGCGTAGCACCGACACCAGCGGCGCGTGCGAATCGACGCGAGCGGGCAGCGGAAAATCCGTGGACTCCGCGAGAAAGCCGGCAAGGCGATCGGACCGCCAGCCGATCACCGGCACGCCCAGGGTCTCCAGCCGCTCGAGCGTGGCGGCGCGATCCAGGGTCGACTTCGGACCGGCGCAGACCACGCAGACTGGTTTGCGACCCAGCTCGGTGAGGTCGCTGGAGACGTCCCGGCCGTCGCCGGGGTGCACGCCGCCGATCCCGCCCGTGCTCAGGATGCGAATGCGCGCCATCGCGGCGGCGACAATGGTCGCCGCCACCGTGGTCCCGCCGAACCCGGGCGCGATCAGGCTGGACGCCAGGTTCCACGGTGACACCTTGACCGCGTCGGGGCGATTGGCGAGAACCGCGCACTCGTCGAGGGACACGCCCACCCGCAGCCTCCCCTGATAGACGGCGATCACAGCGGGCACCGTCCCTTCGGTCACGCAGGCATCCCACTGGCGTCGGACCGCCTCGAGCGCCGCCTCCACGGGAAGGCCGTGCGTGATCACGGCCGATTCCAGGGCGACGACGCCGGTTTGGCTTGCCAGCGCCTGGCGCACCGGCGCGGAGATTTCGATCGGCACCGCTATATTCTGTCTCGCGGCGCGGGCGTAGCCGAATTGGTACAGGCGCACGGCTTAGGACCGTGTGGCGTAAGCCATAAGGGTTCGAGTCCCTTCGCCCGCATTCCGTTGCGGTGGGTCGGCGCCGACAGTCTGCGGTTCGAGGCACTCAGGCTGCGGCGCGGGGGCGTCGCGGTCGAGCAGCCGGTCCGCGTTGCCCGATAGGCCGCGGCCGGCGCGCAGACTGACGACGCCCGCGCGACGCGGCGTGAGTGAACTGGTAGTTTATTGACCCGTGGCAGAGGTGAAGGTCGAGACCGAAAAGAAGGCGGGATCGCAGGTAGTCCTGACCGTGGAAGTGCCCGAGGATCAGGTCAAGAAGTCCATCGACCAGGCGTACTCGCGGCTGGCGCCTCGGGTGCGGATCGCGGGGTTCCGGCCTGGCAAAGCGCCCCGGCCGATGATCGAGCGCGAGCTTGGCTGGCCGGCGCTCCGCCAGGAAGCCCTCGACATCCTGTTGCCCACCGCCTATAGCGCCGCCGTCACCGAAGCCAACATCGACCCGATCGACAATCCGCAGGTGGACGTCCAGGAGTTCGACCGCGGGAAGCCGATGCGATTCTCGGCCACCGTCAGTGTCAGGCCGGAGGTTGTGCTCAAGGACTTCACCGACATCCGGGTCCCGCGACCCCAGACCGAGATCGGCGATCCCGATGTGGACGAGGCGATCGAACGGCTCCGCGCCCGCTTCGCCGAGCTCCACGCGGTGGAGCGACCGGTCCACGCCGGGGATTTCCTGACGGTGGACCTGCACCTGATCCAGTCGGGCGCCGTCCTGGTCGGCGAAAGCCAGAGCGACGCGCAACTGGAAGTCGACGCCGAGCGCCTGCTGCCAGGGCTTGCCGCCGGGATCGAAGGCCAGGCGATCGGGGAGACCCGAGAGATCGCGATCACGCTCCCGGCGGATTACCCGAAAAAGGATCTTGCCGGATCCAACGTGATCTTCCGGTTGTCCGTCAAGTCGATCAAGGAACGGCGGCTGCCACCTGTCGATGACGAGCTGGCGCGGCAGGTCGGTCGCGGCGAGACGCTGGCGGCCTTGCGCGAGGAGCTCCGCGTCGAGCTGCAGCAGGCCGCCACCCAGGCGGATGAACAGCGGTTCGAAAATGAGGTCCTCACGGCGCTCGACCAGCGGCTCGAGGTCGAGGTCCCGGAGGCCTTGATCGACCAGGAGATTCATCGCCGGCTCCGCGAGCTGGAGCTGCGCCTGCAGGAGCAGGGCGTGAAGATGGACAAGTACCTCGAGTACACCAAGACCAGCGCCGACGCGCTCCATGAAGAGCAGCGACCGGCCGCGGTGCAGAAGGTTCGACTCGAGCTGGCGCTGGAGACGGTGGCGGCACAGGCCGGGCTGACCGTCCCCGACGCCGAAATCGACGCCGCCCTCAACGCGGCCCTGTCCGAGGACCAGCAGGCGAGCCGCCGCGCTCGAGATCTCCGCACGGCGGATCCGGTCCGGGCCTATTTCCGCCACCAGCTGCTGATGCGCAAGACCATCGACCATCTCGGAAGCCTGGCCGCGCCAGATTCTTCCGATACAATTGGGGCACCCTCAGAGGCGGCAGACCCGGAGGGCGCGGCAGAACCGGCGTCGAAGGGGCAGCGGCGCGCGGCGGGCAAGAAGGAAGGATGATCAACCGTCGTATTCAAAAGTGAGTACGCGGAAGACTGGATTGTAAGACTTGGACCCTATAATGGCGGAACAGGAGAGCCACCCATGAATTTCGAACGGCTCAGCCGTCGACCCGAAGCCCTCATCCCCATGGTCATCGAAACGACCAACCGGGGCGAGCGTGCCTTCGACATCTATTCCCGGCTCCTCAAGGACCGCATCATCTTCATCGGCACCCCGATCGACGACCAGGTCGCCAACGTGGTGATGGCCCAATTGCTCTTCCTGGCGTCCGAGGATCCCGACAAGGACATCAACATCTACATCAACAGCCCGGGAGGCGTCGTGACCGCCGGGCTGGCCATCTACGACACGATGCGCTACGTCAGCCCGCGCGTCTCGACGGTCTGCATGGGCTTGGCCGCCAGCATGGCGACGGTCTTGCTCGCCGGCGGGACCAAGGGCATGCGATTCGCCCTCCCGAACACCCGGATCCTGATCCATCAGCCGTCCGGCGGGTTTCAGGGCCAGGCGTCGGATATCCAGATCCACGCGCAGGAGATCCTGCGGATCCGGAAGACGCTCAACGACATCCTGTCCGGGCATACCGGACAGCCGATCGAGAAGATCGAGCGCGACACCGAACGTGACTTCTTTATGAGCGCCGAAGAGGCCAAGCAGTACGGCATCATCGACGACATCATCGTGAGCACCGGCCGCGACGCCGACGGGTCAGTGGCCAAGGACGGTCGGCTCGAGTTGAGCACCGCCGGCGCCGGCATCCGGCCCGAGCCGAAAGCGGATCCCGAACGCGAAGGCCCGAAGACATCCCGATGAACGAACGGGAGGATCGCCGCCGCCATACTCGTTGCTCCTTCTGCGGAAAGGACCAGTCGCAGGTACGTAAGCTGGTCGCCGGCCCGGGGGTCTACATCTGCGACCAGTGCATCGACCTGTGTCAGGAGGTGCTCGAGGAAGATACCAAGACCACCTCCCAGAAGCGGACCAAGGGTGGGCTCATTCCGAACCCGAAGACCATCTGCTCCGCGCTCGACCAGTATGTCGTCGGCCAGGACCACGCCAAGCGCGTGCTCTCCGTCGCCGTCTACAACCACTACAAGCGCATCGCCCACAGCAAGATGGCGGGCGACGTCGAGTTGCAGAAGTCCAACGTCCTGTTGGTCGGCCCGACGGGCTGCGGCAAGACGCTGCTGGCCCAGACCCTGGCCAAGATCATCGATGTGCCGTTCTCGATCGCCGATGCGACCTCCCTCACCGAGGCCGGCTACGTCGGGGAAGACGTCGAGAACATCCTCCTTCGGCTGATCCAGGCCGCCGATTTCGATATCGCCCGTGCCGAGCGCGGCATCATCTATATCGACGAGATCGACAAGATCGCCCGCAAATCCGACAATCCCTCCATCACCCGCGACGTTTCCGGAGAGGGTGTCCAGCAGGCCCTCCTGAAGATCCTCGAGGGGACCATTGCCAACGTGCCGCCGCAGGGCGGCCGCAAGCACCCCCACCAGGACTTCATCCAGATCAACACGACGAACATCCTCTTCATCTGCGGCGGCGCCTTCGATGGCCTCGAGCGGTTGATCGAGCATCGGATCGGCCACAAGCAGATCGGCTTCGGCTCAGAGGTCCACGCGAACCGGACCAAGGAGACGACCCGAATGCTGAAGCAGCTTCAGCCGATGGACTTGCTGAAGTACGGCCTGATCCCCGAGTTCGTCGGCCGGCTGCCGATCACGGTCACGCTCGACTACCTCGACGAGGCCGACATCATCCGGATCCTCACCGAGCCGAAGAACGCGTTCGTCAAGCAGTACCAGAAATTCTTCGCGCTGGATGATGTGCAGCTGGTCTTCGAGCCGCCGGCCCTGACCGCGATCGCCAAAAAGGCACTCCAGCGGGGCACCGGGGCTCGCGGACTGAAGAGCATCATTGAAGACATCCTGCTGAACTCCATGTTCGAAGTTCCGTCACGCCCGGAGGTCAAGCGATGCGTCATCACGGAAAAATCAGTGAACTTCAGCACGGAGCCCGAGATGTACTCGGAAGAAGAGCTCGAGGAGATCGCGCCCGAGCAGACCGCCTGACCCCGGCGCGGCATCGGTTGACGTGCCCGTGACGGGCGGTCCGGCCACCCTGCAGCTCCCCCTCCTCCCGCTCAAGAACGTCGTCCTCTTCCCGCACATGATCGTGCCCCTCTATGTGGGCAGGGAGCGGTCGATCGATGCCCTCGAGGACGCCATGGCCAACGGCAAGCAGATCTTTCTGTGCACCCAGCGGCGGGCCGAGACGGAAGACCCGAAGGAGGACGACCTCTTCCGCGTGGGGGTGCTCGGCGAAGTCGTCCAGATGCTGAAGCTGCCGGACAACACCATCAAGGTGCTGATCGAGGGGTCGTCCCGGGCCGTGATCCAACGGTTCGTCGAGTGGGACCCGCACCTCCGCGTCGACGTCGCCCGGCTCGACGAGGATTTCCAGCCGTCCGCGGAGCTCAGCGGCCTGATGCGCGGCCTGGTCGATCTATTCGACCGCTATGTCGAGCTGGACAAGAAGGTCCCCCCGGAGGTCAACCTGACCGTCCGGGGCGTGGACGACGCCGGCCGGCTGGCGGACATCGTGGCCGCCAACATCAACATCGGGGTCACCGACAAGCAGGATGTGCTGGAGACCTTCCAGATGAACGCCCGGCTGGAAAAGCTGGGCAGCGTGCTGCAGCGCGAGATCGAAATCCTCGACATGGACCGCAGCATCCGATCACGGGTCCGTCACCAGATCGATCGCCGCCAGAAGGAGTTCTACCTGAAGGAGCAGATGCGGGTCATCCAGGAAGAGCTGGGTGGCGAGGAGGCTGAGCTCAGCGAGCTCGACGAGCTGCGCGAGAAGGTCCGGGCGCTCGAGTTGGCGGAAGCGGTCCAGGACCGCCTGCTGAAGGACATCGACCGCCTGGAGCGGATGCCGCCCGGGTCCCCGGAGATCTCGGTGCTGCACAACTACCTGGACCTGGTGGTCAGCCTGCCCTGGCATGAGCGCAGCGACGACGTCACCGACCTGCGTGCGGCCGAGCAGGTCCTCGACGAGGACCACCACGGCCTGCAAAAGATCAAGGAACGAATCCTGGAGTTTCTGGCGGTTCGCCAGCTGACCAAATCCCCGAAGGGCCCGATCCTCTGCTTCATCGGGCCGCCCGGGGTGGGGAAGACCAGCCTCGGCAAGTCGATCGCCCGCGCCCTCGGGCGCAAGTTCGTCCGCGTCTCCCTCGGGGGCGTCTCGGACGAGGCGGAGATCCGCGGCCACCGCCGGACCTACGTCGGGTCGATGCCCGGCCGGATCATCAAGTCACTCCGGGAAGCCGGGACGCGGAACCCGGTCTTCCTGCTCGACGAGATCGACAAAATGTCGTCCGATTTCCGTGGCGACCCCTCGTCGGCCATGCTGGAGGTGCTCGATCCTGAGCAGAACAACCACTTCTCGGACCATTACCTCGAGATCCCCTTCGACCTCTCAGACATCCTCTTCATCACGACCGCCAATCTCTTCTACTCGATCCCGCGTCCCCTCCTCGACCGCATGGAGGTCATCACCCTGTCGGGATACACCGCGGAGGAGAAAATGGTGATCGCTCGCGAATTCCTGATCCCGAGGCAGCTGGCCGACCACGGACTGAGCGACAAGCACATCGAGTTCACGCGGCCGGCCATCGCCAAGATCATCAGCCGGTATACGAGCGAGGCGGGCGTGCGTAACCTCGAGCGATCGATGGCGACCATCTGCCGCAAAGTCGCCCGAGAAGTCGTCAAGGGCAAGACGCGCCGCATGTCGGTGGGACCGAACCGCCTGGAGGACCTGCTGGGGCCACCGCGCTACAAGCCGGACGAAGGGCACAAGGAGCACCTCGTGGGCGTCGCCAACGGCCTCGCCTGGACGGAGGTGGGGGGCGTGCTGCTGACGATCGAGGTGATCACCATGCCGGGCAAGGGCAATCTGAACCTGACCGGGCAGATGGGGGACGTGATGCAGGAGTCGGCGCGCGCGGCGCTGTCCTATGCCCGGTCCAATGCCGAAGCCCTCGGGATTCCCCCGGATTTCCGCGAGAAGCTCGACCTGCACATCCACATTCCGAAGGGGGCGATCCCCAAGGACGGTCCGTCGGCCGGGATCTCGATGGCGCTGGCGATCATCTCGGCGCTCTGTCAGCGGCCGATCCGGTCGGACGTCGCGCTGACCGGCGAGATCACGCTGCGCGGGCGGGTGCTGCCCATCGGCGGCCTGAAAGAGAAGGTGCTGGCCGCGCACCGGCTCGGCATCAAAACGATCCTGCTGCCGGAGGACAACCGGCCCGACATCGTGGACATCCCCGCGGAGGTGCGCAAGCGCCTCAGCTTCAAGTTCGTCAAGACCATGGACGAGGTCATTGCCGAGGCGCTCCTTCCCAAATCCGAGGCCACCGCGCCGGCCGCCTCGACCGAACCGGCGGGCCTGGAAGAGGCCGCGGCGGCAAACGCCGACACTCCTGGGCGGGGCGACTAGCCAGTTCGTCCTCGACGACGGCGACCCGTAAACTGATGCCCTTGATGGACACCCGCTACGACCCTCGCGCGGTCGAACAGCGATGGTACGACACCTGGGAGCAGGCCGGCTACTTCAAGCCTAAAGAGAGCCTGACCGGCAACACCTTCACCATCGCCATGCCGCCGCCGAACATCACCGGCGACCTGCACATGGGCCACGCGATGTACGCGCTCCAGGACGTCCTCGTCCGCTGGCACCGGATGCTCGGCGATGCCGTGCTCTGGGTGCCCGGCACGGATCATGCCGCGATCGCGACGCAGAATGTCCTCGAGAAGCAGCTGGCGAAGAAGGGCTCCTCGAAGGAGGCGATCGGCCGCCAGGCCTGGGATGAGCTGGTGCAGCAGTGGTACGACACCACCGGCCATACCATCCTGCAACAGATGCGCCGTCTCGGCTTCAGCGCCGACTGGTCCCGCAACCGATTCACCATGGACCGCGACTACGTCGCCGCGGTCAACGTCGCCTTTACCCGATTCTGGAGGAGAGGCCTCATCTATCGCGGCCCGCGGATCGTCAACTGGTGCCCCCGCGACCAGAGTGCCATCTCGGATCTCGAAGTGGTCTTCATCGAAACCGACGACCAGCTGTACTACCTCGACTACCCGGTCGAGGGCGGTGGGGTGATCTCGGTGGCCACGTCGCGCCCGGAGACGATGGTGGGTGACACGGGCGTCGCCGTGAACCCGAGTGACGCGCGGTACCGTGACCTCGTCGGCCGGACGGTGGTCCTCCCGATCGTTCACCGGCGCGTGCCGATCGTGGCCGATGAGGCCGTCGACATCGACTTCGGCACGGGTGCGGTCAAGGTGACCCCCGGCCACGATGCCACCGACTACGAGATCGGCGAGCGGCAGAAGCTCGAGACGCGCAACATCCTCCACCTGGACGGCCGGATGGACATCCCCGAGGTGCCGGATCTCGACGGGATGACGGTCCCGAAGGCACGCGCCCGCATCGTCGAGCTGCTGCGCGCCGAGGGTGCGTTGCAACGGGTCGAGCCCTACCGGCACTCGGTCGGCCATTGCGACCGCTGCAACGCCGTCATCGAGCCGCTGGTGTCCTCCCAGTGGTGGGTGCGGATGAAGCCGCTGGCCGTGCCCGCCATCAAGGTCGCCGAAGAGGGCAGCTTGCGTTTTCACCCCAACCGCTGGCAGGAGCAGTACCTGCGCTGGATGCGGAACATCCGCGACTGGAACATCTCGCGGCAACTGTGGCTCGGCCATCGCATCCCGGTCTGGACCTGCGCCAACGACCACGTCGTCGCCTACGTGGATGCGCCGGCCGCCTGCGAGGTGTGCGGCGATCGCACCCTGACCCAGGATCCCGACGTGCTCGACACCTGGTTCTCCTCCGCCCTGTGGCCCTTCGCGACGCTGGGCTGGCCGAAGGAGACCGCGGACCTGGCGCAGTTCTACCCGACCCAGGTGCTCGACACCGCGCGCGACATCCTCTATCTCTGGGTGGCGCGGATGGTCTTTACCAGCCTGCACTTCCTCGACATCGTGCCCTTTTCGGACGTGATCATCCACGGCACGGTGCTGGCGCCAGACGGGCGCAGAATGAGCAAATCGCTGGGCACCGGCGTCGACCCGCTGGAGGTGATCGATCGCCACGGGGCCGATGCCACCCGTGCCTGGTGCGCCTATTTCGGGACCAGCGGACAGGACATTCGCTTCTCGGAAGAGAAGATCAAGTCCTACCAGCTATTTGCCAACAAGCTCTGGAACGTGACCCGCTTATTGAGCGCGGGCCTTCCCGAGGCGGCGCGGCCCATCCCGATCGATGAGGCCACGCTCGAGCCGGCGGACGCCTGGATCCTCGGCCGCCTGAGTGCCATCACCCGGCTCGTGACCACCTCCTTCACCCGCTTCGAGTTCGGCCCGGCGATCGACGGCCTGTACGAGTTCGCCTGGCATGAGTTCGCCGACGATTACCTGGAATTGGTCAAGCCGCGACTGCAGGCCGGCTCGGCGTCGGCGACGACGGCGAGGGCGGTCGCCGTCCATGTGCTGGAGACGACCCTGAGGCTGTTGCATCCGATCATGCCCTTTGTCACCGAGGAGCTCTGGCAACGAATCCCCCACGAGGGGGAGACCATCGTCCTCGCCCCCTGGCCGCTCGCCGATGAGCGGCTCGAAGACCAGCGCCTGCTGGAGGAGATGGCGCACCTGCTGGCGGTGGTGCGCGCCGTGCGCAACGTCCGTCACCTCGCCGACCCGACGATGCGACGGCAGCCGGCCGAGGTGCAGTCGCCTCGCCCCCTGCTGGGCGACGCCGTCGGACGCCAGTACCTGGCGACGCTCGCGCAGCTCGAGCTCAACGGCGGGCTTGCGCCGGATGCGCCCAGGCGGGCGGTGGTGGTGGGCGAGACCACCGTCACGCTCGGCCTGCCGGCCGACGGCGGCGCCGAGTCGAAACGGCTAAGTGCAGAGCTCCGAAAGAAACGGGAGGAGATCGACTTGATCAGGGGGAAGCTCGAAAATCCCGACTTCACTCGGAAAGCCCCGGAGGCCATCGTGGAGCGAGAACGGGCGCGGCTGGCACAGGCGCAGGAGACCGCCGAACGCCTTCAGCAGCTCCTGGGCCTCGGGTCCGGATAGGGTAAGATCGGCATCAATTCTGAAACGTAGGAGGCACTTTGCCTGATCTGAAGCCGCTGCGACCGCTGCTGTACATCGTCATCTTTTACCTGCTGGCCTTCTGGTTGAGCCTCTCCTACTGGGCCTTCCGGGATGCGCGCGAGCGGTCCAACAGCGTGGCCTTCCACGTCTTCGCCACCGGCCTCTCGCTGCTGCTTCCGATCTTCGGCCTCTTCATCTACATGATCATCCGTCCGCCGCTGACCATGGCCGAGCGCCGCGCGCTCGAACTGGAAACCCAGGCCCTGTCCGAGCCGGGTGGACCGGTGCGTGAGCTGCGGCCCTGTCCCAGCTGCGGCGAGCCGATCGATTCGCAATACGTCCTCTGCCCACATTGCAAAACCCAGTTCAGTAAACTCTGCCCACGGTGCAACAAGCAGCTGAAGCTCGGATGGAGCGTCTGTCCGTACTGCGCCGAGGAAGTCCCCCTGCAGGGATCGGCCACCCCCCGCATCGCTCGATAGGGCGCTTCCCTAACACGCCGTTCTCCCAGGGTTAAGCATGCCGCTGGGGGTGCAGGCGCTCTTGCCCTTCCTCGCGCTCCTCGTCGCGGCCGCGGTCGCGCATCGACGACCGCGCCGCCCCGAAAACGGGTGGATCGCCGCCGGTGCCACCACCGTGGCGGCCGTCATCGCGCTGGTCGAGCTGGTCCGCCTGGCTCCCGGTGAGCGCGTTGACGTTCCCTATCTGACCACGTTCCCCTACGCGGACCTGGCCATCCGCCTCGATGCCCTGTCCCTTTCCTTCGCCACCATGACCCTCGCCACCGCGGCCCTCCTGATGCTCGCCCGACTGCGAATGCCGGGAGATCGTCGCGATCCGTGGGTGTCCTGGCTCTTGACGAGCGTGGCGGTGCTCGCCGTGATCATGGCGCACAACCTGCTGCTGGTCTACATCGCGCTCCAACTGCTGACGCTGGCATGGAGCGGGACCCTGGACGAGGCCGCTCCGCGGCAGCGGGCGCTTCGCCTGGCCATCCAGGTTGCCGACCTCGGCCTCCTGCTGGCGGCCGCGAGCGCCATCCAGTCGGTCGGGACCAGCGCCTTTTCAGGCGTGCCCTCCGACACCTTCGGGGCGGCGGCCTTCCTGCTGGCGCTCCTTCCCGTCCTGGTGCGAGTGGCGGCCCTGGCCTGGCCGACCCGCGGCTCGATCGCGCCCGTCGCCTTCGAGCCCGCGGTTGCGTGGGCCGCACCGGCCGGGTACCTGATGGTGCGATTGGTGGCCTTGATGGGCGGCCGGCTCCCCGGCCGGCCGTTGGAGGCGGTGATCTTTGGGGGGGCGCTGTTGCTGGGTGCCGCGGCCGCGGTCAGAGCCTTCTGGGAGCGGCCGGGGCCCCGCCTGGTCGCCTTTCTGCTGGCCGCCCAGGCCGCCGTGGCGCTGGCGCTGATCGCGAGCAGCTCGCCGCTGCCGCTCGTCGCCAGCGTCTGGCTCTGGCTGCAGCTGATTCCCCTGGCCGGCCTTTGCTCGGTGCGACTGCGCCGCAAATCGCTCGCGGGCGCGGTCGCGTTGTTCGCCCTGTCCATGCTGCCGGGCAGCGCCGCGTTCATCGGCCTGTGGATTGGGGGCGTGGGCCTGATCGCCAACGGGTTTGCCCTCGCCCTCACCCCGATTGGGGCCGTGGTCTTGCTGGCGGCCGTCGCCGCGCTGTCCCGCATCGAAAAGGTCGACCGGATCCGAGTCGATGTGCCGACCGGCTGGGCGGTGGCGCTGGTCGCGCTCGCCGCCGTTCCGCTCCTCCTGCTCGGGCCGGTGGTCATCCCTGCCGCGCAAGCGGTGCGCCCGGTACCCGCCGGCACCGTCCTGATGAGTCCGCTTGGCTTCACGGCCGGCGGCACGCCCTGGCCGGCGCTGCTCGCGGCCGTCCTGGCCCTAGGCGTGCTGGTGGCATTGGTCCGCACCGACCTGGGCCATCTGCCACGCATGCCGGCGCGCTTCCGCCTGGCCATGCGGTACCCGGCAGCCCCACCACGGTTATCGATCTCACCTCGATGGTCGACCCGGGCGTTGTGGAGCGCGTTCATCGCCGTCGTCGCCCTCGCCGTGCTTCGGCCATGATCCTGTCCTTGCCGGTCGTCCTTGTTGGCGTCGGGGTGGTCGGCGCCTACCTGCGCGCCGGGTGGATCCGCATCGCGGCGACCATCACGATGCTGGTGGCCACCGCCTGGTCCATTGCCCTGCTGACGGATGTCCGACTCGGGGTGGCCTGGTTGATCGGCCCCTTGCTGGCGACAGGGCTGGTCGCACGAGGGGAGTCGCCCGGCCGCCTCAGCTTTGAGGACCTGACGCGCCGGGCGCTGACGCTGGCCGCCACCACCCTCGTCGCCATCTTTGCCGCCGCCAGGTTCCCAATCGGGGAAAACCCCACGTCGCTGTCGGGCGTGCCCTGGTTGCTCGCCGCCGTGGGCGCGGCCTGGCTGATCAGCCCGCTCGACCGCCGCGAGCGGACGCAGGCGCTTGTCCTGCTGGTCTCGGCCGGGGCGGCGCTCCTGATTGCGGCGGCTCCGGGCGGAGCGCTGACGGCGGCGGCGTCCGGCCTGATGGCGATCGCGCCGGTCATCGGCGCCCGCTGGCCGCTGGCGCCGCGGGCTCGCCCGGTCGCGATGCTTGCCTTCTTGATCGCGGCCGCCGCGATCGCGGGGTTCGCGTTGCTGGGCACGGCGCTTCCACGCCCGGGGCTGCAGGACCTGGCATTTTCGCTGGATGGCCCGGCGCTGCCGGCGGCCGCCCTGCTGCTGGTTGCCGGGGCCCTGGTCGCCCCGCTCGGCCGCCCCTGGGTTGCGCTGCTGGGGGTGCTGAGCGTACTGGCCGTAGCCCCCAGCTTGCGCTGGGCCGCCCTGGCCGCGATGGTCGCGACCTCCGTGGAGCATGAGGGGCTCGAAGAGCGGACCGCCTGGCTGGGACTCTTTCTCCTGGCCCTGACCTCGCTGTTCTCGGCCCTGGTGGCCCAGCCGTGGAGCGCCCGCGCCCAGGTCGTCGGGCTGGCCGGCAGCCTCGTCCTGATGGCGATGGCCTCGCGCTATCGGATGCTCCGCTCCCTGGTCCTGACGGCGACGGCGGTAGTCATCCTCCAGGACACGGCCGGCACCACCGGCGCACTGATGGTTCGGTTCCAGTGGGTCGCCGCCGCCGGCGCGGTCCTGCTCGTCAGCCGATCACTGCTGGCCTGGTACCAGGGCGGGCCGAAAGGAAGCCGCCTGGTGGAAGACCAACTGATGCTGGGGTTGCTGCTGCTCGCCGTCGGGGCGCACGACCCGCTCGGCCTGGGCGCGCTGGCCGCGATCCTCCTGCTGGTGGATCTGGCCCTGGTGCGTGCCCATTCCAGCGACCGTGATCTCCTTCCTGGCGGCCGACTGCGATGGCTGGCGCAGCTCGCCACCTCGAGCTGGCCACCGGCCATACGGTTCGCGGCCGTCACGGTCGCGGTGGCCGCTGTGCTGCAAACCTCCCTGCCCTGGGGTCTGCTCGCCGCCGGATTCCTGGCCGCCCTCAAACTGGTGCCGCTGATCCGTCGCGATGACCGTCCGCTGCGGACGGCGGCAGGTCGGACGGCTCGTGCCTGGCTTGGCCCGGCCATGTCGCTGGCCTGTGGCGTGGCCCCGGCGCTCGTCCTGCGGATGCTGCGTGTCTAGGCCGGTCAGGAAGCGCGCCGCTCGGTGGCGGCGGCTCGTGCTGGCATCTTCTTCGCCGCGGCGAGCCGAGCTGCTCAAGGCGGCGGGGTTCCGATTTCGGGCGGTAGGACCCGGCGTGGAGGAGCGTGCCCCGCAGCCCCTCTCACCGCTCCGCCTCGCCCAGTGGGCCGCGGCCGAGAAAGCCGCCGCGGTCGCGGCGCGCCATTCGCGCGCCATCGTGATCGGCGCCGACACCGTGGTCGCGCTCGAGGGTCGAGCCTACGGGAAGCCCCGCGACCAGGGGGAGGCCCGTGACATCCTGCGCGCCCTTTCCGGGCGCACTCATGTGGTGTATACGGCGGTGGTCGTGATTGACCCGTCGCGCCCGCAACCACGGCGGGGGTTCTCGCGCACATACGTCACTCTGCGTGAACTTTCACCCAGCGCCATCGACGCCTACGTGCGCGGCGGGGAGGCGCAGGATAAAGCCGGTGCCTACGCTATACAGGGCGACGGTCGGCGACTCGTGCGCGCGATCCGCGGGCCCTTCGACAACGTCGTCGGAATGCCGATGCGCCTGGTCTCGCGATTGCTCCAGGAGTGTGGCATCGCTGGTCCGGCAAACAATCCCGATGGAGCACAGCATGCCGAGCATCACCCGACTCCGCCGCTCGCGCGGGGGCCTTTCCGCAGCCCTTAGTGTCCTGCTATTGAGCGCGCTGGCCCTCGCCGGTTGTGGGCCCGCGACCACCTCCCGACTGGTCATCGCCCAGAGCACCGATGTCGCCAGCGGGCCCGATCACAAGGGCCACCTGGCCCCCGGCGCCTTTGCCGCGATCACCATCTCGATCAGGAACACCGGCAGTGGGCCGGCTCGCGGCCTCACGGTCGAGGACCTGCTGCCGGCCGGGTTCCACTACTACGAGTTCACCACGCTGGGTGGCAATGCGATCCGGACCTCAACCACCGAGCCGGCGCCGCAGGGCAACCCGCAATGGGGATCCTGGACCATCCCGGCGGGCAGCGCGAGCCGCGAAAGTGCCCTGGTTCTCAGCTTCAAGGTCCAGGTGGCCAGCAAACCGGGCGACTACCAGAACCACGTCAAGGTGACCACCTCCACCCCGATCGCCCTCGACCTCGGTGATCCGGTGGCGCTCGTGGTGGAGCCCCGACCCTCCCTCACGGTTACCACGGCGGCGACCACGGCGCAGGTGATGACGGGCGCCATGGCGACCTATGTCATCTCAGTCGCCAATGTCGGCTCCTCGGTTGCCAAGGCGGTCGCCGTCTCGGTGAGCTTGCCGCCCGGGTTCCTCTATGGCAGCACCACCGGGTACGAGGGGAACAGCGTGCGGACTCAGTCGGTCGATCCGCCGAGCAACAGCCTGCTGCCGCTCTGGGCCTCCTGGAACGTGCCGGGCGCCAGCAACGGAGTGCCGGGGCTCTTGCGGGTCACCTTCCAGGCAAGAGTCCTGGCGGCGGTAAAGCCTGGCCTCTACAGCCTGACGGCCGCGGTCACCGCGAGCGCGGACGTCCCGCCCCAGACCATTGGCAACACCGCGCCGGTGGCGGTCGGGAAGGGCACCACCATCCCGATCACGATGACGGTGGCGCCAACCGGGCCCTACACGGCGCAGAACGGCTCCGTCACCTACGTCATCACGGTGGAGAACGACAGTAACGACGCCGCCCAGGCGGTCACGGTGACCGACACCCTGCCGCAGGGGTTCACCTACCAGTCGACCAGCCGGATCGTGATCAACGGGAAAGCGGCGGGCTCGCGCCTCCAGCCCCCCGGAGGGAGCGCGACGCCGCAGTGGGGCCCGTTCACGATCCCCGCGGGCGGCTTCAACGGCGCGACGCTGGTGATCACCTTCAGCGTCAAGCTCGCGGGCGCGGCGCTCGGTCCGCATCCGAACGTGGTCTCCGGCAACAGTGCCAATGCCCAGATCACGGGGGCGTCGGATCAGACCCCGGTCATCGTCATCGCCGGCTAGCCTCGGGACGCCGCCTCATGTTTGTCTTATCCCGATTACGGGACAATAGATAGCGATGTCAAAGACGCAGCGAGAGCTCAAGGCGATGCGGGAGGCGCAGCGACAGGAGGCGGCCGCACGCCAGCGAGCGCGCGACCGGCGCAACTTGCTGATCATTGGCGGCGTGGTGGGCCTGGCGGCGGTCGGGATCCTGGTCGTCGCCCTGGCGCTGAACCACCAGAGCCAGCTGGCCCAGGCCAGGCGGATCAAGTTCCAGGCCGTCACGACGCCGGTCGGCGCCCAGGTGCCCGATGAGGGGACCGCGACCCACATCGATCCCAGCACAACCTGGAGTTACAAAAACTATCCACCGACCTCCGGCCCGCACTACGTGGTGCAGGGAAGCGCGCCGGTGGCCTGGGGGACGATTGGCTCCCTGGTCGAGGGCCAGTTCATCCACAACCTCGAGCACGGCGGGATCGTAATCCTCTACAACTGCCCGAGCGGGGCGAGTTGCGACACGCTGAAGAACCAGTTGCAGGACTACGTGACCAACCTGGCCCCGATCGAGCCCAACTTCAACGAGAGCAAGGTCATCCTGAGCCCCTACAGCCGTGGCATGCAGAAGAAGGTGGCGGTGCTGGCCTGGCACTACATCCTGTTCCTGGACAGCTACGATCAGAACGCGATCACGCAGTTCTACGAAAACCACGTCGACCAGGGACCCGAACAGATCGCGTGATACACTACGAAGTCGCGCCCGGGGGCGCCGAATCTATGTTTGCCATCGTAGCGACCAGCGGAAAGCAGTACAAGGTCACCGAGGGCGACCGCATCCTGGTCGACCGGGTGCCCGGGGACGTCGGCGCCAGCGTGCGCCTCGACTCGGTCCTGCTGCTTGGCGGGGACGAGCACCCGATGGTGGGAACGCCGCTGGTCTCGGGCGCCCTGGTCGACGCGACAGTGGTCGCGCACCGGTCCGGCGACAAGATCATCGTCTTCAAGTTCGAGGCCCGCAAGCGTCACCGGCGCAAGATCGGTCACCGGCAGCAGCTCTCCGAGCTGCAGATCGGAACCATCCATGCGCCGGGCCGCAAGCAAGAGTCCGCCACGACCGCGAAGCCGGGCACCGCGCCCTCCGCGGGGCGGGCCAAAAAGGCCGCCATCCCGCACGCGCAGACAGGAGAGTGAGCCATGGCACATAAGAAAGGTGGAGGGAGTTCCCGCAACGGCCGCGACAGTGTCGGCCAACGACTTGGGTTGAAAACGGGGGCCGGGCAGTCGGTGAATGCGGGGACGATCTTGCTTCGCCAGCGCGGTACCGCGATCTTTCCCGGCGTCAACGTCGGGATGGGCCGGGATCACACCCTCTTCGCCCTGGTCGACGGTGTGGTTCGCTTCGAGCGGACCGGCCACGGACGAAAGAAAGTGTCCGTGCTCGCCGAAGCCGGCTAAATCCCCCGGGCCGCTCGACGCGGCCGCTGAGATGTTCACCGACCATGCCAAGATCTACGTCAAGGCCGGCGATGGTGGCGCGGGCGCGCTCAGCTTCCGGCACGAGAAATATGTGCCCCGGGGCGGCCCCGATGGCGGCAACGGGGGGCGCGGCGGGCAGGTGATCCTCGAGGTAACCCGCCAGATGAACACCCTCCAGGACTACCGCTACAAGCACCATTTCGTGGCGGGCAGCGGGGGGCGAGGCGGCGGCAGCCGCCGGCATGGCAAGGACGGGCCCGACCTGATTTTGCAGGTGCCGCCGGGCACGGTGGTGAAAGACGAGAGCGGCGCCACCCTCGCCGATCTTGTCAATCCCAAGCAGCGGCTGGTGGTCGCCACCGCCGGCCGGGGTGGACGGGGCAATGCCAGCTTCAAGAGCGCGACCCGCCAGACGCCGCGCTTCGCCGAGTTGGGCGAACCTGGGGAGTCCCGCTGGCTCTCGCTCGAGCTGAAGCTGATCGCCGACGTCGGCTTGCTGGGACTGCCGAACGCGGGCAAGTCGACCCTGCTGGCCGCCTCGAGCGCGGCTCGTCCCAAGATCGCGGATTACCCGTTCACCACCCTGGAGCCGGTCCTCGGCGTCGTCGAGCTCAAGGATGAGGCCGCCTTCGTGATGGCCGACCTCCCGGGCCTGATCGAGGGCGCCCATACCGGTGCCGGCCTCGGGCTGCAATTCCTCCGGCACGTGGAGCGCACCCGGGTGATCATCCAGGTGATCGATGCCTCGGCGGGCGATCGCGACCAGCTCTGGCGCGACTACCAGCAGGTCCGAGCCGAACTGAAGGCGTATAACGCGGCGCTGGCACGCCGTCCCCAGCTGATCGCCCTGAACAAGATGGACGCAGTCGAGGACCCGTCCGAGGTGCTGGCGTTTCGCCAGCGACTGGTCAAGCTGCGGCGCCGCTCGTTCCCGATTTCGGCTGTGACCCGGGATGGGGTGGACGAGCTGCTCTGGGCGGCCTGGCGCTCTCTCGAACGGCGCAAGCTGGATCTGGCCAGCGAGCCCATCCCGGCCCTGAAGGTTTACCGCGGCCCCGTGACCGCCGATCCTTTTACGATCGAATCCGATGACCAGGGCTTCCGCGTTTCGGGCACGCAGATCGAGCGGCTGCTGGCGATGACCGACATGACCAACCCGGAGGCCCTGGCACACTTCCAGCGCATGCTCGACCGCTGGGGATTGAACGAGGCCCTCGCCCGGCACGGGGCGAGGGGTGGCGAGGCGGTGCGCATCCGCGACATGGAGTTCCTCTACGATCCGGAGCGCTAACCGCTCGCCGGTCACCGGCATTCTCGGCGGCACCTTCGATCCGGTTCACCGGGGGCACACCAGCGCGGCCACCCAGCTTCTCCACGCCGCGGATCTTGCCGAGGTCTGGCTGATGCCGAACGGGCAACCTCCGCATCGAACCGTGCCGCCGGTCGCCTCCGCACGGCATCGCCTGCTAATGGTGGAGCTCGCCGTCGAGGGGATCGACGGGATCCGCGCGTCGGCATTCGAGGTCGAGCGAGGCGGCCCGTCCTACACCATCGACACGCTGCGGGCGTTGCGGCGGACGGATCCCGAGCGCGAGGTGGCCCTGCTGCTCGGCTTCGACGCGGCCCTGCAAATTCGCGGCTGGCACGAGGCGGATGCGCTCCTGCGAGAGGCCCGCTTCATCATCTTCAGCCGGCCCTGGGTGGCCTTGAAATCGGCGCAGCTCTCGGAGCTCGGATTCCCGGCCACCACGACGCTGATCCAGATCGAGACCCCGCCGATCTCTGCCCGGACCATCCGCGAGCGCCTGGTCCGGGGCGAGCCGGTGGACGCGATGGTCGTGCCCGCGGTGGCCGCCTACATCCGGGAGCATGGTCTGTACCCGCCTCACAACAGGATGGGATAATCGAACTGAATGACGACGCCCCTTCAGCTCAGCCGGCTGATCGCGGATGCGGCGGCGGAGAAGAAGGCCCGGGGGGTCGTTCGCCTCGACATCCGGCAAAAGACCTCGATCGCGGATTACTTCGTGATCTGCGAGGGTGACACCGATCGCCAGGTTCGGGCCATCACCGATTCCATCGTCAGCGCCTGCAAGGAAAAGGGCGTGCGTCCGCTCCGCACCGCCGGGTACCAAGACGGATCCTGGGTCGTGCTCGACTACGCCAGCGTGATCGTGCATGTCTTCCTCCCGGGGGAGCGCTCCTACTACGACCTCGAGTCGCTCTGGCGCGGCGGTCCGGAGAAGGCCGCGGCCAGGTCCAACGGCTCGACCGTCAAAAAGAGCCGGGCCAGGAAGATCACCAGCCGCTCCTGACCCGAGCCGGCCGCCCGGCCTTGTGCGCGCTGTCCCAATACCGGCGCACCCCTGTGCGATAATTACCGCTCGTTGCCCAGCTTAGGGCACGACGCACGAAAATGGAGGCCTCCAGACCCGGCGTCCCGACGCAGCCCCACGTGACGGTCGCCGATGTATGGCATGGCGCCCTACCCGACGGCACCACCCTCCACGCCGGCAGCGCCAGCCTGCGGCGTGAGGTCGGCTGGTGCACCACCCTGCGGGCGCGCCCGCCCGCCTTCGAACCCCTGCGGGGCGGCGAGCTGCTGCTGATCGATCCCTCGATCCTGAGCGCCTTCGACCCACGGCTGACCCTCCCGCGGCTGCTGGCGTCGGTCGCTGAACAGGCAATCGCCGGGGCGGCGATCCTGGGCCGGATCCCAGAGGAGGCCCGGCAGGTGGCGGACCACGCCGCCCTGCCCCTCCTGCGCCTGCCCGCCTCGCCACCCCTGGACCAGGTGGAGCAGCGGGTGCTTCGCTACATCGTCGACCGGCGCGCGGAGCTGCATGAGCGAGCCCAGGACCTGCACCGCCAGCTCAGCGAGCTGGCGCTGGCCGGGCGGGGCCTTCGGCCCCTGCTGGCCCGACTCGGCGAGCTCACCGGGGTGGCGGTCCTGCTGGAACGCGATAGCGGCGTCGACTACGTGGCCCAGGGGGCGGCCCGCAGCCTGCCCGAGGGGATCGCCGCCGTACTGGCGCGCGACCGTCCGGCACTCGACCAGTGGCTGCGGGACGTCCCGCTGAGCGCCTTCGATCCGCCGGTGGCGGCCAGGCCCCTGATCGATGGACAGTCCCGCCTGGTCGCCCCGATCCTGGTCCAGGGCAGCATCGCGGGCTTCCTTTCCCTGATCGGGTCGGACGGGGATCTGGGCGAGCTGCACCGGCTGGCGGTGGGCCGGGCGGCCCATGCCTGTGCCATCGAACTGGTTCGCGCGCGCGCCGCCCGGGATGCCCGCGACGAGGTCGAGGAAGAGCTTCTGGACGTGCTGACCGCGGCCCGGCCGGGGTCGCAGGATGCCGCCCGCGAGCGGGCGAAACGCAAGGGCTTCGATGTGGACGCGCCGTACCTCGTGGTCGCCGCCGAGGGCAGCCAGCCTGGCAGTGCGCGCCAGATCCGCGCCGCCTGGGAGCGTCAGCTCGGCACCATGCGGCTCAATGCCCTGGTCCGGGACCGGGGCGACCTGAGCCTGGGGCTCATCAGCCTGGCCGGTCGCCGGGCTCCCGAGCCTCGCGCCCTCCTCGACCAGCTGCATCGGACGGCACGAACGGCGGCGAAAGGCCCGGTCGCCATTGGTCACGGGGCGGTCCGGTCGGGGACGGCGGCGGTGTCTCACGCCGCCCGTGAGGCGGAGCAGGCCCTCCTGATGGGGCGCCGCCTCCATGGCGCTGACGCCTCGACGGCCTTCAACGACCTGGGCCTGTACCGCCTCCTGTATGCGCTCCAGCCCCTGCCGGAGCTGACGGCCTTTCGCGAGGATATGTTGGCGCCGCTCCGGCAACGCGACCGGGCGGGCGTGCTGCTGGCGACCCTTAAGGCCTACCTGGCCGTCAACGGTAGTCCGACCGACGCGGCCGGCCGCCTCCACCTGCACCGGAACACGGTGCTGTACCGGCTGGGCCGCATCGAGGAGATCCTGGGGAGCGATCTGCGGGATGCCGATGTCCGCCTCACCCTCCACCTCGCCCTCAAGATCGACGAGGTGCTGGAGCCTCCGAGCCCGCGGGTCAAGGCCTCAGATTCGGCTTAGCGAGGGGTGATCCGCAGCACGTCGGAGCTGCCTGGCGAGGCTGGCGGCTGCGGTTGCGGCACCGCCGGCTCCGCACCCGTCGGGCTCGGACCGGCGCCCAGACTGGCGAGGACAGCCTGGGCGATGGCGGCGTGGCCCGCATCCCCGGGATGGAACCAGTCGGCCCGTCCCAGGTAGCTCGGACCGCCATCCTGGGCGTGCAGGCTGTTATCCCCGTAGAAGCCGGCGAGGCTCACGAAGGTCCCGCCATGGCGCTGGCAGATGTCGGCGATCGCGTTGTCGACCAGGTCGGACGGCAGCCAGCTGCCGATGCAGAGGACCCGTGTGCCGGGGACGGCCAGGGCGGTGACGATGGCGTCGTACTGGTTCTGGAAATCGGCGAGCGGCGTGTTGAAGCCGACGTCGTTGGTCCCCAGCTCGATGGTGACGAGCGCGGGATGCGCCTGGTCGATCGTCGCCAACTGGGGAAGGGCCCAGGCGGCCCGGGCGCCGCTCTTTGCCTTAAGGGTGAGGTTCATGCCAAGCTGCTGCGCGACCAGGGACGGGAAGACCTTGCCCTCGGTGGTGGCGTAGCGCCCGGCCGCGATGCTGTCCCCAACCGCCACATAGACCTTGCCGCGCAAGGCCTGGTCGGCGGGCGCGGCCTGCGCGCCGAGCACCTCACTGGTCGCCATGGCAGGCGTCTTGGCGGCCGGCTGGCCGAGGGCCAGCAGGGCGAGCAGGATCCAGATGAAGTAACTCATTAATCGCCGGTTGAGCATGCGCATGTGCCGCTTGCCCCTTCCATCGCTATTGTCTCATGGGCTCGGCGATCCCGTCCTCAGCTGAGGCTTGACTCGAGCGTCGTGACCATCTCCGCGAGGGCGCGGACGGCCCAGTTCGGGCGGTCCGTCATCGAGAACAGGTGCAGGCGCGCCTCGGCCAGATGCTCGGACGCGTGCCGGAGGCAGACCTGCTGCGCACCCGACTGGCCGATGATCCCCCGGGCGGTTTCCAGCTCCTCCGCCGTGAACTTGGCGCTGGTCAGGAGGGAGCGCAGGACGCGTCGGTTGCCCGCCGGCCCGGCCTTGAGGGCGACCAGCGTGGGGAGGGTCTTCTTTCCGTTCTTCAGGTCGCTACCGGGTCGCTTGCCGGTCTGCTGGGTCGAGCCCCACACGCCGAGGATGTCATCGATGACCTGGAAGGCAAGGCCGAGGTGGTGCCCGAACTGTCCGGCGCGGTCCAGCCCGGCTTCTCCGGCGCCCGCCGCGACGCCACCCAGCCGGGCGGCGCATTCGAAGAGCGCGCCGGTCTTCAGCCCGATCATCTCCACGTACTCATCGACCGTGACATCGACCCGCTGCTCGAACTGCAGGTCGAGCACCTGGCCTCGGCAGAGGGCCAGCATCGCCTCCGAGAGCAGCAACAGGGCCGGCCGGGTGCGATCGCTGTGGCGGGGAGGCAGCAGGTCCACCACCGCCCGGGTGACCAGCGCCTCGAGCGCGGCGCCGGCGTTGATCGCCTGGCCGGCTCCCCAGACTTTCCAGACCGACGGGCGGCCGCGACGCAACTCGTCGCGATCCTGCACGTCGTCGAAGACGAGGGAAAAATTGTGGACCAGCTCGACGGCGACCGCGGCCCAGATCGCGTCCGCGTAGCGCCGGCCAAACGCCTCGCAGGTCAGCAGGGCGATGTTTGCGCGCAGCCGTTTGCCCGGACGGTCACCGCCCTTGCGCAGGCCGAGGTGGTATTGCACCATCTCCGTCAGCAGGGCGCTCTGGCTCGACCCGGCTCGCTGCGAGAGGCGCCCGAGCTCGCGGTCGAGGGACTCGTTCATCGCCTGGAGGCGGTCCTGCCGGTTGGCGAAGACCTTGGTCTTGGTCATCGAACCTCGTGTAGCGGGGAGGATCGAAGGGCGGAAAAGTTTGCCGCCCCGGCGCAGAACATCGCGATGCGCAGTTGCCAGGCGAAGCCGTCGAGTAAGCGCCGCACCGCGACCTCACCTTCCGACGCGGCGGCGAGGACCACGTGGGCGAAGCCGGTGAGCTCGGCACCGAGGGCGATCGCCTTGGCCGCATCCAGTCCGTGACGGAGCCCACCACTGGCGATCAGCGGCGTGCGCGGAGCCGCCAGCCTGGCCGCCCGGAGGGCGTCGCTCGTGGGAATGCCCCACTCGGAAAAGGCCAGCGCCAGCTCCACCTCCTCGGGTCGCTCACGACGGAGGGCCTCGACCCGGGCGAAGCTCGTACCGCCCATCCCGGCGACGTCGATCGCGGCGACGCCGGCATCCGCCAGCAGCGCGGCGGTCGCGCCCGAAATGCCGCAGCCCACCTCCTTGACGATCACCGGGACCGGCAGCTCCGAGCAGAGGATCGCGATCTTTTCCAGCAGACCCCTGAAGTTATGGTCGCCTTCGGGTTGCAGCGCCTCTTGCAAGGGATTGAGGTGCAGGATGAGGGCATCGGCCCCGATCATCTCGATCGCTTCGAGGCATTGTTCCTTGCGCATCCCGTAGTTCAGCTGCACCGCGCCCAGGTTGGCGAAGAGGAGCACGTCGGGGGCCACGCTGCGAACCTGGTAGGTCGAGCGCAGGTCCTTGTGGGTGATCCCGGCGCGCTGCGATCCGACCCCGAAGGCGATGCCCATCGCCTGGGCGACGAGCGCGAGCCGGCGGTTGATGTCGCCCGCCGCGTGCGCGCCGCCGGTCATGCTCGAGATCAGGAAGGGCAGGCGCAGGGGATGCTTAAGGAAGGTGGTGCTGAGGTCGATTGCGTCGAGGTCGAGGTCGGGCAGCGCCTCATGCGTAAAGGCCAGCCGGTCGAAGCCCGCGCTCCTGGTCGACTGGACCGAAGCTTCGAGCGACAGCCGCAGGTGCTGAAGCTTTCGCTCGGAGATCCGGGACACCGGGTGGCCGTTGGCGTCGAGGGCCATCTAGGCGGCCATCTCAGCTCGCCGCCGCTTCCGGTCCGTGGTCCTGCTCGTGGCCTTCTAGTTCGAGGATGCCGGGATGGTCGGCTTCGCGCTTGCGCATCATCTGCACGAAGTAGTCGACGATGATCGGATCGAACTGGGTGCCCTTGCCCGCTTCCAGCTGGGCCATGGCGAACTCCGGCGTCCGGCGCTGGCGGTAGGGCCGCGTCGACGTCATGGCGTGGTAGGCGTCACAGACCGACACGATCCGCGCGTGCAAGGGGATGTTCTGCCCGGCGAGGCCATCCGGGTAGCCGCTGCCGTCGTACCACTCGTGGTGATGCAGCACGACGTTGAGGATCTGGCGGAAGGCCTTGATCGGCTGGAGGATGCGCGCCCCGAGGATCGGGTGCATCCGCATGATCAGCTTCTCGTCTTCGTCGAGCTTGCCCTCCTTGAGCAGGACCTTGTCGACGACGCCGATCTTGCCGACGTCATGGAGGATGGCGGCCAGGCGCAGCTGGTTCTTGTGCGCGCCGGACAGCTGCAGCATGTCCCCCAGGTCCTCGGCGAGCTTGGCCACACTCTGGGAGTGGCCGCTGGTGTAGGGGTCCTTGGCGTCGATCGAGGCGGCCAGCGCGTTGAGCGCTTCGAGCGTCGACTCGCTGTTGGGGGATAGCATGCCTTCCGCCAGCTCTTCGAGGTGGCTCGAGTTGGCGATCTGCCCGAGCCGCTTCTCCAGGGTGGCGACCATGCCGGGACCGACAGTGTCGGCGCTCGCCAGCTGGGCGACGACCTCGCTCAGCACCGAGTCGAGGGCGGCCACGCTCTCCAGCTCACAGGCACCGCAGATGCAGTTCCGGCCGCGCTTCTTGGCCATATACATGGCCAGGTCGGCCCGGTTCAACAGCTCGTCCCGGTTCTTGGCGTCGACCGGGTAGGTCGCCCAACCGACGGACGCCGTCAGCGGGGCGAAAATGGTTTTGGGGTTGTACATGAACACCTTGGCCAGGGTGTCGCAGATCTCCTGGGCCCGGATCGGCGCCGTCTGGAGGTCGACGCCCGGCAGGATCGCGACGAACTCCTCGCCCCCGTAGCGGGTGACCGTGTCCTCTCGCCGCATGGTCGAGGAGATCGTGCGGGCCGCGGCCTTGAGCGCGACGTCACCGGCGGCGTGGCCGAAGCTGTCGTTGTACACCTTGAATCGGTCGAGGTCGATCATCATCACGGTGATCGACCCGCCGGCGTCCTTCGTCTTCTCCAGCTCTTCGTCGAAGCGGGTGTGGAAGTAGCGGTGGTTGGGCAGGCCGGTGACCGAGTCGGTGACGGAGAGCTTCTGGGCCTGGTCGAGGGTGTGCGCGTTGCGCATCGCGATCCCGGCCCGCTCGGCAAAGGTCAGCATGATGTCCTGCTCCGTCTCCCGCAGCGGCACCAGGCGGCCCTGGAAGCCGAAGATCATGTCCGCGATGGCCCGGGCGCCGTGGAAGACCGGGACGCGGACCCACATGCCCGTAGGCAACGACTGGTGGTCGGCCGGCAGCAGCGCGTTGGGGTCGGTCACCGGCGTGACCTGCTCGCTGGTCGCCGGCTGCAGGCCGAGCCGCACGGCACTGAAATCCACGCCGGCGTGCGACGCCTTCAACTCGGGGCTCCAGTCGACATACAGCATCGAGACCGGCGGCACCGATTCGTCCTGTCCGATCAAGGACGGCATCTGGACCTGCAGCAGGACGGCGTCGGCGCTGAGGAGGGTCCGGCCTTTCTCTGCAGTCAGCTGGCAGGTCTGTTCGAACTCGAGGTCGCGGTTCAGCTCGACGGTGACTTCCGAAAGAGCTGCGTGGGCGCGGTCCAACTCCTCCTGCAGGGCGCGCTCGGCCTTCCTGGCCCGGTCTCCGACGAAGCCGACGAAGATTCCGGTAATGGCGACGAAGCCGGTGCGAAGGACGAGATCGGTGAAGTCCTTGCTCTCCAGTGCTGGGCCGCTGACGCTGGCGGACCAGAACACGACCCCGCTATAGCTGAGGATGATCGTCAGGACCGCGGTGATGGCGGCGACGCCACCAAAGCGGACCGCCGCGGTGACGGTCGCGGCGAAGTAGGCAAGGAACAAGGGCGACTGGATTCCTCCGGTGACCGCGACGCCGCCGGTCACCAGCAGGACGTCGCCGACGGTGGAGATATAACCGCGCTCCAGCCACGCCGGCTTCCGCGGCACGATGAAGACCTGGAAGAGCAGGTTGTAGAAGGCGCCGACCGCGATCAGAGCCGCCAGCGGAATGGTCTCCCCCTTGAGGTTGAGGAAGGGGAGCGCGCCGGTCGCCAGCCCGATCGCCAGCCAGCGCACCATGATGATGCGCTTCTCCATCTCCACGGCGGAGCTTTCGGCGCTCTTCGGCTGGACGGGCGCGGCTCGCTTGGAGAGCTTGAGGTTGATCGAGGGGCCGGTGGCCACGGTTAGCTCGCCTTCAGCGTGCGATCCGGCCGGGCGGGCCGGCCGCGAGGCACTTCGTAGAAATCGAGGAGGACCTGCGTGCTGTCGATCAGGTGGGCGAGGAACTGCTGGGTAAGGCCGGTCCGCCGCTCCCGAGCGATGGCCTTCTTGAGCATCTCGAACTCTTCTTCCATCAGGTGATGGGCGGCCGCGCGCGCCGCCTCCAGGGTCCGTTCCCCGTGGCCGGCGGAGATCAGGTCGACCGAATTGAAGCGGCCCTGGGCCGCCTCGCGCTCGTGGGTGCGGATGTCGTTCGCCAGGCGGACGACCCGCGAGGCCTGGCAGATGTGGCCGAAGATGCGGTTCTTCAACTCCTGGGATACGTCCTGGTAGGAGAAGGCCAGGATGCTGACCTGCACGATCGGGAACGAGCTGCTGTACATCCCGTTTGCCAGATACGCATCGAGGGTGACGCGCTCCTTGTGCTTGAGCCAGTGGTTCTCCTGCAGCATCGTCCAGATCGACTTTTCCCAGACGAGCCGCCGCATCGCCGTCCACTCCTCGGGAACCTCGTCTTCCTGGAACTGCTCCTCAACCTTGCGGGAGACGATCGCGTTGACGAGCGGCATCTGGCTGAGGTCGCGGTTGTGCCAGATCAAGAAGTTCTGGCAGACCCGCCGGTAGTCGCCCAGGTCGAACTCGGGGTGCTCCTCTTCGAGGTAGTCATCGATATAGACGATGTAGGCCATCGTCCGAGCGAGCGTCAGGGCTTGCTCGAAGGTGGCGCCGGGATACAGCAGCACGGCCGCCCGGCAGACCTCGCCGAGCATGTCGTCCCCACGCGGGTTGTCGTCCACCAGGTGGTTGACCACCCGTGCCTCGTCGGCCTGGGTCAACAGGTTCTCTTTGAGCTTTGCGATTCGACGATCTAACACGCCGCCCTCCGGGCCAGGAGAATCCGCGCCGACAGTACCGCCGACCAAATGACTTCGTCCGGCGCATAGAGGGTCTTGCCGACCCACATAGGGATGACGGGTTCGCCGTCCGTTTCATTCAGGTATTGCTCCGCCCGGCGCAGGTTGGCGTCAAAGTCAGCCCGAACGGCGGGCGGCGCCACCATCAGGGCCTGGACGGCGTAGGCGGTTTCCTCCGGGGTACCTTCGCTGAACCAGCCCCACGAGCCGTCGGCCCGCTGGCTGTTTTTGATGAAGGTGTAGGCGGGCAGGCACAGGTCCGGCGCCGTCTCAGCGAGCGCGAACACGGCGTGAGCCGTGGCGTAGAAGGGGGACACATGCCATTTGTCGGTCCAATGGTCCGAGTCCACGCGGGCATCGCGCAGGAATTTGGTCACCTTCTGCTCGATCACGTGCTGGCGCGGAAACGGCGCACAGGCGCGGAGGACCTCGAGCACGTGTGCGTTCGCGGTCACGGAGGCGTCGCGCTCGAGTGGAAAGGTAAAGAAGAAGTTGATGCCCTCGAAGGGCCGCAGCGGCCCCATCGAAATCGGGTATCCGTACCGGTGAAGGACGCTGAGGGTCAGCGCGGTGTCATCCGAGTCCGGTCGGAGCCCTTCCCTGGCCACGCCCACGCCGTCTTCCCCGAGG
Organism: Candidatus Dormiibacterota bacterium; assembly: GCA_036732165.1. GTDB lineage: Bacteria > Chloroflexota > Dormibacteria > CF-121 > CF-121 > JALYYC01. The sequence goes on along the minus strand of DAINCX010000001.1, from coordinate 59,046 downwards.
GCCTGGGCGAGGTAGGCGACGTGAGCCGCGGCCTCGGCCGGACGGAAGTCGGCCCGGGCCAGGTTGTACAGGACCCAGGCGCGCTCGAAGACCTCGAACGGGGCGACCGTCGGCAGGCTACCGTCGGCTCGCGCCGATATCAGCGAGGCAAGATAGGCGCTGGCCCTCGGGTCGCCGGTCCGGAGCAGGTAATAGGCGGTGGCCGAGGGGGAGTTCGCGAACGAGCCGTTCGGGCTCAGGCGCGCCTTCGCCGCCTGCGGGTCGATCCGGTCGCCGAGATATTCCAGGCTGTGCAGCAGCGGCGTGTCCACGTTGTAGATCAGCCGGGGTGGGATATGGCCGATCTTGGCGTCGCGCTGGGCGATCACGCCACGGAACCGGTCATAGGGGAGGGGCAGCTCGCGGGCGGTCCCCTCGTCGAGAAGGGCGGGGAGGAGGAGCTCGAACCCCGCGGTGTCCGGGCCGGTCTGCCAGTTTCCCGTGTCCTCGTAGACAAAGCGCAGGGCGCTGAGACGCGCACGGTGGGCAGCCGCATCCTGGCGGGACGGCGGCAGATCGGCCAGGGCCACAAGGGCGCTGAGGGTGGAAATCAATTTTTCCTTGGGCATCGGGAGCCGCGTCCCGAAGCTGCCATCCGGGTTCTGGCTCCGGAGCAGGAAGGCCAGGCTCTGTGGATAGGCGAGCTCGTCCTGGTGTTCCGGGCTGCGCAGCCGGCTGATGAAGGCGGTGTCATAGGTGGCCGCAGAGATCGCGCCCCGGTTCAGGGACGCGAGTAGGGCACGGCTGGCGGCCGGGAAGGGGAGGTCCGATCGGCGCTGGAGCACGCCCGCGCCCTTCGGGCGACGATCTGAGAGTTCCGTTTCACGACCCCCTTTTGCGAACGCCGTCCTTCAGCGCTCACGCGGAGGCTACCGCCGGCCCGTTGCGGGTAACGTTTCGACGCCATGCCCTGGACCGGGGTCGCGGCGTCATCTCGTGACGAATCCGCTTGCGCGGGTCACAGCCCCATGACCCGGGAAAGCGGATCCCATCCGGAACGTTGTCCGAGTACGAGCCAGGCGCGGTAAAAAGAGGGAAGGGACAGTGTTTTCAGGCAGAGGATCGGCGGGCTTGGATCGGCGCGCGACCACGATGGTCTTGATCCATGGCGCCTACACGGCCGCCAACCTGCTGGCCGCGACCTTCCTCTCGATCTTCCTCTGGCGGGCCAGCCACGACCTGGCCCGGGTCGCCCTCTTCACCTGGATCAGCGCGGTTACCATCCCGGTTGCCTTTCTGGCCAACGGCGTCTTCTTTAAGCGGGCCGGGGCGGGTACCTCCATCCGGGTCGGCCTCGCCATGCTCGGTCTGACCTACCTGGCGGTGCTCGGGCTGGGGAACGCCAGTATCAACTGGATCGTCCCGCTCGGCCTCCTGCGAGGCCTGGGCGAGGGTTGGTATTGGGCGGGCTACCACCTGACGACCTACGACACCACCACCGAACGCGATCGCGACCGGTACTTCGGCACGATGGGCGCCGTCAACTGCCTGCTCAGTGGCGGCCTTCCGCCGCTCGCCGGCGCCGCCATCGTCCTGGGGGCGCAGTGGGGCGGAATGGACCGGGGGTACCAGGTTATCTTCGGCCTGGCCGGGGCTTTACTCCTCGGGGCAATCCTGCTCGCCGGCCGGCTGCGCTGCGGATACCGCCCCACTTTTTCGCTTCGGACCATGGCCACCCTTCACCTGCGTAACCACGCCTGGCAAAACGTCATGGGGGCGCGGCTGGCGGACGGCTTCTCGGGAATGTTGAGCGGGGTGGTGCTGACGGTGCTTGCCTACATGGTGCTGGACAACGAACAGCAGGTTGGCAACTTCAACGGCATCATGGGACTCCTGGGCGTCGGGATCAGCCTGGTGCTGGCGGCGTACATGAAGCCCCGCCATCGGATTGCCTGCGCCATGATTGGTGCGGCGCTGCTGGTGGCGTCGACCCTCGTCCTGCCGCTGTATCTCTCCGCCTGGGCGCTGGTCGCCTTCGGCCTGCTGCGGGCCGTCGGGGGCCCGATGCACAGTAATGGCCTGGCGCCACTGGCGCTGCAGGTGATCGACCGGGACCCGCAGGCGCGCACCGTCCGCTTCGAGTACATCGTCCACCAGGAACTGTGCCTGGCTGTCGGCCGGGTCTTGAGCATCGGCTTCTTCCTGGTCCTGGCGGCTCCGGCGGACCAGCTGCTGCTGGCCAGAATCGTGGTGGTGGTGGCCGGCGCCGCGCCGATGGTAATCTGGGCCGCCTTCGCCCGCATCGCGCAACCGGCCGCGCAGCCGGTGATGACCACCGGCGAGGTCGACCCCAGGGCCCTGCCGGCTGCCGCGTAATCGCGGGCTTATAATTCCGCTCCGGGGCGATAGCTCAGCTGGCAGAGCGCCGCACTCGCATTGCGGAGGTCGAGAGTTCGAGTCTCTTTCGCTCCACCAAACGCCTCAAGATGAACCCCCTACTTTCGCCCGCGGCGGCGCTCGGTTCAGCCGCGACGCTCGGGATTGCCGACTTCACCGGTGGGGTTGCGGGCCGGCGCACGCCCCCACCCAGCGTCGCCGTGGGGATCGAGATCTGCGGCCTTGCGGCGATACCCCTGGCCCTCTTCATGCTCCCGGTCCGGTGGGACCTGCGGTCGGCCAGCCTCGCATTCACCGGTGGGGTGGTGGGAGGCCTCGGGCTGATCCTGTTTTACCGTGCCATGACCCTCAACCTGATTGGCGTGGTGGCGCCTGTCAGTGCGGTGGTCGCGGCCGCGTTGCCCACGGTGGTCGGCGTGCTCGGTGGCGATCACTTGCATCTCTCGCAGTTCGGCGGGATCGCCGCGGGACTGGTTGCCATCGGCCTGATCAATGCGGGGAGTCGCGAGGACGCGGCGGGGGCTCGCGAGGCCCTGGGCCTGGCGGTCGCCGCCGGATTCGGCTTCGGGCTCTTTTTCATCCTTGTCCACGCCGGAAGCTCGGCCGGTGTCACGGCCTTTGTCTGTGGGCGGGCGGGGTCCGCGCTGGCCGCGGTCTGCTTTGCGGTGATCAGCGGCGTCTCGTTTGTCCCGCGGCGCGGCACCTGGCGCCTCATCGGCGTGGCGGGTGCCTTTGACGGGGTTGGTGTCGTCTTCTATCTCTACGCGACCTTCCACGGTCTGCTTTCCCTGAGTGCCCTGCTCACCTCCTTCTACCCGGCCTTCACCGTGCTCTGCGCGCGCCTCTTCACGCACGAGCGATTGAGCGTCGTGCAGCTCCTGGGCGCGACCCTGGCGGTGGTCGCGGTGGCCCTGATCGCGGCCACCTGATCTCTCACCGTTTTCTTATTTTTGATGGGTACGCCGCTCCACCTGTGGCTGATCTGGTGGTAGCTGGGCCGCGTATTCAGATACAGATGTTTCTTTTGAGACGCGGGCGCATAGACTAGCACCATGGCGCTCCGCCCGGATCAAACCAACCCACCCACGCCGAACGCCAAGACGCCGAAACCGCCGAACACCCGCTTGCGGCTGGCGCTCCTGGTCGCGGGCCTGAGCCTCTACATCTTCTTCCTGGCGTCGCCGCTGCTGGGCCGTCTGGGTGGACCGCCGCGGGTCGAGGTCCCCTATTCCGTCCTGCAAACCCAGGTCGAGAGCGGCAACGTCAAAGATGTCGTGATCCAGGGCCAGGATGCCAACGGTGACTTCAAGACCAGCCAGAGCTATGGGGGCGTGTCCGGAACTCAGTTCCATGCCACGGTTCCCGATGCCGTCAGCCAGACCGATCCGGCGTTCTGGAAGTCCCTGCACGACAACCAGGTGGTCACCACCGTCAAGGCCGACAGCGGCGGATTCGCCAACCTGCTCTTCAGCCTGCTGCCGATCCTGGTGCTGGTCGCACTCTGGATCTGGTTCATTCGCCGGAGCGGCCAGGCGACCCAGGGTATCTTCTCCTTCGGCAAGAGCCGGGCGCGCCTGCAGGACCCCGCCACGCCCAAGACCACATTCCACGACGTCGCCGGCGTGGAGCAGGCGCAGTTCGAGTTGCAGGAGATCGTGGAATTTCTCCGCGACCCGCAGAAGTTTCAAAAACTCGGCGGGCACATGCCGAAGGGCGTCCTGCTGATCGGCCCCCCAGGCACCGGCAAGACGCTGCTGGCCCGCGCGGTCGCGGGTGAGGCTGGCGTGCCCTTCTTCAGCATCTCCGCCTCGGAATTCGTCGAGATGTTCGTCGGCGTCGGCGCCTCGCGCGTTCGCAGTCTCTTCGAGGACGCCAAGAAGCACAGCCCGGCGGTGATCTTCGTCGATGAGCTCGACGCCGTCGGCCGCCAGCGGGGCGCCGGTCTCGGCGGGGGCAACGACGAACGCGAGCAGACCCTCAACCAGCTGCTGGTGGAGATGGACGGCTTCGATCAGCGCGAGGCGGTGGTCGTCCTCGCCGCCTCCAACCGCGCCGATGTCCTCGACCCCGCCCTGCTGCGGCCAGGCCGCTTCGATCGCCGGGTGGTGGTCGATCGCCCGGATCGCCGGGGCCGGACCGCGATCCTGAAGGTCCACACCCGCGGCGTCCCGGTCGACCCCGATGTCGACCTGGAGATCATTGCCCGCTCCACCCCCGGGCTGGTGGGCGCCGACCTGGCCAACCTCGTCAACGAGGCGGCCCTGCATGCCTCCCGCACCAACAGGACGACCGTCACCATGCACGACTTCGAGGAGTCCTTCGACCGGGTCGTGCTCGGCTCCGAGCGGAAGATCTATCTGAGTGAGGCGGAGCGCCGCGTGATTGCGTATCACGAGTCGGGCCACGCCCTGGTCGCCTGGTATCAGCCGCAGTCCGACCCAGTGCACAAGATCACGATCGTCCCCCGCGGCATGGCGCTCGGCGTCACCCAGTCAATCCCCACCGACGACCGCCACAACCTCTCCGAGGAGTACCTGGAGAGCCGGATCGCCATGGCGCTTGGCGGTCGGGCGGCGGAGCAGATCGCCCTCGGGAGCATCACCACCGGCGCCCAGAACGACCTCGAGACGGCGACCGAGCTGGCCCGGCGGATGGTGGTCAGCTGGGGGATGAGTAAGAAGATGGGCCTGTTTTCCTTCGACGATTCCCAAACTGCGGTCTTCTTAGGGCGGGAACTGGCCGGCAGTCCCCACGTGAGCCAGCGGACCGCCGCCATCATCGACGAAGAGGTGACCCGCCTCCTGAGTGAGGGGTACCAGTCCGCGGAGACGATCCTGACCGCGAACCGGGTGAGGTTGGACCAGTTGGCCGAGGCCCTGCTCCGGGAAGAGGTGCTGGACGAAGACCAGATCGCGCGCCTGATCGGCCCCCGCGCCCTCGAGGGCGGAGCCGCGCAGTCCCCGCCCGCCTGGCGGCGCGGAGCGACCGACGCGGGCGCCCAGGTTTAGGGCCAGCCATGACTGAACCCGTCGAGGCGGCCCCGCTGCGGCGGATCCCTCTCGTCCCGCTGCGGGACGACGTCGTCTTCCCCAAGCTGATCGTGCCCCTGTCGGTGGGACGGCGCACCTCGATCGCCGCCATCACCTTCGCGATGGAGAAGGACAAGCAGGTTCTGCTGGTGGCGCAGAAGGACCCGCAAACCGACGAAACCGCGGAGGCCGACCTCTACGCCACCGGCACCATCGCCGACATCAATGGGATGAGACAGACGCCAGCCGGCGTCCAGATGCTGGTCGCCGGGACGCAGCGCGCCCGCATCGTCCGCTTTACTCAGTTCACGCCCTTCATCGAGGTCGAGGTCGAGCCCGTCCTCGACGAGGTGGGCGCCGGGCTCGAGCTGGAGGCGCACATGCGGTCGGTGAAGAGCCTCTACCGCAAATACGTCGACTCCGGCGCCACGGTCGCCCCCGAGGTGGCGGCCACCGTCGCCAAGACGGACGACGCCGTCTACCTGGCCGACCTGGTCTCGGCCGCGCCGGACCAAACCCTCGAGCAGAAACAGCAGATGCTGGAGACCCCCAACGTGCTCGAACGGCTGCGCCTGCTCTCCCTCTTCTTGAGCAAGCAGGTCGAGATCCTCGAGCTCAAGGCGAAGATCCAGAACGAGGTCCAGAGCACGATTGGCAAGCTACAGCGCGACCAGATCCTGCGCGAACAGCTGAAGGCGATCCGTAAGGAACTTGGGGAGGACGAGGAGGGCGCGGAGCTCCAGCAGCTCCGCGACAAGGTCGAGCAAGCCGGCATGCCGGAGGCGGTGAAGGAGCGCGCCCTGAAGGAGATCGACCGGATGCAGAGCATTCCGGCCGCGTCCCCCGAGGTCGGCATCATCCGGACCTACGTGGACTGGTTGGTGGCGTTGCCCTGGGGGCCGCCCCCAGGCGAGACCTGGGACATTGCGGTGGCGGCCGCGGTCCTCGATGAGGACCACTACGGCGTGGAGAAGATCAAGGAGCGCATCCTCGAGTACATGGCGGTTCGCCAGCGGTCGCAGACGCTCCGCTCGCCGATCCTCTGCTTTGTCGGACCGCCGGGTGTGGGCAAGACGAGCCTGGGCAAGTCGATCGCCCGGGCGCTCGGTCGCAAATTCGTCCGCCTTTCCCTGGGTGGCATCCACGACGAGGCCGAGATCCGTGGACACCGGCGAACCTACATCGGGGCGATGCCCGGACGGGTCTTACAGCAGATGAAGATGGCCGGCTCGCGCAACCCGGTGTTCATGCTCGACGAGATCGACAAGGTCGGCGCCGACTGGCGGGGCGACCCCTCCTCGGCGCTCCTCGAGGTCCTCGACCCCGAACAGAACAAGGACTTCTCCGATCATTACCTCGAGGTGCCCTATGACCTGTCGCAGGTGCTCTTCATCACGACCGCGAATGTGGTCGACACGATCATCCCGCCGCTGCGCGATCGGATGGAGATCATCAGGCTTCCTGGGTACACGGAAGACGAGAAGATGCACATCGCCACCCGGTTCCTGATTCCGCGCCAGCTGCGCGAGCATGGGCTGACGGACGACAACCTGGTCATCAGCGAGGCGGCGCTCAAGGTTCTCGTTCGCGAATACACGCACGAGGCGGGCGTCCGCAACCTGGACCGGGAGATCGCCAATATCTGTCGCAAGATCCCGCGCCGGATTGCCGAGGGCCAGCTCGAAAAAGTCGTGGTCGAGCCCGATGACCTGGTGCCATTCCTCGGCCCCTCCCGCTTCGACTTCGGCATCGCCGAGCTGGAAGACCAGGTGGGGACTGCGACCGGCGTCGCGGTCAGCGAGTATGGCGGGGATGTGATGACGGTGGAGGCGATCGCGATGCAGGGCCGTGGAGAATTCTCGCTCACCGGCCAGATCGGCAAGGTGATGGAGGAGTCGGCCAAGGCCGCGGTCAGCTATGCGCGGGCGCATTCGATCGAGCTTGGGATCAAGCCGGGCTTCTTCGAGGATCACTTCATCCATATCCACGTGCCGGCCGGCGGCATCCCCAAGGACGGGCCGTCCGCCGGAATCACCATGGCCACCGCCATCGTCTCGGTCTTGACCGACCGGCCGGTCCGGCGGGACGTGGCGATGACGGGTGAGATCACGCTGCGGGGCAAGGTGCTGCCGATCGGGGGGCTCAAGGAAAAGCTGCTGGCGGCGCACCGTGCCGGCATCACGACCTTCATTCTTCCGGAAAAGAATCGGAAAGACCTGCACGAGGTCCCCGACGAGGTGAAGGGTTCGATGGAGCTGGTCCTCGTGAAGCATATCGGCGAAGTGCTGGACAAGGCGCTGCTGCCGGCCACGCCGCGCACGCCGGGTCCGGGGCTTGGCTTCCGCCGGCCACTTGGCGACGCCCAGCCCGGCACCGTCAACTAGGCGACCCGGGAGGCTGCGCGTGCTCGGGCGACGGGCATTGACCGTTGCGCTGGCGCTCCTGATCGCCGGCTGCACGCTGCAGCCGAGCATCGCCACGGTCGCGCCGGATGGGCGGGTCGGAACCGTCGCGGCCCCGCTCGCGGGTGCCACCCTCGACGGGTCGCGACTGTCGGTGGACTTCCTGAAGGCGAAGACCGTCCTGATCTTCTGGGCCGCCTGGTGCGGTCCCTGCCGCCACGAGCAGCCGGGGCTGAATGCGCTGGCCGCCGAGTTCGCCGTGAACGGGGTTCGGTTCTACGGGGTGGACATGCTGGACCACGACCGGGCGCTGGCCCGCGCCTTCGTGGCGGAGTTCAAGGTTCCCTACGCCAGCCTGGCCGATGAGTCGGGGAGCGCCGCCGCCAGGTACGAGGTGGACGCGCCGCCCTCGATCGTCCTGGTCAATGGCAAAGGGATCGTGGTCGGGCGCTTTCCGGGAGAGGCCTCGGAGGCGCAGCTCCGGGCGCTGATCACGGGAAAACTGCTTACTTCGTTCTCCGTTGCCAACGGGTAGCCTTCAACATCTTCTTGTGCTTGTGCTTCCGCATCTTCTTGCGGCGCTTCTTGATTACCGAACCCAATCGTGCCTACTGGTCCTTTCTCGTCGTGCGAGCGAATTGATCGCCGTCCATGCCGCGGCATATTGTACGGGATCGCCGAGTTTACAATAGTGAAGGAGGCGGATCGCGCTTCCTCTGAAGGAGTGTGTCCATGAGTGAAGCCGTCATCGTCGAAGCCGTCCGTACGGCAATTGGCCGCCGTGGCGGAAAGCTCGGTCCCGTGCGTCCTGACGACCTGCTGGCGCTGGCGCTGCGCGAGGTGGTGAATCGGGCCGGCGTCGATCCCGCCCAGGTCGATGACGTCATCGTGGGTTGTGTGACCCAAACCGGTGAGCAGGGGATGAACATCGGGCGCGCCGCGGTGCTGATCGCCGGCTTCCCGGTCGAGGTTCCCGGGACGACGGTCAATCGGTTCTGTGGCTCGGGGCAGCAGGCGGTCAACTTTGCCGCCCAGGGCGTGCTCTCCGGCTCCCAGGACGTCGTGATCGGGGCCGGGGTGGAGAACATGACGCGCGTGCCGATGGGGTCCGATGCCTTTGGTCCCGGTGAGGGCCCGATCAGCCCGAAGCTCACCGATCTGTTCGAAATCATCCCCCAGGGCAATTCCGCCGAGATGATCGCCAAGAAATGGGGATTCAGCCGCGAGCAACTCGATGAGTTCGCCTTCCAGAGTCATGTCAAGGCGGGCCAGGCGATCCAGGAAGGCCGCTTCAAGCGCGAGATCTTCCCGGTGGACGTCAAGCAGAACGGCTCCTCCTACCAGTTCGAGACCGACGAAGGGGTCCGGATCCCGCCGTCGCGCGAGAAGATGGCGCAGCTCAAGCCGGCCTTCCAGGAGGACGGCGTCGTGACCGCCGCTAACTCGAGCCAGATCAGTGACGGGGCGTCCGCCGTGCTCGTGATGTCCGCCGAAAAAGCCAGGGAGCTCGGTCTCCGCCCGCGCGCCCGCATCGTGGCCCAGGCGATCGTCGGATCGGAGCCGACCATCATGCTGACCGGGCCGATCCCGGCGACCGCCAAGGTGCTCAAGAAGGCCGGGCTGCAGATCAAGGATATTGACCTGTTCGAGGTCAACGAGGCCTTTGCCCCGGTCGTCCTCGCCTGGCAACACGAGACCGGCGCCGACATGGAAAAGGTCAACTACAACGGCGGCGCCATTGCGCTCGGGCACCCGCTCGGGGCGAGCGGGGCGCGGCTGCTGACCACCATGCTGCACGAGCTCGAGCGTCAGAACGCGCGCTACGGACTCTCGACGATGTGCATCGGCTACGGCATGGGCATCGCCACGATCATCGAGCGGCTGAAGACCTAGTCAGTCGCGGTCGCGACGATCGGGGAAGTTGATCGGCTGGCTCTGGCGCCGCCGCTCGACGATGCTCGACAGCACGAACAGGAAGATCACCTGCACCAGGAAATAGAGCGCCACGAGCAGATCGACCAGGCTTGCGGTGCTGCCCCCCGTGCCGCGCACATCGGCGACCGCCAGGCCAAAGAAGAGGAAGGAGCACAGGTAGGTGATCAGGGCGATCGCGTAGATGGCGTTCTTCCACAGCTGGCGGTTGGCCAGCAGCCGGTTCATCCCGCGCGAGGCGCCGCGGGATGGGAGCTCGACCGGATCATCGCTTAGTGGCTCAGGCATTTCCATTTGTGTCCCTGGAGCTGTGGCTGCGAGCCATTCGGGCACGTCGCCGACGGGGTCGCGCCCGGGCCGAGCAGGGTGCTGCCATCCGGGGCGAGCGTGGAGGTGTCCGTGATATGGCTGAATTCATAGCTGATGTCCTGATACGTGGCCATCAGCTGATTCCCCGCCAGCATGATCACGGCGATCCCGATGGTCGCGAGCAGCACCATCAGAAACGCGTATTCGACGACGGCTTGACCCGATTCGCGTGGCTTGCGCCGGCGTGGCGAGTGCATGTCTACACAGGACGGTAACATCGGTTCGGGCATCGTTCATCCGTCCTTCGGACCATTAGAGCGCCTCTTATCTTGCGGTGGCCGTTACGTCAGCCGGTCGAAGCCCTCTCGAATCGCCCGGTAGCTGGCGTCGAGATGCTCGTTCATCACCTTCACCTCGGCGATGACCGGCATGAAGTTCGTGTCTCCATCCCAGCGTGGAACCACGTGTTGATGGACGTGGTCGGCGACGCCGGCGCCGGCCACCTTGCCCTGGTTGATGCCGAGGTTGAAGCCGTCCGGTTTGAGCACGGCCCGGAGCGCCCGCAGCGACCGCTGGGTCACCTGCGTCAGGTCGATGGCGCTCTCGGGGGGCAGTTGCTCGAGCGTCGCCAGGTGCGCGCGCGGGGCCACCATCAAGTGCCCGTTGTTGTACGGGTACCGGTTCATGATTGCCAGCGACCATTCGGTTCGAGCCAGGACGTGCAGCTCCGCATCGCGCTGAGGCCCCGCCTCGGCCGCCTCACAGAAGAAACATCCCGGCGGCTTCTCACCCTTGATGAACTCGACGCGCCAGGGTGCCCACAGCTGCCGCATTTCTCGCCCATGATAGGTGGCCGGTCCAAATCTTATGCCCCGACACTGCTACAAAAGTGTGTATACTGGGGCGGCATGGGCGGCGCGCCGGTCGGGGTTCGGGCAGTTGCTACACTTGACGCTCGACCCGCGCATGTGGGGCCGTGGCGCAGCTGGGAGCGCGATTGCATGGCATGCAATAGGTCACGAGTTCGAATCTCGTCGGCTCCACCATTCCATCACTGACATGGCCAGAACTGTTGCCCCCGTCTACGATCCGCAGCTGATCGAGCCCAAGTGGCGCGCGGCCTGGAAGCAGGCCGGCCTCTTCCGGGTCTCCGAGGAAAGCACCAAGCCCAAGTTCTACAACCTCGTCATGTTTCCCTATCCGTCCGGGCCGTTGCACATGGGCCATTTTCGCAACTACGTCATCGGCGATGCCCTCGCCCGCTATAAAGTCATGCGCGGGTTCAACGTCCTCAACCCGTTCGGCTGGGACGCCTTCGGGCTGCCGGCCGAGAACGCCGCCATCAAGAGCGGCATCCCACCCCGGGTCTCGATTGAAGGCAACATCGCGATCTCGAAACACGAGCTCGACATCATGGGCGTGCTCTATGCCTGGGACCGCGAAGTCACCACCTGCAATGACGATTACTACCGCTGGACCCAGTGGTTGTTTTTGAAATTTGTCGAGTGGGGGCTGGCCTACAAACATAAGGCCGCGGTCAACTGGTGTCCGAAGGACAACACCGTGCTCGCCAACGAGCAGATCGTCAACGGGGTCTGCTGGCGCTGCGGGACCAAGCCGACCAAGAAAGAGCTCGAGCAGTGGTTCTTCAAGATCACGGCCTATGCGCAGCGGCTGCTCGACGACCTGAGCAAGCTCGATCGCTGGCCGGAGCGGGTCAAGGTGATGCAGGCCAACTGGATCGGGCGCAGCGAGGGCGCCGAGCTGGACTTCGCCGTCGAAGGCGACCGACAGCTCAAGGTGTTCACCACCCGGCCGGACACCGTCTTTGGCGCCACCTTCATGGTGATCGCGCCCGAGCACGAGCTCGTCTCGCGGATCGTCACCGCGGAGCAACGGGCCGGGGTCGACGCTTACATCGAGCGCACCAAGGCGGAGACGGAGATCGAACGCCTCTCGACCGAGCATGAGAAGACCGGGGTCTTCACCGGCGCCTACGCGTTGAACCCCTTTTCGAATGAGCGGGTCCCGATCTGGGTGGCGGACTACGTGCTCGCGACCTACGGCACCGGCGCCATCATGGGCGTCCCGGCGCACGACGCGCGCGACTTCGAGTTTGCGACCAAATACCGGCTCCCGATCCGGCCGGTGATCGGCACGCCGGGCGAGCCCGTCGCCAGGACGCTGACGGCCGCCGTCGAGTCCCACGACGGCGTCCTCACCAACTCCGGCCCCTATGACGGTCTCGCCGTGAACCAGGCTATCGACCAAATCACGGCCGAGGCCGAACGTCGCGGCATCGGCAAGCGGACAATCACCTTCCGGTTGCGCGATTGGTTGATCTCACGCCAGCGGTACTGGGGGGTCCCGATCCCGGTGATCTATTGCCCGGACCATGGGATCGTGCCGGTACCGCAGGACCAGCTACCGGTCCGCCTGCCGGAGCAGGTGGAGTTTCGCTCCGACGGGCAGAACCCGCTGCTCCACACGCCAGCCTTCGTCAACACCACCTGTCCGCAATGCGGGAAGCCGGCCCGGCGCGAGACCGACACGATGGATACCTTCGTCGATTCGTCGTGGTACTTCCTGCGCTACACGAGCCCGCATTACGAGCAGGGGCCCTTCGATAAAGCCATAGCCGACTTCTGGATGCCCGTCGACCAATACATCGGCGGCATCGAGCACGCCATCCTGCATTTGCTCTATTCGCGCTTCTTCATGAAGGCCTTGTTCGACGCCAAGATGGTCTCGGTCGACGAACCGTTCGCCGCCCTCTTCTCGCAGGGCATGATCCAGCGCAACGGCGCCGTCATGGCCAAGTCAAAAGGGAATGGCATCGCCCCCGACGACATGGTGGCGCGGTACGGCGCCGACACTGCCCGGGTCTATGAACTGTTCATCGGGCCGCCCGAGTTCGATGCCGAATGGAACGATCGCGGGGTCGATGGCGTCGCGCGGTTCCTGAATCGCGTCTGGCGCCTGACGGTGGGGGAGGAGGATGACGCCACCGCGACCACCGGCGCCGGGGTGACCCGGGAAGCGCTGACGCGAAAGCTGCACGAGACCATCGAGAAGGTCACGCATGACGTGGACGCGTTCCGCTTCAATACCGCCGTGTCCGCCCTGATGGAACTGACCAACCTGATGCAGGATTACATCCAGGGGGGCGGGGCTCGGGACGAGGCCTGGGAACGGGTCTGCGGCGACCTGGCCCGGCTGCTGGCGCCATTCGCGCCGCACCTGGCGGAGGAACTCTGGGCGCGCACCGGGGGAGCGTCGCTTTGTGCCTTCAGTCCCTGGCCGGAGGCTGCCGCCGATCAGCTCCAACGATCGGTGGTGACGGTGGTCGTCCAGGTGGACGGCCGCCTGCGGGACCGCATCGAGCTGCCCGCCGGCATCGGGGAGGCGGAGGCCCGCGCCCGGGCGCTCCAGAGCGCCAACGTCGCCCGCGCGCTCGACGGTCGTCCGGTCACCCGGGCCGTCTTCGTCGTCGATCGCCTGATCAACCTCGTCACCCGCTAGCGCCGGGATGTCCTGGCCTCGACGGCGACGCCTGGCCCGCATCTTAAGCGTGCGCAACATCACAGAAAAGTGGTTGCTCGCCGCTCGGGGGATCCGCGGCACGCTCTATCGCAACGATTGGAAGCTGGCCGTGCTGCTGGCGGCGGCCATCCTGGCGAGCGCCGCGTTCCTGCTCTGGCCGCGTCAGGCGGACCCCATCTCGGTACCGGCGGCCATCTCGGCCGCGGACCTGGAGACCGCCCAGGACCGCACCGTTATCGTCTACGTGAACGGCGCCGTCAAGAACCCCGGCCTGTACACGTTGTCGGCCGGGCTGCGGGTGGTGGACGCGATTGTCTCCGCCGGCGGTCTCACCCCGGAGGCCGACGCCACCTGCCTGCCGAACCTTGCCGCCCACCTCAAGGACGCAAAGCAAATCCTGGTGCCATTTACCGGCCACTGCGGCAAGACGACAAAGAAGGTCAAGCTCGACGTCAACACCGCGACCCGTGACCAGTTGCTGTCGGTGCCAGGGATGGACCCGCTACTCGCCGACGCCATCATCAGCTACCGCGAGGCGAACGGTGGCTTCCAGGCGCTGACCGAGCTGAAGAGCTCCATGGGCATCGACGCCACGCTCTACAAACAGCTCGCGAAGTCGCTGACCGTGCCGTGAGCGGGCTGCCGTGGTGGACCTTCGCGCTCCTCCTCGTGGGCTTCAGTGCCGGCGTCATGGCGCTCGTGCTGCTGAGCCCGGTCATGCCGCTCGTCGCCGCGGTCGTCCTGGTTGGAGTGTTGATCGCCGTGGTCAGGCCGCGGCTGTGGCCGATCGTCCTGCTGACCCTCCTTGCCATGGCGCTCGGCGTGGCTCGGGCCGCAGTGGCCCCGACGGTGGCGCTGCCCGCCGGCCTCGGCACCGACGACGTGTCCGTGTCGGGCACGGTGGATGACGATCCGCAGACGCGGCGTAGCGGCACCCGGTTGACGATTCGAATCGACCACATCCAGGTGCCTGGGCTCGGGCAGGTCTCGACCCTGCGGGTCCAGGCGACCGTCTACGGCGGGGTTCCGGTCCACTACGGGGACCTCGTCCTGTTGCGCGGGCGCCTCCAGCCGCCGCCTGCCTTCGACCAGTTCGACTACCGCGCGTACCTTGCCGAGCAGGGGATCGCCGGCGTGATGCCGTCGGCCCGGCTGATCCGGGACACGCCCCACCCTGGCGACCCGCTGCACACCGCGCTCTTCGCCGTCCGCCATGGGCTGGTGCGCTCGGTTGACCGCGCCCTTCCCGAGCCGCAGGCCGCCCTGGTGCTGGGCGTGGTCTTCGGCTACCGGGCCACCCTCCCGATCACCCTGGAGCAGGCGATGATCGCCAGCGGGCTCATCCATATCGTCGTGATCTCGGGCCTCAAGGTCTCGCTGCTGGCCCGCATCATGCACGGGGCGCTGGGACGGGTCCTGCCACGCGCGGCACCCGGGCTCGCGCTCGCCGCGATGCTCGGCTACGCGCTGCTGGCCGGTGCATCGGCGGCGGCGCTGCGCGCCGCAGCCATGGGCGCGCTGGTGGTCATCGCCGGCCGGCTGCGGCGAGACAGCCACGTATACGTCTCGCTGGCGCTGACGGCGGCGATCATGCTCGGCGTCAAACCCGCGCTGGCCAGGGACGTCAGCTTCCTCCTCTCGTTCGCTGGGACCGCCGGCATCGCCGGCTTCACGGACGGGATCGCAGCGCGGCTTTCCTGGATGCCCGCCGTCCTTCGGGACCCGTTTGCCGCGACGCTCGCGGCCGAGGCCGCCACCTGGCCCCTGATGCTGGCGAATTTTCACCAGCTCTCGGTGGTCGCGCCACTGGCCAACGCCCTGGTCCTCCCGCTGCTGCCACTGCTGATGGTGGTGGGCGGCGGCGGGGCGATCGTCGGCGCGCTCTTCGCGGCCGGCGCCTGGCCCGCCCTTCAACTCGCGGGAGCCCTGGCCGCCTGGTACCGGGACGTGATTGAGGTCTGCGGCGCGCTTCCCGCCGCAGCGATCGTCATGCCGTACTTTCCCGGCCGCTGGCTCGCGGCGGCGGTGATCCTGAACGGTGGAGCCCTCGCCGCCGTCAAGCTGCGGGCCTTCTTCTGGCACCGGCGAGTCTGGGCCATTCTGGGGGCGGCCTCGCTCCTGGCCGTCGCGCTGCTGCTGATTCGCCCTGATGGCCGGGTGCACCTCTACGCGCTGGACGTCGGGACCGGCTCCGCCGTGCTGGTGCGGACTGGCGAAGGAAAGCAGGTGCTGATCGACGGCGGTCCCGACCCGGACAAGTTCGCCCAGGCCATTGGCCGGGCGTTGCCTCCGACGGCCCGCGAGCTGAAGGCCTGGATCATCACCGGCGGGCGGCGCCTGCAGCTTGGGGCGGCATCCGCTGTGCTCGAACGATTCCAGGTCGACCTGGTGATCGTGGCCGACCCCGATCCCTGGACGCCGACCCTGCGTGCCGTGATCCAGCAGGCCGGGGCCGACGGGGTTCCGGTTCGAATCGGGGCCCAGCCGGTGCAGGTCGATGGGGTGGAGCTGCGCCCGATGGCGGACGCCCGCACCTGGGTGATCCGGTCCGGTGCGGCTACCGCGGCCGTCATCCCGCCCGACTCGAGCGGGCACGCCCTCTCGGGCGGCCTGTCCGCCGCCGTCTTCACCGGAGGTGGCCCCCCGGATTGGGATGGGGTCGCAGCCGCGTGCCTCGCGGTCATCCAGGTCTCGGCGCATCGGGTTGACGGCCTTCCTACCCGGGCGCTGCTCGGGAGCCTGCGGCCCTGCCAGGTGCTCCGTCCGGACGCGACCGGGACGGTCGAGCTGATTGCCGGGCAGGCGGCCTTTCGGCCGGTCAGTTCGGGATAAAAAAACGCGGCCGGCAGAGCCGGCCGCGTGACGCATTCGATGCCGAAATTAGCGAACGCTCTCGCGCGCCTCGACCTTGTTGGGCGCCGGCGTGCCCTCGACGTGCAGCAGGTTTTCAACCCCGTTGACGCCGCGGACCTTCAGCACCGCCTTCTCGATGGAGGCGATCTGGTAGGCGTTCTCGAGCTCTCCGCGGATGGTGACCACCCCAGACTCGACGTCGAAATTCAGGCGACCCTTGGGCAGGCTCGAATCCCGGAAGATCTCGCTCTCCACCCGATCCCGAAGGGTCAGGTCATCGACCGGCGTCGCCGCCGAGCGAAGATGGATCATCTTCTGCGACAGGCCGTTGGCGTTCGCCCCGGCGCGCCTGCCGAACTGGCCGACGTTGTCGGTCAAGCGCCGAACCAGCGCCTGGGCCTGGTCTTTCGCCTGCGCCCGCCGGGCCGCGCCCCGCTCCGGGTCGAGGAAGTAGAAGAGGAGGGCGCCACCGGCCGCACCCGCCACGATCGAGAGCGGGTTTGGACCGGTCCGCCGGCGCAGGCGGTTCTTCGCCTGTCGGGCCGTCTTCCCCGAATCGGCCACCAGGCCGGGTAGCCTCATCTCGGAGAGCTTGATCTCGGGCATTTTGAGCTCCGGCACCCTGATTTCGCCGAGCTTGATGTCGGAGACGCTACGTGATCCTCGTCGGACCGTTTTCTTCACCATGTCCTGGACTGTCATTGCTCCACCTCCTGGAACCGCGAAACTCATTCATTAATGTAAGTCCGTGATTATACCATAACCTGATATTTCAGATAGCACGTACCAGAAGGACACCCGAATGCCAGAGCCTGAGGCCTCGTCGATCGCCGGCGGTGAAGCCAAGCAGGAGCGCGACGCCTCGCGCTGAGCGATCGGCGGATCAGGCGAAGAGCGACTTGAGCTCGGCGGCGGCCTCGGCCTTGAGCTGCTCCATGGTGCACGCTTCGGGCGGCTTGTCCGGGCGCCAGCGAACGAAGCCCACCCCATGCCGGAATCGATCATTCTCCAGGCGGTCGAAGGCCACCTCGCAGACGAGCTCCGGCCGCACCGGTTCCCAGGCCAGGTCGCGGTCCTGCGACCAGCGGCTTGGACCGCCGGGGGCCCGACCGCCCTCGAAACTGGGGCCGCCGCGCAACGGCTCCAACAGTGGCACCAGCTCGCGCCGTTGGGCGTCGTCGAAGCCCGAGGTGTGGCCGATGTACTCGAGCGTCTTGCCGCGATAGACTCCGAGCAGCAGGGAGCCTACGCGCTTGCCGTCGTTGCCCCAACGGAATCCGCCAACGACGCAGTCCGCGGTGCGCTGCTCCTTGACCTTGATCATGGCGCGCTGGCCCGGGTGATAGGGGTCGCCCAGCCGCTTGGCGACCAGGCCGTCCAGCCCGGTGCCCCGATATTCCTTCAGCCAGCCGAGCGCCACCTCACGATCCCTGGTTGCCGGGCTCAAGTAGATCGAGTCCGGACGGGGCCCCACCAGGCGCTCCAGTCGCCGGCGCCGGTCCTGGAGTGGCCGCTCGAGCAGACTTTCGTCCCCATCCGCCAGCACGTCAAACGCGATGTAGGAGGCCGGCTGCGTTTCGGCCAGCATCTTGACCCGCGACGCCGCCGGGTGGATCCGGTTGGTCATGGCATCGAAATCGG
The DNA here is from genome assembly GCA_036732165.1 of Candidatus Dormiibacterota bacterium. Lineage (GTDB taxonomy): Bacteria > Chloroflexota > Dormibacteria > CF-121 > CF-121 > JALYYC01. Next base: position 40,961 of record DAINCX010000001.1, on the reverse strand, counting down.
TCCCCGCCCCGGTAAAGATCACGATCTCGCCGTCGAGCACGATCCGCTTGGGCGCGATCGCCTGGAGGGCCGGAACCAGCTCGGGAAAATAGCGCGTCAGGACCTTCTGGTTGCGGCTGTGCACGATAACCTCGTCGCCGTCTTTGAAGGCGACCGCGCGGAAGCCATCCCACTTCGGCTCGTACTGCCAGCCGTCGCCTCGCGGCAGCTCCGATTGCACCTTGGCTTCCATCGGGCTGAACGGCGGCATGACGCCCAGAGGCACGCCCCATATACTAGGTTTTGATGCCACCTTCAACCGCTGCCGTCGTGTTGCGGGACACCTTTGGCCGGGTGGCGGACGACCTGCGCATCTCGGTCACCGATCGCTGCAACTTCCGGTGTATCTATTGCATGCCCGCCGCGGGCCTGCCCTGGATCGCCCGCGACGAAGTGCTCTCCTTCGAGGAGATCACGCGGGTGACCCGGATCCTGGTCTCGGACTGCGGCGTCCGCACCATCCGGCTCACGGGCGGGGAACCCCTGGTGCGCAAGGGCATCGAAGACCTGACTGGCATGATCGCCGCCCTCGATGACGGCCTCGACATCGCGATGACGACCAACGGCATCCTGCTCCGCGAGAAGGCCCAGGCGCTGAAGGCCGCCGGGCTCACGCGACTCAACATCAGCCTGGACACCCTGCAGCGGGACCGGTTCCGGAACCTGGCGCGGCGCGACGCCCTGGACCGCGTGCTGGACGGCATCCGCGCCGCCCGCGAGGCCGGGTTCAGCCGCATCAAGTTGAACATGGTCGTGATGCGCGGCCAGAACGACGACGAGATCCTCGACTTCGCCCGGCTCGCGCGCCAGGAGGGGTACGAGGTCCGCTTCATCGAGTTCATGCCGCTCGACGCCGACGGCCTCTGGACGCCCGAGGCCGTCGTGGCCAGCCGGGAGATCATCGACACCATCGACCGGGAGTTCCCGGTCGAACCGGTCCATGACGAGCGGCCCGCCCCCGCTAACCGGTATCGCTTTAAGGACGGCGCGCCGGGCGGTATCGGCGTCATCCCCTCGGTCAGTGACGCCTTCTGCAAGGTCTGCAACCGGATCCGGCTGACCGCCGAAGGACACCTGCGCACCTGCCTCTTCTCGCTCCAGGAGCATGACGTCAAGGCGCTGCTGCGCGGCGGCGCGTCGGACGAGGAGATCCGCGACTTCGTGAAGGCCGCCGTCTGGGCCAAGGAGGAAGGGCACAAGATCGGACAGTCGGATTTCGTGCGGCCGATGAAGACGATGAGCCAGATCGGCGGCTAGGAACAGGCCGAGCTCACGCGGGCGCCAGCATGCCGGTTGAACTGGATGACCACTCCGCCGCTGCTCCGAAATTGGGCCCGGGTCGGCGACATCAGGGTCATGATCCCGTGGTCGGTCGGATTACCGAAGCCCGGCGGCGGGTTCCCGCTGCCGCCCGCGGCCGGACCGGCCCCGATCGGGTCCCAGAAGCTCTGGTCGAAGTCCACGGCCACGGGAAAATCCAGGCCGCAATGCGTCGAGAGCGCAAATCGATAGGGGACGCCGAGGCTGATGTGGCCCGATGTCGGAAGAAAGCGGAACTGGCCGTTGCCCAGGGGTTGAGGGGCCGCTAACCTGGCCGGCGCCGGCAGGTCATGGGTCGAGGCGGACCTGGCCTCGACGAGAATGGCCACCGCCAGCATGACGGCCAGGGCGGCGCTCGCCGCCACCAGGGTGCGGGTCGGGATCTGCCAGCGCGTGACCGACACCGCTCGCCACCAATCGCGACGCCCGCTGGACATCCTAATAGACGTTAGACCACGCCACCTACAATTTGTTGCGATGCGGACGTGATCACGCTGATTCACGGTGGGGAAGGGTACCTGGTCGACCGCGCCCTGAACGCGCTCCTCGACCAGCTGCGGGTCGGGCTCACGCTCGAGTTCAACTATGAGGACCTTCAGGCCGACAGCCTGAATGCCGACGCCTTCGGCGAGAAAGCCTCGACGCTGCCGTTCATCGACGCCTTGCGCGTGCTGGTGCTGCGCGATTGGGGCCTGCTCGCCGGGAAGCGGGACAAGGGGGCCGGCGCCGAGCGCGCCGCGGGCTACCTGGCCGTGCTCCCCGACTCCACGCATCTGGTGCTCGCCGCGCACGGATCGATCGCGGCCGGCAACGCGATCTACAAGGCCGTGGCGGGGATGGAACGGGACAAGCGCGCCCGGATCCAGAAATTCGAGCCGCCCCGGCGGCCCGACCGGGCCGGATGGGTTCGCAAGCTGGCCGAGGAGCGGGGCCTCACGATCACGCCGGCGGCCGTCCGGACGCTGCTCGAGCGCTCGCAGCCCGATCTCCGGCTCCTCGACCAGGAAGTCGCCAAGCTGGCCCTGTACGCCTGGCCGGCGACGCGGATCGATGAAGAAGCCGTCCGCGCGCTGGTGAGCGACACCCGTGAAGAAGAGATCTTCGCCCTCACCGATGCGCTCGCGACCGGCCGGCCCGGCGAGGTGGCGGCGATGCTCCAGTCACTCCTCGACGCCGGCCGCGAACCGACCTGGCTCCTCTACACCCTGGTCAGCCACTGGCGGCGGCTGATGCAGGCGCGCGCCGTCCGCGACCGGGGCGGCAGCGTCGCCGACCTGCAGGCGCGCCTGACCGACCATCCCTTCGTGGTCGAGAAGGCGTTCCGCCACGCGGCCGACTACACGGCGGCGGAACTCGACCGCGGCTTCCACGACCTGCTCCGGATCGAAGAGCAGATCAAGCTCGGCGAGCTGGATGCGCGCCTGGCGGTGGAGGGGTTCGTGCTCCAGCGGGTGCTCAGCACCGCCGGCTGAGCGGCAACAGAAAAAGAAAAAGGCCACTCCCAGCCGGGAGTGGCCTTTGCGAAAAGCGGTAGGTTAACGCGCCACGCGGCGGCTCATGATTCCGGCAATCCCGCCCGCCATGCCCATCATCGCGAGTACAAGGGCAAGGAACGGACTCATCGGGGCAACCGGAAGTTTGGGCTGGCCGGTCAACGGCAGGACTACCGGGGCCGCCCCAACCGTGGCGGTAGCTGAGACGGTGAGGGTCTGCCCCTCCTCATCGGTGACCGTGATCCCGAGGCTCTTGGTTCCCGCGCTCGCGTACGTGTGCGAACCACCGACATCGAACCCGGTTGCCGTCTTGGTGATGGTGCCGGCCGACGTCGAGCTGTCACCCCACGTGATACTGGCGGTGAAATCGCCGACGGCCGCCTGGGCCGCGGCGGCATCGGTGAAGCTCGCCACGACCGGACTCGTGGCGGCGCTGGCGGTCGCCGTGAAGCTCTTTGGCGAGCCCGCGGCGGAAAGCGCGGCGTCGGCGATCGTCGCGTGCAGGGTTCGGGTTGCGTCGGGGGTGCCGTCATCATGCAACGTGACCTTGACGGTGTAGGACGGCGTCGCCACCTTGTTCGCGTCGTAGGCGTGGCTTCCGGTTACCAGCACGTTCTGGTCGCTGGAGTCGGGCCATTCGATCCTGTCAGCGGCTGAGGTCGTGCCGTCGCCCCAGTCGATGGTGGCCGTCAACCCGGGGTCGACGTTCCCGGTCGCGTCGTAGGCGGGATTGGAATCAAAGAAGGCAGCACTCACGTGGACGGTCCCACCTTCGGTGCCCGTCACGCTGGCGCCGGCCCGCGACGTCAACGAGCGGTCGGCGACAGCGGCCGTATCGGTCGTCCCCGATGCGGTCACATTCGGCTGGTCCACCGTATCGGTGACCGTGACCTTGATGTTGAAAATCCCGGAGTCTTTGTAGGTGTAGTCGCCGCTCACCTGGAAGACGCCGGGTGTGTTCGCGCAGGATACGACGCCATCGGTGACGTCCGTTCCGTTGCCGAGCCAGTCGATGGTCGCGGTATAGCGAGCGCCCGCAATCGCGTTGCAGGACTCGACGGCGGCCGACGGCCTGGTGAGGACGATCGGGGCGTTGCCGGAGTCCGTAAATTCGGCGACCAGTTGATTAGTCCGCGGCGTGCCTTCGGAATATTCGCCGATCGGGGTGCCATTGGTCAGGATGATCTCGCTGGCCACGGATGTGGCGGTGGCGGTGAACAGGGCGAACCCTGACGTGGCGGTTGCGGAGGCGGCGGTCAGTGCCAGCCAGAATTTAATGGGCCAGTGTCCGTGCGCGCGCAAACGTTTCCCTCCTCTTGCGGTCGACGGTAAAGCCGAGTAGCCGCCGATCCAGACCACTCATTGTCAGGTTTTCCACGTGCCCAAAAGGGCATGCGACAGGAGGTCATCTGAATTGCGCGGTGCGTGATATCCGCTTGCTTAGACTTTGACCGCGGTCACGATCCACCGCTTGGTATCGACGTTGAAGGGCCAGCAGGTGATGATCGTCAGGCGCACATCGCTTGTTGGCGCGAGCACGCTGACCGTGGTGGGGGCAACGATCTGATGCCCGGTAACCCGATAGACCTGGGTTTGGCCGCCAACGTTCAGCTGGATGACATCTCCCGGGGCGAGGTCGTAGAGATGGCCAAAGATGTTCCCCTGGATGTCGTCGTGGCCGTAAAGCACCGTGTTCCCGCCTCCGACTGGCGCCGACCACGCATAGTGCGTGACGGCATAGCCGGGCGCGATCAGCATCACGCCCTTGGCGTCGGTGCCGCGGTCGTAGACCGGGGCATTCTTGATCCCGATGCGCGGGATGGAGATCCGCGCCGTGATGGCCGTTGGCGGCGCTGCCCCCGCCGCGACCGCCGCCGCATTCCGCTGGGTGGCATCGCTGGCGGACGGGGCGGCCGAGGGACTCGCGGTCGGTAACCCCAAGGGGGAGGCCTGACCGGGGAGGGCGGGCGGGCTGTTCCGAGCCAGCGAGACCAACTGGGGAGGAGTCAGCACCAGCCTGACGGCCGACACGGCGGCAAGCAGAAGCAAGGCACCGATCGCGGTCGCGAGCAGGGGTCCCCGCCTCATCGGCTCATATTCTCCGGCTGTTGCGCCAAAGTCAATTGCGCCGGGAAAGGGTGCGCGAAAGCCTGGCTAGGCTTTGGCTTTTGCGGGCCTGGCGGCCGGCTTCTTGGGGCTGGTGCTGGAGCGGGCCGGGGTCTTTGCCGGGGCCTTCGTCTTTACCGGGGTGGGCTTGTCGGCGCTGAGCTTGGCCAGCGCGCTCATCAGGCGTCCCTTGCGACGGGAGGCGTTGTTGCGATGGAGGACGCCCTTCTCGGCGGCCTTGTCCAGGGCGCTGATGGCCCGGCGCACCTCATCGCTGGTCAGGCTCGGGGCTCCCGTTTCCGGCGGCCGACGGGCGCGCGACACAAGGGTCTTCGCGGCTGACCGCGTCGAGCGATTGCGATCGCGCTTGCGAATCGACGCGCGCACGCGCTTTTTGGCCGATTGGGTGTTCGCCATGCGAGCGCTGATTATACAGGCCTCTAGAATGCGTCAGGTGTCGATCGAGCGGCGGCGCATCGCGTCGGCCGCGACACTTATCCTGATCGCCTTCGGGCTGAGCCGCGTCCTCGGTGCCGTGCGCGAGCTCGTGATCGCCAACACCTTCGGCACCAGCCCCACGCTGGACGACTACCGGGTGGCGTTCGGCGTCCCGGACCTCCTGTTCAATCTGTTGCTCGCGGGCGCGATCAGCTCCGCCTTCATCCCGGTGCTGTCCGAATTCCTGGCGCATGGGGACAAGCAACGCGCTCGCGAGGTCTCCGAGCGCGTGCTCAACACCGCGCTGGTCATCCTCACCGCCGGGGCCGCACTCCTCTTCGTCGTGGCGCCCTTCTACGTCTCGCTGATCGCCTTCGGGTACAGCGCGCAGGATCATCAACTGATCGTCCAGCTGACCCGCATCCTCCTGCTGCAGCCGATCTTTCTCGGAGCCGGCGGGCTCGTGATCGGGATTCTGAGCGCGTACCAGCGGTTTCTTGCCCAGGCGCTGGCGCCCCTCTTCTACAACAGCGCCATCATCGTGGCGGCCGCGTTCTTCGCGCCGCGTTACGGGGTGATGGCGCTGGCGATCGGCGTGGTGGCGGGCGCGATGCTGCATGTCGGCGTCCAGCTGCCGGCGCTTTGGCGCTCGGGATGGCGGCTGCGGCCGGTCTTCGGATGGAGCGACCCCGGCGTACGAAAAGTGGGCAGGCTGATGTTTCCCATCGCGCTCGGCCTTGCCGCGGCCCAGGTCAACGTCTTCGTCGACACCATCCTGGGCACCTCCCTACCCCACGGCCGGGTCGCGGCCCTGCGCTACGCCGATACCACCGCGCAGCTGCCGCTCGGGACTTTTTCGCAGGCGCTGGCCTTCGTCCTGTTCCCGTTTCTCGCACGGGACGCGGCGCTGGGCGCGATCGACTCGATTCGCCATCGCACGGCGCTGGCGCTCCGGCTCAATATCTTCGTGCTGGTCCCCGCCTCCGTCGGGCTCGCGCTGCTCAGCGTGCCGATCATCGCGGTCCTCTTCGAGCGCGGTCCCTTCGGCCCTGAATCGGTGGCGCAGACGTCCTTTGCCCTCGTCTTCTTCAGCCTTGGGCTGGCCGCGCAGGCGGCGACGGCGCTGCTGGTGCGCGTCTTCTATGCCCTGCAGGACGTGATGACGCCGCTCAAGATTTCCCTGGCCGTGATCGTCGCCAACCTGCTGACCAACGTGATCCTGGTCCACGTGCTGGCGCAGGGGGGCCTCGCGCTCGGCACCTCGATCGCCGCGACGCTGAACGCCGTGCTGTTGGGCACCGCCCTCCGGGGGCGCTTGAAGGGGCTCGAGGGACGGCAGATTTTGGAGACGGGGCGCCGCGCCGTGATCGGCGTGGTCCCGATGGCGCTGGTCGTCTACCTGACGGTCTCGCTCCTGACCGGCGGCTCCGTCCACAACGGGATCCGCCAGCTCGTCGCCTTGGTCGCCGCCGTGATCCTCGGCGCGATCACCTACATCGGCGTCGAGCGCCTGCTGCACAGCGAAGAACTGGCGGTGGTGATGTCCGTGATCCGGCGTGATCGGGCGCGCGTGGAAGGCCACGGCTAGACTGACTGCGCGATGGCGTTGATCGTTCCGGCCTACGCCAAGCTCAACCTGACCCTCGACGTCACCGGACGTCGAGCCAACGGCTATCACGAGATCGACTCCGTGATGCAAACGATTTCGCTTCACGACCTGGTCTGCGTCGAGCGCACCGACTGCCGCGTCTTCGACGTCGTCGGCCCGGCAGTCCGTGGCGAGAACCTGGTGCTCAAGGCCGCCCGCGAGCTCGAGGGCCATGTGGGTCGGGCCCTCCCGTTCACCATCCGGCTGTTCAAGCGGATCCCGATGGGCGCCGGGCTTGGTGGCGGCAGTGCCGACGCCGCCGCGTTCTTGCGGGCCGCGGTTCTTCTCTACGACCTGCCGATCGCGGACGACGCCCTGATCGAGCTGGCGACGGCGGTGGGCCAGGATGTGCCCTTCTTTCTTCGGGGAGGGACGGCGCGGGCGACCGGGCTCGGATCGACCGTGGCGCCCCTGCCCGACCTGCCCGCGAGCTGGCGGTTCGTGGTCGTCTGCCCGCCGGTCGAGGTGGCGACCCGAACGGTGTACGAGGCTGTCGATGGCGGCGCCCCCAGCGCGCACCGGACACCGGCGCTGGCCGCGCGGCTGACCGCTGCGGGCCCGATCGAGGCACAAACCTTTGGCAACGACCTCGAGGTGACCGCGCGCCGGCTCTTCCCCTCGCTTGGCGAGGCGGTCGACCCGCTGCTGGCGAGCGTGCCCGGCTTGCAGATGTCCGGTAGCGGCGCCGCGTTTTTCGCGGGCTTTCCGACCGATCGACCCGCCCGCGATGCGCTCCAGGCGGCGCAGCGCGGTGGGGCGACGGCGTGGCTGTGCCGGCCCGTCCCGGCCTGGCGTTGATCCGCCCGCCACTCGGGGCGCGCGGGACGGCGGCCCTCTGGGCGGGCAAGGCGACCGCCGCCCTCAGCCGCGGGTTGCGACGCGGCGGCGGGACCACGCTGCCGGGCGACGTCGCCCGCTTTATCGATCCCCGCATCCTGACGCGGCTCGCGCGCGGCCTGCCCGATGGCAGCATCGTGGTGACCGGGACCAACGGGAAGACCACCACTGCCGCGCTGCTGCGCCATATCCTGGAGGCCAACGGCGAGCCCCCGGTCGCGAACCAGGCCGGAGCGAACCTGATCTTCGGCGTCACCGCCGCGGTCATCAACCGCACCGACTTCCGGGGCCGGACCCCCGCGCGCGTCGGTCTGTTCGAGATCGACGAGGCGAGCCTGCCGCGGCTGGTCAGCGAGATCTCCCCGCGAACGATCGTGGTCACCAACCTCTTTCGGGACCAGCTGGATCGCTACGGTGAGCTGGAGACGACTGCCGCGCACATCCGCCGGGCCCTGACCCAGGGGCCGGAAGGGATGACGGCGGTCCTGAATGCCGACGACCCGATGGTGGCCGCGTTGGGCGACGATCTTCCGCGGGTGGTCTATGCCGGGCTTGACGATGCCACGCTCTTACGCCCGGAGCTGAGCCACGGCGCCGACGCCAAGTTTTGTCCCCGCTGCGGCAACGCCTTTGTGTTCGAGGGCGTGTACTTCGGCCACGTCGGTCGCTATCGCTGTCCCCGGGGGGACTTCAGCCGGCCGGCGCCGGAGGTGCGCGCCACCTCGGTGCGCATCAGCGGGATGGACCGGATGCAACTCCAGGTCACCGACGGCGCGGAGATGGTCGCGGTGGAGGTGCCGCTGTCCGGCCTCTACAACGCCTACAACGTGGTGATGGCGATGGCTGGCGCGCGGGCCATGGGGGTCTCGCTCGAGAAGAGCGGCGCCGCGCTGCGGACCTTTACGCCCGCCTTCGGCCGGATGGAGAAAGCGGTCATCAACGGGCGGGACGCGATCCTGCTGCTGGCCAAGAACCCGACCGGCTTCAACGAGGTGCTGCGGACCTCCATCGAGTTCGGCCACGCCACCTCGTTCCTGATCGCGCTCAACGACCGGATCGCGGATGGGCAGGACGTCTCCTGGATCTGGGATGTCGACTTCGAGCAGTTGCGGGGGGTTGCGCGGCATGTCGTCATCAGCGGGGATCGCGCCCTCGACCTCCGCGTGCGGCTTAAATATGCGGACGTCCCGGCCGACCGGATGGAAGTCGTCACTGGCTGGAGCCAGGCCCTGGCTCGGGCGGCCGAGGCCACCCCGCCATCGGAGACCCTCTTCGTGCTCCCGACCTACACCGCGATGCTGGAGTTACGCGCGGTCCTGACCCATGGCGGGGCGCTGCAACCCTACTGGCAGACGCGCGGGGTTAAGGCGAAGGTAGAGCGCCCCGACGGCGCCGGCCGCCAGTAAAACCCCCACGTTCGAGATGTGCCCGAGCACGGCGGCGGCGGTGACGAGCGCCGGGGGGCCGGCACCAAACGTGCTGAGCACCAGCAGAAAAAAGCCCTCATAGGTCCCGACCGAACCGGGCGTGATGGAGACCGCCTGGCTGACGACAAAAATCGTGCACGCGAGGAAGAGGGTCGAAACCGGGAGCTGGGCGCTGACGGCGCGGAAGAAGGCGATCAATCCCAGGACGATGCAGAGCCAGGTTAGCAGGCTCAGGCCGCCGGTGGCGGCCAGCCGTCCAGGCGACCGTAACGCCGTGAACCCCTTGATCACGGAATCGCCAAGGTCGTTGGCTCTCACCTCCAGGCGCGTTGGGAGACGGCCGGCCAGGGCCGCCACCAGCCGGCGCGTTCGATCCGGGTACGTGACCATGAGGTAGGCCACCATGCCGATGCCGAGCGACACGAGAGCAAAGAGGATGACTCCGGTCCAAAGGCCCGCGCCCCGGGAGGAGCCGGAGACCACGGCCGCGGCCACCGCCAGGACCAGCAGCGCCAGGACGTCGAGCACCCGCTCGAGCACGACGGTCGCTCCCGCTTCCCCGATCCCGATCCCAGCCCGGGGTGCGATGGCGGCAATCCGCACGAGCTCACCCAGCTTGAAGGGGGAGACGGAGTTGACCGCGAAGCCGACTGCCGTGACGGCCGTGGTATCGGCCAGCCGGACCCCTCGAGCCGACGCCTCGAGGATCAGCTGCCAGCGCCAGGCCCGCACCAGGATGAACGCCGCATAGGCGGCCGCCCCGAGGAGAATCCACCCCGGGGTCGCCCGCTGGAGCGCCTGCGCCACCTGGGCCGGATGGACGGAGCGCAGCACGCCATAGAGGATCAGCAGACCCAGCACGAGGAGGGCCAGGGCCTGGATGACCCGGCGGTTCACGACCCGCGACCGGCGAGGCGCAGCACCGTGACCATCGCCCGGACGATCTCCTGGCGAGAGATCTTCGAGTCCCCGTGCACCCGGTCGGTGAAGGTGATGGGCACCTCCTGGATGGTGAGCCCAGCCCGCTCGCATCGGGTCAGCAGCTCGATCAGGGCCGAGTATCCGGATGATCGCAGCGGCCGCGTGACCACGAACTGCAGCGAGCGCAGCCCATAGGATCGAAACCCCCCGGTGCAATCGTGGGTCCGAAGCCGAAGGAGCTGGCGCGCCACCAGGTTGGCGGTCGCGCTGAGCAGGCGCCGCCCGAGGCCCCATCCCTTGATGCCGCCTCCTGGCACGTACCGCGATCCAATCGCCAGGTGGGCGCCATCCTCCACGGCCTGGACCAGGGCGGGCAGGCGCTCGGGTGGGTGCGAGAAGTCCGAGTCCATCGTGGTCACACAGGTGTAGTCGTGTTGCAAGCCATAGGCGAAGCCCGCCATGTAGGCCGTGCCAAGACCGAGCTTGCCCTGCCGGGCCATGATGGTCAGGCGCGCGTCCTTCATCATCCGATCGCGGACCAGGTCGCCGGTGCCATCCGGCGAGGCGTCATCGACCACCAGGACGTCCGCCTCCGGCAGCGCCGCATGCACCTGTTCGACCAGCGCCAGGATGTTCTCCGCCTCGTTGTAGGTCGGGATGCACACGAGCAGGCGGCTCACCCGCCGTACCATACCCAATGTGCCAGCGCCATTGCTGCGAATCGCCCACCTGTACGCCGACGAGATGAACATCTACGGCGATCGCGGCAACATGCTCACCCTGACGAAACGCGCGGAGTGGCGGGGCATCGAGGTGCGGGTCGAGGTCGTCGGCCGAGGGCCGCTGCGAGACCTGGCTGCCTTTGATCTGATCTTCTGGGGCGGGGGGCAGGATCGGGACCAGGAGCTGGTCTTCAACGACGCCGCCGAGTTCAAGACGGACCCGGTCCGGCGGGCGGTCGCGGAGGGCTCCGTGGTGCTGGCCGTCTGCGGCGGATACCAGCTGCTCGGCCGCTCCTACGTGACCGCGGCGGGCAAGACGCTGCCGGGCCTGAACCTGGTCGACCTGCACACCGTACCGGGGCAACGGCGAAATATCGGCAACATCGTCATCGACGCCGGGCCGCTCGGCCTCGAGCCGTCCACGCTGGTCGGGTTCGAGAATCACAGCGGGAAGACCTACCTGGGCCCGGGCCTGCAACCCCTGGGTCGGGTCCTCCGGGGCGCCGGCAACAATGGCGAGGACGGCGGAGAAGGGGTGGTGGACGGAAACGTCTTCGGCACCTATCTCCACGGCTCGCTGCTGCCCAAGAACCCACACTTCGCCGACCTCCTGATCGCCCGGGCCCTGAGCCGGCTCACGCCATTCGCGCTGGCCCCGCTGGGCGCCACTGAGGAGTTGGAAGCGCACCGGGCGGTCAGCGACCGGCTGCTGGGTCAGCCGGCCAGGACGCGGCCGTAGATCGCGATCGTTTCCTGCGCGGCGCGCTCCCAGCTGAACCGCCGCGCTTGCGCGACTCCGCGCTGCGACCACTGGTCGCCCGGCTGCCGGCCCAGCGCTTCGAGCATCCCGTTGGCGAACGAGGTGGCATCCGCGGGGTCACAGAAAATGGCGACGCCCTCCGCGATCTCTCGCAGCACCGGGATGTCGCTGCACACGATCGGGACGCCGCACGCCATCGCCTCGAGCACGGGAAGACCGAACCCCTCGGCCCGGGACGGCATCACGACGGCGGCCGCGGCCCGATAGAGCTCCGGGACGGCGTCGTCGGCGACGCGGCCGGGAAGGACGACAGACCCGGGGGGCAGCCTGGCCGCGGCGGCGGGGACTTCAGGGTGGCGCGGGTCATGACCGGCGAGGACGAGCTGGCAGTCGGGCCGGCGTGATCGCAGCCGGCTGAAGGCCTCGAGCAGCAGCGGCACATTTTTGTAGGCCTTCCATTGCCCGAGGTAGAGCACGTACGGCGGGGTGATCCGGTAGTACTTGAGCCAGGCGGCTTCGGCCGCCGGATTTCGGACCGCGGTGAAACGGTCGTCGACCGCCTCCGCGATCGGGTGGATGCGCCCTCGGACCCGGGGAAAGCGGGCCACGACCTGGTCTGCCGTCGCCGAGGATGGCGTGATGATGGCGGCCGCCCGGCGAACGGCGTTCTCGATCAACAGGCGATTCACGGCCCGTGGGATGACACTCGAGTGGATCTCGGGAAACTGGTAGGAGAAGAGGTCGTGGATGGTCGTCACGAACCGACCTGGAAAGGCGATCGGAAGATTGTAGTGGGGAAAGTGCACCATGGCCAGATCTGCCCGGGTGAGCTTGAGGAGGAGGACCGACTGCTCACCAAGGCGGTACGGGGATGCGTCGCAGGGGATGAGGCCACCGCGGCCTGCCGTCAGGGCCCGGACGATGGCGACGTCCTTCCGCCGCGCGATCACGACCAGCCGGTCTTTCAGGCTATCCGCCAGGGCGGGGAGGAGTCCGCTGATATAGCGGCCGATGCCGAGGGCGCCGAGTAGCCGAGCATCGAACCCGATCCTCAAGGTACGGATTTTAGTGATAGGTAACATACGGACATTCCCGAGGTGACGTAATCAGCTCAGTGCGTGCATCTGCCGAGTCGGCTCCGACCGCCCGACCGTCCGCCGCCGAGACGCCCGACTATCCGTTCACTCTCTGGTGCGTGATGGTCACCTGCGGGCTGATGCCGTTGTATGTCGTCCGCTGGCACTACGGGCCGCTGCCGACCACCCTGCTGGAAACCGGCATTCTGGTCACCGTCGCAGCCTTCGTGGTGGAGTCCTGGCGGCATCACGTCGTTCCCGAATGGCGAACTCCCTATACGGTGCCGGCGGCCCTGTTCATCGTGGCCGGCCTGATCGCCATCGTGGTGGCGCCGGATCGACGCGCGGCACTGGGCCTCTACCGGGCCTACATCCTGGAGCCCGCGGCGTTTTTCGTCGTGGTCAGCATGGCGGTGCGGAGCTGGCGGCAGGCCCGCTGGGTGCTGGTTGGCCTGGCCACTGCGGGGCTGATCGTGAGCATTCCCAACGGGTTTGTCGTGGTCCAGGCCATCCGGCATCACACCCTGAACCTGGCCGTCACGCCACCCGTCGTGATCTACCAGACGTCGAATGCCGTCGCGCTCTTCCTGATTCCCTTGATCGCGGTGGCGGCGTCGATGGTGGTCTACACCATCGACCGGATGGAGCGGCGGCTTGCCCTGGTCTTTTTGGTGATCGCCCTGGGGGCCGCGCTGTTGAGTTTTTCGCGCGGGGGGTTCCTGGCGATGAGCGTGATCGCCGTGCTGCTCGCCCTGAGTCATCCACGCCGCCTGTGGCTCGTTCCCGGGACGCTGCTGGTGGCAGCGGCCATCTCCCGGGTCCCGCCGGTCGCGAGCCGGATCGGGCATGAAATCAACCTGGCCGACCCCAACAACACGCTCGAGGCGCGGTTTCGCCTGTGGGGCGCGACCCTGCGGATGCTGCGCGACCATCCGATTTTCGGCACGGGATTATCCGGGTTCCGGACATCGATCGACCCCTACCGCAACGGGGTATTCACGGAGGATCTCATCTATCCGCACAACATCGTGTTGAATTTCTGGACGGAGACCGGCCTCCTCGGCCTGGCGGCATTTGCCTGGTTGCTGGTCCAGGCGTTCCGGGTGGCCTGGACCGGTTGGCGGGCGGGCGACGGCCGCTGGCGACCACTCCAACTCGGCGTCCTGCTGGCCCTGGTCGGGATGGTCGTCCATGGTCTCGTCGACGTGCCGTACTGGAAGAACGATCTCAGCCTCGAATTCTGGGTCCTGCTCGCCTTGAGCTGGGCTGGGCGCCACGTCGTGCGCCTGGCTGCGGATTGATGCGACGACGAGGCGTGTGGCTCCCGTGGATCCGCGCCTCCCTCGACCTGGTTTCGGTCACGGTCGGGGTGATCCTCGCCTACAACTACCGGTTCCACATCGATCGGATCCCCGTGCCGGGCACCGAACCACCGGCGTTTGGCCGTTATCTCGCCGCGGCGCCGGTCATCGCCCTGATCTTCGTCGCCACCTTCTGGTTCTCCGGCGTGTATCGCATCCGGCGCGCCAGACCGCTCCTCGACGAGCTGTTCCCGATCATCGGCGCCTGCGTCTTTGGCGGTTTGGTCACGCTGGCGTTGATGTCCCTGTACCGAGGCTTCTCCTACTCGCGTTTGGTGCTGATCTATACCGTCGTCGGCGCCCTGCTGGTCGTGATCCTCAACCGTCTGCTTCTCCGGCAGGTCATCGCCATCCAACAGCGCCAGGGCATTGGGACCGAGCGCGTGCTGGTGGTGGGCACGGGGGCCGGAAGTGAGTTGTTACTGCATCGGATGACGATGTTCCCGCAATATGGCTACACCGTGTGTGGCATTCTCGACGACCGCCTCGAGCCAGGGTCGGCGTTTGCGGGCAGCACCGTGATCGGCCGCGTCTCGGAGCTGCCCGCCCAGGTGCAAAACCAGCGGATCGACCAGGTGTTCCTGGCTCTGGCCGGCGCGACCCATGAGGAAATGCTGCACCTGATCAAGACCTGCGACGCCCTGCAGGTGGACTTCCGGATGCTCCCCGACGTCTTCGAGATCATCACCACCCGCGTTTCCGCGGACATGGTCGACGGTATCCCCCTCGTCGGAGTCCGACGAAGCCAGGTGCAAGGGTTTGGCCTGGTTGCCAAGCGCGCCTTCGACATCCTGGTGGCGCTGATCATCGGGGTGCTCCTGAGCCCCCTCTGGATCCTCCTCTCGCTGCTGATCTGGTTTAGCTCCCGAGGGTCAGTCCTGTATCGGCAGGACCGCGTGGGGCACGGCGGGAAGGTGTTCACCCTGTTGAAGTTCCGATCGATGATTGCCGACGCGGAGGCCGAAACCGGCCCAGTCTTCGCGAGCCGAGACGATTCTCGACGCACGGCGGTCGGTCGATTCATGCGCCGGTTCAGCCTCGACGAGCTTCCGCAATTGATCAATATCCTCCGCGGGGAGATGAGCCTGGTCGGCCCGCGGCCGGAGCGTCCGTTCTTCGTCGAGCGCTTCGGGTCCGAAATCCCGCGCTACCTCGAGCGCCACCAGGTGCGTCCCGGCGTCACGGGATGGGCGCAGGTCAACGACCTGCGCGGGGACACCTCCATCGGCGACCGGACCATCTACGACATCTATTACATCGAGAACTGGTCACTCAGCTTTGACATCAAGATCCTGCTCCTCACGGTGGGGCGGATCCTCTTCCATCAGCATGCTTACTGAGTACGCCGCCGCCACGAGCTCGCCGACGGCGATCGAGGTCGACGGCGTCTGGAAGAAGTTCCGCCTCTATCGGGAGAAGAACGTCTCGCTCAAGGAAGCCGTCGTGCGGCGACGCCGCAGCCGGTACGAGGACTTCTGGGCCCTCCAGGATGTGAGCGTCCGCGTTCCCGCCGGGCAAGCGCTGGGCCTGATCGGCGCCAACGGAAGCGGAAAAAGCACGCTGCTCAAGGTGATCGCGAGGATTCTCGCGGCCGACCGGGGACGGGTTGCCGTGGCCGGCCGGGTTGCCACCCTCCTGGAACTGGGGGCCGGCTTCCAGATGGATTACACGGGCATCGAGAACATCTATCTGAACGGCGCGATCCTGGGCCTGAGCCGGCGCCAAATCACCGAGCGACTCCAGGACATCATCGACTTCGCCGAGCTGGACCAGTTCATCAACAACCCGGTCCGAAACTACTCCTCGGGCATGTATATGCGCCTGGGCTTCGCGATCGCGGTGCATGTCGATCCCCAGGTAATCCTGATCGACGAGGTGCTCGCGGTGGGCGATGAGGCCTTTCAACGCAAATGCATCGAGCGGATCCGGCAGTTCCGCAAAGAAGGCCGCACCATGGTGTTCGTCTCGCATGACCTCGCGGCGGTGATGGACGTCTGCGATCGGGTGCTCTGGCTCGAGCATGGCCGGGTGCGCGCCGATGGCAAGCCCAGCGATGCGGTCGATGCCTATCTCGGGCATGTGTCGTCGGCGGCTCCGCCGGCACATGGCCAGGAGAATCGCGCCGGACCGGCCCAGATGCCGGCGGTACGGATCTCGCAGTCCAACGGCAAGGTCGGCTTCCAATTCAAGACGGGCGGACCGATGAAAATCGCCGTCGACTACGAGTTTGTCGAGCCGGTGCTCGAGCCGTTCTTTGGGGTCTCCATCTTTCGCAACGACGGGGTCTACTGTTACGGCATCAATACCCGCATGGACAACATCAAGCTGCGGGGCGAGCCGCACCGCGGTACCGTCGAGCTCACCTTTCCCGAGTTGCCACTCCTCCCCGGTAACTATGAGATCAGCCTTGGATTCTTTGACCGCGACTCGCGGCCCCTCATCTTCCAGCACAAGCAATATGCGATCCGGGTCCGGGCCGACCAGGTCAACGAAGGCTTGATGGTGATGCCCCACCATTGGGATGTGACCGCCTGAGGCACCCCGCCGCCGATCAGCCATGACGGTGGCGATCAACACGACGGCGATGCGATCCAGTGCCCACGGCATCGGCCGTTATGTCAGCGCCATGCTGACAGAACTGCTCCGGGCGGATCCCGGGCGCTACCTCATCTACTCGACCCCGACCCATTTCTCACGTTGGCGGTCGCTCGGCGCCCTCGAACTGCGGCGCGCTCCAGCAGCCCGGGGTCTCCGGCTCATCTGGGAGCAGGCGCGACTGCCGGCGTTGCTCCAGCGGGAGGGCGTGTCCGTCCTCTGGGGTCCGGCGCACGCCGTGCCCATCTGGAAGACGACCCGACAGGTCCTGACGGTCCACGACCTCACCTGGTTCAACTACCCATCGCTGCATACGCGCGGGAAGGGCGCCTATTTTCGCGCCATGTTGCGGATCGCCACCCGTCGGGCAGATCGGATCGTCGCGAGCTCGGCCACGACGGCCCGTGACCTGGAGCAGATCCTGCATGTGGACCCCAACCGCATCCGAACCGTCCTCCTGGCGCCGGATGCGTCGTTCCGCCCGGCGACCGAGACGGCGAAGACGCATGTCGGGATCGCCTACGACCTGCCGTCCGAGTTCATCCTGGCCCTTGGCGTCGTCGAGCCTCGAAAGAACCTGCTCAGCCTGCTCCGGGCGGTCGAGGCGCTGGCGCGGCGTGGGCAGCCGGTGCCGCTCGTGATCGCCGGCAGCCTCGAGTATGGATGGCAAAAGGACCAGTTGCTGGCTGCCATCAAGGCCAGCCCGGCGAGTGTCCGGCTCCTGGGAAAAATTCCCGAAGCCGACCTCGCGGCGTTGATCTCCGCGGCGAGCGTCCTCGCCTATGTCCCGGTTGCCGAGGGCTTTGGGCTGCCGGTCCTGGAAGCCATGGCGTGTGGAACGCCTGTGGTTGCCTCCACCGCACCCGCGATTCAGGAAGTGGCCGGCGATGCGGCGATCCTGGTCGATGCGCATGATATCGACCATATGGCTGAGGCGCTGGGGCGGGTCATGACCGACGCAGCCGTCCGGGATCGTCTGCGGGCTGCCGGTTTCGCCCGCGCCGGGCAGTTCAGCTGGAGTGCCGCGGCCGCCGCCCTGGGCGCGGTTTTCGATGAGCTGGAGTAAGGATGTCCGCTGATGTCACGGCGGTGATCGTCTCGTACCAGGTCCGCCAGCATCTGGCCCGCTGCCTGCGGAGCGTCCTGAGCTCGACCTACAGGCCCGAGGTCATCGTGGTGGACAATGCCTCGGCTGATGGGTCGCCCGACCTGGTCGCCAGGGAGTTTCCACGCGTCCAGCTGATTCGAAACAGCCGGAATCTGGGCTTTGCGACGGCCTCGAACCAGGGTATCCGCGCCAGCACCAGGTCCTACGTGCTCTCCCTCAATCCGGATACCGAGGTCACGCTCAGTGCGATCCGCGTCCTCCGGGATTACCTCGAGGACCATCCCGAGGTCGGCGCCGTCGGTCCGAAGATCATTCGGCCTGACGGGTCGCTGGACTTTGCGGCCCGGCGGAGCTTCCCGACCGTCGCGACGGCCTTTGCCCGCCTGTCACGGCTGAGCCGGCTCTTTCCGACCAGCCCCCGATTCGCTCGCTACAACCTGACCTACCGATCGCCGGACGAGACCCAGGAGATGGACGCGGGAACCGGGGCCTGCCTGCTGCTCCGCCGGAGCGCTCTGGACCAGGTGGGGCTGTTCGATGAGGCGTTCTTCATGTACGGCGAGGATCTCGACCTCTGCTATCGCCTGAAGCAGGGTGGTTGGAAGATCGTGTACTTACCGGCTGCCGAGGTGCTCCATTACAAGGGCGAAAGCAGCCGTCAAGTTTCCTACCGTATGATTCGGGAGTTCCATCGATCCATGTTGATCTTCTTCAATAAGCACTACCGGTCGACGACACCGTGGCCGGTAGCCCAACTGGTGGCCGCCGGCATCGCCGGCCGTTGCGCGACCCTCCTGATGATGAATGCGATGCGCCGCCGCAAATGGGTGAGCCGCTGATGGCCAGCGGGGTCAAGCAACCGTTCGGCGCCGAGTCTGGGCAGCGCGAGATCAAGACCGATCTCGACCTCGTCATCGTGGGTGGCTGTGGGCACGTGGGGCTGCCGCTGGCCCTCTCCTTTGCCGATGTCGGCCGGCGGGTGGGCGTGTACGACGTGGACGCCGCGAAGATGGCGCGGGTGCGAGCGGGCAAGATGCCCTTCAAGGAGCGAGGCGCCGACGAGTTGCTCGCCGCCGTGCTCCCGACCGGGCGGCTCGAATTCAGCGACGCGCGGAGCATGATCCGGCGCACCAAGACCGTGATCATGGTGATCGGCACGCCCATCGACGAATTCATGAATCCCTCGACGCGCCTGTTCGAACGCGTGGTCGGCGAATTGGCGCCCGAACTGGCACCAGGCTCGCTGGTCATTCTCCGGAGCACGGTCTTCCCGGGAACGACCGACTTCGTCGCGATGCGACTGCATGAGCTGGGTGTCGACGTGGAGGTCGCATTCTGCCCCGAGCGAATCGCGGAGGGCTATGCGCTGGAGGAGATCCGCAGCCTGCCCCAGATCATCGGGGCGAACACCGACTCCGCCTTCGAGCGAACGGCCACGGTCTTCCAAGCCCTGGATGTCGAGGTCGTGCGGACCACCCCCAAGGAAGCGGAACTTGCCAAACTCCTGACCAATACCTGGCGGTACATGAAGTTCGCCATCGCGAACCAGTTTTTTCAAATCGCGCACGGTGCCGATCTCGACTACGGCCGGATCCTCCATGCCATCCGGCACGATTACCCGCGAGCCGCCGATCTTCCGGGGCCGGGGCTGGCCGCGGGCCCGTGCCTGCTCAAGGACACGATGCAGCTGGCGGCCTTCACGCCGGATAACTTTCCCATGGGCCACTCCGCGATGCTCATCAACGAGGGCCTTCCCGTGTACATCATCGACCGGATCAACCGCAAGCAAAGCCTGGTCGGCCGCACGGTTGGCATCCTGGGCATGGCCTTCAAAGGCGAGTCCGACGACCCGCGAAGCTCCTTGAGCTACAAGCTCAAAAAACAAGCTGCGTTTCGCGGCGCGCGTGTGCTCTGCACGGATCCCTATGTCGAGGATGCGGACCTACGGCCGCTCGAGGAGGTCGTGCGCGTGGCGGACGTACTGATCCTCGCCGCCCCGCACCGCGTCTACAAGTACGTGGACGTCAGCGGCCGCGAGGTGGTCGACATCTGGGGCTTCTTCGGCGACGGCATTCGCCTGTGACGGTTGCGCAGCACTCGGACACCTGGAAAGTCCGCCGGACGGCGAGGAAGCGCCGGCGGCTGGCCGTCTGGCTGGCGGGCCATGGCATCGAAATCGGCGCGCTGCACCGCCCGCTGCGGGTCCCCGCCGGGGCCCACGTCCGCTATGTCGATCGGATGGCCGAGACTGAGCTGCGTCAGCACTATCCCGAGCTGGCCGGCCAGCGTTTCGCGCCCGTGTCCATCATCGGCAGCGCCTATGACCTTTCCCAGGTCGCTGATGACTCGCTCGACTTCGTGATCGCGAACCACCTGGTGGAGCACCTCGACTATCCGATCAAGGGGCTGCGTGAGTTTGCCCGCGTCCTCCGGCCGGACGGCGTCCTCTACATGGCGCTGCCCGATGCGCGCGTCGGTATCGACCAGGGACGTCCCCTGACCACGCTCGAGCACCTGGTGGAGGAGCATCGGTCGGGCGCCGACCGCAACCGCCGGCAGCATTACCTGGACTGGGTCGTCCTCTCTGAAAAGCAGCTGGGAGAGCCCGAGAAGCGCGCCGCCTGGCTGATGGAGATGGATTACAGCATCCACTTTCACGTCTGGCGGCCGGACACCTTTCTCGACTTCCTGCTGGCGGCCAAGCGGGAGGCCAATTTGCCGCTCAACGTCGTGGCCTTCGCGCCGCCCGAGTTCGTCGGCGATGACGAATTCATCCTCGTCCTGGTCAAAGGGAGTGGCGATCGAGTCCCGCTTCCCCCCGGGTCCGAGCGGCGAACCGTCCGGCAGCGAATCGGCCAGAGCACGCTGGGGCCGGTGCTGCGGCCGATCTACCGCAAGGGCAAAGCGGCAGCGAAGCGGGTTCGCCATCGCTGAGGCGGTTCCCGACGCATGAAGGTGCTGGTGACCGGGGCAGCGGGGTTCATCTGCGGCTATGTGGTCCCGGAGCTGCTCGAGGCGGGGCACGAGGTGGTCGGGCTCGACAACTTCAGCAAGTACGGGCCGGTGGCCAAGAGTTACGACGCGCATCCTCGGTACCGGAAGATCACGGGCGATGCGAAGGATGTCGAGCTGCTACGAACGCTCGCGGAAGATTGCGACCAGGTCCTGGCCGCCGCCGCCATGATCGGCGGGATCAGCTATTTCCACGAGTTTGCGTACGACCTCCTGGCGGAGAACGAGCGGATCATCGCGGCCACCTTCGACGCCGCCATCGAGTCGTTCAAGCGCGGCCGCCTGAAAAAGATCAACGTGCTCTCGAGCAGCATGGTCTATGAAAGTGCCACAAGCTTTCCGACGCCGGAAGGCGCTCAGCTCACCAGCCCACCGCCCATCTCGACCTACGGGTTCCAAAAGCTCGCCTGCGAGTACTTCGCGACCGGTGCCTGGGAGCAGTACCAACTGCCCTACACCATCATCCGGCCCTTCAACTGCGTCGGCATCGGGGAACGGCGCGCCCTCCGAGACAGTGACATCATGAGTGGCAACATCAAGCTCGCCATGAGCCACGTGGTTCCGGACCTCGCCCAAAAAATTCTCAAGGGACAGGATCCCCTCCACATCCTTGGGGACGGCACCCAGATCCGCCATTACACCTATGGTGGCGACCTGGCGCGCGGAATTCGGATCTGTATGGAGGCGAAGGCGGCCGAAAATAATGACTTCAACCTGTCGACGTCCCGGTCCACGACCGTCGTGGAGCTCGCCGAACTGATCTGGCGGAAGGTCTATGGACCGGAGCGGCCCTTCCGGATCGTCAAGGACGCGCCCTTCGAGCACGATGTCCAGCGGCGGGTTCCCGACGTGGCCAAGGCGGCGCGCGTCCTCGGCTTCACGGCGACGACCAGCCTGGACGAGATGCTCGACGAGGTGATCCCCTGGATTCGCGACGAGATCCAGGCGGCCCAGATCTAGCGCCGGCGATGACCGCAAGTGGCGGCGGCCCGGCGACGACCAGGACGCTGGCCATCGTCATGCCGGTCTACAACGAGGGCGCCAATATCGAGCGCGTGCTCCGTGGCCTGGTGGCGTCGATCGACCCACGGGTCGAGGTCCTCGTGGTCTACGACTTCGACGAAGACAACACGGTCCCGGTGGTCGCTTCCCTCGTCGCAGAGTTTCCGAACATCCGGCTGCACAAGAACACCATCGGCCGTGGGGTCTTGAACGCCATTCGCGCAGGATTTCGGGCGGCCGAGACCCCCTATGTCCTGGTCATGATGGCGGACGGCTCGGATGAGGCAAGTGCCGTCGAGCCGATGCTCACACTCGCGACCGCCGGCGCCGACGTGGTCGCGGGTTCGCGGTACGTTCGGGGTGGGGGCCAGATCGGTGGGCCGCGCTTGAAGCGAACGCTGTCGCAGTTAGCCGGGCTCTCCCTGCACTGGGTCGCCGGCCTTCCCATCCACGACGCCACGAGCAACTTTCGCCTCTACAGCCGGCGATTGCTGGACGCGGTCACGATTGAATCCACGGCCGGGTTCGAGCTGGCCCTGGAACTGACCGTCAAAGCGCAGCGACTGGGGTTCCGGCTCGCCGAGGTCCCCACAGTCTGGCGGGATCGCACGGCGGGGGAGAGCCGGTTTCGCATGTGGCAGTGGATGCCGCACTACCTGCGCTGGTATCGCTACGGCTTTGCGACCCGGGTTCGGCGTTTTCCTAAGCAGTAGAGTCTAGCTGCGCACGACGCGCAGATCCTGATCAGGCCAAGGAGACGCGGATAGGAAGCCTCACGTCGATCCAACCCGGCGAACCGATCGATGTACGCCGGGACGCGGCGGTCGTGAGCATCCCGGTGTATGGGGCATATGACTCCTTTCGCGCATGCCTGCTGAGTGTCCTGCGCCATACCCCTGCCGACGTCAAGATCCTGGTGGCGGACGACGCCACCCCGGGCGGCGACATCGAGCGGGTGATTCGCGACGTGCAGCAGCAGGCGGCGACGGAGCATGAGGTCATCTACTTCGAGCAACCCATCAACCTTGGATTCGTCGGCAACATGAATGCGGTCTTCGAGTCCACCGCCCCCGCGGACGTGGTCCTGCTCAACAGCGACTGCCTCGTCGCCGAGGGCTGGCTCACCGGGCTGCGGCGGGCCGCGTGCTCGGACGGCACCGTCGCCACCGCGACGGCGCTGACCAATAACGGGACGATCGTGTCCATCCCGACCCGGAACATCGGGCAGCCCGGGCTCCCTGATGGTTGGACCCTGGATGCGGCAGCCGCTGCCGTCGCCGCCAGTTCGTTGCGGCTCTATCCACGGATCCCAACCGCGGTCGGCCACTGCGTCTACATGCGCCGATCCGCCCTCGAGCTGGTCGGCGAATTCGACCGGAGCTTCTCGCCCGGATACGGCGAGGAGGTCGACTTCTCGCAGCGCTGCGTGCTCCGCGGTCTCTGTCACGTGGTGGCCGATGACGTGTTCGTCCTGCACCAGGGCGGCGCGTCATTCAAAGCGCGGCCCGAATGGTCCTACGTCCAGGAGGCCCACGACCGGCTGATCGATGCGCGCTATCCGTACTACCGGCGCATGGTCGATGAGGCGGCATACTCAACGATTGGCCCGCTGCCCCGCGCGCTCGGGATCGCCCGGCGCAGCTTGCTCGGGCTGTCGGTCACGATCGAGGCGAGCTGCCTCGGGCCGCAGGTCACCGGCACGCAGGTGCACGTCCTCGAGCTGATTCGCGCGCTCTCGGTCGCCGGCGGGGTCCGATTGCGCGTGGCCGTGCCGATCAACCTGGGCGAGTACGCGCGGCGCATCCTCGCCGGCATTCCTGGGCTGGAGATGATCGTCTGGGAGGAGGTCGACCAGGGCACACCACGGACGGATGTGGTTCACCGGCCATACCAGGTCACGAACCCCCATGAACTGGAGGTCCTGCGGTGGCTTGGCGAGCGGACCGTGATCACCCAGCAGGACCTGATTGCCTTCCGCAACCCGGGATATTTCCGCAACGGCGACGAGTGGAGACGATACCGACGTGTGATCCGGGAGAGTCTCAATGGGGCGGACCGGATTGTCTTCTTCTCCAACCACGCCGCGAACGAGGCCCTCGCGGAAGAGATCGCCGACCCGGAGCGGAGTCGCGTGGTCTACATCGGCACCGACCACCATCTGCGGGTTGGTGACGCGACCCCGGTGCCACCGGCCGGGGCCGCCGCGCTGGAGGGGGTCGAACTCATGGCATGCCTTGGGACGGACTTTCGGCATAAGAATCGGCTCTTCGCGCTTCGTGTGCTGGAGCAGCTGCAGGGGCGGCACGCTTGGAAGGGGCGACTCGTCCTCGCCGGGCCCCGGGTCGCCGGCGGGTCATCGATCGGTGAGGAACGTGCCTTCCTGGCGTCGCGGCCATCGGTCAATGCCGCGGTCGTCAACCTGGAGGGGCTGACGGAGGGGGAGCGCGTTTGGCTGCTGCAGCGGACCAAGGTGGTGCTCTACCCCACGATTCAGGAAGGCTTCGGGCTGGTTCCGTTCGAGGCGGCCGATGCCGGCGTGCCCACCCTGTTCGCGCCCCAGACCTCGCTTGCCGAGGTTCTGCCGGTCGAATCCGGCCTGCTGGTGCCCTGGGACCCCGCCGCCTCGGCCGACCGCGCGATCGCGCTGATGCGCGACGGCGACAAAGCCAGGGCCTTCGTCGAAACGGTTCGAGGCGCGGCCAAGAAATTTCGCTGGGAGACGACCGCGAGCGCGCTTCTGCGCGTCTATGCCGAGGCAGCCAGCGCCGCGGCGCGCCCGTACGAGCGGCTGGACGAGCACGACGAGGGCCGTGGCACCCTCATCCATACGGCCCGGCATGGGGTTGAACGCAGCGTCTCCCTGCTGCGGACGTACGGTGCCGTCGAAGGGAGCCAGCGGGTGGCCCGGGGCGTTGGACGCCGGGTCCGCCGCCGGCTGGCGCGGTTGAAGCGCCGCAAGACGCTGCCCGAATAAGGTCCGCCTGGTCAGGGCCTCGAGGCGCAAATCACAACGCTGCCGCGAGTCACGACCTCGACGTGCCAGCGATCGGGGGCGCTATCGGGCAGCAATCGGATCGACTGGGTAGTATCCGGCCCCTCGCCGACATGCGGTCCGATGATGCCCAGGGGCACGTCCGGGTAGTCGTCGGCAAAGCGCCGAATATAGACGACGGCGATGACGTCCACCGCGCCAAGGCTGACCTGGCCGGCAGGCACTGAGATCGCGACCGGGGCGCCCGTGGCGGGTGCCGTCGCCAGGAGGCATCGGCCGGACGGCACGATGGTGACGCCGGTGGCCTGATCGATGCTGATATCGGCCGGCGACCCGGCCGGCGTCCGAGCCAACAGCTGGAGTTGGTCGGCGCGGCGCAGCACGTCGTCGACCAGGGCCCGCGTCGGCGGCGAGTCCTGCCGAATCCGTGGCACCGGATCAGCGGGTGAGCCCAGGGCGTCGACGGCAGCCAGGTAGGGTCCAGCGCTGACCTGGGGCATCAGCTGCGTATCGGGGCGGAAGTCCGGGCGGACCGTCTGGCGGGCAATCTGGACCGCGCCCAGCTCGGCGCGAACGCTCGCCGAAACGCCCAGGAGTCCCTGGGCGCCGTTCTGCAGCAGGTGCACATTGGCCACCACGGCCGGCACCAGCAGGATGGCCACGACCGGGGCCCAGGCGGGCAGGTGCATGTCGCGCAGCGCCTCGATCGTGATCAGCATCAGGAAGACCGCGCCTGGGTAGAGGTAACGGCTGGCGGCTGGTTCGTCGAGCTGGCCTCGGGTGAGGGCCGCGAGGCCCCAGAAGACCAGCGGCATGGAGACCAGCATGGCCAGCCGCGGGGTGATGCGTCGCCCGACCACCAGGGCCAGCCCAATCAGGATGAGGCCAGCGACGGCGATCAACGTCTGCCATCGGCCGCTGACACCCGCCAGGCCGGCGCTCGCCGCGATGGCCGATCGCGCGAGGTACGACGGGACCCGAACGAGATTCGAGAGTTGGGCTCCGGTCGTCCCGCGACCATAGGCCGCATACCAGGCGGTGAAGAGTAGCAGCGGGACGAGCGCCGCCCAGAGACGCCGCCATCCCCGCAGGAGGAGCAGTTCGAGTAGCGCCGCGAGCGCGAAGGGCACTCCAAGGCCCGAGCTAGCGAGCGAGAGCACCAACATCGCGGCCGCCGCCAGGTCGCCGCGTCGCGTGCGCGCGTCGAGGGCGAGCAAGCTGGCCAGGCCGGCGGCGATCGATCCAAGGTAGCCGATCTGAAATGGCCAGAGCAGGTCCTGCCAGGCGCTACCCAGAAAGATCAGCAAGATCGTCGGCAGGAGGGCAAGCATCGCCCCGACCCGGCGCCGGGCGATCATGAACAGGAGCACGCAACAGGCCAGGTGGAATCCGATGAGGGTGGCGCGGTAGGCGCCGTAGTGCCGGAGCCCGACCAGCGCAAAGAGGACCCGGTAAACGGCGACCGGCACCGTGCTCCAGTGCCCGCCATGCGGTCGAAGGAAGGCGTCGAGCCCGCCCGTCCGGCGCTCGAGGATGAAGTTCCACTCGTCGTAGAAAAACGTCGTGCCGCGACCAACCTGATAGATCAGGACGCCGCCGGCCACGAGCGCCGCAACCAGGACCGCGGGGGCCACCCAGCGCGTCAGGCTCGGGATACGGATGCCGTTGATGATGCCACAGGCCGGCCGGGTGGTTCGAACTCGGATCGACCCTATAATTAGGCCACGAACGCGCTACGGCGCCCGGAAGCATCGCCCGAACAAGCCTCAGGCCGCCCGCCACGTTATAGGCGCATGCTGCGCCGCCGGACGCCCCTCGTGCAGGACGACTACTCCGGCCTTGCCAAGGACAGCCGGATCGCGGTGCTGGCCAGCGCCGAGCGGATTGCCGTCGTGGGGCGGTGGGTCGTGCTGGCGGCCGCGGTCATCCTCAACCACTTCGGGAACCGCAACCCACCGGGGACCGTGGTCATCATCGACTCGGTCCTGTTCACCTGGGGCCTGGTCAACCTCGTCGTTTCCGTGGTCCTTGTCCGAGGCTTCAGGCCGGGCCGGTGGTTTGGGTTCCTGACGACCGGAATCGACCTCCTGGTCGCGACCAGCATCCTGTATTTCTCTGGTGGCTACGGGGCGCCGACAGACTTTTCGCTGCTCTTCTATCTCCTGATCATTGCCTCCGCCGTCCGCCTCGGACTGCCTGGGGCCCTGTTGACGGCCCTCATCGTCTCGCTGTTGTACGTCGGCATCGGGGGGCTGACCGGTTTTGCCAGCCTGTCGCCGCCTCCGGGCTTCGTCGTAGGCCGGGTCTTCCTGTTCCTCTTCGTGGCCCTGGTCGCGGGGCTCCTGGTGGGGGACGTGCGGGTGCGACTCGACGGGGCGATGCGCACCGCGATCGAGCGTGCGCGGCAGCTCGATGAGACGCGGCGTCGCGAGTCGCTCGAAAAGGAACGTGCCGAGCGGCTGCAGGAGATCGACCAGGTGCGAACGGATTTCGTCGCCATGGTGGCCCACGAGCTGCAGACGCCGCTGGCCAGCATCAAGGCCCAGGCCGATACCCTGCTGACCCAGCAGCATCGGCTCGACCAGGAGACACGTGCGGCGCTGGTGGACGGCATCCATCGCAGTGCGGCCAGCCTGACTGACCTGGTCCAGGATTTCGCCGCGGTCAACCGCATCGAGAACCACCAGTTCACCTACCACTTCGAGCGGCTCGACCTGGGCGAGTTCGTGAAGGATGTCGTCGACCATTTCTCGATCGACCCGCATCGGTACCCGATGCGCGTCCGGCTCGAGCCGGGCCTGACCGTTCGCGCCGACCGGCGCCGCTTGCAGCAGGCGCTGCTCAACCTGCTCAACAATGCGGTCAAGTACTCACCACGGGGCGGAAACATCGCGGTGATCGCCGCGCCGGACAAGGACGGCAACGCAAAGATCTCGGTGCATGACGAGGGCCTGGGCATCCGCGAGGAAGACCTCCCGAAGCTCTTCAACAAGTTCGGCCGCCTGTTCGACAAACGCGCGATCAACATCGGCGGTTCGGGCCTCGGCCTCTTCATCACGAAGGAGATCGTGACGGCGCACGGTGGTCAGATCTCGGTGGAAAGCGAGTGGGGCAAAGGATCGACGTTCTCCCTGGTCATCCCATTGGTGAAGCCGACCGAGACTCCGACAACACAACCCCCGGCTGCCGAGAAACAAGCCTAGGGTCGGCAGAGCGACCGTATACTGGGTCGCACCGCGCCATTGGGGCGTCGCCAAGTGGTAAGGCAGCGGACTTTGGATCCGCCATTCGTAGGTTCGAATCCTACCGCCCCAGCCATTTTCACGATTTGCCGCTGAGACCAGCACGTCGAAGGGCTTTCGCAATTCAAATTCGAGCGTTTTGCCCTTCAGGACGCGGTTCGATGTCAGCAGTCCGACCAGCTCCCGCCGTTGTTCCGGATCCGCATGCTCGAATATTTGTGGAGCTTGCGATCCGTTCGATGAGCTTGCTGCCGAGTTCCAAGTAAGCGCCTTCGGCGTGCTGGTGTCGGGCCAGGTCGCGGCTCAGCTGCCGGCGCTTCTCTTCGAGCAGGTCGAACCGCTGCCGGAAGAAGTCCTCGGAAATGAGTTGGTGAAGGCGATCGTCGTAGAGGCGGTCCATCAGGATCTCTTGCTCTCTGATCTCCGTCCGGATTTCCTGGACGACGGCCTGGTGGTAGGCGCGCTGTTCCTTCCGGCTCTTCGCAGGCTAGGCAACCAGGACGGTCAGGCGCCCATCGAGTACGCCTTGATCGTCACGCTGATCGTTGTGGTGGTGCTTGTCGTCATCATCGCCATGGGCAGCCAGGTCCATACCATGTACTGCAACATCACGGGCGGATTTCCGAGCTGAAGCTCCGAAGGGGCTCAGCTCCGTCGACGCCGGTCCAGCGCCTCCGGCGTATGGGCGGGGTGGTAATAGCGGCCGGCATACAGGGTCCCTGCCGTGCTCGGGCCGAAGTAGGCACCGCAGCGGGCGCACCGCTTGGCCTCCCGTAGCGGATCATCGCCGGGATGGAACTGTGAAAACCAGAGACGAGCCGCGGCCAGACTGTCGAACGTGGCGATCGCAGCCGTGACGGGATCACGGATGAGGTCGAGACTGGCCCCTGTGTAGATCCGCCACCGACCGGACTTGAGTTTTCGGCCTTCAGCCACTCCACTATCTAAAACGTCGGCAACCGTTGGCAAGTGACGGCGCACCCGAAAACCTTGTCGTGACAAGTGGGGCGCTTATGTTCATCATCACGTCCGATCGCGATTTCAAGGAGGCACTGGCGGACCCGGCCGGGATGAGCGTCCAGTTCATCCTCGTTTCGCGACCGACGGGGCTGGGTACGCTGGACGCCATCAACCAGTCCTATCGCGGCATGTATGAGTCGGGTGCCGGAATTGCCTCCCTGGCGCGGCAATTCTCAAACGTCGGTGACGGCTCGGACTGGCGACTCTACCGGGTGGCTCCGGCTCGGTAGGCGCCGGGTTCCCAACTGGGCACTGGCGAAGCCCAAGCTCCGGTCAGTCGCCATAGGCCGGGCGATGGTGCGCGTCGATGGCTGGCGGGAGCCGGATAATAGCGACGTCCGGCGTAGATGGTCCACCCTATGTTTGGGCCCAAATGCGCGTGGGAATCCGAAGGACCCTTTACGGACCGGCAGCTGCTGGAGGCGGCCCTCCGGCAGCTGAGAGCACGGGAGCGCCGGGCACTCTGGCAGTCGGCCGTCGAACGCCGGCCGCGAAGCTGGGCGCGATTGAGGGCATTGCGGCGTAGGTGTCCCCCGCCGTCGCCCCGCCGTAGCCAGCATCGGCCAGCCGCTGGCAGCCGTCGTACCACTGGTGGTGGCGGCGGTTGGTCCGGATCGGGCGTTGGGTCGTTGCCCAAGGCCACGCTCCCGGCTGAATTGGTTGCCAGCGCACTGCGCTCCACTAATTTCGAACGTTTAGCACATAGTGTCATAGCTAACGGGACTTCGCTGCCCCCACGGACTCCAGCAAACCTGATTCCAAGCCCGCTGCCCTCTCTCCCCGCGAAACAGCGCGTAGGTGAGACCTGAGTGATAAAATGCTCGCGCATGGCAGGCGCCAGCGAGACGGATGCAGCACGCGATTCGAAGTTCGGCCATCAGCAGCAGGTCGATGCCCACTTCGACGCAAAATCACGGTACTGGAAGGATCTCTACGAGGAAGACACCCTCTTCGGAGTCATCCACCAACAGCGGAAGCAGCTGGCCCTGCAGTGGCTGGACGAATGCAGGCTGCCTAAAGGATCTCGTGTCCTTGACGTCGGCTGTGGGGCTGGAGTCCTGGCGGTAGAGCTGGCACGGCGTGGCCACGTCGTTGACGGGATCGACGCCAGTCACGCAATGATTGAGCAGGCCAGCCAGGTGTTGGGTGACGCAGGTGTCGCCCACAACGTGCACGTCCAGGTCGGCGATGCACATGATCTGCCGTTTGCGACTGCGAGCTACGACTTCGTCGTCAGCCTAGGCGTGCTTCCCTACGTACACACACCGACGCGCGCCCTGTCGGAGATGGCGCGGGTTGTCAAGCCGGATGGTTATGTCCTGCTCAGCTCGGATAATGCCTTTCGACTCAACCACCTGCTCGATCCGCGATACAACCCTGTGTTCCTGCCTCTTCGGCAGGCCGTGAAGCACGTCCTGATGCGCATGGGCTATCGGCCGCGGGGCGTTCCCAGCCGCCGGCTTTCTTTCCGGCACCTTCGGCGCCTGATGTCCCAGGCTGGTTTGAGCGTTGTCAATTACCAAACACTCGGCTTTGGGCCGTTCTCGCTGCTCGGCCGGCGGCTCTTGCCCGACAGGGTTGGGTTGAAGCTACATCGCTCGCTGCAGAAGGCGGCGGACCGAGGGGCCCCGATCCTCCGGTCGACCGGGACACAGCAGCTGGTCCTTGCGCGGCGACTTCAAGAGACGCGAAATCAAGCGCGGTGACCAGGGGTCAGCGGCCGACGGTCTCTGCCGCGACGCTGGTTTGTGCCAGGATCTCCTCGGACGACATCTGCAATGATTGCCGTACGACTTGGTTCCCCTCCATGACGAAGGCGTCGTCAACGTCGTCAACATGGCTGAGGATAAAGTCCAGGTCTCGCAGCTGGCCGCTGCGCCGAAGGTATTCGGCACTGGCGCCCAGCGTGATCTCGTCGATGGAAGCGCCCTTCCACCGTCTGACGATTTCGACGGTCCGCTCATTTTCCGCCGCGTAACCCGCTTCCAGGAGCAGCTCCGCAATCCAGGCACATCCGATCTGATCTTCTTCTCGAAATTCTCCGCGTGCCCCAGCGCCGATCAGGGCGACGGCCGGATGGTCCGCGATGAGCTGAGCGGCCGTGGCGCGATAGTTACGGAGGCAGGCCACGTACACCGGCTGTGAATCGGTGCCTCCGCACATCAGCCTGGTGCCGGAGGTGGAAAGCAGAATTACCGGTCGGTCGATGTCGGTTCGCAGGGCAAGGCTGGCCGGGCTGTTTTGCAGATGGAAGCCATAGGGTAGGGAGCCGCCCAGCTCCCCGACCAGAAGTGGGTCGGGCAACCGAGGTGCCAGCGACACGGCCTCTTCGACGGACTGCACTGCGAAGCACTGGCGGCCGAGGGCAACCGCCGTTACCGCCGTGGTGGTGGCTCGAATGACGTCGATGGCGACGATTGCATAGCCGTTCGCATATTGCGTTAGGTTTTCGGGGAAGCAGTCAATCACCACTCTTCTCTGCAGCGGAGCGGCCGTCACAACTGCGCCTCGGTCGGCGACTTCGGCCGCAGATTCGGTTTGCCGAAAGCGTCGGAATGCAGTCCGCGGCGGTAGATTTCGACCCGCAGCAACTCCTCCAGGCGGACGTTGGAGAGACGGACCATCGGCCCGAAATGGTCGAGAAGCGCGAATTGGCTCGGCTTGTTTGGAGCTTCAAACGTCACGGTGTCGAGTCCGAGCTCCCTCGTGATGCGGTCAGCGAATTCGGAATTCAGCTCGCCTTCGTTGTTGAACATCCCCACGCCCCGTGCACTTTCACGAGCCTCCACGACAATCTCCTCAGCGCCGGCATCGAGCCAGGCGCGCGCCCGAGCAATGCCGGCGTCCAGGGAGTCCTCGGTGAAAGCGCCTTCATGCTTCTTTCCCATCTCGTACTGAACCGCCAGTCCACGTTCCCGCGCCATCTCGACGATCTCCCGCGGCGGCAGGGCCAGGTCCGTAAAACCCTCTCCGCATTCGATCCTGGTGACGCCGACATCGGCGCACAGGTCCAGGTAGTCGTCCAGCCGGCCCTGCGCCAGGGCAATTTCGAAGGGGCCGCCACCAGTGACCGCCCGAACGTTATGGGCCTGGGCGGCGGCGATCTTGCGCCTCGTGATGCCTTCGTCAGCAATGAGCCAGCAGGCCATCGATATCTTTAGCGACGCCATCAGGTGGGCGCTCTGATCGAGGTGGCCTTCCAGCGTCACCAGGTCGTAGCCAGGGTCGAAGGGTGAGGTCAGCGGGGGAAGATCCCGGACTCCGATGAGTTCCAGATAATCCCTGGTGGTCAGTCGTCGGCGGGTCTCAGTGCTCATGCCCTTCCCGAAAGCTCCAATTTATGGCTGTTGCGAGTCAGGGCTTCACTATAAGTGGTGTTCTTGGCCAAGTCAACGGCCATTTCGATCTACGGCGATTTCCCTGCGTCGTCACGGTTATGGCTGGGCAATTCAAACGGGTGGTGGGCGGACCGCTCCAGACCCTACGAGAACGGCAGGAACCGGCTGCTGGCCGGCTCCCGCGGCTGGCCGAACGGGCGACGCCGTCCGGGAGCGCAGCCCGGTCGGTGACCTGATTGGCCGCCGTTGCCGGTAACATCACTCAGGAAATCCGAGGTCATGTCGGGAAGGTAAATGAACGCAACCCTGAAACGGAAGGAAGACGTCGACCAGGCGGTGCACGCGCTCCGCTCGCTGGGACTGCGCCCCCATCCAGACACGTATGAGAAGAGCTGGGACCTATGGTTGGCCATCGACGTCATCAAGACGCAGCTGCCAAAGAGCGCTCCAATTTTGGACGCCGGCGCCCGCTGGAGCCCCATCCTGGAACGGTTGGAGTCGCTCGGCTACACCGACCTGTGGGCGTGTGACCTCGAGCGATCGACGCGAGAAACCCTGCAACGACTGCTGCGCAGGTCAAAGATTCGATTCCTCAAGGGGGACCTCACCCGAACGTCGTTTCCGGACCAGGCCTTTGCGGCCGTCACGTGTGTGTCGGTCATCGAGCACGGGGTGAAGCCTGAAGACTACTTCCGAGAGATGTCCCGGATACTCAAGCCGGGCGGCTACCTGATCACGTCAACCGACTACTGGTGCGCGCCCGTCGATACCTACGGAATATTTCCCTATGGTCCGGCTTTTGGCGAGATGAAGGTGTTTGATCCGGACGGAATTCGGCAGCTCATCCAGCTGGCGAGCCGCTACGGTTTACAGTTGACGGAGCCCCTCGCGCTGGAATGCGAGGAAAAAGTCGTTCATTGGAAACGCATGAACCGACAATATACGTTTATCTTTTTCGTCCTTCAGCGGCAGTAGCCCGAGCCGCGTCATCGTTCAGGATGAGCTGGTAAGCGCTGAGCAGCTTTGGCCTTTGGTGCTCCCACGCCAGCACCTCAGTGAATCGCTTGATGGCCTCCTGGCTCATCGCACGACGCTTCTCGGGGGAATCGAGGAGCTCCAAAATCGCGTCGCCGAATTCCCTTGGGTCGTTGGAGCGGACGTAGACGCCGGCGTTCTGGGCCGTGTCTCTCACTTCGTGAAGATCGTAGGCAACCACCGGCCTTCCCATGGCCATATACTCGACGACCTTGTTCATTGTCGAGCGGTCATTCACGGGGTTCTTCGGATCTGGGACGGCGCACACGTCCGCCGTTGCCAGGTAATCAGCAATCAGCGAGTCGTCGGAGACCCAGCCGGTCAAATGAACGACATCGTTCAGCGATAGGCGCTCCCTCATCTTTACGATCTCATTGAACAGAACCCCGTCGCCAAGGATGGCGAAGCCGATATCGGTGCGGTGGCGATCGAAGGCGATGTAGCGGGCTGTGAGGAGAAGCAAATCGACACCGTCTGTGACGCCAATCTCGCCGAGATAGCCAACGAGATGTTCCCTGCCCCGTCGCAGCTCCGGCCGCGGTTGTCCCTGCCGGTAGTCGGTGGTCCGAATCGCGCTCCTCACGATGAACACCCGTTCAGGTGCGATCTGGCCCCGCTGGAGCGCCACCTGCCGATGCGACTCGTTGGTCGAGATCACCGCGTCCGCGGTCCTGAACGTAGCACGCTCGGCCCAGGTTGCCAGGGGATAGACAAGCTTGAGCTTGACTCCTGACCAGCGCGTAAGGCAGGCCTCGGGCACGAGATCGTGATGGTCGAAGACGAACTTCTTACCCAGCAATTTGAAAACGCGGGCGATCAGGTAAAGAAGATCGGGAGGGTTCGCGGCATGAATCACGTCGAAGCCTTCACGAATGAGTACGACCCAGGTGAGCAGAAACATGACCGGGACGGCGATTCCGTACTCAAGCAGATGGCCCGCGATCCCGGCGAACGCCGGGAGCGGATAGCGGTAGATGCTGATGCCGTCGAGCCGCTCGTGGAACTTCTTGTAGACGCGTCGAGGACTGATGATCGAAACTTTGCAACCGGCCTCGGCCAGCGTTTGCGCTTCCATCCAGGAGCGGCGATCTCCGGGGGCCGAAGCGTTCTCGATCAGAAAGAGAACCTTGCCGCGGATCACGGGCGTGGCAGGCGCCGGATCGGGACTCACCGTGGTTGGCGTAGGTAGTCATAGGCTTTGAGGAGGTTCGCCTCCTGATGCTCCCACGCCAGCACATCGTTGAATCGCTGGACCGCATGTTCGCCCATCGTTTTTCGATCCTGGGGGGAATCGAGGAGGCTGAGAATGCGGTCGCCAAAGTCAGCGGGATTGTTGTCGCCCACATAGGTTCCTGCCTCACGGGCCGTATCCTTAACCTCCCGCAGGTCAAAGGCCACGACCGGCTTGCCCAGCGCCATGTATTCAACCAGCTTGTTCATGCTTCCGACGTCATTGGCCGGATTCTTGGGATCGGGGACGACGCAAAGATCGGCGGTGGCAAGATAGTCTGAAATACGCTTGTCATCGGTGAGCCAGCCGGTGAACTGGACTGCGCCTGACAGGCCCAATCGGTCGCTCAGTTGCTGGACTTCGTGAAGCAGATTGCCATCACCAATTATGACAAACTGCACGTCCTCCCGATGACGCACCACCACGACCTGGTGGATCGCCCGCACGAGTTTGTCCAGGCCGTCATCGGGACCAACTTCGCCGACGTAGCAGACCAGATAGCGCTTGCCACGCAGAAATTCGGGCCGGCGCTCCCCTTTACGAAACTCTGTTTTGCGAATCGCACTTCGGACGACGAAGACGCGGTCGGGATCCATATGTCCCCGCTCAATCGCCAACCGGCGATAAAGGGCGTTAGTCGAAATGACGACGTCGGCGGTGCGGAACGTGGCGCGCTCCGCCCGCATCGCGATCCAGAGCGCCAGCCGGAGCCTGATCCCCGACCAGCGAGTGAGACACATTTCGGGCACCAGGTCGTGATGGTCGAACACGAACCGCTTGCCGAATAATTTGAAGACCCTCCCGATCAGGTAAAGAAAGTCGGGCGGATTGGCCGCGTGGATGACATCGAAACCTTGCCGGATAAGCACAATCCAGGAGAGGATGAACATCAGGGGAATAGCAATAACATATTCCACGAGATGACCCGCCAGGCCACGCATTTCGGGAAGGGGATATCGGTAGATGTTGACGCCGTTCAAGCGTTCATGGAGGTTAGTCGACAACCGCATGGCGCAGATGACCGATACCTGGTAGCCGGCCGCCACCAGGCTCTGTGCCTCCATCCATACCCGGCGATCGCCGGGCACGGAGCTGTTTTCCACCAGCAGCAAAACTTTGTAGCGGCTCACGGCCTAGTCATAAGCGGTTTACCTCTGTAGAATGCAGTGCGGTAGATGACATCTGACGCTGCCTAATCATCGTTGATGACCAATCGGGCCGTGGCTGATCGCCGGACCAAAGGCGCGTTCGTGTCCTGGCTCAGTTACCACGGGCGCAGCCAGGGTTTCATCGATCGCCTGGGGTTGACCCCGATGTATGTTAGCTACCTCAGGCAACGGGACATTATCTCTGCCCCTGTCAAGTACGGGCCCCAATTCATCACCACGTTGCGCCGGCTGTACCGGGTGAAACCAGAAGTCGTGTTCGTCATGGACCCACCCGTCTTCGCGGTCGCCGCCGTATTCCTGTACTGCCTTCAGCAGGGAGCGCGCTACGTGATGGACTGCCATTCGGGAGTCTTCAACAGCCCGAAATGGCGCTGGAGCCTGCCCCTGCAGCGCTTCTTCGGACGGCGGGCGTCGGCTGTTATTGTCACAAACCCGGTTCACCTGCGCGAGGTTACCTCCTGGCCGGCCAAAGGGATCATCGTCGGCGACCCACCGCCGACGCTTCCTCAAGCGACCGCAGGTTCGACCGATGCCTCCGCCCCCTACATCTTCGTCATCGGAGTTTTTGGGGAGGACGAAGAGCTGCCGAAGGTGCTCGAAGCGGCCGA
Organism: Candidatus Dormiibacterota bacterium; assembly: GCA_036732165.1. Taxonomy (GTDB): domain Bacteria; phylum Chloroflexota; class Dormibacteria; order CF-121; family CF-121; genus JALYYC01. The sequence continues at coordinate 4,461 of DAINCX010000001.1, read as the reverse complement.
AAGGCTCCCCGGTGTTCCCTTTCGCGTCTCGGGCGATACCCGGCGCGCTCGGCGGGCCTGGCTGGATAAGCATCCTTCGAATGTCGCCTTCACGGGTTTCCTCCCAACCGACGAGTTCTGGTCCCACATTCGAGGGGCAGCTGCCATTCTGACCTTGACAACGCGAGAAGATACCATTCTCCAGGGCGGTTGGGAAGCCATGTTCATGGAGCAGCCCCTCATCACCTCAGGGACTTCTGCCTTGCGGGGGTACTTTACCCGAGGGACGGTGTTTGTCGAGCACAGCCCGGATGGGATCGCCGCGGGCGTGGGCTATGCCCTGTCGCATCAAGCGGAGCTTCGCGCCGGAATCAAGGCGCTCCGGGAGGAGAAGTATGCCGTGTGGTTGGATGAGCGGGCCGAACTGGCACGGCTGGCGGGGTTAACTCTTAGCGACTGACGCCGCCGAGATCGAGGGCGAAGCGCCTCGGCCCGTCCCGCCGGTTTGCCGAGGCGCCGTCCGCTGACGGCTACAATTGGCCCGTGACCGAACTTCCGTCAACCCTCCCGTCGCCTTCCGATTGGCCGGAAATGGCAGGCGACTCTCGACGCGCCGGCAGGACCGTGCTGGCCGTGCTCCGGCGTCGCGCGGCCATGATCGTGCTGATCGTCACGGCCTGTCTGGCCGCCGCCGCTGTGATCACGCAGCTCAAACCCCCGACCTACGATGCGAGCGCACTTCTCGTCGTCGATCAGAGAGCCACGGCGCCGACGGCGGACTTGAACGCGACGATTTCCACCGGCGAACTGCTGGCTGCCCACTATATCAAGCTCGCGAGCAGCCCCACGGTCCTCGATCGGGTCTGCACGCAAGCCGGCGGTCCATGCAGCTATAGCTCGCTCAAGAATCACGTTGCAGCGGCCACCGTCAAGGGCACCGACTTGCTGGCCGTCACCGCAAACGATCCAAGTCCGAGTCGAGCGGCGGACCTCGCGAATATCGCGGCCGATCAGCTGATGGCCGAGGAGCGGGCCGAAATTGCCAGCGCGCTCGAGCCAACGAAACAGTACCTGGACGGGGAGCTGACCCGGCTGCAGGGCGAACTCGCCAGCGCCAAGCCGCAGATGCTCGCCGTCGTGCAAGCCGCCTACAACACCGCGTATGCGCGGCGTGAGGCCGTGGCTGAGCAAGAAGCCAGGCTCGACGGTGACCTGGCGATGGTCGAAGGTGCCCAGGTGCCATCGAAGCCGGCGGACCCCGATCCGAAACGATATCTGCTTGCCGGTCTCGCTGTTGGACTGGTCGTTGCATTCCTTGCGGCCCTGGTGGTGGATCGGCTCGATAATCGCATCTTTAGCGCAGAAGACCTTTCGGAGGCCACGCAGGCTCCGCTGGTGATGACGTGTTGAGCCGCCGGTCCAATGCCCCGGACCTCGCTCTCGAGGCAGCCTATACCGCTGTCTGGGCTCATTTGCGCAAGCACTATCCACGCTTGCGAACCATCATGGCGGCTGCCGCCTCCAGCCGAGACGATGCCACCGCTGCCGCTGTCGGGCTGGCTGCGGCCGCCGCCCGACTGGACGGCAGCTCCGTTCTCATAATGGCGCTCTTTTCCGCAAAGCTCGACGCCGACCGGGTGGACGCATTCGCGCCGCCGACGGTGAGGGTTCTCGACGGATTATCGGCAGCTCAAGTGCGCAGCGCCCTGGCTGACAGCAACGAGAAGTTCGCGTGCACGATTGTCGTGGGACCTGCCCCGCAAAGCGATCCCGACTGCATCGCGCTGGCCTGCGTCGCCGATGTGGCGATCCTGGTGGCTCGCTCGGGCGGCACCGAATTCGCCGAGGCTCAACGCGCCGCCAGGCTGCTCCGGCAATCAGGGGTCACGGTGGCAGCGGCCTTGCTCGTGCAGAAACGCAAGACTCGGCGCATGAAGTCGATCAATGCCAAGGCCGGCCGTCTGTCGGGTCACCGCCAAGAGGTCGCCGAGGTCCGACAGGTTGGTTTCGGCGATCGACCCGTTCCGCCAGAGGTCGTCGGCGATACGCCGGGGCAAACCACCGGGACCTGACCTGATAGTCCTGCTCGTCGCCGCCGCACTCCTCGCCGCTGCTGCGATCATCGCGCTCACGGCAAATCGTCCGGTCGTTGGCTGTGCTGTGCTCGCGGTCGGGATCCCGCTGACGACCAGGTTAGGACGCGGCACGCTGATCCCCCTGCTGAGGCCCAACGAGGCCATTCTTCTCTTGGTCCTGGTCGGCCTTACCTTGCACTACCTCCTGGCCAGGCAGACGTTTCCCTACATCGGGCTCGACCTGGCGATTGGTACCTTTGCGGTAGGGAGTTCGTTAGTCCCATGGCTGGTGTTGCTTTTTGGTCGGGCCGACATTGACTTCGACACCTGGCGGGCCGTGCTTGGTCCGTTGCAGTTTCTGGCGGTGTACCTGTGCTTCGCGCAGCTGCGCGCATCGGACCAGCAATTGAAGTGGCTCCTGAACGTGACACTGCTGGTGAGCGTAATACTGGCCGCGATTGCCATCTTGCAGAGCCTCGACTTCCCGGCCAGCTTCCGGGCGCTGGTGGATGCGACATTCAGTTCAGATAAGCCCAATCCCACCCCCTACCGGCCGACTTCCCTATTGGGCAACTACGGGGCGGTTGGAGCCTTCGCCGCGATCAGTTTCATCCTGGCACTGACGCTCGCCAGCCGAAACGACACGAGGCTGAACAGCGGCTGGCTGTCCGCGGTGATGAGTCTGAACCTGATCGCGCTCGTAGCCAGCCTGACCTGGGCGCCAGCGATCGGCGTCGCCATGGGAACCGCGACCGTAGTCTGGTACTCGCGTCGCGTACCTCGCGAGATCTGGATCGGTGCTGCGTGCATCCTCGTGACCGTCATCATCCTGTGGCCGCTGGTCAGTGCCCGAATCGAGGGACAGCTGACGACGAGCGTGGGGAGCATCCAGAATGTCGACACACGGCTGCGAAACTGGCAGTTGTACTTCCTGCCTGTCCTATCGGAGCATGTGTGGTTCGGCACCGGCACGCTGCTTCCAACCGAACTGCCCCCAACCCTCGGGAACTTCGTGGATAACGAATACCTTCGGATCGGCTTTAGGGCAGGGTTGGCTGGCCTCGGTCTGTTGATCATCATGTTGTGGGCCGTGGGCACCAGCGCCTGGCGTTGCCGCGAAAGTGTTGATCCGTGGCGTCGGCGGCTCGGCGCCGTCTCGCTGGCTACCGTCGTCAGCATCGTCCTCGTCGGCTTCACGGCCGAGTACCTATCCTTTGGCGGGCTTTCGCAGTACATCGCCATGCTGTTCGGGTTGCTGGCGGCACGGATGCGCTATCCGGTGGCCGCTGCCATGCCAAGCGGGGTGGGTGCTCGCGCACCCGCCCCGCTCGTCGCTTCGTGAGCTGTCGACTGGCCGTTACTGGTATCCGGGCGAGGCGTAGTTGAGGCCAGCTGTACCGAGTGGCACGAAGTCGCCGCCCGCCGGGATGCCCTTGTAGATGACGCCGGAGACGATTCCCAGACCATCAGCGCCGTTCCAGGTGTTCGACCACCACTGAGACAAGCCGTTGGCGGCCAGCGTGGCGTTCACGACGCACCCTGTGGCGACACTCCCAATCGTGGGGTACACCTCGTTCACAAAGGTCCGCTGGGTGGAGTTGATCCAGACGTTGGATAGATTCCCATTTTGTCGTTTGGAGTAGGTCGTGAAGGATCCCGAGCCGGCGTCTCCGAAGTGGAGCAGGGTCTCAAAGGTTTGACCAGCGAACGGAGCATGATCATAGAGGTTCGCGTTGCGAACGTCCCACTTCGACAGGATGCCTTTGTTGGCGGTCGCTGATTCTTCGGTCGTGAAATAGAACCCCTGCATGCCCGAGGTGCAGGTGAAGTGATCGACGCGAAGTTCCTTCCAGCCGCCGTAGTGCTGAATGCAGTCGGGATGATTGGTGCCGTTGCTGAGGACGGGACCGACCCGCACATTTTCAACCTGCAGGATCGCGGTCGACAGGGTGCCCGCCGGCATCGACATCGCGGCGTACTGGCCGCCGACGATGCCGTCGTCCATGGTGCCGTTGGCGCCGTCCAGCCAGATCCCTTCCAGGTGCACTGTGCCGCCGGCACCAACGTTGTAGCCCAGCTGAATTCCATAACTGGGTGCCACGCCCGCCGGGAAGCGGATCAGCCCGCCGATCCAGACGATGTTGCGACCGCCCTTGATCATCACCGGTCCCGTAATCGCCGTTGCCGGTGCCCGCAAAATATAGTCCTGGCCAGGATTCAAGGCCAGGGTGCCGCCACCGGTTGGGATATTAATCGTCACCGGATTGGTCAGGGCCGGCCGTGGCCAAACCAGCTTGGCGCCAATCGGGGCGGGTGATGGTGTCGGGGTCGGCGTCGGGACAATCGTTGGCGCGGGTGTTGCCGTTGGCGCGGGTGTTGCCGTTGGCGCGGGTGTTGCCGTTGGCGC